>CAZLDV010000005.1:0-92668 GCA_964558425.1 uncultured Rhodoferax sp. | reverse complement strand
ATGCGCAGCAGGGAGGATTGTTGATGAGCGACGCGAAGAGCACGATGAGCCGTCAGGTGGCACTGGTGACGGGCGCATCGCGGGGCATCGGGCGTGCGATTGCACTTGCGTTGGCGCAGCAGGGATTTGCTGTCGTGGGCACCGGCACGTCGCCCGCCGGCGCGTCCGCGATCGCCGATGCCCTGGCTGCCTTTGACGGTTGCAGCGGCGCGGTGCTCGATGTCAACGATACGGCTGCGGCCGAGGCGCTGGTGGCCCGGGTCGTGCAGCAACACGGTGGCTTGCATGTGTTGGTCAACAACGCCGGAATCACACGCGACAACCTGGCCATGCGACTGAGGGACGAAGACTGGGATGCCGTGCTCGACACCAATCTGAAGGCGGTGTTCACGATGAGTCGTGCCGTGATGCGGACCATGATGAAGCAGCGGTATGGACGTATCGTCAACATCACTTCGGTGGTCGGTGCATCCGGCAACGCTGGTCAGAGCAACTATGCCGCGGCCAAGGCGGGTGTCGCTGGCATGAGCCGCGCGTTGGCGCGCGAGCTGGGATCGCGCAACATCACGGTCAATTGCATTGCGCCCGGTTTCATCGCCACCGACATGACGGCCGCTCTGGCGCCGGAGCAGCAGCAGGCCTTGCTGGCCCAGATACCGCTGGGCAGACTGGGCCAGGCCGAGGAAGTTGCGCATGCCGTCGTCTACCTGACATCACCACACGCGGCCTACGTGACAGGGCAGGAATTGCATGTCAACGGCGGCATGTACATGTAGTGTGCCTGCGTGTTTTCGTGCCGGGTCGTCTGGCCGGCAGCCAACGGGGGGCGAGAGCGCCAAGGTGGCTAAAATCACAGATTGTTTTACAACCCTTTGAGGGACTCCATGAGCGATATTGAAGCACGTGTCAAGAAGATCATTGCAGAGCAACTGGGCGTTGAAGAGGCGCAAGTCACCAATGAAAAGGCCTTTGTGGCCGATCTGGGTGCCGATTCGCTGGACACGGTGGAACTGGTGATGGCTCTGGAAGACGAATTCGGGATCGAGATCCCCGACGAAGACGCGGAGAAGATCACCACCGTGCAAAACGCGATCGATTACGCCAATACCCACCAGAAGGCTTGACGGCCACGTCGCCCGACCGCCAGCGGATCGGGCGCCGCAGGCGTCAGCCATGTCGTGCAGGCAATGTCGTGGCACTTGGCCGAATCGACCGATGACTCGGTTGCAGCCTGTCGCGAACAACCATAGGCTTTGAATCTCATGTCCCGTCGTCGCGTCGTCGTCACCGGTCTGGGCTGTGTCAGCCCGGTTGGAAATACCGTTTCCGATGCCTGGGCCCATCTGTTGGCGGGCAAATCGGGTATCGACACGATCACCCGCTTCGACCCCTCGAACTTCTCCTGCAAGATTGCCGGTGAGGTGCGCGGCTTCGATCTGGAATCCTATATCCGTGCCAAGGAAGCCCGCACGATGGATACGTTCATCCATTACGGGATTGCTGCCGCGGCGCAAGCGGTGGCGGACGCAGGGCTGCCCACCGGTGAGGCGCTGGACTACGAGCTCGCGACACGGATCGGCTGCGTGATCGGATCCGGTATCGGCGGTCTGCCGATGATCGAAGGGACGCACGAAGAACTGCGCGAGCGCGGCCCGCGTCGCATATCGCCGTTCTTCGTCCCCGCATCCATCATCAACATGATTGCCGGCCATGTGTCGATCCGGTTCGGCTTCAAGGGTCCGAACCTGGGGATCGTGACTGCATGTACCACCGGTTTGCACAGTATTGGTGAGGCGGGTCGCATGATCGAATATGGCGACGCCGACGTGGTGGTGGCCGGTGGCTCCGAAGCCACGGTGTCGCCATTGGGCGTCGGTGGATTTGCCGCGATGCGTGCCTTGTCCACGCGCAATGACGATCCAACCGCGGCGTCGCGCCCGTTCGACCGCGATCGTGACGGCTTTGTGCTGGGCGAAGGAGCCGGCGTGATGGTGCTGGAGGAAATCGGTCACGCGCGGGCGCGCGGCGCGAAGATCTATGCCGAACTGGCCGGCTATGGCATGAGCGCCGATGCCGGACATATGACCGCCCCCAATATGGACGGCCCGCGCCGCGCCATGGTCAATGCGCTGCGCAATGCGGGTGTGAATGCCGATCAGGTCGACTACCTCAACGCCCATGGCACTTCGACCCCGCTGGGTGACATCAACGAGACCAATGCCATCAAGGCGGCGCTGGGTGATCACGCGCGCAAGATCGTGGTGAGCTCGACCAAGTCGATGACCGGACACCTGTTGGGTGGCGCTGGCGGTATCGAGTCGGTCTTTACCGTGCTGGCGCTGCACCATCAGAAGAGCCCGCCAACGATCAATCTCGTCAACCAGGACCCGCAATGTGACCTGGATTACTGCGCCAACACGGCGCGTGACATGAAAATCGAGGTGGCGGTCAAGAACAACTTCGGCTTTGGTGGAACCAACGGCTCCCTGGTGTTCCGCCGCGTCTGACACGCTTGCCGGCAGTGCGCATGGGTTTCGAGCTGCCTGACACCGGTTTCAACCCCCAGGCGCATGCCCCTGCGGTGACGTATCCGTTGTCCAGACCCCGGTTGCTGCTGGGGTTGCTGGTGCTTGTCCTGTGCCTGGCACTGTGTGTGGATCTCGCATGGCTGGCCTTGGGCTCTGTTGCCGATTGGCGACCATGGGTGGGTTTGCTGGCAACAGCGGGTGTTGCAGCCTGGTGCGTGTGGCAGGCGCCGCTGACCGTGTCAGGATCTTTGTGCTGGGATGGGCACGACTGGTGGTGGGAAAATGCGGCCGGCCCTCAACACGGCAGTATCCAGGCGCGACTGGACACCCAATCCGGTTTGCTGGTCCGAATGGCACTCGATGCTGGCGCCAGCCACTGGCTCTGGTTGTCACAGGCATCGGAGCCAGGCCGCTGGCTGGCGTTGCGTCGCGCCATCCATGCACCCGGGCGAACGCAGGTGATCGCCACTTCCTCCGCGCCGGCTCCCCATTCATGACGGCCGGTACGGACCCCGGTAGTCCAATGCCTGAGCGACCAGAGCCCGACAGCGACCGCGCGCTGGTCGAACGGACACTTGCCGGTGAACAGCATGCCTACGAACTGCTGGTGCTCAAATACCAGCGGCGCATCCAGCGACTGATCGGTCGCATGGTCCGGGATGTCGACCTGGTCGAGGACATTGCGCAGGAAACCTTCATCCGGGCCTATCGCGCGCTGCACCAGTTTCGCGGTGACGCCCAGTTCTACACCTGGCTCTACCGCATCGCCGTGAATACCGCCAAGAAGGCGTTGATGGAACTCAAGCGCGACCCCACCGTGCCGGAAGCTGCGTGGCGCGCGTCCGACGATGATGATGAAACTTCCCGGCCCGGAAACGAACCAATAGCCGATGAGACTCCAGAATCGGTGCTGGCAGCGAAGGAAATCGGCGCGATGGTCCAAGCGGCGATGGAAGCCTTGCCGGCGGATCTGCGCGAAGCGTTGGTCCTGCGCGAGATCGAGGGACTGCGTTACGAGGAGATTGCGGAGCTGATGCAATGCCCGATCGGAACGGTTCGATCACGTATTTTTCGTGCGCGGGAGGCGGTTTCGACCCGCATCCGGCCGTTGCTGGAGAACCAGAGCGGCAAGCGCTGGTGATGGTTTTCGAAGGGATTGCACATGCTTGAAGACGAACTGCAACGCCGCGAATGGCTATCTGCCCTGGTAGACGGGCAATTGGAACAGTCCAAGGTCCCGCACGCGGTGAGCTGGGTGGCATCTTCCGAGGAAGCGCTGGCGACCTGGCATGCCTATCACGTAGTCGGCGATGTGTTGCGTTGCCCGGACCTGGCCGATTGTGGTGGCGACCAGGCCTTCCTGGGTCGCTTTCGGGCCCGCCTTGCGCAGACCGGGACACCGGTTGGGCAAGTTCAGGTTGCAGAACCCGACCACTTGCGGGCGCTGGACCCAGCGCTGCGCTTGCCGGTCGGCACGCTGCAGACGGTGGTCTCGTCTGAATCCACCGTGCACGGGGCCAACGATGCCACGCTGCGCTGGAAGTGGCTGGCGGCGGCGGCGTCGCTGATGGCGGTGGCGGTGCTGGGATGGCATGTGGGCACGCTCGATACGATGCAACTGGCCGCGGCGCCCGACAGCCGCGCACCGACGCTCGCTTCTGCGGCGGGTTCTGGCGCCGAACCTGCCGTGATGCTGCGCGATGCGCGGCTGGATGAAATGCTGGCCGCGCACCGCCAGTTTGGCGGTACGTCCGCCTTGCAGATGCCGGCGGGATTCCTGCGCAACGCAACGTTCGAGCCGCCGGATCATCGATGAACACGATGCCCTATCGCGCAAGGGTCCTCGCTGTGGCCGGGCGCTGGTGCACAGGCCGGTGGGCGGCTGGTCGTTTCCGCATGGGATGGGCCTTGGTCGTCGCATCGATCTGGATGCTGGCCCCGCTGGCGCCGCTGCGGGCCCAGGTTGCAGCACCGAAGGCAGTCGCAACACCTGCGCCTTCCAGCGAGATGGGCATCGCCGACTGGTTGGCACGGATGCATGGTGCATCCCGTCAGCGCACGTATATCGGTACCTTTGTCGTATCCGCGGGCGCCAACATGTCCAGCGCCAGGATCTGGCATGTGTGCAGCGGTGATCTTCAGATGGAACGTGTCGAATCGCTCAGCGGCCAGCCGCGATCAACGTTCCGGCGCAACGAGCAGGTTGTCACCTTCCTGCCCGGCAGTCGGGTGGCGATGACCGAAACGCGGGAGTCGCTGGGGCTTTTCCCGGATCTGTTGCGCTCGACCGATGCTTCGCTGGGCCAGTTCTACACGGCTGTTCAGCAGGGTGTCGAACGTGTGGCCGGCTTCGACGCGGACGTGGTGCAATTGCAGCCCAGGGACGCGCTGCGGTTCGGCTATCGGATCTGGAGCGAGAAAGCGACGGGCCTGGTCGTCAAGCTGCAGACGTTGGACGTCGATGGCCGCGTGCTGGAGCAGGCGGCATTTTCCGACCTGCAGATGGACGCCCCGGTCAGCGTGGCAAAGCTGACACAGATGATGCAAAACACCGACGGCTACCGCATCGACAGGTCTGAAATGGTCAAGACAACGGCGGCCACAGAAGGCTGGGCCATGAAGAATCCGGTTGCCGGATTCAAGGCCATGAGCTGCCAGAAGCGGCAGTTGCCCGCTGCTGGATCGGGCAAGACCGAAGGTGCGATGCAATGGGTTTTTTCGGATGGCCTGGCGTCGGTATCGGTTTTCGTGGAAGCATTTGACCCGAACCTGCATCTGCGCGAGGGTTCGACGGCACTGGGAGCGACCCAGACCTTGACCAGGCGCTTGAAAGACAAGGCCGGCGACTGGTGGCTGACCGTGATCGGCGAAGTGCCGCGCAGCACACTCACTGCATTCGCGCTGGGTCTTGAGCGCACACGCTGAGCCCCCAATTGCCCCTCTTCGCCGTTGCACAACGCCGCTCGGCGCCGCACGGCGATTCGCGCAAGCCAATGGATTGACTAGGATGACCCTGATGAAACTGGACAGCATGAACATGAAACGATTTCTGATGACCATTGCGGCAGCGGGAGCGTTGTCACTGGTGCCACTGGCGCCAGCCAGCGCCCAAGTACGGGGCCTGCCGGACTTCACCGAGTTGGTGGACCAGGTCGGCCCGTCCGTGGTCAACATTCGTACGCTGGAGCGGGTGGCTGCGCGCCCCCGTTCGGGCAATGGTGGCCCGATCGACGAAGACATGCTGGAGTTCTTTCGCCGCTTTGGTGTTCCGATCCCGAACATTCCACGCCAGCCCGGGCCTCGGCCCAATCGCCCGCAGCTGCCCGACGAAGAGCAGCCGCGGGGTGTCGGTTCGGGGTTCATCCTGACGCCCGACGGGTACATCATGACGAATGCCCATGTCGTCGACGGCGCAGACGAGGTGTTGGTGACCTTGACCGATGACCGCGAGTTCAAGGCGCGCATTGTCGGTGCCGACAAGCGCACAGACGTGGCCGTGGTCAAGATCGAAGCGACCGGTCTGCCGGCTGTCAAGGTGGGCGATGTCAGTCGCCTCAAGGTCGGGGAATGGGTGATGGCAATCGGTTCACCGTTCGGACTGAAAAATACGGTCACCGCCGGCATCGTCAGCGCCAAGCAGCGCGACACCGGCGACTATTTGCCGTTCATCCAGACCGACGTGGCGATCAATCCGGGCAATTCGGGTGGGCCGCTGATCAACATGCGCGGCGAGGTTGTCGGCGTCAACAGCCAGATCTATTCGCGCTCCGGTGGATTCATGGGAATCTCGTTCGCGATTCCGATGGACGAGGCGATCCGCGTCAGTGACCAGCTGCGCACGTCGGGAAGGGTGTCGCGCGGGCGTATCGGCGTGCAGATAGACCAGGTCACCAAGGAGGTGGCAGAAGCCATCGGGATGGGCAAACCCTCAGGCGCACTGGTACGCGGCGTGGAGTCAGGTTCTCCAGCCGACAAGGCGGGCATCGAGGCCGGTGACATCATCATCAAGTTCGACGGCAAGACGATCGAACGTCACAATGATCTGCCGCGTCTGGTGGGCAACATCAAGCCTGGCACGCGCAGCAGTCTGACGGTGTTCCGGCGCGGCAGCACGAAGGACCTGGTGGTCACCATTGCCGAAGTCGAACCGGACAAGGTGGCGCAGAAGGCGAGCGACAAGGACGACAAGCCCAAGGCGTCCGCCGCAGCCCAGTCGCTGGGACTGACGGTGAGCGAACTTACCGATGCCCAGAAGAAGGAACTCAAGATCAAGGGCGGAGTGAGGGTCGACGCCGCCACCGATGCGGCGCAGCGGGCCGGCATTCGTGAAGGCGACATCATCACGGCGGTGGCCAATATGGAGGTCAATACCATGAAGGACTTCGAATCGGCCTTGTCGAAATCGGACCGCACGAAACCGATGAACATCCTGTTCCGTCGCGGCGAATGGGTGCAGTATGCGGTGGTTCGTCCGGCGCGATGAACCGCCAGTGCCGTGGGCACGATCGCTGGCAATGTCCGAGTGAATTGCAGGTGTTTTGTTGGTTTGATGCGACCTTGCCGGGCAGAACCGGAAAGATTTTTGTGCTGCGTGGTCGATGGCAAAAAGTTTGCGAACACTGACTTATTTGATGCAATTGCCTGCCTGGTTAGAATAACGGAGCCGCAAGCGATGATTTTGCGCATATCGTTCAGGTCCCAGTCCACCATATGAGATGGTCTGAACAATCCACACAATCGATCCACAGATCACCCACAAGTTGTTCAGCAGTGATCGTCGAAACCTGTTAATAAGCTGTGTATAAAATTCCTGTTGCTACCTTGCAACGACATGATTTTGCGACAAGAGGTCTGGGCATTTGGGCCTTTTTGCCTACAATGAAGTCCCAACTATCGCAGTTGCCAATGATTGTTGGTTCAGGGCGCGTCATTTTGTGACGCGCCCTTTTTTCTTAGCGCTCGGCTTTCCAATTCAATTACTTAAGCGTCCTCGTTGATGGATCACATCAGAAATTTTTCGATCATTGCGCACATCGATCACGGCAAGTCGACGCTGGCGGATCGCTTGATTCAAACCTGCGGTGGGCTCGCCGTTCGTGACATGCAATCGCAGGTTCTCGACTCGATGGATATCGAGAAGGAGCGTGGGATAACCATCAAGGCGCAGACCGCTGCGTTGCGCTACAACGCGCGCGATGGCAAGACCTACAACCTCAATCTGATCGACACACCTGGTCACGTGGATTTTTCGTATGAGGTGAGTCGCTCCTTGTCCGCGTGCGAAGGCGCGTTGCTCGTCGTCGATGCCAGTCAAGGTGTCGAAGCCCAGACGGTGGCCAATTGCTACACCGCACTCGATCTGGGCGTCGAAGTTTTGCCGGTGCTCAACAAGATGGATTTGCCCAATGCCGATCCGGAGAATGCGCGCAAGGAAATCGAAGATGTGATCGGCATCGATGCCTCCGACGCGATCGCCTGCTCCGCCAAGACCGGCCTGGGCATCGAAGACATCCTCGAGTCGATCGTCGCCAAGATACCGCCACCACGCGGCAAGGTCGATGCACCGCTGCGCGCGATGATCATCGACAGCTGGTTCGACACCTACGTGGGTGTGGTGATGCTGGTGCGCGTCGTCGATGGCCGCCTCGCCAAGGGTGACCGCATCAAGATGATGGCCACCGGCACCACCTATAACGCCGACAATCTGGGCGTTTTCACGCCAGCCGACGAGCCGCGCGATGCGCTGGAAGCGGGCGAGGTGGGTTACATCATTGCCGGCATCCGCGAGTTGCAGGCTGCCAAGGTCGGCGACACGATCACCCAGATCAAGGCTGGCACGGGCGGCGCCGCATTCACCGCCACCGAAGCCTTGCCTGGCTTCAAGGAAATCCAGCCACAGGTGTTTGCGGGCCTGTATCCGACCGAAGCGAACCAATACGAAGGGCTGCGCGACAGCCTGGAGAAACTCAAGCTCAACGATTCGTCGCTGCGTTACGAACCCGAGGTGTCGCAGGCGCTGGGTTTCGGGTTCCGGTGCGGATTCCTGGGTCTGTTGCACATGGAAATCGTGCAGGAGCGCCTGGAGCGCGAATTCGACCAGGACCTGATCACCACCGCGCCCAGTGTCGTCTACCAGGTGGTCAAGACCGGCGGCGACGTGATGATGGTCGAGAACCCGTCCAAGATGCCCGAGATCGGCAAGACGGAGGAGATCCGCGAACCCATCGTCACGGTGCATCTGTACATGCCGCAGGAATACGTCGGCAGTGTCATGACGCTGGCCAACCAGAAGCGCGGGGTGCAGATGAACATGGCCTATCACGGGCGCCAGGTCATGCTCACCTACGAAATGCCGCTGGGCGAGATCGTGATGGACTTCTTCGACAAGCTCAAGTCGGTGAGTCGCGGCTATGCCTCGATGGACTACGAGTTCAAGGAGTACCGCGGATCGGACGTGGTGAAGGTCGACATCATGCTCAACGGCGAGAAGGTCGATGCCTTGTCCATCATCGTGCACCGTTCGCAATCGCAGTACCGGGCGCGTGCCGTCGTCTCGAAGATGCGCGAGATCATCTCGCGCCAGATGTACGATGTCGCGATCCAGGCGGCCATCGGAGCCAACGTGATTGCCCGTGAGACAATCAAGGCGCTGCGCAAGAACGTGCTGGCCAAGTGTTATGGCGGCGACATCTCGCGCAAGCGCAAACTCCTCGAAAAGCAAAAGGCAGGCAAGAAGCGAATGAAGCAGATCGGCTCGGTCGAAGTGCCGCAGGAAGCTTTTCTTGCAATTCTGCAGGTGGACGATTGATGCAGATTCTGACTTCCCTGGTTCTGGCTGCCTTTGTGGCCTATGGCGGTGCCTGGTATGCAGGCCGGATCGAGGGCAACTTCGCACTCATGTTGTTTCTGGCGGTTGTCGTGACCGGGCTGTACTGGATGGCGGAGCGCCTGGTGTTCTGGCCTCGGCGCCGGCAGGCCGCCCTCGCGCTGGAAGCCAGCGCGGCGCGTCGCAGAGAAGAGCTGCATCGGCAAGGCGTCACCCAGGTCGACGGCGACATCACCAAGGCCCGAGCCGACCTGCTGGCCCAGCCCTGGTGGCTGGATTGGACCGCGGGTCTGTTTCCGGTCATTCTGGTGGTGTTCCTGTTGCGCTCCTTCGTGTTCGAGCCATTCAAGATTCCTTCCGGCTCCATGATTCCGACCCTGCTCGTGGGGGACCTGATCCTGGTGAACAAATTTCACTATGGCTTGCGCCTGCCGGTCATCAATTACAAGATCACGCAGGGCGATGCGCCGCAACGCGGCGACGTCATGGTCTTCCGCTACCCGCCCAAGCCCAGTGTGGATTACATCAAGCGCGTGGTGGGCGTGCCTGGCGACGAGGTGAGCTATCTGAACAAGCGGCTTTCCATCAATGGGACACCAGTGGCCACCAGGCAGGTTGCCGATTTTTTCGACGTGGACACGATGCGTTATGCGAAGCAATTCGAGGAGCAGCTCGGTGGCAGGCCTCATCGCCTGTTGCTCGACGACGACCGACCCGCGTTCATTCCAGGCGCCGAGGAGTTTCCGCATCGCGACAATTGCCGCTACAGTGTCGAGGGTGTCGTGTGCAAGGTGCCCGAGGGCCAGTTCTTCATGATGGGAGACAACCGGGACAACTCGCTGGATTCGCGGTATTGGGGCTTCGTGCCGGAGAAGAATATTGTCGGCAAGGCGGTGTTTGTCTGGATGAACTTCAGTGATCTCACCCGCATCGGACCATTCCACTGACAGCGGCATTGCAGCAGGAGACGAATCATGCGCAAACAACCCCAATCACGGCAACGCGGCATCTCCTTTCTGGGGCTGGTGTTCGTCGGTGGCGTGCTGGCCATCGTCGGCGTCGTGGCGGCACAGGTGTTCCCGACCTTTGTCGAGTACCAGGCGGTCCTCAAGGCGGTCAAGAAGGCCAGTAGCGGCAGTACGGTGCCCGAAGTGCGTTCCTTGTACGAGCGCTCTGCCGAGGTCGACAGCATTACGTCCATGAAGGCCAAGGATCTGGAAATCACCAAGGATGGCGAAAACATCGTGGTGAAATTCGCCTATGACCGCGAAATCCATCTGGTGGGCCCGGCGTACCTGACGCTCAAGTACCGCGGTCAGTCCAGATAGTGTCTTGGCGGTACTGACGTGGATCCCCTGTGGCAGGCATTGCAGCAGCGTTTGCAGCATGTTTTTTCCAACCCCGACCTTCTGGCTCGCGCGCTGACCCATCGCAGCTTTGGCGCCGACCACAACGAGCGGCTGGAGTTTCTGGGCGATTCGGTCCTCAATCTGGCGGTTTCCGACCTGTTGTTCCAGCGGCTGCGACAGCTGCCGGAAGGGGACCTGTCCCGCGTGCGTGCCAATCTGGTCAAGCAGGACACCTTGCATGCGCTGGCAGTCGGCCTTGGCCTGCCGGCCTGCATCCGGCTGGGCGAAGGCGAAATGCGTTCGGGTGGCAAGAAGCGCCCATCGATACTGGCCGATGGACTGGAGGCGGTGATTGGCGCTGTGTATCTCGATGCCGGATTCATCGCCGCACAGCAGCTCGTGCATCGCTTGCTCAAGGACGTCGAGATCAATCCCACGATGGCCGCCATCGGGAAAGATCCGAAGACCGAATTGCAGGAGTGGTTGCAGGGCCGCAAGATGAAGCTGCCGCAATACCGGGTTGTCAGCACCTTGGGAGCGGCGCACCAGCAGTCGTTCGATGTGGAGTGCGAGATCGTCGAACTGAACCAGTGCGAGCGCGGCATCGGCGGTTCCCGGCGCGCGGCCGAGCAGGCCGCCGCCAGTGCGATGCTGCAAAACCTGAAGAACCACCGATGATTCCATCAGCAGACCCAGATCCGGCCAACGCACCCATGCCGGAGCATCCGCCGCAGTCTGATGAAGCCACCGGTCCGACCCGTTGCGGGCTGATCGCGATTGTCGGCAAGCCCAATGTCGGCAAGTCCACGCTGCTCAATGCGCTGGTCGGGCAGAAGATCAGCATCACCTCACGCAAGGCGCAGACCACACGCCATCGCATCACCGGCATGCACACGCTGGCCCGGACCCAGTTTGTCTTCGTCGATACGCCTGGTTTCCAGACCCTGCACGCGAATGCGTTGAACCGTTCGCTGAACCGTTCGGTGCAGGGTGCGGTGCAAGACGTCGACCTGGTACTGTTCGTCACCGAGGCCGGGCGTTTCAACCAGGCCGATGCCAAGGTGCTGGCGTTGCTGGACAAACGGATCCCGGCCCTGCTGGTGGCCAACAAGCTCGACCAGGTCCAACAGCGCGCCGATGTGGCGCCCTGGTTGCAGCAGATGCAGCAGCGTTACGCGTTCGCCGAATTCGTCCCGATGTCGGCCAAGAATGCGCGCGACATCGCCCGCTTGCTGGCGATTTGCGAAAAGTACCTGCCCGAACAAGCCTGGTTTCATGCCCCGGACGAATTGACCGACCGCAGCGAGAAGTTCATGGCCGGCGAAATGGTGCGCGAGAAGCTGTTTCGCCTGACCGGTGACGAATTGCCTTATACCTCGACCGTGGTCATCGACCAGTTTTCCGAGGAGCCTCCCGCGCGCAAGGGCCAGAAGCGGCTGGTGCGCATCGCCGCCACCATCGTGGTCGAACGTGACGGCCACAAGGCCATGGTGATCGGCGACAAGGGTGAACGCATCAAGCGCATCGGCACCGAAACCCGGGTCGAGCTCGAGAGGCTGTTCGATGCCAAGGTGTTCATCGAGTTGTGGGTCAAGGTGCGCTCCGGCTGGGCCGACGACGAGGCACGGGTGCGCAGCTTCGGCTACGACTGATCCGGAAGAGCCGGGGTGGCCAGCGCGCGTATCACCGATGAGCCCGCCTATGTGCTGCACCGGCATGACTGGAGCGAATCGAGCCTGATCCTGGAGGTCTTCTGCCGCAACCAGGGTCGGGTGGCGCTGGTGGCCAAGGGTGCCAAGCGACCCAGTTCGGTGTTGCGTCCGATCCTGCTGCCGTTGCAACCGCTGCACCTGGCCTTTGGCGGCGACGCCGAGATTCGCACCTTGCGCAGCGCCGAGTGGATGGGTGGCCATGTCATGCCCACGGGCGATGCGTTGTTGTCGGGGTACTACCTCAATGAGCTGGTGCTCACCCTGCTGGCTCGCGACGATCCCCATCCCGGATTGTTTGATATCTATGCGCAGGTGGTGGCGGTCATCTCGTCGGACCAGGGTGACGCCTTGCAGACGGCCTTGCGTGCGTTTGAACTGCTGTTGCTGCGCGAAATCGGACTGTTGCCGATGCTCGACGTCCAGACCCTGACCTTGGGCGCCCTGCAGCCGCAGGCCCGGTATTGCCTGGTGGCCGAAGGCGGTTTGCGCGAGGCGGGCGAACAGGACCGCACCAGCCTGACGGGTGCGCAATGGCTGCAGTTGCAGCGGGCGCTGGACAGCAACGATCCGGTATTCACCGAAACATTGCACGCCTGTGCGCCGGTCATGGCAGAACTCAAGACCCAGCTGCGCGCCATGCTCCATTACCATTGCGGGGTGAAGACGCTGCGCACCCGCCAGATGATGATCGACCTGCAATCCCTATGAACAAGACCGCGTTGTCCGTCAACCTGAACAAGGTCGCACTGGTGCGCAACACCCGGCATCTGGGCATCCCCTCGTTGACGCGGGCCGCCGAGATCTGCCTGGCGCACGGTGCGCATGGCATCACGGTCCATCCCAGGCCTGACCAGCGCCATATCCGCACCGATGACGTGCACGTGCTGGCAGCGCTGCTCCGGCAATGGCCAGGCCGCGAGTACAACATCGAAGGCAATCCGTTCCAGAACCTCATGGGTTTCGTGCAGGCACTGCGGCCGCAGCAATGCACGCTGGTGCCCGACAGCGAAGGCCAGTTCACCAGCGACCACGGCTGGAACCTGGCCAACGACGCCGACCGGCTGCGACCACTGATCGCGCAGGCCCGTTCATGGGGTGTGCGGGTCAGCCTGTTCATGGACGCCGATCCATCGGCGATGGCCGCGGCGCGGGCGGTCGGCGCGGATCGTGTCGAACTCTATACCGAGCCCTATGCGCAATCCTGGGGTGGACCGTCCCTGCCGGCGCAGACCGCGCGTTACGCGGCAGCAGCCCGGGCCGCGCTCGATGTGGGTCTTGGCGTGAATGCCGGGCATGACCTCAATCGCGACAACCTGAGCGGCTTCTTGCGGGCAGTCCCCGGCGTGCAGGAGGTGTCGATCGGCCATGCATTGATCGCCGACGCGCTCGAGCTCGGCTATGCCGCCACGGTCACGGCATATCTGCGCTGCATCGATGCGGCCTACGTCCCGGCGGCGACGTCCGCATGATCTACGGCGTCGGCACCGATATCTGCGACATCCGGCGCGTCCGCGCCAGCCTGGAGCGGCATGGCGAGCGGTTCGCCGCCAAGATTCTGAGTGATGGCGAAATGGCGACCTGGCGCGCGCGCAGCGCACGTTGGCCAGAGCGGGGCGTGCGGTACCTGGCGACCCGGTTCAGCGCCAAGGAGGCGTTCAGCAAGGCGATTGGCCTGGGCATGCGCATGCCAATGACCTGGCGCCTGTGCGAAGTCGCCAACGAGCCGGCCGGTCACCCGAACGCGGGCAAACCGTGCATCGTGTTGCACGGGGTGCTCAAGCAGTGGTTTGATTCGCAGGGTCTGCGCGTGCATGTGAGCGTCACAGACGAGAGCGAATATGCGGCGAGTTTTTGCGTCGTCGAAACCGGCACATGAAAGGCGGCGCTGGCCGTTGGCCGGCGCCGCATGAACTGTGTCCCATCCTCAAACCGAAGAGCCCCTACCGATGCCGCATGCACCCCTGATCATCGATGTCCCCGGGCTGGGCTTGACCGCCACCGACCGCAAGCGCCTGCGGCACCCACTGGTTGGCGGCGTGATCCTGTTTGCCCGCAACTGGTCCGACCGAGCGCAGCTGACGGCCTTGTGCCGTGCCATCAAACGTGTCCGCGCGGATCTGCTGATCATGGTGGACCACGAAGGCGGTCGGGTGCAGCGT
Organism: uncultured Rhodoferax sp.; assembly: GCA_964558425.1. Taxonomy (GTDB): domain Bacteria; phylum Pseudomonadota; class Gammaproteobacteria; order Burkholderiales; family Burkholderiaceae_C; genus CAISIP01. The sequence continues at coordinate 78,094 of CAZLDV010000005.1, read as the reverse complement.
TTTCGAACCGACGGGTTCACCCATCTGCCGCCGATGCGGGTGCTGGGTGACCTGTGGCTGGGGGGCGGCAAGGGCGACCCGAAGAGCAACGCGATGGTCGCCACCCGCGCCGCAACCGCCTGCGGCTATGTGCTGGGCGCCGAACTGCGCGCCTGTGGCGTGGACCTGAGCTTCACGCCGGTGCTGGACCTGGACCACGGCCCCAGTGGCGTGATCGGCGACCGGGCGTTTGCACGCGATGCGGCCGTCGTCAGCCTGCTCGCCAAGAGCCTGATGCACGGCCTGCTGCAAAGCGGCATGGCGAACTGCGGCAAACACTTTCCGGGCCATGGCTTTGCGGCGGCAGATTCGCATACCGATGTGCCGATCGACAGGCGTGGCCTCAAGACCATCCTGGCGCAGGACGCGGCGCCGTATGGCTGGCTGGGCAATGCGCTTGCCAGCGTCATGCCTGCCCACGTGGTTTATCCCAAGATCGATATGCGCGCGGCCGGATTTTCGTCGCGCTGGCTCGAAGACATCCTGCGCGCACGGCTTGGTTTTGCCGGCGCGGTCTTCAGCGATGACCTGAGCATGGCGGGCGCTCGCGCCATCGATGGTCAGCCGGTCAGCTTCAGCCAGTCAGCGGTCGCTGCCCTGGGGGCTGGCTGCGACCTGGTGTTGCTGTGCAACCAGTGCCTGGATGGCAACACGGCTATCGATGCATGGATCGCCGAAATGGCGCAAGCGCAAGCCGTTGGCATGTGGCAGGCCCGTGATGCCAGCGAACGCCGCCGACTGGCCTTGTTGCCGACGGCTGCGCCGGTGCCATGGGATGAACTGATGGTGCACCCGCGCTACATGCAGGCACTCGATCACATTCCCTGACGCGCGAATCGGCCGCTCGTCAGTGCGCCAGCGCTTCGCGCCGCAGCGCAGGAAACAGGATCACGTCGCGGATGCTCGGGCTGTCGGTCAGCAGCATCATCAGGCGGTCGATGCCGATGCCGCAGCCGCCGGTGGGCGGCATGCCGTATTCCAGCGCACGCACGAAGTCATGGTCGTAGAACATGGCCTCGTCGTCGCCACTGTCCTTGGCCTGCACCTGGGCGTGGAATCGGGCGGCCTGGTCTTCCGCGTCGTTGAGTTCGCTGAATCCATTGCCGAATTCACGCCCGGTGATGTACAGCTCGAACCGTTCGGTGACTTCCGGATTCTGGTCACTGGCCCGCGCCAGTGGCGAGATTTCCACCGGGTGTTCGCAGATGAAGGTCGGCTGCCACAGGTGGTGTTCAACCGTCTCTTCGAAATACATCACCTGCAGGCCTGGCAAAGTCCGGCGCGACAACTGGTCCTTTTCCTCGCTCTTGCCCAGCCTGCGCAGCGACGTGCGCAGCCATTTTTCGTCGTGCACGTTGTCGCCCGCCTCGGTGTATTTGGCGATCGCCTGCACGATGGTGAGTCGCTCGAACGTCGGCGCCAGGTCGACCGGCTTGCCACCATAGGACAGTTGCAAGGTGCCAACCGCCTTCAGCGCGGCATCGCGCACCAACTGCTCGGTGAAGTCCATCAGGTCCTGGTAGTTCCAGTAGGCTGCGTAGAACTCCATCATCGTGAATTCCGGGTTGTGCCGTACCGAGATGCCTTCATTGCGGAAGTTGCGATTGATCTCGAACACCCGGTCGAAGCCGCCGACGATCAGGCGCTTGAGATACAACTCGGGCGCGATACGCAGAAACATCTGCTGGTCGAGCGCGTTATGGTGGGTCGTGAACGGCTTGGCGTTGGCACCGCCAGGGATCGGATGCAGCATGGGCGTTTCGACTTCCAGGAAGCCGTGCCCGACCATGAACTCGCGGATACCGCTGATGGCGCGGCTGCGCGCGACGAAACGCTGGCGCACCGTCTCGTCCATCATCAGGTCGACATAGCGCTGGCGGTATTTCACTTCCTGGTCGGCCACACCGTGGAACTTGTCGGGCAACGGACGCAGGCTCTTGGCCAGCAGGCGCACCGCATGGGCGCGGATCGACAACTCACCGGTGCCGGTGAGGAACAGGCGTCCCTGCACCGCGACGATGTCGCCGAGATCCCAGTGCTTGAAATCGTCGTAGACCTGCTGGCCGACCTGCTCGCCCTTGATGTACACCTGCATGCGTCCGGAGGCGTCCTGCAGCGTCGCAAAGCTGGCCTTGCCCATGACCCGCTTGAGCATCATGCGACCGGCGATGCTGACCTCGCCGGGCAGGGCCGCCAACGCCTCGGCCGACTGGGATGCATGGGTCTGCATCAGCGCGGCGGCCTGGTTCGCCGGTTTGAAGTCGTTTGGAAAGGCGACGCCCTTGCCGTTTGCCTGGCGCTGGCGCAGCAGCTGGAGTTTCTCGCGCCGCTCCGCGATCAGCTGGTTGTCGTCAAGGATCGGGTCGAGCTTGGGCAGGTCAGACATGGCAAAGGTGCAAATGCGCTGGCACGCTGGTCGCGGGAGACTGGCGGGTGCCTGCGGAACTGGGTTTCAGGAGTGGCGCCGCGTCCGGGTCCAACCCCATGAGCGCGCGGTGCGTTATATTGACCTACCCTGCACGCCTGTGGGCCCGCGGGTCGGTCAGGCCCTTATTATCGCCAGTGCCGAACGACTATTCCCGAGCGCATGTTTCTCCAGATCATTACCTTCCTGTTGCAGATCGCCGCCGGCATTCTGGTGGGGCTGTGCCTGCTGCGTCTGTACATGCAATACCACCGGGTGCCGCTGACGGCGCGATCCGGCAATCCGATCGGCCCGCTGATCTTCGCGCTGACCGATTGGCTGGTGTTGCCACTGCGTCGTGTGATTCCAGCGGTGGGCCGCTGGGATATCGCCAGCCTGGTTGCGGCGCTGGTGATCGAGATGGCGCAATACGCCATCCTGTGGTTGCTCGCCGGCGGCCACGGTTCCGCGCTTTTCATTCTCCTGATGGGCGTGTTCGGTGTCGTACGCCTGGCAGTGTCCGGCCTCAGTGTGCTGGTGATCGTCTATGCGATCTTGTCCTGGGTACAGGCAAACTCGCTGATGATGGGATTGCTGGCGCGGCTGGTCTCACCCTTGTTGCAGCCGATCCGGCGGATCGTGCCGCTGGTGGGTGGCGTGGACCTGTCGCCGCTGGTCCTGCTGGTCCTGCTGCAGGTGCTGGGTATCGTGCTGGAGTCTGCCTTGTCGAATCTGGTTCTGTGAGGCTGCAGGCCCGGGTGGGTCGCGCCCACCGGACAGAACGGCCATAGCCCGGATCGGTCAGACCACGGCGTCGGCCGGCTGGCGTTGCAGCATCGCCAGCGCATTGGCCACGACCTTGCGCAGTTCGCGTCGGTCGCAGACCATGTCGACCGCGCCTTTCTCCTGCAGGAACTCCGAACGCTGGAAACCCTCGGGCAAGGTGACACGCAAGGTCGACTCGATCACGCGCGGCCCGGCGAAGCCGATCAGCGCCTTGGGTTCAGCGATGACGATGTCGCCCAGGAACGCAAAACTGGCGCTGACGCCGCCGGTGGTCGGATCGGTCAGGATGCTGATGAAGGGCAGGCCTTTCTTGGCCAACCGCGTCAATGCGGCATTGGTCTTGGCCATCTGCATCAGGCTGAGCAGGCCCTCCTGCATGCGTGCACCGCCCGTGGCGGTGAAGCAGATGAAGGCACTCTTTTGCTCGATTGCGGTTTGAACGCCACGCACGAAACGCTCGCCGACCACAGACCCCATGCTGCCGGCCATGAAGTCGAATTCGAAGCAGGCCGCCACCACGCTGATGTTGTGGACGCTGCCGCCCATCACGACCAGCGCATCGGTCTCGCCGGTGTTGTCCATCGCCTCCTTGAGGCGTTCCGGATATTTCCGGCTGTCCTTGAACTTGAGCGCATCGACCGGGAGCACTTCCTGGCCGATCTCGAAGCGGCCTTCGTTGTCCAGGAACCGGTCGAGCCGTGCCCGCGCACTGATCCGGTGGTGCCGCCCGCAGGTCGGGCAGACGTTCTGGTTCTGCTCCAGATCGGTCTTGTACAACACGGTCTCGCAGCTCGGGCATTTGATCCACACGCCTTCGGGAACGCTGCGCCGGTCGGCCGGATCGGTTTGCTGGATCTTCGCAGGTAGCAGTTTTTCGAGCCAACTCATCGTTCACTCCTGTGATTGTGTGCTTGATTGCGCGGATTGTGCGTCCAACGCCGTGCGGATCTCATGCAGGAAAGCCTGCGCAGTGGGTACCACCTGTTCGCGCGGCAACGGGTCGAGCAGCTGCAGGATACGGCTCCCGATCACGACCGCGTCGGCGGCGCGGGCCACGGCGCACGCCGATGCCGCGTCGCGAATCCCGAAGCCGACCCCCAAGGGCAGCTTCACATGTTGCCGAATCCGGGGCAACATCGCTTCGACCGCGGCCGTGTCGAGCGTGCCGGCCCCGGTGACGCCCTTGAGCGACACGTAATAGACGTACCCGCTGGCCACTTCGGCCACCTGGGCCATGCGCTTTTCGGTACTGGTGGGCGCCAGCAGGAAAATCAAGTCCATGTCGTGGCGCCGCAGGTCGGCCGCGAAATCCACGCATTCTTCTGGCGGATAGTCGACGATCAGCACGCCGTCCACGCCGGCTGCGGCGGCGTCGCGCACAAACGCACTGGCACCCCGTCCGCCGCCCTGTCGCTGGTCATAGCGTTCGACCGGGTTGGCGTAACCCATCAGGACGACCGGTGTCTGCGCATCGTCGTGGCGGAATGCACGCACCATGTCCAGCACCTGCGCCAGCCCGATGCCCGCTGCCAATGCCTTGTCGCCTGCCTTCTGTATGACGGCGCCGTCGGCGCTCGGATCGGAAAACGGCACGCCGAGCTCGATCACATTGGCGCCTGCGGCCACCATGCCGTGCATCAAGGCCGGGGTGATGTCCGGATAGGGAAAACCGGCCGTGACATAAGGGATCAAGGCCGTGCGTTTGCGGGCCTGCAGGCCGGCCAGAACCGTCGAAATGCGGCTCATCGCTTGCCTCCACCCACCGGCATCGCGATCGGCACGCCGCCCTTGACGGCCTGACCGGTGCAACTGGGACGGCAGTAGAAGTCCGCATCGCTCAGGTCGGCAACGGTGCCGATGTCCTTGTCGCCGCGCCCGGACAGGTTGACCAGGATGGACTGGTCCGGCCGCATGGTTTTCGCCAGTTGCATTGCATAGGCGACTGCATGGCTCGATTCCAGCGCCGGAATGATGCCTTCGGTGCGACACAGGTAGTGAAAGGCCTGCAGTGCCTCGGCATCGGTGATGCCGACATATTCGGCCCGCCCGGTGTCCTTGAGCCAGGCATGCTCCGGCCCCACGCCCGGGTAGTCCAGGCCGGCGCTGATGCTGTGGGTCTCGGTGACCTGGCCGTTGTCATCCTGCAGGATATAGGTTCGATTGCCATGCAGCACGCCGGGGCTGCCGCGTTGCAGCGAAGCCGCGTGTTTGCCGCTGTCCAGCCCTTCACCGGCCGCCTCGACGCCAATCAGCCGGGTGTCTTCATACGGGATATACGGATGGAAAATGCCCATGGCGTTGCTGCCACCGCCCACGCAGGCGACCACCGCATCGGGTTGTTTGCCATGGCAGGACTGGTCGGCGAGCATGGCCGGCATCTGCGCGAGGCACTCCTTGCCGATGACACTCTGGAAATCGCGCACCATCATCGGATAGGGATGCGGGCCGGCCACCGTGCCGATGATGTAGAAGGTGTTGTCGACGTTGGCGACCCAGTCGCGCATGGCCTCGTTGAGTGCGTCCTTGAGCGTGCGGCTGCCGCTTTCGACCGGAACCACCTTGGCGCCGAGCAGGTGCATGCGGTAGACATTGGGACTTTGCCGCTTCACGTCTTCGCTGCCCATGTATACGACGCATGCGAGCCCGTAACGCGCGCAGATGGTTGCGGTGGCCACGCCGTGCTGACCAGCGCCGGTTTCGGCGATGATGCGTGGCTTGCCCATGCGCCGGGCCAGCATCGCCTGGCCGATCGTGTTGTTGATCTTGTGCGCGCCGGTGTGGTTGAGGTCTTCGCGCTTGAGATAGATTTGTGCTCCGCCTTGTTCCCGGCTCATGCGCGCAGCATGGTAGACCGGCGACGGGCGGCCGACGAAATGCGCCAGCTCGTAGTGGAATTCGCGCACGAATTGCGGATCGTTCTGGTAACGCGCGTAGGCTTGTTGCAGTTCTTCGATGGCAACCGTCAAGGTCTCGCTGATGAAGCTGCCGCCGTACCTCCCGAAGTGGCCTGTCGGGTCAGGTTGTTGGTAATCCAGCATGGTTGGTCTTTGCAAGTTGTGCGTCCGCTGCGCGTACCGCGGCAACGAACTGATGGATCTTGCCGGCGTCCTTGATGCCCCTGGACATCTCGACCCCGGAACTGACATCGACGGCCAGCGTCCTACAACGCGGCCGCACCTGCAAGATGCCATCGGTCACGTTTGCAGGCGTGAGCCCACCACTTAAGACGAGGTGACAGTTGACGCTTGGAGGAAGCAGTGACCAATTGAATGTCTGGCCTGCGCCACCATAACCCTCGACATGGGCGTCGAGCAGGATGGCTTGGGCCTGTTGGAACAAAGAGGCATAGTTTACGAGATCGAAGGCGGCTGCATCCGGGCCCAGTGGAATGCGCGCCGCACGCACGAACGCCCGAGCGCCACCACCACTCGATTGCAGGCACTGTTCGGGCGTTTCGTCGCCGTGCAGTTGCAGCAGCGCCAGCGGCAGAGCGCGGCAGTCGGCTTGCACCGATTCTGGATCCGCATTGACATACAACAACACCGGCGTCACGAACGGGGGCAGGCGGCGGGCCAGCACGGCCGCGCGTTCGATCGAGACATAACGCGCGCTGTTGGGGTAGCGCACGAAGCCGATCGCATCGGCTCCGGCCGCCACTGCGGCGTCGACATCCTGCTCGCGCGTCAGGCCGCAGATCTTGATGCGGGTACGACTGGCCTTGGTCGCGTCGGGATGGGTCATGGAAGACCATCATACGCGGCTGTTCGCTCCGGAAGTCCCCACCGCGGCTCGTAGCGGGGACCCAGAAAATACAGACCGTCAGGTGCGAAAGTCGGCGCGGCGCTCTTGCGTTCTCGCGCCAGCAGCACGGCGTGCATCCAGTCGACCGGACGCTTGTGCTGGCCGATCGCCACCAGGCAACCCATGATGTTGCGGATCATGTGGTGCAGGAAGGCGTTGGCCTCGAACTCGAAGCGCCAGAACGCGCCATTGCGGGTGATTGAGAGGGTCCGCAACTCCTTGATCGGAGACAAGGCCTGGCATTGTGCTGCCCGAAAGGACGAGAAGTCGTGTTCACCGATCAGCACGTGGGCTGCCGCGCGCATGGGTTCGATATCCAGCGGACGGGTGACCCAGCCGACCCGGCCGTGGTGCACGCTGGGACGCACGGCTGACGTATACAGGATGTAGGCATAGCGCCGGGAGGTAGCAAGGGCGCGGCAGTGAAAATTGGCCGGCATGCAACGCGCCCACTCGACACTGATGTCTTTGGGCAGATGGGCGTTGGTACCGCGAACCCATGAGACTTCGGGCCTTTCGGCCTGGGTGTCGAAATGCACGACCTGCATCAGCGCATGCACCCCGGCGTCGGTCCGCCCGGCACAAACGGTGGAGATGGGCTCGATCGCCACCCGGGCCAGGGCCGCTTCGAGCCGATCCTGCACCGTGCGCCCTGACAGCTGGCTTTGCCAGCCTTGGTAGGCCTGCCCCTGGTAACTGATGCCGAGCGCGACTCTCACATTGGCCGGCTGTCGTGTTGCGCAGGTCCCCCGCGCCCACTCAACTCAGGCTGCTCAAGGCACGTTGTGCCCTGGCCTTGAGATCTCCGGTTGCTTCGGCGATGACTTCCTCGATCAAGGCGCGGGCACCGTCGTCGTCGCCGATGGAGACGAACTCCTCGGCCAATGCGAGTTTGGTGACCAGAGGGTCTTCGGGCTCGAACGACGCTTGTGGCGTCGGCGCATCGGGCGTATTCAAGTCCAGCGACAAGGTGCCCAGGTCGAACTCCAGCATGCCCGACTCGGGTGCATCAGGCGTCTTGAAAGGTGTCTGCGCTGCCGACAAACCATTGGGCGACGTTGCGTCAAAGCTCACGCCGGCACGCGAAACGCCACCGCCGCCGTCGGCATCGGACAACGATGCCGGGCTGGTGGAGCCGAAACTCACGGCCGCCTGGTCACGGAAATTCTCGGGCGCCACCACGCCGGTGGCGATCGTGTCGCCAGCGTTGTCGATGCTGGGCAGCTCGATCTCGACCGGCGGATGGCTGATACCGGTTTGCGTCGCTGCGTGGGTCGAGTGGGTGGAGGCAGCAAAATCGATATCCAGTGATGCTGGTTGCGAATCTGCCGGGCGGATGGATACGGTGGATTCGAGTTGGCTCGGCTGCGCCTCGACGATAGCGCTGGCGGGTTCTTCATCGAGCGAAAAGTCGAGGTCGAGGTCAAGGTCCATCGGCCCCGTGGTCGGCGCGTCCGTCGATGTCGACAAGTCGATCCTCTGGGTTGCCAACGATGCAGCAGCCATCCCTGGACTGGTTCGCGTGACAATCGTCTTGTCTGCCAGACTGGATGGATCGTTGCCCGGCTGGTACAGCGTGTTCGTCGGATCGATACCCTGGCCCTGTTCACAGATCCGCGCCCATTCGGCGCTTTCGCCACCCACGACCCGAAACGCTTCCTTGGCCATGGTTTCGAACGCCTGTGTGTCACGGCGCTTGGCGTAGATGTCGAGCAGCTTTTGATGCACGGCGATACGGCCGGGATGGCTGCGCAGGGCCTCCTTGAGGATTTCCTCGGCTTGCAGATCGCGTCCGTATGCCAGGTACACATCGGCCTCGGCAACTGGATCGACGTCATCGGCGGCGTCGAGCTGGCTGGGTGAATAGACCATCGATGAGCCGGTGGCCGCGCCATCGTTGGTATCGACACGTTGACCGCCGCTGGCTCCGAAAAACGAATCGGGTTGCAGTCGGCTTTCCAGGAATGCGCTGTCCACCTCGGCCGCCTCCCGGCGCTTGCGTGCCCGATAAAGCCCCAGGCCGGCCAGCAGCGCGATCAGCAGGGCGATACCGGTCAACGCCAGCGGATTTCCCAGCAATTGGCCCAGCAAGCCCGGCTCATCACCTGACTTGGTTGGTACCGGGGCTGGTGCTGCTGCCGGTGCCGGAGCTGGCGCGACCACCGGTGCGGCCGCAACTTCCGAAGCGGGCGCTGCAACAGCGGCGGCTGCCGACGGTGCGGCCACCGGAGCAGTGGCTGCTGGTGCGGTGGCGGCGATGGTCACCGGAGCAGTCGTTGCGGTTGCCGACGCAGTTGCGGCAGTCGCAGTGGCAGTCGCCGTTGCGCTGGAACCGGCGGCTGCCGAGGCGGCGCCCAGCGAACTGAGGTCCTTGACGTTGCGTGCGAGCTCGGCAGCGCGCTGCGCGGCGTCTTGCGCGGCCTTGGCTTGGGCGATTTTCTCTTCCGCGGCCTTGGCGTCGGCGCCACCCTTGGACAGGGTGAGTTTGTCCGGTGCGGCTGTGTCGGAGCGCTTGTCTTCGACCTTGGCCTGCACCGTGCCGGAAGCGGTCCGATTGGCGGCCGTGACCTGCTGTGCGGGTGCATTGCTTGCCAGCTTGTTGCGGAAGGCGTTGAAATCGCGGCTCTGGGCGATGACGGTTTGTGATGCCTGCGATTCGGACACCGCGGCGATCTGCTCGGTCGTCGGTACTGTCAGTACCGCCCCGGCCTTGAGCAGATTGAGGTTCCCGTTGATGAACGCGTCCGCATTGGCGCGCAACAAGGCGACCAACATCTGGTCCAGTGACACCTGCGCGGGTTTGAGTTCACGCGCGATCTGGCTGGCCGTATCGCCGCGGTGAACGGTGACGGTATTGGGTCGGCCGCTGCCGCCCGGGGCCGGCACCGCGGCCGCCGCAGGCGGCCGGGCTGCTGCTGCTGGTGCGGCTGCCGAGGGCGCCGTTGCAACCCGCGCTGGTGCCACCGGCGTGGCCACGACCTGCGGTGGTGTCGCCTGCACTGGCGCGCGTGCACGCAAGGCCGGGGGGTCCAGCAGAATGGTGTAGTCGCGCACGATCCGGCCACTGGACCAGCTGGCCTCCAGGATCAGATCGACGAAAGGTTCGGACACCGCACGTTCGCTGACCAGCCGGATGTACGAGCGTCCATCGGCGCGCCGCTGCAGCGACATTTGTACCCCGGCAAGCGCCGGGTTGAACTCAAGGCCGGCCGAACGGAAAGCCTCGGGTCGCGCCAGCGTGGGCCTGAGTGACGCAGCTTCTTCCGCGTTGATCTCGGGAATGTCGATCTCGGCGCGCAAGGGCTCGCCGAGTGCCGATTGGACTGTGATGCGCCCCAATGCCAGAGCAAAGGCGGACGAGGCGGGAATGCCAAATAGCGCAATGACCAAGGATGCAACAGCGGTCTTGCGCCAGCCAGGTGACTTTGGGATCAATTTAGTAGCCTCCGATGCTCGGGCACAGCGCAACGAGCGCGCATTGCGGGTGCAAATGCAGCGACACTCTAACCTTAAAAAGCACCTTAACATCAATGTCTTAGCCTGACAAGGTGAGAAAGTCCTCAAATCTTTTGGTGCAGTCGTTCCGCTCCGGCACGGGGGCCGTATGTTGCCTGGCGACAACGACAGGATCGATGGTAGTCGGATTTGAGCCGAATGTGCGGCCCATGGCGCATCAATGCGCCAACAAAATGCGCAGCATGCGTCGCAATGGCTCTGCCGCACCCCATAGCAATTGATCACCGATCGTGAACGCGCCGACATATTCCGGGCCCATCGCGAGTTTGCGAATACGACCGACCGGTATGTTCAGTGTGCCGGTTACCGCCACCGGAGTGAGTTCGGCCATCGTTGAAGCACGGTCATTGGGAACCACATGCACCCAGGCGTTGTCAGCAGCGATCAACGCTGCGATGTCGGCTGTGGGAACGTCCTTTTTCAACTTGAAGGTCAATGCCTGACTGTGGCAACGCATGGCGCCGACACGCACGCAAAACCCGTCAACCGGAATGGTCGCCGAGCCGAAGGCCGGACCCAGACCCAGAATCTTGTTGCTTTCAGCGCCGGCCTTCCACTCTTCTCGACTGACACCCTCTCCGAGATCCTTGTCGATCCAGGGAATCAGGCTGCCACCCAGCGGAACACCAAAGTTGGCCATTTCTTGCTGCGACATGGACTGCTGGCGCGCCAGGACCTTGCGGTCGATCTCCAGAATCGCCGACTTCGGGTCGTCCAGCAGATCGCGTACCTCGGCATTGAGAGAACCGAACTGGTGGAGCAATTCGCGCATGTGCTGGGCGCCGCCACCCGATGCTGCCTGGTAGGTCATGGATGTCATCCACTCGACCAATCCCGCCTTGAACAAGGCACCCACCCCCATCAACATGCAGCTGACGGTGCAGTTGCCACCGATCCAGTTCGTGCCGCCCTTGGACAAGGCACGCTGGATGACAGGCAGGTTCACCGGGTCAAGGATGATGACGGCATCTTCCTGCATCCGCAAACTCGACGCGGCGTCGATCCAATGGCCCTTCCAGCCGGCGCTGCGCAATTTGCCGAAAACGGCGCTGGTGTATTCACCGCCCTGGGCGGTGATGATGATCTCGCAGCGTTTGAGCGCAGCAATATCCATGGCGTCCTGCAATTTCTCGCCCGATCGGGCAAATGCCGGCGCAGCACCGCCGGCATTGGACGTCGAAAAGAAGATGGGCTCGATATGGTCGAAATCGCCCTCGGCCAGCATGCGGTCCATCAGCACGGAGCCGACCATGCCCCGCCAACCGACGAGACCCGTTACCTTGCGTGCGCTGCTCATTGTGTCACCTCATGTCAAACTGAAATGGTTGGATTTTCAGCTGCCCGGCTCGTCTGGCCGGGGAGGGCGCGACGAACCGGACGGTCTTAGCCTTTGATGGTCGTCTTGGTGGTTCCGCCGCCGGCAGACAAGCACGACAACGATCGCGCGCGATCGTCGGGTGCAGCTCTGCAGGTGCGCAAAAACATGGCGCGATTGTAGGGGGAATCAGTTGCGCAGTGCCTGTACCACGGCGTTGCCCATGTCGCTGGTGTTGACCAGCTTGCCGCCTTGCGCATGGATGTCGGCGGTTCGAAAGCCCTGGGCCAGCACCTTGCCGACCGCTGCCTCGATGCGTTCGGCCGCTTCCGTCTGGTTCAAACTGAACCGCAACATCATGGCGGTGCTCATGATGGTTGCCAGCGGATTGGCGATACCTTGCCCGGCGATGTCCGGCGCACTGCCGTGGCTCGGCTCGTACAAACCCTGGTTGCTGGCATTCAGGCTGGCCGAGGGCAACATGCCGATGGAGCCGGTCAACATGGCGGCCTCGTCGCTGAGAATGTCGCCGAACATGTTGCCGGTGACGACGACGTCGAATTTCTTGGGGGCACGCACCAGTTGCATCGCAGCGTTGTCGACGTACATGTGGTCGAGTGTGACGTCCGGATAGTGGGTGCCGACGTCGCTGACGACGTCTTTCCAGAACTGGAAGGTCTCCAGCACGTTGGCCTTGTCGACACTGGTGACCTTCTTGCCCCGCTTGCGCGCGGCCTGGAAAGCGACATGCGCAATGCGCTCGATCTCCGGGCGCGAGTACCGCATCGTGTCGAATGCTTCCTCACTGCCCGGGAAGTGTCCGTCGGTTGCGGTGCGCCGACCGCGCGGCTGGCCGAAATAGATGTCACCGGTCAATTCACGGATGATCAGCAAATCGAGCCCGGCGATGAGCTCCGGCTTGAGGCTGGACGCATCGACCAACGGCGCATGGCAGATCGCCGGGCGCAGGTTGGCAAACAGGCCGAGTTCACGGCGCAGGCCCAGGATGGCCTGCTCGGGCCGCAATGGGCGTGCGAGCTTGTCGTATTTCCAGTCGCCGACGGCCCCGAACAGGATGGCGTCGGCCGCCTTGGCCAGCCGCAGGGTCGAATCCGGCAGGGGATGGCCATGCGCTTCGTAGGCCGCACCACCAACCAGGGCGGATTCCATCTCGAAGGCAAGCTCCAGCGCCTGGAGCACCTTGACTGCCTCGGCGACGATCTCTTTGCCAATGCCGTCACCCGGCAAGACTGCAATTTTCATGACGTTGTACAGGAATGGGGTTGCCTCGCTGCGCTCAGCGCATCTGGCGATTCTGCAAATCTTCTTGTTGCTTCAACAGGGTTTGCGTCTTGAAGGTGTCGTCAAACCGGTACAGTTCGGTGCACAGGTATCCGTTGTAGGCCGGTGTGCCGACGGCCGCCAGGCACAACGCGCGCAACGATGCGGCTGCCGGTGGCGTCGACATGACGGCGCGCAATTCGGGCGGCATCTTGGCCAGCTGGTACGCCTGCGTGGCCTGCTGACACAAGGTCGGGTTGCGTTGCCGGTACGCGACGTCTTCGCACCGCTTGACCAGAGGGTCCAGTTCGGGCAGGCGCCCGAGCAAGGACTGGATGGCCGGTATGGCCAGCAGGTCCTCGATGACACCCGCTTGCGCAGCCGGCTGCGCTGTCATCAGGGCGGCAGCCATCAGCATGGCCATGCGAAATCGGATCATGTGGTCTCCCTGTCGACAAGTGCATTGGCCAGCCACGGCTTCTCGGCAAGCCGCCGTGATTCGAAGGCCTTGATCTTGTCCGCATGGCGCAGCGTCAAGCCAATGTCGTCGAAACCGTTGAGCAGGCAATAACGTCGGAACGCCTGCACCTCGAAATCGATCTCTTCGCCCTGGGGCAAGATGATCTTTTGCCGTTCCAGATCGACGGTCAGGCTGTAACCAGGTGTCGCGGCGACTTCGTCGAACAGCTGCGCGATCCGGGAATCGGGCAGCACGATCGGCAACAAGCCGTTCTTGAAGCTGTTGTTGAAGAAGATGTCGGCGAAGCTCGGTGCCAGAATGGCGCGAAATCCGTATTGGTCGAGCGCCCAAGGCGCGTGCTCGCGTGAAGAACCGCAGCCGAAGTTCTTGCGTGCGATCAATACCGATGCCCCTGCATATCGCGGTTGGTTCAGCACGAAATCCGGGTTGGGCTTGCGGCGGGTCGGGTCTTGCCCGGGATAGCCCGCGTCGAGATAGCGCCAGCCGTCAAACAGATTGACGCCGAATCCGGTCTTGCGGATCGACTTGAGGAACTGCTTGGGAATGATTGCGTCGGTGTCGACGTTTTCGCGGTCCATCGGCGCGACCAGGCCCTTGTGCACGGTGAATTTCTGCATGGCTACTTCTTTGCTGCGTTCTCAATCGTCTGGCCTGCGTGTTGCAGGTCCTTCCCGACACCCTTGATGGTGTTGCAACCAGCGCTGGCCAGCGCGAGCACCATCACCATCCAATGCACCATGCGTCGGCCAGTTCGCATGCCCGTGCGCTCAGACAAATCGCCGGATATCGACGAAATGGCCTTGTATCGCTGCGGCGGCAGCCATGGCGGGGCTGACCAGATGGGTCCGGCCACCGGCGCCTTGCCGACCTTCGAAATTGCGGTTGCTGGTGGAGGCGCAGCGTTCACCGGGTTCGAGCCGGTCTGCATTCATGGCCAGGCACATCGAGCAGCCCGGTTCGCGCCACTCGAATCCGGCAGCCTTGAATATGTCGTGCAGGCCTTCGCGTTCGGCCTGTTGCTTGACCAGACCCGAGCCAGGTACCACCATGGCCAATTTGATGTTCTTGGCCACCTTGCGGCCCATCTTCTTGACGACCGCGGCGGCTTCGCGCATGTCCTCGATCCGGCTGTTGGTGCAGGAACCGATGAAGACCTTGTCGACATAGATGTCGTTCAGCGGCTTGCCTGGCTCCAGCCCCATGTAGATCAAGGCGCGTTCGATTGCCGCGCGCTTGTTGCTGTCCTTTTCCTTTTCGGGGTCGGGGACCCGCGCGTCCACGCCCAAGACCATTTCAGGTGACGTGCCCCAGGTCACTTGCGGAACAATCGTGCTGGCGTCGAACGCAACCACGGTGTCGAACCGTGCGTCGGCATCGGAATGCAGGTTTCGCCAGTGGGCAACGGCCTGGTCCCATTCGACCCCGGTTGGCGCCATGGGCCTGCCTTTGACGTAATCCAGCGTCTTCTGATCGACTGCGATCAGGCCTGCGCGGGCGCCAGCCTCGATGGCCATGTTGCAGACGGTCATGCGGCCTTCCATGCTCAGCGCACGGATGGCCGCGCCGGCGAACTCGATGGTGTACCCGGTGCCACCGGCTGTTCCGATGCGTCCGATGATGGACAGCACGATGTCCTTGGCCACGCAACCGGCGGGCAAGGTTCCGTCTACCCGCACCAGCATGTTCTTGGCCTTCTTCGCCAGCAGCGTCTGGGTGGCCAAGACATGCTCGACCTCGCTGGTGCCGATGCCGTGTGCCAGTGCACCAAAGGCGCCATGGGTCGAGGTATGGGAATCGCCGCATACGACGGTCATCCCAGGCAGCGTCGCGCCGCTTTCCGGGCCGATGACATGGACGATGCCTTGTCGTTTGGACAGGAACGGGAAATACGCGGCTGCGCCGTATTGGCCGATGTTGGTATCGAGCGTGGTGATCTGTTCACGGCTGATCGGGTCCGTGATGCCGTCGTAACCCAGCTCCCATCCGGTGGTGGGCGTGTTGTGGTCTGCGGTGGCGACGATGGAACTCACGCGCCACACTTTCCGACCGGCTTCGCGCAGCCCTTCGAAGGCCTGCGGGCTGGTCACCTCATGAACGAGGTGGCGGTCGATGTAGAGGATCGTGGTGCCGTCTTCCTCGGTGTGGACGACATGGTCGTCCCAGATCTTGTCATACAGCGTGCGTGGCATGGTTCAACTTTCGGACATGGCCGATTCTAGGACGGACGCGTCCTTGGTGCCGATGGCCTCGGCCCCAAGGGCAATCCTCGACTCCAGGGCCTGACTGGTCAGCGCTGCGCGATCGGGAGCACGTCGCGTTGCTGGGACCCGGTGAACAATTGGCGTGGTCGCCCGATCTTGTAGTCCGGGTCGCCGATCATCTCGTCGAGTTGCGCAATCCAGCCCACGGTGCGGGCCAGCGCAAAGATGGCGGTGAACATGGAGGTGGGGATGCCGATGGCGCGCTGCACGATGCCGGAATAGAAGTCGACATTGGGATAGAGCTTGCGCTGCACGAAATAGTCGTCTTCCAAGGCGATCTTCTCCAGTGCCATGGCCAGCTTGAACAGAGGGTCTTGTTCCAGCCCCAGTGCGCTGAGCACTTCCTTGCAGGACTCCTGCATCAGCTTGGCACGCGGATCGTAGTTCTTGTAGACGCGATGGCCAAAACCCATCAGCTTGATGCCGGAGTTCTTGTCCTTGACCTGGCTGATGAACTCGCCGATCTTGTCGACGCCACCCATGACCTGGATTTCCTCGAGCATCTTGAGGGCGGCTTCGTTGGCCCCGCCATGCGCAGGTCCCCACAGGCAGGCCACGCCGGCGGCGATCGCTGCAAACGGGTTGGTGCCGGAGCTGCCGCACAGTCGCACCGTCGATGTGGAAGCATTTTGCTCATGGTCCGCGTGCAGGATGAAGATACGATCGAGCGCCTTTTCGATCACCGGATTGACGACATAGTCCTCGCACGGATTCGCAAACAGCATGTGCAACAGGTTGCCGGCGTAGCTCAGGTTGTTGCGTGGGTAGGTGTACGGCTGACCCGCGTTGTATTTGTACGCCATCGCCACCAAGGTCGGCATCTTGGCAATCAGGCGGATCGCCGAGATCTTGCGATGTTGCGGGTTGTGGA
Source organism: uncultured Rhodoferax sp. (assembly GCA_964558425.1). GTDB lineage: Bacteria > Pseudomonadota > Gammaproteobacteria > Burkholderiales > Burkholderiaceae_C > CAISIP01. The sequence goes on along the minus strand of CAZLDV010000005.1, from coordinate 61,339 downwards.
TGTCGGTGCTGTCATGGTAGAACGCCGACATGGCGCCGACCAGGCCGGTCAGGATGGCCATCGGGTGGGCATCGCGGCGGAAACCGCGCACGAAGGTGTGCATTTGCTCGTGCACCATGGTGTGCTTGGTAACCAGTTCGCTGAAATCGTGCTTGGCCTTCTGGTTCGGCAGGCTTCCATACAGCAGCAGGTAACAGGTCTCCATGAAGTCGCAGCTGGTGGCCAATTGTTCGATCGGATAGCCGCGATACAGCAATTCGCCCTTGTCGCCATCGATATAGGTGATGGCCGATTCACAGGCTGCCGTCGACATGAAGCCCGGGTCGTAGGTGAACATGCCGGTCTGGGCATACAGCTTGCGGATATCGACCACATCCGGCCCCACAGTGCCGGCGTACACCGGCAGCTCGATGCTCGGTGCGCCGTTGCTGAACGACAGGGTGGCTTTGTTGTCGGCGAGTTTCATGGCAGGGCCTTTCAATATTTTTCTCGGAGCAGCGCAAGGACTTCGATCACGTCGTCGCGATCCAGGGCTGCATCTATCTGTTTCAATGACCGTCGGCCAAGATGGAGATCGAGCAAATCATTGTCACTCAGGTCCATCAAGACGCTCAGGGCGTCAGCCTGTCGTTCCGTCAAGGTGCTGGTGTTGCGGGCGAAGAAACGTTCCAGGATCAGGTCATTTTCCAACATCCCGCGCCGACACCTCCAGCGCAGCTTGCCCAGCGCGTGCGCTTGCAGCAGTGCGTGCGGCGCTCGAGGTCCGTCGGTGTGATTCATTGGGCGGGGTCAATTCGTCCGGTAGAGCATCATTTCCTTGATCTTGCCGATCGCCATGGTCGGGTTCAACCCTTTTGGACACACATCGACGCAGTTCATGATCGAGCGGCAACGGAACAGCCGGTAGGGGTCTTCCAGATTGTCCAGGCGCTCGGCCGTGGCTTCGTCGCGGCTGTCGGCCAGGAATCGGTAGGCCTGCAGCAGTCCTGCCGGGCCAACGAACTTGTCGGGATTCCACCAGAAGCTGGGGCAGGCGGTGGAGCAGCTCGCGCACAGGATGCACTCGTACAGGCCGTTGAGTTCCTCGCGCTCCTGCGGGCTTTGCAGGCGCTCTTTCTCGGGCGGAACGGCATCGTTGATCAGGTAGGGCTTGATCGAGTGGTATTGCTGGAAGAACTGCGTCATGTCCACGATCAGGTCGCGAATCACCGGCAGACCCGGCAGCGGCTTGAGCGTGATGACGCCCGGCAAGGTCAGCATGTTGGTCAGGCAGGCAAGGCCGTTCTTGCCATTGATGTTCATCGCATCCGACCCACAGACACCCTCGCGGCACGAGCGCCGGAACGAGATGGCCGGGTCGACCGCCTTGAGTTTCATCAGCGCGTCCAGCAGCATGCGTTCGTTGCCGTCGAGCTCTACCTCGATGGTCTGCATGTAAGGCTTGGCATCCTTGTCGGGATCGTAGCGGTAAATATGAAAGGTACGTTTCTGCATGTCAAACTCCGGTCGAATCGATCGTCGGGGAAATCGCCCCAGTGCGTCAGCGTGATGGCGCGGGCAAGCGCTGGTTCAAAAGCTGCGCACTTTCGGAGGCACCGACTCCACGGTCAGCGGCTTGAGCCTGACCGGCTTGTAGCTCAGGCGGCTGCCTTCGCGGTACCACAGGCTGTGCTTCAACCAGTCGGTGTCGTTGCGTCCGTTCGGATGCTCCGGCGTATCGCCATAATCGTCCACCGTATGCGCGCCACGGCTCTCGTGTCGGGCTGCCGCCGACACGATGGTCGCTTGCGCGGCTTCGATCAGGTTCTCCACTTCGAGCGCTTCGACGCGGGCGGTGTTGAACACCTTGGATTTGTCTTTCAGATTGATCGCGTTGACCCGCTCGCGCAGGGCCGCGATAGACGTCACGCCTTCGTCGAGCTTGGCTTGCGTGCGGAACACGCTGGCATGCGTCTGCATGCTGTTGCGGATGTCGTTGGCCACATCCTGTGCGTATTCCCCATCCTGGGCGCCGTCCAGCCGTGCCAGTCGTGCCTGCGTGCGATCGGCCGCATCCGGGGGCAGCGGCTTGTGGGCCTGAGTCTTGTTGTTGAATTCCACGATGTGGTTGCCGGCTGCGCGTCCGAACACCAGCAGATCCAGCAGCGAATTGGTGCCCAGGCGATTGGCGCCATGCACGCTGACGCACGAGCACTCGCCCACCGCGTACAAGCCGTTGACAGGAACATTGTCGTTGCCGTCTTTTTGATCGACGACCTGGCCATGGATGTTGGTCGGTATGCCGCCCATCTGGTAGTGGATGGTCGGCACGACGGGGATTGGCTCGCGCGTCACGTCAACGTTCGCGAAATTGACGCCGATCTCGTGCACCGAGGGCAGACGCTTCATGATGGTGTCGGCGCCCAGGTGATCGAGCTTGAGCATCACGTAGTCCTTGTTCGGACCGCAACCGCGCCCCTCCTTGATCTCCTGGTCCATGCAGCGCGATACGAAGTCACGCGGCGCAAGGTCCTTGAGTGTCGGCGCGTAACGCTCCATGAAGCGCTCGCCATTGCTGTTGACCAGAATCGCGCCTTCGCCGCGGCAGCCTTCGGTCAGCAACACGCCAGCGCCGGCCACGCCGGTATTGATGTAGGCATTGGTCGATGCGGCAAAGATCCGTCCGGCACCACCGGTGGCCAGCATCGTGGTCTTGGCTTGCAGGATATGCAGGTCGCCGGTTTCCATCTCCAGCGCGGTGACGCCGACCACGTCGCCATCGGCATCACGGATCAGGTCCAGGGCCATCCATTCGACGAAAAAAGCCGTCCTGGCCTTGACGTTTTGCTGGTACAGCGTGTGCAGCATGGCATGACCGGTGCGGTCGGCTGCTGCGCAGGCCCGTTCGACCGCCTTCTCGCCATAGTTGGCGGTGTGGCCGCCAAACGGTCGCTGGTAAATGGTGCCGTCGGGATTGCGGTCGAACGGCATGCCCATGTGCTCCAGGTCGTAGACCACATGGGGCGCTTCCCGGCACATGAATTCGATGGCGTCCTGGTCACCCAGCCAGTCCGACCCTTTCACGGTGTCGTAGAAGTGGTAGTGCCAGTTGTCCTCATTCATGTTGCCGAGCGAGGCGCCGATGCCGCCTTGGGCTGCCACGGTGTGCGAACGGGTCGGAAACACCTTGGACAGCACGGCCACGTTGAGGCCGGCGCGCGCCAGTTGCAATGCGGCACGCATGCCGGAGCCGCCGGCTCCGACGATGACGACGTCAAACTTGCGTTTGGTGATGGAGTAGGTCATGGGCAAAAAGTCAAATAGAAGGATTTCGCGGCGCGCGGCTTACAGGCGCCAGAGCACTTGGACGGCCCATCCGGCGCAGCCCACCAGCCAGGCGATCGAGACGACCTGCAGTACCAGGCGCACGGCAACCGGCTTGACGTAGTCCATCCAGATGTCACGCATGCCGACCCAGGCATGAAAGAGCAGCGCGACGATCACGACAAAGGTCAGTACCTTCATCCATTGCGAGGCGAACATGCCGGCCCACAGGTCGTAGCCCAGTTCACCCTTGGTGACCAGGAGTTGAAACAAGACGATGGCGGTGAAGATGGCCATCAGCGCCGCGGTCACGCGTTGGGCGAGCCAGTCGCGCAAACCGTAATGGGCACCGACGACGATGCGCCGTGTTCCGTAGTTGACTGCCATGGTAAGTGATTCCTCTGTTGGGTCAGGTTCAGCGGGTGCGTGGTTGCCAGCAGGACGCGTCGTGCGCAGCGCCGACGCTCGGCGACCGCGCTCGGTCAGTAGGCTCCGAAGAGTTTGGCGCCAAGAATCACGGTCAGGCCGATGCTCACCACCAGCGTGAAGGCAGCCGAGCGTCTGCCGGCGTCTTTGCCGACGGCCGCATGGCTGATATCCATGCGCAGGTGGCGCAGGCCGGCGATCAGGTGGTGCAGGTAGGCCCAGATCAGCGCCAGCGCCACGAGTTTGAGAAACCACCCCGGCACAAAGCCGACGCCGTCCGCAAACGCACCGGTGAAGCGCGCGAAGGAGATTTCCGAGGACACCGAGGTGTCGAACATCCAGATGACAAACGGCAACAGCAGGAACATCAGGGCGCCGCTGATGCGATGCAGGATGGACACCAGGCCCGCCAGAGGCAGCCGGTAGCTCGGCAGATCGCTCAGTGCATGGATGTTGCGAAATTCGGGGCGCTTGGCATGCGCGCTGGTGAGCGGTTCGGTCATGGTGTACTTTTCTGGTGGGCTCGGGTTCGTCAGTGGTGCACGCTACAGGGGAAAATTCTATGCGAACCTGAATCGTCGACGATTCGGCCGCGAAATGGCCAGACTCGGCGCTGATTCGCCGCGCAGGGCCTGCGCCCGCTATTGGAGTTCATTGCGGTAGTGGTGCTTGTCGGTACGGTACAGCCCGCGGCGCAGTTCCATCGCGCGACCATCGTAGGTGAACGCCACCCGCTCGACATGGAGCAACGGTGTTTGAGCGCCTATCCGCAGTCGATCGCACTGGTCCGCATCGGGCAAGACCGCGCGAATTTGCTCGTGCGCTCGGACCATGCGCACGCCGAACTCGGTTTCGAACAATGCGTACATCGGACCATCGTAGGCGGTCAGTCGTTCGGCGGTGAGCCCCTTGAATGGCCCGCCTGGCAACCAGATGTCCTCCAGGATCGTCGGTTCGCCTGCAAACGACAGGATCCTGCGCACCTGCAGGACCGCGTCGCCGGTCCGCAATGACAGGGCCCGGGCCACCTCGGCCGTGGCACGCAGTCGCCTGCAGTCGATGATCTCGCGCTGCGCCGGCCCTTCGCTGGTGGCGTCGCCGACATCAGGTACCAGCTTGAGGAAGCGGTATTGCACATGGTGTTCGGCATGGGTTGCGACGAAGGTCCCTTTGCCTTGCCGCCGGATCAGCAGATGGTCGCCGGCGAGTGCGTCGACCGCCTTGCGCACCGTGCCCTGGCTGACGCGGAAACGCGCGGCCAGTTCGAATTCGCTGGGGATGGCCTCGCCCGGCTTCCACTCGCCCGCTTGCAGGCTGGTGAGAATGAGTGCCTTGATCTGCTGGTACAACGGGCTGAACGCGGGGGCATCCTGCACTGGCACGGTGGCCCGTGCGTTGTCGCGGGGGATGTCGGCGCTGGCCGGCTGTGAGGTGACGTGCATGGTGGGTCGGTCGCTGCGGAAAAACAGGTTTCCAGTCGCAGCAAGTGAAGAATCATATCTTATATAAGACATAAGACAAATTCACCCAGCGCGATTTTCGACGTTAAACTCAGATGGTTTCACGGACGTCCGGACAAGGATCGGGCGTCGTGATCGCTGGCTGTCTTTTTCACTTTTTTCTGGAGTGCTGGTCATGAGTAAAAAACCCGTTCGTGTTGCGGTCACCGGTGCCGCTGGTCAGATCGGATATGCATTGCTGTTTCGCATCGCCAGTGGCGCCATGCTGGGCCCGGATCAGCCGGTCATCCTGCAGCTGCTCGAGATTCCCGACGAAAAGGCGCAAAACGCCCTGAAGGGCGTCATGATGGAATTGGAAGATTGCGCTTTTCCATTGCTGGCCGGCATGCAGGCGTACGGTGACCCGATGCAGGCATTCAAGGATACCGACTACGCCCTGCTGGTGGGGGCCCGTCCGCGCGGCCCGGGAATGGAGCGCGCCGACCTGCTGGCGGCCAATGCGCAGATTTTCACTGCGCAGGGCAAGGCGCTCAACGCGGTGGCCAGTCGCAATGTCAAGGTGCTGGTAGTCGGCAATCCGGCCAATACCAACGCCTACATCGCGATGAAGAGTGCGCCGGATCTGCCGCGTCGCAACTTCACGGCGATGCTCAGGCTCGATCACAACCGCGCACTCAGCCAGATTGCTGCCAAGACCGGCAAGCCGGTTGCCGATATCGAAAAGCTCGTGGTATGGGGCAACCATTCGCCGACGATGTACGCTGATTACCGATTCGCCACCATCAACGGCGAAAGCGTCAAGGCGATGATCGACGATCAGGATTGGAACGCGAACACCTTCCTTCCCACGGTCGGCAAGCGCGGCGCGGCCATCATCGCCGCGCGCGGTGTGTCATCGGCTGCGTCCGCGGCCAACGCCGCGATCGATCACATGCACGATTGGGCGCTGGGCACCAACGGCAAATGGGTGACGATGGGCATTGCGTCCGACGGCCAATACGGTATCGCGAAAGACATCGTGTTCGGATTTGCCGTGACCTGTGAAGGTGGTGAATACAAGCTGGTCGAAGGTCTGGACATCGACGCTTTCAGCCAGCAATGCATCGACAAGACCCTCAAGGAATTGCAGGACGAACAAGCCGGCGTGGCCCACCTGCTGTAAGCCGTGCAGCATCCGCGCGATGTCCTGCTCGGCGCCCAGGCCGCAACCGGCATTTTGCCGGTGTGTGACCATTACAGCGGCGTGCCGGCGCGCATGCGCAAGAGCCTGGCGCTGCAACGGGAGTTGATTGCCGAGTTCGGCGCATGTGTCTGCGACGTCACCCTCGACTGCGAGGACGGTGCGCCAGTAGGCGCGGAACGCGAACATGCCGAGCTGGTCGTCGATTTGATCCGCGATGCGGCTGCGCGGGTGGTTGCCGGAACCCCCCCGCCCCGGATTGCGGTGCGCGTGCACCCGGTGGACCATCCTTCGTTCCAGGCGGACATCGACACCGTCGTCGCGGGAGCCGGCCCCTGGTTGTGCCACCTGATGTTGCCCAAGGTGGAAGCGCCGGCCGATGTCGACCGTGCCGTTGCGGCCATCGACGCCGCGGCGGACCGGGCCGGGGTGCGCCACTTGCCATTGCATGTGCTGCTTGAGTCCGCGGCGGCGGTGCACCGGGCGTTCGACATCGCGGCGCATCCGCGCGTGCAATCGATCAGCTTCGGATTGATGGATTTCGTGTCCTCGCATGGCGGGGCGATTCCGGCGCAGGGCATGTCGGGCAAGGGACAGTTTTCGCATCCCCTGGTGGTGCGTGCGAAACTCGAGATCGCGTCGGCCTGTCATGCGCATGGCAAGGCGCCCTCGCATTGCGTCGTGACCGAATTCCGTGATGTTGCGGCCGTCGAGACGGCGGCGCGTATCGCGTGCAGCCAGATGGGCTTCACGCGCATGTGGAGCATCCACCCCGACCAGATACGGCCGATCCTGGCGGCGTTCGCACCTTCGGGCGCAGATATCGCCCTGGCCAGCGACATCCTCGAACGTGCGCAGGCCGCGCAATGGGCTCCGATCGACTACCAGGGGCGCTTGCATGATCGCGCCAGTTATCGCCTGTATTGGCAGCTGCTGGAGCGTGCCCATGCTACCGGGCGCAGCTTGCCAGCGGCGGCCCTGCGGCATTTCGCGCCTTCGTTGCAATAATGCGGGTTTCCCGACTGTGGGGGTTTCCATCATGAAGACAGGTTTTGGTCTTGCAATGTCCTTGTTTCTGGTTGGCTCGGCCACGGCGCAAACGACGCCGCTGACAGCCGAATACCTGGCGGTCGCCAGCCAGGTGCAGGTGGGCACCTTGCCGTGCGAGTTGGGGCAGACCGTGGTGCTGCTCGCCGAGCCGGGACAGTTGGGGCACTTCAGTTTGCGTCTTGGCAAGGCGACCTACCGGATGGCGCCGGAGTTGACCACGACCGGCGCGGTACGGCTCGAAGACAAGGCGTCCGGCATCGTCTGGTTGCAATTGGCCAACAAGTCCATGTTGATGAACCAGAAGCTGGGCCGGCGCATGGCCGACGAATGCAAGAGCACCGTCCAGTTGCAGGTGGCCCAAGAGATGCTCAGAAACCCGCCGCCCAGTGTGCTGGATGACAGCAAGCCAGCGACCGCGCTGGTCAGGAAATAGTCAAACCCCGGCCGCCGACGGGGGCCGGTTATCGAAGCAGTCAACCAGGAGAAATTTGATGTTGCAAGCCTATCGCACCCATGCCGCGGAACGCGCCGCGCTCGGGATCCCGCCGCTGCCTCTGTCGGCCATGCAGGTCGCCGGGTTGGTGGAATTGCTCAAGAAGATCCCCGCCGCCGATGCTGCAGGGCCTGGGGCAGAGTTGCTGGACCTGCTCACCCACCGGGTGCCGGCGGGTGTCGACGACGCGGCCAAGGTCAAGGCCAGTTACCTTGCGGCGGTGGCGCACGGGAGCGAGAAGTGTGCGCTGATCAGCCGCGAGTTGGCAACCCGCCTGCTGGGGACCATGCTCGGGGGTTACAACATCAGCCCCTTGATCGACCTGCTCGACGACGCCGCGGTTGCCCCAGTGGCCGCCGAGGGACTCAAGAACACCCTGCTGATGTTCGACCAGTTCCATGATGTCAAGGAAAAGGCCGACAAGGGCAATCTCCATGCGAAAGCAGTGTTGCAAAGCTGGGCCGATGGCGAATGGTTCACCAGCCGCCCGGAGGTGCCCCGCAGCATCACGGTGAGCATCTTCAAGGTGGCCGGCGAGGTCAACACCGACGACCTGTCGCCTGCGCCGGACGCGTGGAGCCGGCCGGACATCCCGCTGCACGCGCTGGCGATGCACAAGAACGCCCGACCAGGCGTGGTCCCGGAACAGGACGGCAAGCGCGGTCCGGTCAAGTTCATCGAAGACCTGCGTGCGCGCGGAAACCTGGTCGCCTATGTCGGCGATGTGGTTGGCACCGGATCGAGCCGCAAGTCGGCAACCAACTCGGTGTTGTGGTTCACGGGTGAGGATATTCCCTATGTGCCCAACAAGCGGTTTGGCGGTGTGTGCCTGGGTGGCAAGATCGCGCCGATCTTCTACAACACCATGGAGGACTCTGGTGCGCTGCCGATAGAACTCGACGTCAGCCAGATGGACATGGGTGATGTGGTGGAGCTGCTTCCCTACGACGGCAAGGCGCTCAAGGGCGGCAAGGTGATTGCCCAATTCCAGCTCAAGAGTGACGTGCTGTTCGACGAGGTGCGCGCCGGAGGGCGGATTCCGCTGATCATCGGGCGTGGCCTGACCGCCAAGGCGCGCGAGGCGCTTGGTTTGCCACCGAGCACCCTGTTCCGGCTGCCGCAGAACCCGGCCGGCAGCACGGCCGGGTTCACGCTGGCGCAGAAGATGGTTGGTCGTGCCATCGGTCTGCCCGCGGGGCAAGGTGTTCGCCCGGGCACCTATTGCGAGCCACGCATGACCTCGGTGGGTTCGCAGGACACCACCGGGCCGATGACGCGCGACGAGCTCAAGGATCTCGCCTGCCTGGGCTTCAGCGCGGATCTGGTGATGCAGTCGTTCTGCCACACCGCGGCTTATCCCAAGCCGGTCGACGTCAAGATGCACCACGAGTTGCCTGACTTCATCAGCAACCGCGGTGGCATCAGTCTGCGCCCCGGCGACGGCATCATCCACAGCTGGCTCAATCGCATGTTGTTGCCCGACACGGTGGGTACCGGTGGTGACAGCCATACCCGCTTTCCGATCGGCATCAGTTTTCCCGCCGGTTCGGGTCTGGTTGCGTTCGGCGCGGCGACCGGTGTCATGCCGCTGGACATGCCGCAGAGCGTGCTGGTGCGTTTCAAGGGGAAATTGCAGCCTGGCGTGACCTTGCGCGACCTCGTCAATGCGATTCCGCTGTATGCGATTCGGGCCGGATTGCTCACGGTTGCCAAGCAGGGCAAGAAGAACATCTTCTCCGGGCGTATCCTTGAAATCGAGGGCCTGCCGGACCTCAAGGTCGAACAGGCGTTCGAGCTCAGTGACGCATCGGCCGAGCGTTCGGCGGCGGGCTGCACCGTGCACCTGGACAAGGCACCGATCATCGAATACATCACCAGCAACATCACGATGCTCAAGTGGATGATCGCCGACGGCTACAAGGATGCACGCACCATCGAGCGCCGCATCAAGGCGATGGAGGCCTGGTTGGCCAATCCGGTACTGATGAAGGCCGACCCCGATGCTGAGTATGCCGCTGTCATCGAGATCGATCTTGCCGATGTACATGAACCGGTCGTGGCTTGCCCGAACGACCCGGACGACGTGAAGACGCTCAGCGACGTTGCGGGCGCGACCATCGACGAAGTGTTCATCGGCAGCTGCATGACCAACATCGGTCATTTCCGTGCGGCGTCGAAGTTGCTGGAGAACAAGCGCGACATCCCGGTCAAGTTGTGGATGGCGCCGCCGACCAAGATGGATGCCAAGCAACTGAGCGAAGAAGGTCACTATGGGGTGCTCGGATCAGCGGGCGCGCGCATGGAAATGCCGGGTTGCAGCTTGTGCATGGGCAATCAGGCGCAGGTCAAGGAAGGCGCCACCGTCTTCAGCACGTCGACACGCAATTTTCCGAACCGCCTGGGCAAGAATTCCAACGTCTACCTGGGGTCGGCGGAGCTTGCGGCAATCTGCTCCAAGCTCGGGCGCATTCCGACCCGGGAGGAGTACATGGCCGACATGGGCGTGCTCACGGCGGCCAGCGAGTCGATCTACCAGTACCTGAACTTCGATCGCATCGATGCGTTCACCGAAGCTGCCGCACAGGTGACTGAGGGCGCGCAGGCCTGATGGAGTCGGCATGAAGGGGTTGCTGGCGATGCCGTATTCCGCGCAGACCATCGCCTTGCTGGTCGGCAGCAACATCTTCATGACCGTCGCGTGGTACGGGCACTTGAAAAACCTCGCTGCGGCGCCGTGGTACGTCGCAGCGTTGGTGAGTTGGTCGATCGCGTTGTTCGAGTACCTGTTGCAGGTGCCAGCCAATCGCATCGGTTATCAGCAGGCTGGATTCAGCCTGGCGCAGCTGAAGATCCTGCAGGAAGTGATCACGCTGCTGGTGTTCGTTCCATTTGCGATGGGATTCATGGGTGCGCCGTTCAAGCGCGACTACCTGTGGGCAGGTTTGTGCCTGATCGGAGCGGTCTATTTCATCTTTCGCGATGCCTGAGCGCGGCCGTCAGCGGCCTCCGGACGCCCTGGCGCCGGGTTGCACAAGACAGACGCAGCCGCGGCGACCATCCGCTCATGTCAAGGCCTGGTATTCGAAGTAGTGCTGGAACGAATAGGCCAGCGACGACATCAGCGCCGTCGTGCCGATCAGCATGGCACATATCAGGGCAAGTACCGTCATGCCATTGGTCTTTCCGGCGCTGGCCTGTGGATCGAGCGACGGGTTGAAGCGATTGTTCCACTTGGCCGCATCCATCAGTCCATAGACGATGGCTGCCATGGCGCAGGCGGCGATGGAAAATCCCAGCAGCGGGACCAGCAGCCAGCTCAATTGATCGTCCACGCCCAACTGCCGCGCACGCAAGACACCGACGGCGCCTGCCAGGCTGGGCCATGGCAGCAACCAGCCGATGCGATCGCGCCAGCCGTGCAGATAGAAGCGGTGCAGCCCAAGGGGTCCGCCAATCAGGGCGATCCATGCCGCCAGTGTCTTGTTCTTCATCGGTTTGCCAGGGTGATGTCATGCGCGTTGCACGGCCCGACATTGTGCTCCGCGCCAAGGTGGGCCCCAAGCACTCGCGCATCTGCAGCCCTGCAGGATGCCGCGCACAGGCGCAACAAGCGCACGCGCGACGCAGGCCGACTGGCGTAGTTGCCACTATATAATCGCAGGCTTTTCAGCGTGTTGCTGGCCGGGTGGCCATGTTACGTGTCTCAGCGCCGAAATTCTGGTGGAAAGTGATTTCTGCCACCCCCGAAGGATAAATCATGGTCGTCATTCGACTTTCCCGCGGCGGTGCCAAGGCCCGTCCTTTTTTCAATATCGTGGTCGCCGACAAGCGGACCCGGCGTGATGGCCGCTTTATAGAGCGCATCGGGTTCTACAACCCGATTGCCACCGCATCGGAAGAGCGGATCCGTATCGCACAGGACCGCATGACGTACTGGAAGAGCGTCGGTGCACAGGCTTCGCCCACGGTCGAGCGTTTGCTGGGCCAAGCCAGCGTTGCCGCAGCCTGATGACCGCTCCCGCGCCATGGAACCATTCCAGGCGCGGGGGACAGCCAGCATCCGATGGCAATAGCGATGGCGCTGGCACTCGAACTGGCCGAGCTTCCCGCTGACGCCATCGAAGTCGCCAGGATCGGCGACGCATGGGGCGTCAAGGGCTGGCTCAAGGTCTTGCCTTTCAGCGCCGATCCTCAGGCGCTTTTTTCTTCCAAGCGTTGGTACCTGCAAGCCTCGGACAGAGGGCCGAGGGCCTTTGAGGGAACCGCGCTGCTGCGGGTCAGAGAGGCGCGCGACCATTCCGGTGGTGTGGTTGCCCTGGTCGACGGCATCGATGATCGGGACTCGGCGCAGGCTTTGCGCGGTGCGCGGGTCTTTGTCGGCCGCTCCAGTTTTCCGAGCACGTCGGGCGACGAATATTACTGGGTCGACCTGATCGGGCTGGACGTTGTCAATCGCGAGGGCGTCTCGATGGGCCAGGTGAAGGAGTTGTTGCAAAACGCCGCTCAGTCGGTGCTGGTGCTGCAATATCCATCCGGTGACGAGTTGCACGAGCGCATGATTCCGTTTGTGGCCGCGTTTGTGGATGCGGTCGATCTGCACGCCAGGCGCATCACGGTGGACTGGCAGGACGACTACTGAGTGGGTCGTCTCTGAGAATATTGCTGGCGCTACCTTCTGACCCATTGGCGGCCGCTGCACCAATGCGCTCATTGCCTTGAGAGTCGGCCATGCGTTTTGATGTCATCACCTTGTTTCCCGAGTTGTTTGGCCCGTTTCTGCAGGCGGGAGTGACCCGGCGCGCTTTCGAGTCGCGCCTGGTCGAGGTGGAGCTCACGAATCCGCGCACGTTTGCCCACGGCAACTACCAGCGTGTCGATGACCGACCGTTTGGTGGCGGCCCGGGCATGGTCATGATGGCCGAGCCCTTGGCCCAATGCCTGCAGCATGTGCGTTCCATACGACAAGACAAGGCGCCGGTGCTGCTGTTTTCCCCGCTCGGCCGACGCATGGACCATGATCAGGTACAGCGCTGGGCAGCCAGCGTCGGTGCGATCTTGGTGTGTGGTCGCTATGAAGGCATCGACCAGCGATTCATCGATAGCCATGTCGACGAGCAGGTCAGCCTGGGCGATTTCGTGCTGTCCGGTGGCGAGATCGCGGCCATGGCCATGCTCGACGCAGTAGCTCGCCTGCAGCCGGGTGTTCTGGGCGATGCCGCAAGCCACCAGCAGGACAGCTTCAACCTGACACTGGATGGATTGCTCGATTGCCCGCATTACACACGGCCCGAGTCCTGGAACGGGCAGCGGGTGCCCGATGTGCTGCTCTCGGGTCACCACGCCAGGATCGAAGTTTGGCGACGCGAACAACGTCTGCGCCTGACGCAGCAATGGCGCCCCGATCTGATCGTGCGCGCACGCTCGAACGGCTATCTGACCGCATCCGATGAAGCCTGTCTTGCCCATTTCACCGCATGCGCGCCTTGAATAGGCCTTGCCTCTGGCTATAATGCGCGGTTGTCCGATCCTCTGTCTGGCCGCCTTGTGCCATCGATGCACCAGGCCTTTGCGTCATGTCGACGCTGGCGCAGACATGATCAATTGAGGAAATCATGAACCTGATCCAAACTCTGGAGCAAGAAGAAATTGCTCGCCTTGGGAAGACCATTCCCGACTTCGCTCCCGGCGATACCGTCATCGTCAGCGTCAAGGTCGTCGAAGGTGCCCGCAAGCGCCTGCAGGCTTACGAAGGCGTGGTCATCGCCAAACGCAATCGGGGCCTCAACAGCGGCTTCATCGTGCGCAAGGTCTCCAGCGGCGAAGGCGTCGAGCGCAGCTTCCAGACATACAGCCCATTGATCGCTGGCATCGAGGTCAAGCGCCGTGGCGATGTGCGCCGCGCCAAGTTGTATTACCTGCGTGACCGCAGTGGGCGCTCCGCGCGTATCAAGGAAAAGTTGGCGCCAAAGAAGGTGGCTGCAACCGCCTGATCCAACCTTAAGCGTATCCAGGGCCGCCTCCAGCAACCGCGCGAGGCGGCTTTGTTGTTTTCGCGTGTTCGACTCTGGGCTTTGAAGAGCGCGTGGCACACAATCCTCCCATCACCAGCTTGTCCAGCTTGCCGGGCTTCGATCCGCGCACCGTTCCGGTGGTCGGCGTTGACGCGCACCTGCCGGCGGTCTCCGAGTCGGAGCTGACGCTGCCGGCGTTGCAGGCGCGGTTCCGTCGGGAGGTCCGGTGGGAGCCGGAGTTGCTGGCCGAGCCGAGGTTCACCGACCGGTCTCCCGCTGCCGCTTCGGTGCTGCTGGCCATCGTCGCGCGTGAACAGCCAACGGTATTGCTGACGCAGCGTACCGTGCATCTGTCGACGCACTCCGGCCAGATCGCATTTCCGGGTGGCAGACGCGACCCGCACGATCCGGACCTGATCACGACCGCTTTGCGCGAGGCTCAGGAAGAAGTGGGCCTGAAGCCCGAGTATGTCGACGTGCTCGGTACGCTGCCGATTTACCTGACGGGCAGTGCCTTCAGCATCACGCCGGTGGTTGGAATCCTGCGCGGCGGCTTTTCATTCGCCCGCAATCCCGGTGAGGTTGATGAGATTTTCGAGGTGCCATTGGCCTTTCTGATGAATCCGGCCAATCATCGCCGGCATGTTGTCGATGTGGGTGGCACCGTGCGCGAGTGGCTCTCGATGCCATACCATGACGGTATCGCCGAACGGTTCATCTGGGGTGCGACCGCCGGCATGTTGCGCAATTTCTACCGTTATCTGGCGGCGCAGTAGCGGCAGGCTCGCAACCGCGGGCGGGGTGACCGTGCCAGTCAGTATGATTCCGCCATGAGCTTTGTCGCCATCCTGATTGCCTTGTTGCTGGAGCAGGCGCGCCCGGTGGGTCGTGGCAACTTCGTGCATGTCAGTCTGCGCGGCTGGGTCAATTGGTGCGGCGAGACTTTCGATGCGGGAAAGGAGCACCATGCGTGGTTGGCCTGGGCCTTTGCCGTCGTCGTACCTTCGGTGATGGTGGCGCTCATCTATTGGCTGCTGGCGACCTTGGCAGGTTGGCCTTTCGCTGTTCTATGGAACATCGCCGTCCTGTATTTCGCACTCGGTTTCAGACAATTCAGCCACCACTTCACCGAGATTCGGGATGCGCTCGACGCCGGTGATGAAGCACGGGCCCGCGAGTTGTTGGCGCGTTGGCGCCAGGTGGATGCCACCGGCCTGGCGCGCAGCGACGTGGTCCGGCAGGTGGTCGAGTACTCCGTGTTGTCCGCGCATCGGCATGTATTCGGGGTATTGACGTGGTTCTCGGTACTGGCGGTCCTGGGACTCGGGCCGCTGGGCGCCGTCATGTACCGATTGAGCGAATACGTGCCGCGGCACTGGAGTTTCGAGCAAGCGCGACCGGTTCAACCGATCAGCGCCGCGCTGCGCAGCGTTGCCCAGCGCATGTGGTCATGGCTGGACTGGGTGCCGGCGCGGGTGACGGCTGTCGGATTTGCTGTCGTGGGCAGCTTCGAGGATGCGATCGATTGCTGGCGCAACTACGAACGCAAAGGATCGGTCACCAACGACGGCGTCATTCTGGCCTCGACGTCCGGCGCCATCAACATTCGACTTGGCGCCTGGCAGCGGTCGCCGCCGCAGGCCGGGTCGGTGCAGACGGCGTCCGCAGGCCCGTCTGAGGCGCCGTACGGTAGTTCCGGCGGCCATGAAGCGGAGGTTGGCCACCTGCGGGTGGTCGTCGGGCTGGTCTGGCGCACCGTGGTGATGTGGATGGTCTTGCTGGCCTTGCTCAGCCTGGCGCGGCTGCTCGGCTGACGCAGGCCGACCGGCGCCCGGGTCGTCAATAGCGTGACTGCGACAACTCGGAGAACAGCTCGGTATAGATGCGATAGCGCTCGGGACTGATGGGGTTGTCGCCGCCAGGAGCTTTGCACGCAGCGGTCACGGCGCAGCCGGGTTCGTGCAGGTGGCTGCAGTTGTAGAACCGGCAATGATCGGCGTGGGCGGCCAGGTCGGGCATGTAACGCGCCAGGCGCATCGGATCGATGTGGCGCAAGCCGAACTCCTGGAACCCGGGTGAGTCGATCAGCGCACTGGTCTTGCCTGCGTCGATCCAGTACCAGGTGGTGCTGGTCGTCGTGTGCTTGCCGGCACGCAGTGCCTGTGACAGCGCACCGGTCAACACGTTGGCATCCGGAATCAGTCGGTTGATCAAGGTACTCTTCCCGGCGCCGGACGGGCCCAGTACCAACGATGTCTTGCCAGCGAGATGCGCCATCAGTGTCGCCACATCCTGCCCGGATGGTGGTTCGAGGGCGACCGCAATCACCTGATAGCCCATCGCACGGTAAGGCGCGAGCCACTCCCAGGCGCGCTCGAAAGGTTCGGTCAGATCGCGCTTGTTCAACACGATCAAGGGCGCGATGTCCTGCGCCTGCGCCGCAATCAATGCACGCGACAACTGCTGGTTCGAGAATGCGGGTTCGGCGGCGATCAGGACGACCACCTGATCCAGGTTGGCGGCAAACGACTTGGTGCGGATGTCGTCCTGCCGGTAAAACAGGTTGCGCCGGGGTTCGATCTGCTCGATCGTGCCTTCATCGCGCGACTCCCGCCACGACACACGGTCACCCACCACGCCCTGGCTCCTCTTTCCGCGCGAATGGCAGATGACGCGTTGCCCGGAACTTGCTTCGACCAGGAAGTGGCGGCCGTAGTTGGCGACGATCAGCCCTTTGCGGAGCGCGGAAACCTCGGTCAAGCGTGCACCCGCAAGTGACGGGTCAACCGCGCGCGGTCATGCATGGCGGCTCGCTGGTGCCTGTCGGCGCGAGTCGCCTTGCCATTCATGCCAACAAGGCGTCTGCCGCAGCGGCGCAGCTGAAGTCGGTGCTGGAGAGTCCCGCGACATCGTGGGTGTTGAAGCGTACAACGCAGCGGTTGTAGCCAACGTTCAGCTCCGGATGGTGGTCCGACACGTGGGCCTGGAACGCCAGCGCATTGACGAAGGCAATCGTCTGGTAGTAGTTGTCGAATCGAAATGTCTTTTCGATTGCCAGATCGGCGCCTTCACCGTACAGCGTCCAGCCTTCCAGCTTGGCCAGTTGCTGCACGATTTCGGTTGGGCCGAGCGCGCGCCGCTGGATGGTCGACCAATCTGCCTTTTTCATCATGCTGGTCATGGTGTCTGTTCCGATCTCAGCTGGTCATCCGTGCCAACCGTTCGGTGGCAGGCGGATGGGAATAGTAAAACCGTACATAGACCGGATCCGGTGTGAGTGTCGACGCATTGTCTTCATAGAGCTTGAGCAAGGCGTTCGACAAATCCGATCCACTGGTCTGGGCCACGGCGTAGGCGTCGGCCTCGAACTCATGCTTGCGAGAAATCTGCGCGAACAGTGGCGTCACGAACTGGCTGAATGTCGGGATCACCATCAGGAACAGCAACAATGCCAGTGCGTCATTGGTCGATCCCAGCTGCATGTTCGGGCGCACGCCCAGCCCGGTATAGAACCAGCTCTGTCCCGACAACCAACCCAGCAAGGCGAATCCCGCCAGACTCAGGGCGAACATGGCGACGATGCGCTTGATGATGTGGCGATGCTTGAAATGTCCCAGTTCATGCGCCAGCACCGCATCGACTTCGGGAGGTGCCAGCTTGGCAAGCAGGGTGTCATAAAAGACGACGCGTTTGGTGGCGCCAAAGCCGGTGAAATATGCGTTGGCATGCGCACTGCGCCGGCTGCCGTCCATCACGAAAAGGCCCTTGGCTGAAAAGCCGCACTTGCGCATCAGCGCCATGACA
Source organism: uncultured Rhodoferax sp. (assembly GCA_964558425.1). Classification (GTDB taxonomy): domain Bacteria; phylum Pseudomonadota; class Gammaproteobacteria; order Burkholderiales; family Burkholderiaceae_C; genus CAISIP01. The sequence continues at coordinate 43,612 of CAZLDV010000005.1, read as the reverse complement.
CGGTTCTTGAGCGCCTCGTCGTCCAGCGGATTGAATGTGTTGAACAGCGGTGCGATGAAGCTGGGGTAGACCATCAGCAGAATCAGGTTGAAACCCATCCACACGCCCCATGCCCACAACCACCATGCCGCGCCGGCAGTACCCATCAACCAGAGCATCACCGCGCCAATCGGCAGGCCGATTGCAGCACCGATGACTGTCGACTTGAGCAGATCGACCAGCCAAAGGCCCAGCGTCATCTTGTTGAAGCCAAAGCGGGCCTCGATGCCAAAGGTCTGGTACAGCCCGAATGGCAGTTCAAGCAGGCCACTCATGGCCACGAACGCTGCGAGCAGAACCAGTTGTTGGGTCATCCCGGGCCCGGTCAGGCCCATCACCACGGCATTGAGGGCATTCAAGCCACCGAGCAAGGTCCAACCCAGGATGACGGCTGCGGCCAGTGCAAGTTCGAGCAATCCGAATCGGGTCTTGGTGATCGTGTAGTCGGCGGCCTTTTGATGCGCCGCCAATGTGACCCGTTCGCGGAAGCGTTCGGGAACCCGGTTGCGGTACTGCGCGACGTGCCGCATTTGCCTGGACGCCAACCAGAACTTCAGCATCAGGCCCAGCAGCAGCGCGACGACGAAGGCCGTGGTCAGGATCGATTCGGGTGTCTGGACGTCAAGCACAGGGCAGTAGCGGGGCGAGGATCATGGCGGGAAGTTTAGGTGCATTTCGATCACCCTGACGCGCATGGGCGACAATGCGGCGCATGGATCAAATCGCCGTGGCGCTGGAAAAATCAGATCAGAACCTGGTCTGGATCGATTGTGAAATGTCGGGTCTGGAGCCTGACAAGGAGCGTCTGCTCGAAATCGCCGTGATTGTCACCGGTCCCCATCTGGAGCCGCGCATCGAGGGCCCGGTACTGGTGATTCACCAGAGCGACGCACTGTTGGCGCAGATGGATTCCTGGAACAAGGGGACCCATGGCAGGAGCGGCCTGATCGACAAGGTGCGGGCCTCCACGCTCACCGAGGCGCAGGCCGAGCAACAGATTCTCGATTTCGTGGGACGCTATTTGCCGAAGAAGACTTCGCCCTTGTGCGGCAATACGATCAGCCAGGACCGCCGCTTTCTGGTGAACTACATGCCCCGGCTGGAGGCATTTTTCCATTACCGCAACATCGACGTCAGCACACTCAAGGAACTGGCCAAACGTTGGCGGCCGCAGCTGTATGCGGCGTTCAAGAAACAGCAGAGCCACACCGCGCTGGCCGACGTCCATGAGTCGATCGACGAGCTGGCGTATTACCGTGAAACCTTCTTGCGGATGCCGGATTAGGTAGAAACCCGCAGCCGTGCCATAATCGCGGGCTGCGCTGCCATGCGGCTGCGCTTTTGTACATCTCCCCTCACACACCGGGCTCACGATTTCAGAGCCCCTCTAGAGTGCGACTGTCCCCACGGACACGTTGCGGCCACCACGGTTGGCACTGAGATTCGTTTGATGGTTGATGTTTGTTTGACCATTGACGAAATCGCCCCACAACGTGCGGCGTGATCGTGTGAGATTGCCAATATGAACGACGCATTTGATGTGGTCGGCGCAGCCATGCCCGACCAGGATTTTTCCCATACCCCCACGACGGCGCCCGACACGGGGCTGCAGCCTGAATTTTCCGAGCCGGCGGAGGTGCTGGCGGATGACGCGGTGGATGTAGCGCACGCCGCCGTTCCCAACGGATTCGAGAAGATGGGGCTGGCGCCGGAGCTGCTGCAGGCTGTGCGAGATCTGGGTTTCACCCAGCCCACGGTGGTGCAGGAAAGGTGCATTCCCGTGGCCATGCAGGATCTGTCCGACGCCGCCAAAGGCGCGCGCTTCACAGACCTGATGGTGTCGAGCCAGACCGGCAGCGGCAAGACCGCGGCGTTCCTGTTGCCGGTGCTGCATACATTGCTCGCACAGCGTGACCAGGCTCAGGCCAGGGAGCGTGAAGATTTCGAGAAGGCATGCGCCCAGGCTGCTGCCCGTGGCGAGGCCGCGCCCAAACGCCCACGTCGCAAGGACCCCACCAGCAGCCGCAACTTCAAGGCGGCCACGCCGGGTGCGCTGGTGTTGTGCCCGACGCGCGAACTTGCGCAGCAAGTTGCGCATGACGCGATCGACCTGGTGCGCCATTGCCATGGCCTGCGTATTGCCAATGTGGTTGGCGGCATGCCTTACCAGATGCAGATTGCCCGTCTGCAAAACGCCGACCTGGTTGTCGCCACGCCGGGGCGCCTGCTTGACTTGCAGCGTTCGATGCAGATCAAGCTCGATCAGGTGCAGTTCCTGGTGGTCGACGAGGCCGACCGCATGCTCGATCTCGGCTTTGCCGACGACCTGGCCGAGCTCAACCAACTCACCATCGAACGCAAGCAGACCATGATGTTCAGCGCCACGCTGGCGCCGCGTATCCAGCAATTGGCAACGCGTGTCATGCGTGAACCGCAGCGAATGCAGATCGATTCGCCGCAGGAGAAACACCAGAACATCAAGCAGGTGCTGTTCTGGGCCGACAACGCGCACCACAAGCGAAAGCTGCTCGACCACTGGCTGCGCGACACGACCATCAATCAGGCGATCGTCTTTGCCAGCACGCAGATCGAATGCGATGGGTTGGCCAACGACCTGCAGCAGGCCGGTTTCAGCGCCGTCGCCTTGCACGGTGCGCTCAATCAGGGCATTCGCAATCGACGCCTGACGGCGTTGCGCGATGGTCAGGTGCAGATCCTGGTGGCCACCGACGTTGCCGCGCGCGGTATTGACGTGCCGACGATCACCCATGTATTCAACTTTGGTCTGCCGATGAAGGCCGAGGACTATACCCACCGCATCGGTCGCACCGGCCGCGCGGGCCGTGACGGCCTGGCGGTGACGATGGCCGAGTTCCGCGATCGCCGCAAGATCTACGACATCGAGGCATACACCCGCCAGCAGTTCAAGGCCGAGACCATCCCGGGCCTGGAGCCGCAGCAACGCATGCCCGATTCCTCGCGCCCGCGCTCGAACTTCGGTGGCCGCGACAGCCGTGGCGGTTTCAATGCGCCTTCGCGTGACCGCAAGTTCGGTGGTCCGTCGCGTGGCCGTGATGCGGGCGGTTCTGCGCCCCACAACGACTTTGCACGTCGCAGCGAAGGTGCGCCGCGCAGCGACTATGCGCCCCGTGGTGACCACGCTCCCCGCGGCGATTTCGCACCGCGCAACGACTTCGCGCCACGCAAGCCTGCTTTCGGCAAGCCGGCGCCACAGCGTTCCTCGTTTGGTCCTTCGGGTGGCCATGGCGCAGGCCCCGGCTTTGGCGCACGCGACGGTGCACGGCGTCCGGCGCGTCCGGCCCGTCCCGCACGCGGCTGATCAGCAGGCAGCTGCAGGCTGACGCAATCGCAAGGCTGCGGGTCGCGAGACCTGCAGCCTTGCGTCGTTTGGGAGATCGTCAGTGAATGGATTGCCGGACTGCACAGGTCTGCCGTCCGAGTCGCCCGATCTACGCGGGCACTTCGACGTCGAGCAAGGGTGCGTATTGCTGGGCGCCGAAGATGTCACCGTCGCCGGCGCAGCCGCTGGGCCGCAGGCGGTAGATCGTGAATTTGATCGCGAAACCCGGGTCGTACTCGACGAAGTCCGAAATGCGCTCGGGGGCGATCCGGTACAGCGCGGCCATGCTGTCGCGTGACAGGACTTTCGTGCGCTTGACGCGTTCGTAGTTCTCGCGGTCACGGAAGATGATGTCGAAGGTGATCTTGTTGACGCCGGCGTTCTTGCTGCGGATCGTCTTGGCCAGTTCGTGCAGTTTGTGTGTAGGCATGGTGTGTTTCCGTGTCAGGCGCCGATGTCGACCATGTGGGTCTTGAACAGCTCCATGTTGTCGTCGACCGCCACCGTGTGATTCAGTGTCCAGCGGTATGCCGCGCTGGCATGCAGCACTTCGTCGAGTGGAAACGAGACCGATCCGGCCGTGCCTTTGACATCCGGCAGCCGCGCATAGAACATCTGGCGCAGGCCGATCATCGTCAATTCCTCGGCCATCTCGCGGGTGGGGGCGACGCCCTGGACCATCAGGCACAACTCATGGCCTGGTTGGTCGCGCAGGGGTTCGAGTTCGCCCATCACGCCGTCGCGCCCGTAGACGTTGTAATGCAGCTGGTAACCGGTGTCGCCGAAGCGCTCGCGCACCTTGTTGCGGGCCCATTCGATCACCTGGTCGACGTGCGCGATGGTGTAGGGGTCCCGGATGCCGCACAGGCCGACATAGCGCTCTCCGACCTTGCCGGAGCCTTCGAGCTTGACGCGCGTCTTCTGGTCGGGGATGAAGCGCGAACCCGTGATACGCGTGGTGCGTTCGCTCCATTGCTCGTAGCGGCAGTGGGTCATGTCGAGTTTGCCGCCCGCGAAAAATTCCTCGTACGGGTTGGAGCGCTCGTACATCGCATGCCCTGCGACGGATGCCACCGTGCAGCGCTGCGGCGGATGCATCGCCGTGACCTTGACATCCCCATGCGAGACCTCTCCCATCACGGTTTCCTTGCCGCCGTACGGCTCTGCGCAGAACGACGCACATTCGAGCACCTTGCCCAGGTAGTACGCGTTGTCGGCCGGAAATCCGTGGTGGATGGCGGGTGCCGCGAACACCGCTGCATCCGAACTGCGCCCGCCGATGATGACGTCAGCACCCTGGCGCAGCAATGCGACAAATGGATGCACACCGGCCATCGCCACGATGCGGTCGGTCGCGTCGAGTTCGGCTTCGGTCAGATCGGCGAAGCCGTCCAGACCGGTGACAGCGTCACCCGCGCGCATCTTGGCGCGCAGATATTCCTTGTCTACCTCGGAGTAGAAATAGCCGAGCCGGAATTTTGCAAGCCGGTGCTTCTGCGCCAGTTCGGAAATGATCTTCACGTAGAGATCGACCCGGCTGTTGGAGCCGGTATCGCCGGCCGAACCGATGATCATCGGAACCCCCAGCTTGCGTGCTGCCAGCAGCATCTGTTCGAGATCGTGGCGTTGCCAGGACTCGGGGCTCGTAGACGTATCCGAGCCCAGCGGAACCGGGCCGACGTCGTCGCTGCCCGAGTCCGCCGCGATATAGTCCGGCTGCGCATCCACGCCAATCCAGAAGCTCTCGGTGCGCAAGGGGGCAAAGCCCAGGTGACCGTTCGGACAGATGATCTTCAATGTCTGCATGCAATTGCTCCTGGTGGTGTCGCCGCATCGCCGCGGTCAGGTGCTGAAAAGCAGATTCCATGCCACGCATTCGGAGCGGCAAGAGCCCAGGCAATGCACGCATTTGTTCTTTGCCACGCGCATCCATCCGACTGCCGCGTGCCGACCGCGCCGCCGGCGCGTGCAATGCACTCGTGACACGCGGTTGCCGGATACTTTCTCGCGCAGCAATCACGCATCACGATGGGGGTTCGAGATCAGTGGTCCATCGTTGCCGTTTCGTCGCCGTCCTGGCTGATAAGCCCGAGTTTGAGCATCTGATGGCGCAGCGCGTGGCGCGTCAGACCCAGCCGCTTGGCGGCCCGTCCGAGACTGCCATGGGACTCGTCGAGTGCCTGGTGGATCAGCTGGCGCTGAAACTGCAGCGTTGCGCTCTGGTATCCGGTGGAAATCGCTTGCGAACTGGCGCCTTGGGCCGCAGCCGCCGAAGCAACCGCCGGCGCCTGCGCCACGTCGTCGGCATGTACCTGTCGTGCAAGCGCCTCGCGCGGTATCCGCTGCGGCAGATGTTCCATGCGGATGCAGTCGCCGTCTTCGAGGATGCAGATGCGTTCGAGCAGGTTCTGCAGTTCGCGTACATTGCCCGGCCATGCGTAGGCGCGAAAGACGGCTTCCACATCCGGGTCCAGCCGGCGCATGTGGCTGGCGTACTGGTGGTTGTACTTCGCCATGAAGCGCTCGGTCAGGATGAAGATGTCGTCGCCACGCTCGCGCAGCGGCGGGATGTTGACGGCGATCACCTGCAGCCGGTAATACAGGTCTTCGCGGAAGTGTCCCGCCTTGACTTCGCCCAGCAGGATCTTGTTGGTCGCTGCGATGAACCGCACGTCGACCGAGGTCGGGCGCACCGAGCCGACCCGGCGAAAGCGCTGGGTATCGAGCAAGGTCAATATCTTGGCCTGCATGACCGGGTCGAGTTCGCGGATCTCGTCCAGGAACACGGTGCCGCCATTGGCCGCTTCGATCAGGCCCTGCTTCATGCCTACGGCGCCGGTGAACGCGCCGCGCTCGAAGCCGAACAGTTCCGATTCGAGCAGATCGCCCGGGATGGCGGCGCAATTGATGTCCAGGAACTCCTTGTCGGCGCGGGCCGACTGCTGGTGGATCATGCGTGCCACCAGACCCTTGCCGGTACCGGTTTCGCCGTAGATCAACACGGTGTTGACCTTGCTCACCGCCACCCGCGCCACCAGCTTGCGCAGTGCGTGAATGGTCGGGTGTTCGCCGATCAGGTCCTGGGTGGAAACATGCGTCGACATTGCGGGTGCGCCGCTGCTGTCCGGCGCCATGTCTATCCGAAAGCGTCGGACAACGCGTAGCTGTGCCACGGCCCCGCACAGGGGCTGCCGTGGGTCATCACGAGTGACGCAATTTTAGTCTGGTAGATCACGCAGGACAGCGTGCGCGAGCCGCTGCCGTGCGCATGCCGGCATGGGCCGGACAGGCCGCCGCTGTCGTGGCTGGACATCAGCGCCTGGATGTCGGACAGCGCCATCTGGCCCTGCTGCTTGCGCAGCGCCAGGCTGACGCGGGTGTGCCGGTCCTGCGAATCCTGCAGTGCGGCTTCGCCCTTGCGCGACAAACCCTCGGGCGACAGATCAGCGTCGGTGAAGTGGTTGGTGCGCACAGTCCAGCGGGCCTCGGGCGTGTCGCGCAATTGCGCGCGATGGCCCAGTTCGACCGCGGCCACTGCGCCGCTGGCGTCGCCGAGCACCAGGCTGCCGCCACCGGCATGGGGCAGCACCGTGATCTGCTCCAGCGCGCTGGCAACCGAGTCGCAGTGGCGCAGCAGATGCGTCATCAGGAAATAGCGCAGCCAGCCGACGCCATGGTCGCGGGTGTCGATCTGCGTGTCCACCACGGCAAGGCCGTCCGAGTTGATGCCGCTGGAGAAGGCGCCGGGGCTGCCCAGGCTGCCGACGCAGGCCATGGTGCGATCGCCCCACGCCGGGTCGGCATGGAAAAACACCCGTTGCAACGCGCCATGTTCGCCACCGTAGTCACGGTTCTTCACGACCCAGGCGCCACCCGCATGCGGGCGTTGGGCGGCCCATGCGGTGCAGCCATCGTGCTCCGCGGGTGTGCAGGCGGCCAGGTCTGCCAGCACGTTGGCATGCAGGTAGGCAAACACAGACTCTGGCGCCAATCCGAATCCGGCTGCGATCCCGATGGTTTCGGCCAGGCCGGCCGGGTCATGGTCGCTGCAAAAGCGCCACTGCGCCGCCAGAAAGTCCACCGCGTCGGCGGTGCGCAGTGCTGCGCCCAGTCCCGCCAGTCGGCCCTCGATCGCGGCGCGTACGGCGGCGACCTGTTGCGGACACTGTGCGCCCTGTTGTGATCCCCGTGCAAATGCGTCTCCGCGCAGCACCAACGGCTGCGCAGCGGTGGAGGCAATCGTCATGTCGGCTCCTGTGGGTGACTGGTGGGAGCGCTGACCGCAACGCCCGCGCCATTCAAGGAGATGGGCGACGAACCGTCGTACAGCAGGCAGGCCACCCGGTGCGTACCTTCGGCGTTCATGGCCAGTGCCGTGGGTACCTGGGTTGCGCAGCGCGGCATGGCGGCCGGGCAGCGTGCATGGAATTTGCAGCCCGATGGTGGGGCAATCGGCGAGGGCAGGTCACCCTTGAGCACGATGCGTTGACGGCGACCCTGCGCGTGCAGCCGCGGCACGGCGGACATCAGCGCGCGGGTGTACGGGTGTTTGGGCTGCTGCATCAGTTCATGCGCCGGGCCGACCTCGACGATCTCGCCCAGATACATCACCGCGATGCGATCGGCCAGATGCGCGACCACCGCGATGTCGTGCGAGATGAACAAATACGTCAAGCCCAACTCGGCCTTGAGTTCGGCCAGCAGCTCGAGGATCTGCGCCTTGATCGACACGTCCAGCGCCGACACCGGCTCGTCGCAGACCACCAGTTCCGGGTTCGTGATCAAGGCCCGTGCGATGCCGATACGCTGGCGCTGGCCGCCCGAGAACTGGTGCGGATAGCGGCCAAACTGGTCATCGCGCAGACCGACCCGCCGCAGCATCGCCTGCACCCGTTCGTCGCGCTCGCCGGCATGCTTCATGCCCTGGATCAGCAGCGGCATGCCGACGATCTCGCGCACCGTCTTGCGTGGATTGAGCGATGCATACGGGTCCTGGAACACGATCTGCATGCGGGTGCGCAGCCGCATCAGCGCCCGGGGATCCAGCGTCGTGATGTCGGCGCCGTCAAACCGGATCGTGCCGGCGGTGGGTTCGTGCAGACGCAACACGGTGCGCCCGAGCGTGCTTTTGCCGCAGCCCGACTCGCCGATCAACCCAAGGGTTTCGCCACGCCCCACATCCAGGCTGACGCTATTGACGGCATGCACCACGGTGCGCGGTTTGCCGAGCAATCGTTCCACCAGCGAGCGGCTCCTGTCGTAGTGTTTGACCAGTCCCTGTACCGACAGGATCGGGCTGTGCATGGCGGACCCACGCGCGGTGGGCTCTGGTGTGGGCATTTGGGGAACGGCCCCAGCGGCGTTCATGGTGCGAGTTCGGGAAAGAGGCAACGCGTGGCGCGTCCATCGGGGTACTGGCGCAGCGGGATATCGGTCAGGCACGTGTCCTGGCGCTTGTCGCAGCGCGAATAGAAGCGGCATTGGTGCGGAAAATTGATCAGGCTCGGCACCATGCCCTGGATAGGGCGGATTGGCGCGGCAGGGTCGTCCATGCGCGGCATGGACGCCAGCAGCCCGCGGGTATACGGATGGTGCGGGTGTGCGATGACCTCGGTGGTCGGGCCGGTCTCCATGACCTGACCGGCATACATGACGACAACCCGGTCGCATTGTTCAGCCACCACGCCCAGGTCATGGGTGATCAGCACCACGCTCATGCCCAGCCGCGCGCGCAGATCGGCGATCAGTTCGAGCACCTGCGCCTGAATCGTCACATCCAGCGCCGTCGTCGGCTCGTCGGCAATCAGCAATTGCGGCTTGCAGGCCAGCGCGATCGCAATCATGATGCGCTGGCGCATGCCACCCGAGAACTGGTGCGGATATTCACCCAGGCGGGTTTCCGGCGACGGAATGCCGACCAGCGCCATCATCGCGACGGCACGCTCGCGGGCCTGCCGCCTGCGCTGGTGCCGCGGCAGCGCGGCGACCTCGTCGTCGTGGGCCAGGATGACCTCGCACAGCTGCGTCTGCACCGTCATGCTCGGATTGAGCGCGGTCAACGCGTCCTGCATCGTCATCGCCATGTGCTTGCCACGCAAGGCCCGCATGGCGCGTGCATCGATGCGCGTCAGTTCCATGCCGTCGAACACCACGCTGCCCGCCGTGATCCGGCCCGGGGGCTTGATCAGGCCCATGACACTGGCGAACGTGACGCTTTTGCCGGAGCCCGACTCGCCGACAATGCCCAGGCATTCACCGCGCATCACGTCGAGCGTGACATCCTGCACCGCCTGGACCACACCATCGTGGGTGGTGAAACTGGTGCACAGGCCGCGCAGGCTGAGGATCGGATCGCCAACGACCCTGCCTTTGCCTTGCGGGCTGCGCTGCGAGCGATTGGGGATCGGCACTTCGATCATGCCTGCAACCTCGGGTCGAACGCGTCGCGCAGACCCTGGCTCGCCACGTTGATCGCCAGTACCAGCGCCAGGATCGCGAAACCGGAGAAGGTGGAAATCCACCAGGCATCCATGATGAACGAGCGGCCGTCCGCGACCAGTGAACCCCAGGATGCCGTGGGTGGTTGCACGCCGATGCCCAGGAACGACAGGCTGGCCTCCAGGATGATCACGTGCGCCATGCGGATGGTCGAGACGACGATCACCGGGGACAGGATATTGGGCAGGATCTCGCGCGCCATGATGTAGCCCGACGATGCCCCGACAGCGCGCGCCGCTTCGACGAACTCGACCTCGCGCAGCGCCATCGTTTCGCCGCGCACCAGCCGGCATGGAATGACCCATTCCTTGTAGACCAGCGCCAGGATGATGTTCTCCAGACCCGGGCCCATCATCGCCATCAACCCGATCGCGAACAGCAAGTAGGGAAAGGCCAGCAGGATGTCGACCAGGCGCGAGATCACGGTGTCGACCCAGCCGCGCAGGTAGCCGGCCATCAGGCCGGCGACGATGCCGATGCCGGTGGCCAGCACCACGACCGCGGTACCGATGAAGATCGATACCCGCGAGCCGTAGATGATGCGCGACAGCAGGTCGCGTCCGAGCGCATCGCAGCCCAGCACATAGGACCAGTCGCCACCGTCCATCCAGGCCGGTGGCTGCAAGCGCAGCAACAGATCGGTCTCGTCAGGGTCGTGCGGCGCGATCCAGGGCGCAAAAATCGCGATCAGCACGAACAGCAGCACGATGCCCACCGCCACCACGGCCGAGCGATTGTGCAAAAAGGTTCGCGCGCTGCGGCGCAGCGGCGAGTCTTGCTGCGCCGGCGATTCGAGGGTGGCGGTGGCAGCGGCGGTCACAGTCGCACCCTCGGGTTGAGCACCGTGTACAACACATCGGCCAGGAAATTGAGCAGCACATAGGTCACCGCGTACAACAGGATCGCGGCCTGGATCATCGGGTAGTTGCGCGTGAAGATGCTCTCGACCACCACGCGGCCCAGCCCGGGCCAGCCGAACACCGTCTCGATGATCATGCTGCCGCCCAGCAGGGAACCGACCTCCAGCGCCGCCACCGTCACCGTTGGAATCAGGGCATTCTTCAACGCGTGGCGGTACAACACGCGCCGCGGATGCAGGCCCTTGGCTTCGGCGAACGTCACGTAGTCCTGGCGCAGCACTTCGAGCATCGAGGTCCGGGTGACGCGCATCAGCACGGCGGCCATCGGCAGGCCCAGCGTCAGCGACGGCATCACCAGATGCGCCAGCGCGGCGCGAAACGCTGCCAGATTGCCAGCCAGCAGCGTATCGATCAGCAGGAAGTGGGTGACCGGCACGATGTCGATCGCCAGTTCGCTGCGGCCCGACACCGGCAGGATCTGCAGCGTGACGCCAAAAAGCAGGATCAGCAACAGGCCGAACCAGAAGCCTGGCAGCGAAATCCCCATCAGCGATGCCAGCGTCGCGATACGGTCGAAGATCGTGTTCTTGCGCACCGCCGCCAGCACCCCGAGCGGTATGGCCACCAGCAGGGCCACCAGCAGCGAGACCAGTGTCAGCTCGATGGTGGCGGGCAAACGCTCGGCGATCACCTGGGCCACCGGTCGGCGGTGGAAATAGGACATGCCGAAGTCGCCTGTCACCGCGTTCTTGAGGAAATGCGCGAACCGTAGCGGCATCGGCAAGTCCAGCCCCATGTCATGGCGCAACGCCTGCCGCTGGTCGGCGGTGGCCGGTTGGTCGCCCAGCATGATGTCGACCGGATCGCCCGGTGTGACGGCCATCATCAGAAAGACGATGACCGTCACGCCGAGCAATACCGGCACGAGCTGGAGCACGCGCTCGAGAAACTTGCCGAAACTCACCGATGGTCTCCTCGGAGCGTGGGTGATGGGTGCGCGGAAGAAGGTCCGCGCGGCCAGGTCGCCGTCGCCTGGATCAGCCCGGCAAGATTACTGCAGATAGGCGCGGTGCAGATTGACGCGCGAGTCGGCACTCGGTTGCCAGCCCTTGAGGCGGTTCGATACGCCGTAGATGTCCTGCGGAACCCACAGGAAGATCCATGGCGCGTCGGCATTGACCTGCTTTTGCGCGTGGCGGAACATCTCGGCGCGTTTGTCCGCATTGGTTTCGGTGCTGGCCGCGTCGAGCAGCCCGTCGACGACACCGCTCGAATAGCCGGCCGAGTTGCCGCGATCCTTGGTCCTCAGCGTCGGTGCGAAGATGTCTTCCGGGTCGAGCGACCCGTTGCCCCAGGAAGTGAGCCGCATGTCGCCGACCTTCGGTTTGACCGGGTCCCATTTGTCGCGGATCACCGAGCCTTCACCCACCACCACCTTGGTGCGGATGCCGGCCTTGGTCAGCAGCGATCCGATCGCCTGTGCCATTTCGGAAAACGCGCCCTCGGTGTCGAGTGTGACGTCGATGCCATTCGGGTAACCCGCCTGGGCCAGCAGCTTCTTGGCCTTGGCCAGGTCGTATTCATAGGCGGGCAGGGTGGCATCGAAGCCGAAGGCGTCGGGTGACAGCACACCGTTGATCGGGGTGGCCGTTTTTTGCAGGATACGGTCGATGATCAGCTTCTTGTCCAGCGCGTGGTTGGCCGCGCGGCGTACCAGCACATTGTCAAAGGGCGGTTTGGTGTTGTTGAGCGCGACGAAGAAGCTGCGGGTGCCGTTGACCTTGGCCACATGGGTGTTCTTGCTGGCCTCGATCTGCTTCATCATGTGCACCGGCACCTCGGTGGCGATCTCGACGTCGCCAGCCAGCAGCGCGGCGATACGCGATGCGTTCTCCGGAATCACCTTGAAAATCACCCGGTCCACCTTGGCCGGGCCCACCGGTGGGATGGCGGGTGAGCCACCGTAATAGTCGGCGAACCGCTCCATGATGATGGCATCACCCTTGCGCCATTCGACCAGCTTGAAAGGACCGGTGCCACTGACCTGGGTGGCCATGCCCTTGTCGCCGACCTTCTGCACGAAGGCCTTGGAGACCACCTCCTGGAACGGCAACATCGCCGGCAGGATGGCCCAGGGCGAGGCCATCACGAAGCGCACGGTGTATTTGTCGACGATCTGCACGTCCTTGAGCGGCCCCAGCAGACCGCCACGCGGGCTGGTCTGGCCGTCGATGCGGTTCTTCTGGATGATGCGGTCGAAGGTGAACTTGACGTCGTCCGCGGTCATTTCCTCGCCGGTATGAAACTTCACGCCTTGCCGGAGCTTGAATTCATAGGTCGTCGTATCGATCTGCTTGAACGCGCTCGCCAGTTCGGGCACGACCTGCATCTTGCTGTCGCGCGTCAGCAGCCCGTCGTACATGTTGCGCAGGATGGTCTCGGTTTCGCGGTTGCGGTGGTTGCCCGGGTCGAGCGTCAATGCATCGAGCGAGAAGCCGACCCGGATGTCGGCGGCCAATGCAACGCCGGCACAGGCGATCACCCCGGCCGTGATGCCCCAGCGCGTCAATGTCTTCAAAGCTTTCATGGTCATCCTCTGGGTTGATGGGATTCAAGATCCCGAATCGGTGTGTGCTGTGTTTGCGTTCAAGCACGGAGCATGCCATGGCAGGTTTCGCGACCATCATGGCTGCAATCGGCGCATCCGGACGTTGCTGGGTCGCCTGCTCTGCGGGTTATCCCGTAGACGCCGTCGACGGAGATTGCGTGTGTTTCGCGCGCATGCGCGCTGCGCGCACGCTGCTGGCGGGTGAACGATCAGCGGCCGTTGAATTGCGGCTTGCGCTTTTCCACGAAGGCCAGCGCCGCTGCCTTGTGGTCGTCGGTATGAAAGGTGCGCACCATGTGCACGGCTTCGGCATCCATGACGTCGGACAAGGACGCACGCAGCGCCAGGTTCAGATTGCGCTTCATGTATCCCAGGGCCACCGTCGGCAAGGCGGCCAGTTCCTGCGCCCACTGCTGTGCGACCTGTGCCAGCTGCGCGGCCGGGGCGACGCGGTCCACCAGGCCGATGCGCAGCGCCTCGTCGGCTGGCACCACCCGACCGCTGAAATACAGTTCGCGCGCACGCGAGGCGCCCACCAGATGGCTCAGAAAATAGCTGCCGCCGAAATCGCCGGAGACACCCATCCGGGCAAAGGCGGTTGTCAGCCTGGCATCGTCGGCAGCCAGGCGCAGGTCGCAGGCCAAGGCCAGCGAAAAGCCCGCGCCGGCTGCCGGGCCGGGCAACACGGCCAGTGTCGGTTTGGGTATTTCATGCAGCAGGCGGGACACCTCCATGCGCAGTCGCAAGTCGATGACTCTCTGATCGAAACCCATCGGCGGCTGCTCGCCTGCCGCCACCTGGGCGAATCCTTTCACGTCCCCGCCGGAGCAAAATGCTCCTGCGGCGCCGGTGAGCACGACCAGCCGGATCGAAGGGTCGATCGCATGGGCGGTCAAGGCTGCATGCATGGCGTGCACCATCTCCGGCGTCAAGGCGTTGCGCGATGCGGGCCGGTTCATGGTGATGGTGGCGATGCCGTTGTCGACGTGGGTGAGCAGATCCTGGGTCATGGTCGTATGGGTGGGGTCGGTGATGATGCCATGCCGTTGCTGCCAGGCGCGGACCGGGTCCCGGATGGCAGTGCATGGCGCGCAATGGTCCGAAGCATACCGGCTGCCGGTGCGCCACTTCCAAGGCCGTCACGCCACGCTGCAGATGTCGATCCGCAGCCTCATTCGTGCCGCAGCGCATCGATCGGATTGAGCCGCGCGGCGCGCCGGGCCGGGAAGTAGCCGAACAGCACGCCGATGGCGGCTGAAAACACGAACGACAGGATATTCACGGTCGGGTCGAAGATGTAGGGCACGTTCATCACGGCAGCCAGGCCGATCGACGCCGCCGTGGCCAGCACGATGCCGATCAGGCCGCCCAGCGCGGCCAGCACCACCGCCTCGATCAGGAATTGGAGCAACACCTCGCGCTCCAGCGCGCCGATGGCCAGGCGCAGGCCGATCTCGCGCGTGCGCTCGGTCACGCTGACCAGCATGATGTTCATGATGCCGATGCCGCCCACCAGCAGGCTCACGGCGGCCACGGCGCCCAGCAGCATGGTCATGATCTTGGTGGTGCCCGACAAGGTGTCGGCCAGTTGCTTGGTGTCGAGCACGTTGAAGTTGTCCTCGTCGGTGTCGGCCAGCTTGCGGCGCTCGCGCAGCAGCTGCGTCAGGCTGGCCTTGACGCGCGTCGCATCGCTGCCGTTGGCCATCGACACCAGCAGCGTGTTGACCTGCGTGTTGCCGGTGATGCGCCGCTGCAGCGTCTTGATCGGCATGAAGACCATGTCGTCCTGGTCATTGCCGAACGCGCCCTGGCCTTTGGACGCCAACACGCCGACGACCTCGCAGGAGATCTGCTTCACGCGCAGCTGTTCGCCCAGGGGCGTGCTGTTGCCGAACAACTCGCGCCGAACCGTTTCGCCGATCAGGCAGACCGCGGCGCCTGCGCGCAGCTCGTCGTCCGTGAAAAGCCGGCCGCTGGCCAGAGCCCAGTTGCCGATGGTGAGCCAGTCGTTGGTGCTTCCGGTGACCACGCTGGTCCAGTTGCGGCCGTTGGCCACCAGCGTGCCGGCGGAACGCGACTCGGGCGCGGCAGCGGCCACGCCGCCGATCTGGCTGGCGATGGCCTGTGCGTCGGCCTCCTTGAACGCAGCGGCGCCCGATCCGCCGCTGCCCGGACCCAGGCGCTGACCCGGGCGTACCTGCAGCAGGTTCGTCCCCAGGCCGGAGATCTGGTTCTGCACGCCTTGGGTTGCACCATTGCCCACCGTCACCATGGTGATCACCGCGCTCACGCCGATCACGATGCCCAGGATCGTCAGGAACGAGCGCATCAGATTGCGCCGGATCGAACGCAACGCCAGCAGCAAGGTGTTAAGCCACATTGGCAAGCTCCGTTGTCCCGGCAGCAGGTGCCGTCTGCGGCTGTCCGATCGGATGCGGGTTGCGGATGTCACTGTCGACCATGCCGTCGACAAAATGCACGATGCGCCGCGCATAGGCGGCCATCTCCGCTTCGTGCGTGACCATCAGCACGGTGATGCCCAGGTCGGCGTTGAGGTGCCAGAGAAACTCCATGATCTCCCGGCTGCGTTGCGTGTCCAGGTTGCCGGTGGGTTCGTCGGCCAGCAACACCGCCGGTTCTGTGACCAGGGCGCGCGCGATCGCCACGCGTTGCTGCTGGCCTCCGGACAACTCTCCTGGCGTGTGGTGTTCCCAGCCTTTCAGGCCGACCGCCGCCAGCGCACGCTTGGCCATTGCATGGCGCTGGGCGGGGGGTTCGCCACGGTAGATCAGGGGCAGCTCGACGTTTTCCTGCGCCGAGGTGCGCGCCAACAGGTTGAATCCCTGGAACACGAAGCCGAGGTAACGCCGGCGCAGTCGGGCACGCTGGTCCCGGGACAGCGAGTCGACCCGCACGCCCTGAAAGAAATACTCGCCCGCGCTGGGTGTGTCCAGGCAGCCCAGGATGTTCATCGCGGTCGATTTGCCCGACCCGCTGGGGCCCATGATGGCCACGAAATCTCCCTTGTCGATGTCCAGGTCGACACCCTTGAGCGCCTGGAACGCAGTGCTCCCGCTACCGTAGACCTTGGTGATGCCGCGCAGCCGGATCATCGTCATGGCGCGGCACTCCCGCTGCGTTGGTCGGTGATGACCGCCAGACCCGCAACGATGCCATCCCCACTGACTTCGGTCACGCGGCCGTCGCTCAGGCCGGCGTGCACCTGCATCGGGACGGCCTGGCCGTCGCGCAGCACCCAGATCTGGCGCGTGCCCGGGCCTTTGCGGTCGGTGCCGGCAACCTTGGTGTTGCTGCGTGGTGGACGCGGCATCATCTTGGACAGGATGCTGCCGCCCGAGTCGCTCCTGGCTGCGCCCGCGGCGCCGGTAGCGGGCGTGAAGCGCAATGCGGAATTGGGCACCACCAGCACGTCGGCACGTTCGGTGGCCACGATGGTGACCACTGCCGTCATGCCGGGGCGCAGGCTCAGATCGGCATTGTCGACATCCAGCGTGGTGACGTAGGTCACGACGTTGTTGACCGTGGTGGCGCCATAGGCGACCCGCAGGATGGTGGCAGGAAAGCGGCGCGAAGGATAGCTGCTGACCGTGAAACTCGCTTTCTGGCCGACCTGGATCGCGCCGACGTCGGCCTCGTCCACGTTGGCGTCCAATTGCAGCTGGGTCAGGCTTTCGGCCACCGAAAAAAGTGTCACGGCCTGCAGCGAGGCTGCCACCGCGTTGCCCGGGTCGACCGAACGGCTGAGCACCACGCCATTGAGCGGCGAGCGGATCGAGGCCTTGGAGAGATTGGTCTCGTCGGTGGACAGCGTGGCGCGCGCCACCGTCACGTTGGCCTGGGCACTGTTGCGCGCGGCCACCGCGCGATCGAGCGCCGCACGCGCGCTGTCGAGTTCGGTTGCCGACGGCACCTTGCCCCCCGACAGCCGCGCGACCTCTTCGAAACGCGTCAGCGACGCACGCGCCTCCGTCACGGTGGCGACACTTTGCGCCTCCTGCGCCTGGGCCGCAGCCAACGCGGCGCGCGAGCGGGTCACCTGGTCGGTGAATTTCGATGCGTCCAGTTCGACCAGCACCTGACCGGCCTTGACGCGGTCGTTGACATCCACCAGCACCCGCTTGACGGTGCCCGAGAGTTCACTGCCGATGTTCACTGAGCGCGTGGGCTGCAAAGTGCCATTGGCGGAGACGGTCAGCGTGATGTTGCCCTTGGTCAGCGGCGTGGTCACATACACCGGCGCGGCGCTGGCGACCTTTTGTTGTTGCCAGTAGTACAGGCCGATCGCGACCAAGGCGGCCACCAGCAGGCTGATCCACAGGGAAGGGCGCCGATACCATCGCGGTGACATGTCGTCACCGAGCAGGGCTTGCAGGTCGGCCGCTGGCGCGGTGGCAGGCTGCGGCGCTTGTGTTGAAGTGGTGTTCATTGAAAAGTCGTGGTGTGTGACGCGATCGTGGCAGTGATCCGCAAGGTGCGATTCAGGGGCTGGTCGGTGCGTTGCTGGCGCTCGGCCGTTCTGCGCTGCCTTTCGAGACGTCGCCAGGCGTCCAACCGCCGCCCAGTGCCTTGTACAGGCGCACATGGTCGTTCACGAGGCCGGCCCGGGTATTGGCGACGTTGTCCTGGGTCGACAACAACGTGCGCTGGGTATCGAGCACGGAGCGGAAATCGATCAAGCCACTGGCATAACGCTGGCGCGCCAGCAGTTCGGCGTTGGCAGCGGCGTCGGAGGCCGCCTGCAGTCGGGCCAGGCGCTCGCGGTCGCCAGCCAACGCGACCAATGCGTCTTCGACATCCTGCAGTGCGGTCAACACGGTTGCCTGGTAGTTGACGCGTGCCTGCTCCAGTGCAGCTTCTTGTGCGCGTACCCGGGCCTGCGCCGCACCGCCGTCGAACAGAGGCGCCGACACGCCGGCGAGCAGGGAACTGACGACCGCGGCGCCGTTGCTGAGAGTGCCCAGCGTCAACGCCGACAGGCCGAGCGACCCGCTCAGGCGAAAGCTGGGATAGCGCGCTGCGTCGGCCACCGCGACACGCGCCAGCGCGGCGCTGACGCGGTGTTCTGCCGTGCGTACGTCCGGGCGCTGGCGCAGTGTCTCGGCCGGGAAGGACAGCACCAGGTCGGGCGGTGCCAGGGGAATCGGCCGGGCCGGCGCGAGCGACGATTGCAGCGCGCCCGGTGCCTGTCCGGTCAGCACCGCCAGTGCGTGGATGGTCTGGTCGATGCTTGTTTGCAGCGCCGGAACCTGCGCCGCCGTCTGCTCACTGGCGGCGACAGCCTGTTCGACATCGAGCGACGACGCCAGGCCGGCCTGGGTGCGCCATTGTGTGATCTGCAAGGTTTCACGTTGCGCGGCAAGGTTGCTGCGTGCAATTGCCAGCCGGGCCTGCAGGCCGCGCAGGTTGACCGTGTTCAGCGCAACCTCTGCCGCCAGGGAGACCTGCGTGTCGGCCAGACTGGTCTCGGCGGCCAGCGCGTCGGCGTCGCTGGCGACGACCGCATTGCGGTTGCCGCCGAAAATGTCTGGCTCCCAGCTCGCGTCGAAGCCGGCCTGGAATCGGTTGTTCGTGCCCTGGTTGCCGGAGCGACTGCGTTGCGCCGACGCCGACGCACCAACCGAAGGCCCGAGACCCGCTGCCTGCACATCGCGCAGTGCGCGCGCCTGCAGCAGCGCGGCCTGGGCCCCTTTGACGCTGGTGTTGGCCTGCAGCGCCTGTGTGACCAGCGCAGTGAGATCAGGATCGTTGAACCGTTGCCACCAGTCGGCCAGTGGCGTGGCACCCTGGCCGCTGGCCGACGTCGCGGCAGCAGTCGACCAGGCCGCCGGAACCGGCGTTCCGCCCAGGTCGGCAGTCGGTGGGGTCAAGCTGGCGCAGGCGCTCAGCATCGCCGCCGTCGCCGGTGCCAGAAAAAGGGCCAGAGGGCGTGACCGAACGCGAGGGGAAAGTGTCTTTTTATGGTGATCCATGCAGATGATCGGTTTGTGGCCGAAGTGCCTGCATCATGCCTGCCTCGGACAAAGAGGGCATTGCCCGGCTGTAAAGTTGGGCAAAGTGGGGCCACGTGGAACTGAAGGGCAGTGCAGGGCTGGGTACAGGTCAATAGCGCAAAATGCGTTGGACCTAAGTCGCGGCGGCTACCTGCGCACCTTCTCAGACGATCTGCCCCTCCGACTTTCGAACGAGTTCCACCAGGCTGTCGATCTCGCGCGTTGCCGCGCGCGGGTTGCGCGAATACACGAGGGTGAGGTGCATTGGCGGCAGGTCGACGTCGAGTTCCACCAGGGTGCCCGCAGCAAGTTCCTTTTGCATGCTTCGGCGCATCGATAAGGAAAAACCTCGGCCGGCCAATACCATCTCGCGCACCATACTGAGTTCTTGTGCCTGGGAGCGCACCAGCGGCGGCGGCATGCCGCAATCGTGCATCATGGCTTCGAGCGTCCGACCGAAGTAGGAGTTGCGGTAGGGGGCCACGTAAGGATGCTGCGCCAGGGTGTCGGCTGGGATCTGCGATCGGCCGGCCAGCGGATGGTCCGGCGGCGCGATAAAGGCCAGCCGGTATCGCCCTATCGGCGTGGTCGGCAAGCCCGGCACGTCGCCCGGGCTGAGCATGAAGACCAGGTCCACAGCGCCGCTGGTGAAGAGCCCGTGCACTTCTTCGAATGTGCCCGAATGCGCAATGAGTTCGACCTTGGGGCATGCGGCAGAGAAAACCTCCAGCGGCCGGGAGAGCAGCGACGTGGCCACGAACCGCTGTGCCGCGAAACGCAACACGTTGCCGGTTTGGGCGATGTCAGCCGCCACCGAACTGGCGCGGGCCAGCGTGTCCTTGGCGTAATGGTAGATGGCGCGGCCGTTGTCGGTGAGTTTCGGTGCGGAGCCAGGATGACGCTCAAACAGGGCTGCTCCGACCTTGGCTTCCAGCGCGCTGATGTGCGCGCTCACGGAGGGCTGCGCTATGTTCAATGCCGCAGCGGCGGCACCGAAGCGCCCAGTCTCGACGACGGTCACGAATACTTCGAGCCGACGCATCGTCACCTGTAGCCGTTGCGCGTCTCGACCGTACATGGGGATTTATTTTTAGGAGTGGGGAAGCGCGGGGAAGCGCGGCTATAGCCATATTACTATGAAGATTCCATCCGCAACGCGCGCATCCGTTTTGATGGGCGCTTTGTGGTGGGGGGGGAAGGCAAGATCGAAGCCACGCCCGAGGTTCTCGTTCTGTGGCCCCGATACCCGCAGTTCTGAAGCGCCCTCGCGGGTAGCGACGGGTGGACGAACCGCGCCGCAATGGTGGCGACCATAGCTGGGTGCCCATAGTCATCCAGCTATCGACCTATAGTGTGCTGGCCAGTTGTCTCCGAAGGTTGACTGGCGTCCAATCACGGGCACGAAGATTCAAATCCAAGGAGACTTGCACATGTCGAACATCTCACGCCGGCAACTGGGCTTGGCAGCCCTGTCGGTAACACTCAATCCGCTGCGCAGGGCTGTAGCAGCAGAGGGCTGGCCCGGCAAGACCATCCGGATTGTCTATCCATACGCAGGCGGTGGCGTTGGTGATGCCGTATTCAGACTGTTTGAACCGAGTCTGGAGCAACGTTTCAAGCAAGCTTTCATCATCGACTACAAGGCCGGCGCCGCTGGAAATATCGGCACCGGCGATGTCGTACGAGCGGCACCCGATGGCTATACCTTCCTGATGGCGCCGACCGGCAACTACTCGGTCAACCAACACCTTTTCAAGCTGGGCTTCGATCCATTGGTCCAACTGGAGCCTGTGGTTGCGATTGCAGATGCTCCGCTGCTTGCGGTCGTCGCCCCGGGTGTTACCGCCACTTCGCTCAAGCAACTGTCGGATCAGGTGCGCGCCAATGGCAGCCGTTTCAATTACGGATCGCCCGGTGCCGGTTCCCCCTCCCATCTGGCCGGTGCCTCATTCTCATTGATGCATGGCAATGTGATCGAGCACATCAGCTTTCGCGGCACCGCTCCAATGGTGCAGTCGATGCTGTCCAACGATGTGCAAATGGCGTTCCCGACGCAATTGGCGGTGGCAGGGCAGTTGAAAGCAGGCAGGCTGCGTGCGCTGGCGGTATTGTCGAAGCAGCGTATGCCGGGACTACCCGACGTCCCGACGGCGGCCGAGGCCGGCTTCCCCGATCTGGTGTTTGGCAATTGGTGGGTGCTCTCCGCCCCGAAAGGCTCCGATCCGACGGTCATTGACCGCGTCAGCGCCGAGATCCGCCAATTGCTGGGCGATCCGAGCATCAAGGCCAGGTTGGCCGAGATGGGCCAGGTACCCCTGGGTTATGCGCCCGCCGAGACAGCCGCGTTCATGCGTGCGGAATCCGCGAGATACAAGACCCTGATCGAGCGCACGGGGATCCGGCTCGACCCCAGCAACTGAACGAGAAAGAACCCAGCAATGAATTCCATCGGCGTCGATATTGGCGGTACCTTCACCGATCTGGTCGGTTACCGCGAAGGCCAACTGGTGATCTCCAAGACGCTCACCACGCCAGCCAACCCCACGGTGGGCGTGGCGACCGCGCTGGAGCTCGCTGGTACCCGGCTGGAAGAACTCGACGAGTTCCTGCACGGCACCACGATCGCGATCAACACGGTGCTGGAGCGCAAGGGTGACAAAACCGCGCTACTCACCACCGCGGGCTTTCGCGACGTCTACGAAATTGCGCGCGGCAACCGACCCGATGCCTTCGACATCGGCTTCCAGCGACCGCAGCCGCTGGTGCCACGCCACCTGCGCTTTGAGGTGCAGGAACGCCTTGACGCCAAAGGTGACGTGTTGACCGCGCTCGACGAGGAGGCCGTACGCGCCGTGGGCCGCACCATGCGCGAACAGGGCGTGAGCGCCATCGCGGTGTGTTTCCTGCACTCGTACGCAAACCCGACCCATGAAGCGGCCGCCGGCAGGATTCTGCGCGAAATGTACCCCGACCTGTTCGTCACGCTCTCACACGAAATTCTGCGCGAGTTTCGCGAGTACGAGCGCACCTCCACCACCGTGCTCAATGCCTACGTCGGTCCGCGCGTCGCACGGTATCTCAAGACGCTGGAAAGCCACATGGGCAAGAACGGCTTCGACGGGGCAATCCACATCGTGCGCTCCAACGGCGGCAGCATGTCGCTGACGCATGCGGCCGTTGAGCCGGTCTCGATGATGGAGTCGGGACCGGTGGCCGGCATGATTGGAGCGGGCACCGTGGCCAAGCTGCTGGGCATCCGGCAAGCCATCGGCTTCGATATGGGCGGCACCACGGCCAAGGCCACGCTGATCACCGATGGCGTGCCCGGCATCGAAGAGGGCTACTTCATCGGCGGTTACGCCATCGGCCAGCCTATGCAACTGCCGGTGGTGGCCATCGTCGAGGTCGGCACCGGTGGCGGCAGCATCGCCTGGCGCGACGCCTTGGGCGGCATCCACGTAGGGCCTCAGAGCGCGGGCTCCGCGCCCGGCCCGGTGTGTTACGGCAATGGTGGCACCGAGCCCACCATCACGGACGCCAATGTGATCCTGGGCCGGCTGAACCCGAACCGATTCATGGGCGGTGAAATGCCGCTGGACCTCGAAGCTGCCCGTCGCGCAATGGACGGGCGCATCGGTGACCCGACAGGCTTGTCCGGCAACGAAGCCGCGCTGGGGGTAGTGCGCATCGCCGACTCGGCGATGGCGCTGGCCGTGCGTGCGGTGTCCGTGCGCAAGGGCGTGGATCCGCGTGACGCCGCCATGATCGCCTTTGGGGGTGCCGGCCCGGTTCATGCCGTGGCGCTATGCCGCGAGATCTATATCCCGACGCTGGTGATTCCCAAGCTGCCCGGCAATTTCTCGGCGCTCGGTATGTTGCTCGCGCCCTGGCGCCACGATGCGGTGCGCACGCTGGTGGGCCTGTTGGGGAAGCTCGATCCCGTGCGGGTCCGCGCGGGCTTCGACGAACTCCTGACGGCTGCGCACCAGCGACTGGCTGCAGACGACCTTGACGCGAAGCTTGCCGTATTTGAGCTGGGTGCAGACCTGCGTTACCGCGGCCAGGAACACACCATTCCCGTGCCGGTCACCACAGTGGATGCGCTGGTCCATGCAGACTCGGCGGTCACCGACACCTTTCACGCGTTGCACGACATGCGTTACGGCCATGCCGCGACAGGCGAGACCATCGAGGTGGCCAACCTGAGGCTGACGGTCACGGTACCGCGCAGCGGCGAGAGCGTCGAGCAGTTCCTGGCCATGCCGTTCCAACCGGAAGACCCGCGCCCCGAGCAGCGTCGACCGGTGGTCTACGAAGATGCCGAGAAGCCACTGGACACGCGTATTCTGTGGCGTGCGTGCCTGCCGCCGGGCTTTCGCGTGGAAGGCCCGGCCATCATCGAGGAGTCGAACTCCACCACGGTGATCTTTCCAGGCGACGTCGCGCGCGTGACCGAACACGGTCATCTCGTCATCTCCATCCAACTGTCCCGGGGAGAAACCCAGTGAACGCCAATACGCAGGCCGAGACCACGTCCGTCGTCAAGACCAAAGCCAGGGTCAACCCGATCACGCAGGAGGTGGTGACCAATTCGCTGATCGCCTATGCGGATGAAATGGCCATGGCGCTGTGCAAGTCGGCCTACAACATGATGATCTACGAGGTGCGTGACTTCTGTTGCGGCCTCATCGACACCGAAGGGCTGATGATCTGCCAGAACACGGGCGGCCTGCCGATCTTCCTGGCCGACCTGGGAATCGCGGTGAAGGACGGTATCGATCGCTACGGCCTGGACGGCTTCTCTCCCGGGGACGTGGTCATCATGAACCACGGCGGCGTGTGCGGCCAGCACCTGAACAACGTCGTGGTCTACACGCCGTGCTTCTACCAGGGAAAGGTGACGGCCTTTGCTGCCAACCGCGCGCATTGGGTCGACGTGGGCGGGATGCGTACCGGTTTCGGCAACTCGCAGACCTACGAGATCTACCACGAAGGCCTGCAAATGCGCTCGGTCAAGATCTACGACGCCGGCAAGCGCAACGAAGGCGTGTGGCAGATGATCACCGACAACATCCGCTTCCCCGATTCGTCGCTGGGTGACCTGCGCGCGCAGATTGCCGCTTGCCACATCGGTGAGCGCCGCATGACCGAGCTGCTGTCGCGCTTCTCGGTGCAAACGATCAACGACTGCATCACCGCGTCCTGGGACCAGGCCGAAATGGAAGCCCGCGCCGTGATAGCCAGGATCCCTGACGGCCACTATACAGCCGAAAGCTGGCTCGACAGCGATGGCCGCAACCTCGACGTGCCGCTGCGCGTGAAGGTGACGGTGCAGGTCAAGGGTTCGAATCTGACCATCGACTATTCCGAGATGCACCCGCAGGTGAACAGTCCGCTCAACTCGGGCTTCTCGGGTGGCCTGTCGGCGGCGCGCGTGGCCTTCAAGTGCCTGACCATGCCGCAGGCGCCGGTCAATGAAGGTTGCTTCCGCGCCCTCGACCTGATTTCGCCGCCGGGCACCATCGTCAACGCGCGCTGGGGCGCGGCGCTGGGCCAGTGGAGCGTGGCGCTGCCCACGGTCATCGACACCATCCTGCGGGCCCTGGCTCCGGCGCTGCCGGGTTTCGTGCCGGCCGCACACAAGGGCGACATGGGCGGCTTCTCCTTCTATGGCACGCGTGAGGACAACGGCGCGCGCTATGTGCTCATCAACATCTACGGCGGTGGTTGGGGCGGTCGCTCGACGCAGGACGGCGCCTCCTGTTCGGTGTCGATCTGCCAGGGCGACGTGCGCAACACGCCGGTGGAACTGCAGGAAATCCACTACCCTTTCCTGATTGAATGCCTCAAGCTGCGCGAGGACAGCGGCGGGGCTGGTGAGTTTCGTGGCGGTCTGGGCCTGGAAATGCGCTACCGGGCGCTGGGCAAGAGCACCATCAACGTCAATCTGGAGCGCACCTTCGAGCCGCCTTGGGGCGTGGAGGGCGGCCATCCCGGGCAGGAGAACCGCGCGCTGATTCACAGCGCTGCTGGCTCGGAACGTTACGTCAAGAAGGAAACCAATATCGCGATCGGTGCCGGCGATACCGTCAGCTTCTGGACTGCCGGCGGCGGCGGCTACGGCGACCCGTCCAGGCGAGACGTCGACAGTATCCGGCAAGATCTGGCTGAGGGCTATGTCTCGAGAGAATGCGTAGCACGCGATTACGGCGCCACCCCTCTCTCGAAGGAGTCATCATGAGCGTTGCCTTGCAGACCCAGCGGGCCGGGCGCCTGAAGGAATCCATGGCCCAGGCCGGATGGGACGCGCTGGTGGTAGCGGGCGACGCCTGGCGCAGCGACTACATCCGTTACGCCATCGACGTGACGCCGATGGAGGGGCTGGTATTGGCGGTCATTCGGCATGACGGCGCGACGCAAGTGTTCGTCGAGAGCCCGGTGGAGGCAGGTCGCATTGCAGCAGAACAACCGACGCTCGAAGTGTCGTGGGGCCCCGCGCCGATCGTGCTGGCCGAGGCCGTGCTGGCCACGGTCGTGCCGGAACGGCTGGGCCTGGCGCCGTCGCATCTATTGCCGCTGCGGTTGGCACAAGGCCCCGGTGCCGGCAGCATCGTTACAGCCACGGATATGCTGGACAAGCTGATGGTGCACAAGAGCCGCGAAGAGGCCGACATGGTCGCGCGCGCCGTGCGCCTGGCCGACGAAGGGTACGCCGTGTTCCGCCAGGCTGCCCGCGTGGGTCGGCGCGAGTACGAAGTGGTCGCCGACCTGGAGGCCTGGTTCCGTGCCCAGGGCTGCCCGGAGAATTTCATGATCATGGGATCGGGCCAGCAGGAAGTGCGCAGCATGCATCCGCCCGGCGAGCGCGTGTTGCAGTTGGGTGACCTGGTCACGACCGAACTCACACCCTGCGTGGAAGGCTATTACGCACAAATCTGTCGCACGCTGGTGCTGGGACAGCCGACGGAGATCCAGCGCAGGTCGCATGAGGTCTATGTCGAGGCGATGGAAGCGGGCATCGCCAAGGTACGCCCCGGCGTCACGCAAGGCGAGGTTGCCAAGGCGCTCAACGATGTGTTTCGCGCAAACGGCCTGGGCGAGTACATCACCAGTGCCTATACCCGCGTGCGTGGTCATGGTCTGGGGCTGTACGTCGACGGTCCGCACGTGCTGGAAGACGTGATGATGGTGCTCGAACCGGACATGACCCTTATCGTGCATCCCAACACCTACCACCCCGACGCGGGATACATCGTGTTGGGCGACTCGGTGCGCGTCACCAAGACCGGCTGCGACGTGCTTACGCGCACGCCACGCGAATTGTTCGCCACACCCGCCTGACGGCGCTCACCCAGACAGGAACTTCATCATGCGTCGCGGATTAATGCATTGGTCTCAACAGGAATTGCCTGTCACAACACTCGATGCGCGCGTCACGCGGCTGCAGTCGGCCATGCGCGCGCAAGGACTGGGCGCTGTGTTGACTTATGCGTCCTTCGCGCAGCCTGCACCATTGCAGTGGCTGTGCAACTACATCCCCTACTGGAGCGATGCGTTGCTGCTGGTGTGGGCCGAAGGCGCGCCCACCATGCTGGTGGCCGGTACGCCGCGCACCCACGGCTGGATCCGCTCGGTCTCGCACGTGGGCGAACTTGTCGCGGCGCCCAAGCTCGGCGTGCAGGCTGCCCAATTGCTGGGCAGCAGGTTGTCGGCGCAGGCGCGTGTGGGAGTGATAGGGCTCGACGCCTTGCCCTGGACAACAGCCGAGCCACTGCTGGCCGCAGGCTGGAACCGGCGTTGGGTGGATGCCACCGCGATGTACATCACGGTACGCCACCCCGGTGACGAAGCCGAACATGCGCTGGCCCGCACGACACGCGCCATTGCCGAGCAAGCCATCGCCACGATACCGGCCGCAGCCCGGCAGAGCGCTGAGGTGATTTCGGCCATGGATGGGGCTGCGCGCCTGGCTGGAGCGGAGGAAGTCTTGCCGCGCATCGCGCCCGATCTGGCACGCGGTACTACGCTGCTACGCATGGAAGGTGAACAGGCGTTGGGCCAGCGATATGCGGTGGAATGCTCCATGGCCTACAAGGGCGTGTGGGTGCGCGTGGGCCGCAGCATGGCGCGCGGCGCACAGCCAGCCGCATGGGCTGACGCCGAGGCCTGGTTCGACCGAGCCTTGCAGGAAATCGGCGACACACGGAGCATTGCGGACCTGGTTGCAACGGCGCCGGGCAAGGCGATTGGCTGGACTCTGGAGGCCAGCGTCGGCTTGGCCCCGTTATCGGTGATCTCCAGTAGTGATCAGCCTGCGGTGCAGCGGCTGCCGAAAAGCAGCATCGCAGTGTTTTCGGTGCAGTTGGCATTGAACGACGGGCCCTGGCTGCGCAGCGCGGCATTGCGCTTGGGCGCTGGATCACTGGCCGAGCCAAAGACTGCCGCGGTTGTAGCCTGAGGGGCCATGGCGAATGCCCCGCTGACTCCGGCCATAGACGCGCTGGCGCAGTTCGCTGGAACTGCGTCGGCGGCCGACAAAATGCCGCACCTGAGCCTGCACGCTGCGGACGCCATGGTGGCATTGCGGGCCGGTATGGCCACCGGTGAGGGTCAGGCGCTTGCGCGTTTTGTGGCCGGCGCCGATGCGGGCGCGCTGGGGCGCGTGACGGCCAATGCGGCGGTGATGCGCTTGACCGAGATCGATGACATCCACCGGCCCACCTGCGTTACCGTGGCCGCGCTTACTGTGCCTGTGGCGGTGGCATTCGCACGGGAGAGCACCACACCCGAGCAATTGCTCGATGCGATTTACGTGGGCCAGGAGCTGGCACTGCAGCTGGCGCTGGCAGCCGGCGGTGCACGCTTGCTGACACGCGGTCAGTGGCCCAGCCTGCTCGTCGCGCCGTTCGGTGCCGCCGCCACGGCCGGCCGATTGCTGGGGCTTGCACCGGCGCGCATGCGCCAGGCCCTGTCTCTTGCCGTCTCCCACGCGCCACGGCAACCCGGGCGTTTTCAGGGTGCACGATCGGGTCGCTGGTTGTTGTTTGGCGAGGCAGTGCGCAGCGGCTGCATGGCCGCCCTGGCTGCGGCCGACGGCATCGACGGAGACCCTGAATTGCTCAGTGCGGACTGGCTGCGCGCCGTGGGCGGCGACCTGGCCGCGCCAGAACAT
Source organism: uncultured Rhodoferax sp. (assembly GCA_964558425.1). Classification (GTDB taxonomy): domain Bacteria; phylum Pseudomonadota; class Gammaproteobacteria; order Burkholderiales; family Burkholderiaceae_C; genus CAISIP01. The sequence goes on along the minus strand of CAZLDV010000005.1, from coordinate 15,063 downwards.
CTCACGCCCACCGGTAGACTGACGCAAGACCTCAGCATCAAGCCCCACGCCTCGGCCAAGCAGTGTCTCGCTGCCATCCATGGGCTGCACCACCTCATTGCGCATCAGCACCTGTCGCCTGAACAGATAGAGGCCATCGAGGTTTACGTGCCGCCACCGTATGCCGTGATGCTGGACCGCGAGCCGCCACGCTCCAACCGGCTTGCGGCCCTGGTCAGTGCACCCTGGCAACTGGCATTGGCGGCGCTGCAACCGGCACTGCTGGACGACGTGGCCCGTGACGTATGGCCGGAAGATCCGCGCCTGGCGGCAATGGCCGCGCGGATTCGCGTGCAGGCCGACCCCGCGCTCGATGCGCTGTATCCGCAGGCCTTTCCTGCGCGCATGGTCGTTTTCGCGGCGGGCATCCGCCATGAGATCCTGGTCACCGACAGCCCGGGCGATCCGGCGCTGGCTTACGACGCCAACCAACTCATGCACAAGGCGCGCCGCATGCTGGGTGGTATGGCCGAACTCGATTCGGTGCAGGCCGTGCTGGGTTTGCCCACCAATCCCGCGGCCATCCACACGCTGCGCGCGGATTTCGGCTACGCTGCGCTCGCCGGGCAAGGCGGCAGCCCTTTCAATCCATCCGTCGCCGCTTAGCAATCGACAGGAGCCCATTTCCATGCGCATCATTGACTCCCACTTCCACTGGTGGCCCCGCTCGGTATTCGAGGACGCCATTCGTCGCACCGAATATCCACGCGTGGAGCGCAATGCCAACGGCGGGTTTGACCTGTGCCGCAATGCCGGCGTCACCGGGCGCTCGCGCCAGAACGCCGAGTGGTTTGACCTGGGCGAGCAACTCGCCCACATGGCGACGCTGGGGCACGAAGTGGACGTTATCTGCTCCATCGGGCCGTTCTCACTCTATTTCTCCGAGATCCCAGTGGCGCAGGGTCGCGCCCTGGCCATGCGCTGGAACGAAGAGATGGCCGACGCCCAGCGCCGCCACGCCGGCCGCCTGTGGGCCAGCGCCGCGCTGCCGCTGCAGGACACGCAGGTGGCGCTGGAGGTGCTGGAGCACGCCGTGGGATTGGGCCTGATCGGTGTCAACATCCCCGGCAGCGTGGGGCCTCACGAGAACATTGACGCACCGCGTCTGGAGCCGCTGTACGACCGAATCGAGGCCCTGGGTCTGCCGATCTTCATGCACCCTACTGACGCGCAGTTCCCGGACATCCTGGAAGGCTACAACGGCGCGCTCTACTCGAGCCTTGGGCGCGTGATCGACGTCAGCGTGTCGGCTTATCGGCTAGTGCTGTCGGGCATCATGGAGCGGCATCCGAACCTGAAAGTCGTCATGTCGCACACGGGTGGCGCGCTGCCGTATCAGGCTGGCCGCATGGACAAGAACTCCGGCCGGGCGAATCTTCCCAAATCGCCCACCAGTTATCTCAAACGCATGTACACCGACACCGTGTCGCCGCATGCAATGGGGGTGCGCTTCGCACTTGAGTTCTACGGTGTGGGCCACATCATGTACGGCACCGACTACCCCTGCTGGAGCCCCGCCGCATGCCTGCAGGTTCTGGAGGAGGTCGGCCTGTCAGCCGATGACCGCCAGAAGGTCATGTATGACAACGCCCGGCGCTTCTTCAGTCTCGACAAATACTGATCGTCGTTCTCGCCGCAGCAACGCCGGCGCATGGGCCGGCACTGTTCCGTACGCTTGTCCCGACGCCGGGTAGCGAGATCGGGCCGGGGCTTCATTCAGTCCGGGGTGACGCCTGCCTTTCGCATGACCTGCGCCATCATCGGGATCTCCTCCTTGACCTGATTCATCAAGGCCGCGGGCGTGCTCGTGATGATCTCCACACCCATCTGGCGCGCCTTTTCCTTCATTGCAGGCGACTTCAGCTGCGTCACGAACTCGCGGTGGATGCGCTCGACCAATGGAGGCGGCATGCCGGCAGGCCCAAACAGCCCAAACCACGGCAGCAGATCCACACCCTGCACGCCCGCCTCGGCGATCGTGGGCAAATCCGGCAGTTCTTCTGAGCGTTTCAGACCTGCCGAGGCGATCACGCGTACCTTCCCTTGCTTCACCTGGGACATGGTGTTGTTGCCGTTGAAGTAGACGTCGACCTGACCCGCCAGCAGCGCATTGGTCGCCTCGGGCCCGCCCTTGAATGGCACATGCAACATGTCCACGCCGGCATTCGACTTGAACATTTCGCCCAGCACGTGCGATGCCGTGACCGGTCCGATGGATGCGAAGGTCAGCTTGCCGGGCTGCGCCTTGGCCAGTGCGATGAGTTCCGCGGTCGACTTGGCTGGCACCGATGTGTTGACATACAGGTACATCGGCGTCGCGAACATCATGGTGATTGGCGTGAAGTCGGTCAGCGGGTCGTACGAAAGCTTCTTGCGCACGACCGGGTTCAGCACCATCCCGCCCTGCGTGCCCATGTATAGCGTATAGCCGTCTGGCGCCGCGCGGGCCGCCAGTTCAGCGCTGATGACCTGGCTGGCGCCCGGCTTGTTGTCAATTACGATCGACTGGCCCAGTTGCGGAGACATCAGTTGCGCGAGGTAACGCACAAAGATGTCGCCGATGCTGCCGGCCGTGAATCCGACGATCAAGTGGATCGGACGTTTCGGGAATTCCTCAATCGAGTTCTGTGCGACTGCCTGGAACGCCGGAGCGGAAAATGCCGATGCGGCTGCGGCGATGAGCAGCTTTCGCCGCGCGGGATGGCGTGGGGGGAATTGGTCGTGGTATGCCACTTTTGTCTCCTTTGGTCGGCCATGACGCTGAGGGCCTCCAGCGATTAAAGCCGCTGTCTTGCCTGGCTGCAATGCGTCAATGGGCTATGGGATCATAGTTACGTAGCTATGGGCGGCCGCATGTCCGTCATGGGGGCGCTGCAAGCGCATCGCCGCCATGGTGCGGCAGCGCTGGCACCGCCACCGGCATTGCGAGGCACTCGAACCGAAATCGTCGCCAGAGCAAGTGTGGCCCTTGTGAGGAGTGCTATCGAACAACGTCTGCTGGCTCGCTTGGACTACTAGCCTTGCCGCAATCCGAGCTCCGCCATCTTTCGGTACAAGGTATTGCGGCTGATGCCGAGCTGGCGCGCAGCGTGCGACAGATTGCCGCCACAGGTTTGCACCGCCAGGCGCACGCTGCGCTCGGCCTGCGCTCGCAGGCCAGCACTGTCCACCTCGGCGGGCACGGTGGCCGCGGGGCAGCGCAGCGCGCAGGCCAGGTCGTCAGGCAGGTGCGACCAGTCGATCTGCGCTTCGCTGTCGTCGATCAGAGCACAGGCCGTGCGCAAGGCGTTGTGCAGTTGACGCAGGTTTCCGGGCCAGCGATAGGTTGCGAAGGCGCGCTGCAGTTCGGGCGTCAGGGCCAATTCGCGTTCGGGCAGCAGTTCACGCAGCATGCGCATTGTCAGCGCGGCCAGATCCTCGCGTTCGCGCAGCGGTGGCAGCCGTAGCGTCAGTCCGTTGAGGCGGTAGTACAGGTCTTCGCGGAAGCTGCCCTGTTCGATGGCCGTGGTCAGATTGCGGTGGGTGGCGCAGACCAGGCGGAAATCCACCGCCACCGGTTTGCCGCCGCCGAGGGGCACGACCTCCCGGTCTTGCAACACACGCAACAGCCGAGCCTGCAGCGACAGAGGCATATCGCCGATCTCGTCGAGCAAGAGCGTGCCGCCCTGCGCTTCACGGATACGCCCTGGCGCGCCGTCGCGGCTGGCGCCCGTGTAGGCCCCCGGTCGGTAGCCGAAGAGTTCGGCTTCGATCAGTGCTTCGGGCAGCGCCGCGCAGTTGACGGCGACGAACGGCCCTGCGGCGCGGCCGCTGCCTTGGTGCAAGGCACGCGCGAAGACCTCCTTGCCGGCGCCTGACTCACCCAGCAGCAGCAACGCGATGGGCTTGTCGAGCACCCGTCGGGCGCGGCTGACCGCAGCGACCATCGCCGGATCGCCGGTTTCCAGCGCGGCCAGCGCATCGACGGAGGGCACGCCTTCGGCGCGCGCAGCGGCTGTGCTGTGCTGCGCACCCAGTACCGTGCGGCTGGCTTCCACCCGCACCCACAATGGGTTGCCATCGCGGCGCCGAACCGCATGCGGCGCACTGCCGCCCTGGCGGCCCCATGTGAAGAGCGCGGCCATATCGAGCTGCAGCGTACGCTCCAGCGTGCTGGCGCCGATTGCCGATTGCGGCAAGCCGAGCAGCCCGATTGCCGCCGCATTGGCACCGATGATCCAGCCCTCTTCGGACAGCGCCAGCAAGCCCTCGGTCACCGTGCCCAGGCCCTCGGGCTGGGCGTGCATGCGCAGCCGCAGGCAGCCGGCATGGCGGGATTCGAACAGCCGGTTCTCGATCATGCGCACGGCGCTCTTGACCAGCCCCAGCGTGTGACGGTGGTAGCCGCGGTGGTCGCCCGATATGTGCAGCACCCCCAGCAATCTGCCTGTGGGGTCGATGATCGGCGCGGCAGTGCAGGTCAGGAAGCGATTGCGCTCGAGGTAATGCTCGCCCGCATGGACCACGCACGTCGTGGCGTCGGCAATGGCCGTGCCGATGGCATTGGTGCCGCGCCACTGTTCGTGCCAGTTGGCTCCGGGCCGCAGCGCCACGCGTTCGGCACGGTCAAGGAAGCTCGCGTCGCCCAATGACTGCAGCAGCATGCCCTGCGCATCGGCCAGGATGATCATGCTGTCGGTCTCGCGAATCTGCTCGAAGACGAATTCCATCACGGGGCGAGCGTGTGAGGCGAGTTCATGCTGGTAGTCCATCGCACGCGCCAATTGCGCCGCCGAGGCATGTGGCGCATCTTGCGTGCGGCCGGTCGGCACCAGGCCATAGGCGTTGCACCGTTGCCAGCTGTGGCGCAGTGCGGGGGCGATCACGCTTTCATCGACGCTACCGGTGTCGATCAACTGGCGCCGAGCGGCACGCAATTGCGAGGGTGCGGGGCGGGTGGCCAGGGAGGGGCTGCTCATGATCCTGTCTCCAGACGAAAGGGCTGTCGGGTTGGAGCGCAAGCCTAACCGAAAGAGCTGATTGTGCAAGCGGTTCAGCGCGATGGGCGAGTCCACCTGTCCCATTGTGTGACAGCTGTTCTGCTGCGAGCAACAACGAAACACGGTACAGCCCCTGGCCGACCGTGTTCTTGCGCTGGTTCAGGCCGAATGCAGCTGCGTCGGCGCTGGCATGCGGCTTGCTACGGGGTCGCCCGGCTGGCGCAGCGCCCGGTTTGTCCAGCCCCCTGCAGCCACAAACCGGTCGGAGACAGATCATGCCCCTTTACGCAATGCCCAACACGCCGAACGCCAAGCTCGCGTTCAAGCCCGTCTATGACAACTTCATCAACGGCAAATTCGTGCCGCCGGTGAAAGGCCGGTATTTCGATGTGGTCACGCCGATCGACGGCAGCGCCTACACCAAGGCCGCGCGCTCCACGGCTGAGGACATAGAACTCGCGCTCGACGCGGCCCATGCCGCGGCCGACGCCTGGGGCCGCACTTCGGCGGGCGAACGCGCCAACGTGCTGCTCAAGATCGCCGACCGGCTCGAAAGCAAGCTCGAACTGCTGGCCTACGCCGAGACGGTGGACAACGGCAAGCCGATCCGCGAGACACTGAACGCCGACATTCCCCTGACCATCGATCACTTCCGCTACTTTGCCGGCTGCGTGCGGGCACAGGAAGGGTCGTCAATGGCTACGGCCGCGAAGCGGGCATGCCGCTGGCGCAGAGCAAGCGAATCGGCAAGATCGCGTTCACCGGCAGCACCGCCACCGGCCGCGTGATCGCACAGGCTGCTGCAGCCAACCTGATCCCGGCCACGCTGGAACTTGGCGGCAAGAGTCCGAATGTGTTCTTTGCCGATGTGGCCGATCAAGACGATGCCTTTCTCGACAAGGCGATCGAGGGTCTCGTGTTGTTCGCATTCAACCAGGGCGAGGTCTGCACATGCCCGAGCCGCGCACTGATTCATGAATCGATCTACGACACGTTCATCGCCCAGGCGCTCAAGCGGGTACAGGCGATCAAGCAGGGCAGCCCGCTGGACACCGACACGATGATGGGTGCGCAGGCCTCGGCGGTGCAGATGGACAAGATCCTGTCGTACATGGAGATCGGCAAGCAAGAGGGCGCGCAATTGCTGGCCGGCGGCGGCCGCGCCGAGCTCGGCGGCGATCTGTCCGGCGGCTACTACATCCAGCCGACGCTGTTCAAGGGCAACAACAACATGCGCATCTTCCGCGAGGAGATCTTCGGCCCGGTGCTGGCCGTGACCACCTTCAAGACCGAGGCCGAAGCGCTGGCCATTGCCAACGACACGCCGTATGGCCTGGGCGCCGGAGTTTGGACGCGCGACAGCAACACGGCCTACCGCATGGGTCGCGGCATCAAGGCCGGCCGCGTCTGGACCAACTGCTACCACGCCTACCCGGCGCATGCCACGTTTGGCGGCTACAAGGAGTCAGGCATCGGCCGCGAGACGCACAAGATGATGCTCGATCATTACCAACAGACCAAGAACCTGCTGGTGAGCTATTCACCGAACAAACTTGGCTTTTTCTGAACGCATGCGGTGGCTGCCACCTCCATGAAGGTCAGAAAGCAAGCAGCTCATGCGTGAGTTGTATCTTGCGACAAGATGCGCAGTTGATTGACATGTCTCTGATCGTCGGCTTTGACTGGGATGCCGGCAACGTCCGCAAGAGCGAGAAGCACGGCGTAAACCAGTTCGAGGCCGAGGAGGTGCTTTTCAACCAGCCAATACTGCTGCTGGACGATGCACGCCATGGTGGGCAGGAAGGGCGATTTCATGCACTTGGCAAGACGCATGAAGGGCGGAAGCTGTACATCACTTTCACCCTGCGTCAGGACGACAGGCTGGGTCACGTGATCTCGGCGCGGGACATGCACCGGAAGGAAAGAGTCATCCATGAGCAAGCAAGCCAAACCTCCGCCGAAGTTCAAGAACGAGGCGCAGGAGCGCGCCTTCTGGGAATCGACGGGCAGGGACTCGACGGAATATCTGGACTGGGCGAAGGCGGCGCAATCCGCGCGCGTCGACCGGACAGGCCATCCGTGCAGCCGACCCCCCGCGCCCACGGGCGCGGCGCAGGCTCAGTGCGTGAACTTGCGCTGGGTAGCCGTGCCGTAGATCGCGAACACGAAGGGTACGACGAGCAGCGACCACTGCGCCACGGCAGCGATACGGTAGGCGTGTCCGGCTGCGATGAATGCCGGATCGATGTCGAACGCCGCGACCAAGGCCAGCCAGGGTCCGAAGCTCGCACCCGCGACCAGGCAGGCAGTGACGAAGCGGCCCCACTCGTCGGCCAGTTCGCGCCAGCCGCGCGCGGCGGCAAGGCCCAGCAGCGCGCCGAATGCCAACGTGAACAAACCGCCGAACAGCCAGGTCGTTCCGGCCGACAGGGTCGCAAAGTTCGGCGCGCCGATTTGCGTCCCCCAGGCAATGCCGACCAGGCCGGCCACGGCTGCGCACGCTGCGAGCGCCCATGCTTCGCGCACCTGCAGCCAGGGCGCGGCCACCCGGCGTTGGCGTGCCGTGTGCCAGCCGCGCCGCAAGGCGCGCGCCGCAATCAGCAGGCCCGCGAGATGCGCCCCGACGAACAGGCCGCGCAGCGCGAGATTCGCGACGACGACCTGCCGGTCGATGGCGCGGATGCTGTCCGGTACCAAGGCCGAGGCAGCGGACAACCGGGCGATTCCCGGTGCAGCGAGGAACTGCAGGGCGATCAGCAACGCAGCCACGACCACCAGCAAGAGGCCGATGGCGCTCCAGGCGCTGTTGGTCGCCCGCACCGGCACGCGCGGTGCGGGTCGATCGCGCTGGCCAAGGCGACTGACAACGAACAGCCCGTAGCCGCACAGGAAGCTCGCCGGTATCAGCACCCCGTTGATGCCAAAGTTGCCCTCGATCTGGCGTGCTTCGGGCCGGATCCATCCCAGCAGTGCCCATCCGGCGCGCAGCATCGGCGCGGTCAGCAGCAGGCCGTAGTTCAGGCACATCCATCCCTGGTGGCGTGCGATGTTGCCGCGCCAGAGCTCGAGCATGGCCAGCCACAGCGTCGCCGACACCCCGATCGCCAGCGACCAGAGCATGACGTAGAAGGTCAGGTGATCGTAGATGCGCATCACCGGGGTCAGCAGCAGGTATCCCATCGCGGCCACCATGGCCGTTTGCGCCGCGACGACATAGGTCATGCCCAAGCTCCGGTGCCAGCGCGGATGGCGCCGCCGCAAGGTCGGCCAGAACTGCAGTGCGCCGCACAGCATGCAGATGCCGGCCAGCACGTTGTGCGTCACCAGGACCTTGACGTTCAGGCCCGGCATTTCCGCATAGTGGATCAGCGTCTCGAGCAATCCGTCCTTGCCGTAGACGTAACGCTCCGACGTCATCCTCGCAACCAGGCTCAGCGTCGGATAACGCACGCTTGCATGGTCGCGCGCCGCGCCGGTACCGTGCTCGGCGGCTGCGAGCACGGCCCGCCGGTCGCTTGCGGTGCGCGGATTCTCGGACGCCAGCAGGTTGCTGATGCCCGCCTCGATGGCCAGCGCACCGTAGCCGAGCAGGCCCAGCGTCAGCAGGATCGCGAACGCCCGCCGGACCAGCGGCCACAGTCCGGCACGCTGCGCGTCGCCCCGGATCGTCGGGGCCGAGTGAGATAGGGTGAACGGCATGATGCTGTGTCGGGTTGGTTCGGTGAAGGCCGATGGCAGGCGCGACGTCAAGCGCTGCCCGCGCCGGATTGCGAGCGGTAGCCGGGCAGTGCCCGCACGAACAGTGCCGCGGCGATGAGCGGGAAGGCGCCTGCGACCGTCAGCGCCGTCTGCAGGCCCCAGGCGTCGGACATGGCTCCGACCAGGAACGGGCCGGCCGCCATGCCGACATTGCCGACCAGCGCGACGAATGCGGCCGCCGTAGCGCGAAACTCCGGACGGATGACGTCCATCATGATGGCCAGAACGGTGCCCACGGTGCAGCTCATCAGTGTGCCGACAAGCACGATCGCCGCCACCTGGCCCGATCCGACCGGCACCAGACCGAAGGCGCCGACCGCGGCAGCGGCCGTCAGCACACACAGCCATGCCATCGCGCGGATGCGGTGCCGAGGGTCGCGCGATCCGATGCGATCGATCAGGCGGCCCCAGACGACGGCGCCGATCGAGAACGCGATCACGACCACCGCCGTCATGGCGCCGGCACGCTCGGTCGGCAACTGGTGCACCCGGCCGAAGAAACTCGGCAGCCAGCTCAGCATCGTCGCGGTCAGCGCCAACTGCATCGCGCTGCCGACGCTGACCCACAACGCGGTCGGCGACGAGCGCAGCTCGCGCACGGTGGCGCGCACGACGGCGCCGATGGCATCCTGCCGGCCGGCATGCGGTGACGTGCCGGTCGCCGACAGTTGGCGGGTCTGGTAATCGGGCACGAACCAGAACAGCAAGGCCAGCATCAGTCCGGGCACGCCGACCACGCCGAAGGCCGAGCGCCAGCCCCAGTGCGCCGTGATGTAGGCGCCCAGCAACACGCCGAGGATAGAACCGATGCCGCCGGCGGCCTGGAACGCGGCGAGGATGAAGCCGTGCATGCGGGCCGGAAAGCGCGAGGCCAGCAGCGCGCTGCCGGCCGGCCCGTAGCCGGCTTCGCCCAGGCCGGTACACAGCCGCCCGGCGAACAGCTGCGCATAGTTTGTCGCCCAGCCGCAGGCCGTGGTCGCCAGGCTCCACAACGCACCCATCACCAGGATGCCCCTGGTGCGGCTCCAGCGGTCGAGGACCATCGCCACCGGCATCGATGCGATCGCCACCATCAGCGGCACCACGGACACCAGCGCGCCGAGCTGGGTGTCCGACCAGCCGAATTCGGCCTTCAGTGCCGGAAACAGCGACACGATGACCTGGCGGTCGATGTAGTCGACCATCATCAGCAGGAACACCAGCGTGAAGGTGCGCCAGGCTTCCCGGCTGCCGGTGGACGAGACAGGTGCGGCGCAGTCCTGCGCGGGGGCGATCATGACAGCCATGGCGGGCCTTTCGTCGGAGTGGGGGTTCAGACCGGCAGATGCGGAGCGACGCACGTCGCCTCGCCGTCGCCGAAGCGCAGCCAGGCGCCAGCATCGGCAGCGCCCAGCACGGCGTCGACCTTGCCACGCGCCACGTCGTCCAGGCGCGCGTATTCGTCCTTGAGCCACAGCAGGCATTTCGCGGTGTAGGGGTTGGCGCGGCCGACGATCTGCAGGCCCGTGCCGTAGTCCAGCGTGATCGAGGTGCTGCCGTCGGCCGCGGCCCGTGCCTGCGCCAGCGCGTAGGGCGCGTAGTAGCGCACGACCAGCCGCACCAGGTCGGCCAGCGCATCCGGCGCCGCTTCGCCCGCGCCGCGCCATTGGCCGTCGATGCCGGAGGCGTCGTCGAGATCCTGCACCCACTGGAACACGCGCGGCGCGCGGGCCTTCATGAGGTTCGATGCGGTCGGGTCGATGGCCAGTTGCGACATCTGCCCGAACAGGCCGATCTCGGCGATCGACGGCCGCGTGCCGAACAGGTAGCGGTCTTGCGTCAGCAGCTTGTCGATGGCCGCCAGCAAATCCAGGTACATCGTCTCGTACAGCGGCAGGTTGACCTCGGCAGGTCTGACCGCACGCATCAGCGTCGTCTGGCGTTCGGTGAACTGGGCCACGATGGCCTCGAAGCGGTCGGTCTGCATCGCGCCCAGCCAGCCAGCCAGCTGGCGCCGTGGGCAGAACGCCAGATCGGCTGCGCCGCTCCAGCGGTAGGCGAACATCGCCAGCACCAGCAGTTCATCGGCGAAATCCTCGATCAGATGGGCCAGGAACGCGTCGGCCGGATCGGACGGAATCAGCGAGCGCTGCCCCGGATGGCGCGACTCCAGCGCGTAGATCATCGGCGTCGAGTCGGCCCAGTAGCTGCCGTCCTCGGGCAGCTGGAGCACCGGGATCATCTTCTTGTTGGCCATGGCGAGTTCGCCGTCGCTGCCGATGTAGCCCAGCGGCACGGTCCAGGTGTGCGGGAGGCGGCGGTAACGCAGCGCGGCGCGCATCTTGAGCGAATAGGGCGAACCAGGGCCGCCAAGCAGGCGGTATGCAGAAGAGGGGTTCATCGCAGGTCTTTTCGGTACGGGTAGGTTGCAAATGGGGTCAGGATGCGGCCGTGATGCGCTCGATCTGCGGCGGGGTATATGCATGTTGCAGCAGCGCCGCCTGCGGCACGTAGGTGCGCAGCACGAGCCAGAACGGTCCGGCCGGTGCCGGCAGCCAGTTGTTCGACACGTCCGCGGGTGGCTGGCCATGCCGGATGTCGATCGTCAGTGCGCCGTCGGTCGTGTGCTGCAGACCGGCGGTCTGGCTCGAGATGCTGTAGCGGTCGATCAGGTTGTCGACGAGCTGGTTGCCCGGCCGGGTGTACAGCGTCACCGACCAGAATGCGTCCACCGGTGGCAGCTGGCCGGGCGCGAAGCGGATCCGGTAGGCCTGGTTCGCGCCGTCCAGCGGCGCGCCGGTGCAGTCGGTCAGCGCGCAGATGTACAAGGTCTCCTGCGGCACCATCGCGCCGAAGCCGAACAGCGCGGCGGCGGCACGCATCAGGAAGTCGTCACCATAGCGGCCAACCTGGTAGAGAAAGGCCCAGCCCGCCCGCAGCTGCGCGCCCCATTGCAGTTGTGCGGTGATGCGTTGCGTCGCCGCCTGCAGGCCGCGCAGTAGTCCGCGCCGCTGCGCGTCGGTCAGGCGCACTGCCACGTTCCGATGCCGCATGCGCCGCCGCCGGCTCGAGCGGGCGCAGCCGCAGCGCAGCGCCGAGCCGCACGCATGCGTCGAGATCGTCCTCGACCCCCTGATGCACCAGCATGCGCAACAGCAGCAGCGCGAAGCGCGAACGCACGTCGATGCGACGCGCGCCGGCGGGCAGCGCGCCCTGCCAGTCGCTGCGCACATAGGCATAGGTGCCCGCCGGCGAGCCGAGGCGACTGCCGACGTATTCACCGGTCTCGCCGACGGCATCGGTGACGACCACTGACCAGTAGCGGCCTTCGATCGGCGGCAACTCGACCAGCACCGGCCCCTGTGCCAGATCGAGCCAGCCGACATGCATCAGTGCCTCGACCGTCGGCGTGAAGTCGTGGAAACCCGGGCGGGCCAGTGCGGTGTAGCGGTGCACATCGTTGATCGGTGCATGGTTGCGCGACGCCGGGTGTGTGGCCTGCTTGCGCAGCAGCATGCCCTTGACATAGGGGTAGCCCCAGACCGCTGCCTGGTAGCCGAGGGCGAAGGCCTCGTTCTCCACATGCCGTTCGAGGCACCGCGCCATGTCGAGCGCTACCGTGCCTTGCGTGGCGTGCGTGTGCATTTCTTGAAGTCCCGTCTGCCGGAGCTGCGCCTCACATTTCCGGCCTTCATGCTCGACGCGCCGCTGTCGCCGGGTGGTGCGGTCACGCGCGCCGGCGGTACCGAGCAACTCGACCGCCTGCAGCGGCAGATCGGCCGCACCATGCGGGTGCGCGAATGGACCCGCCTGCTGCTGGCGGAGGCCGAATGCTGCCAACCTTCGGCCGAGGAATTGGCCGGACTGCTGAACGTGAGCCGGCGGACCTTCGAACGTGCTCTGGCCGTCGAAGGTGCGCACTTCCGCGCGCTGAGCCGGCTGGTCCGCCATGCGCGTGCCTGCGACATGCTGCGCGCGCAACGGTTGCCGATCGCCCACATCGCCGATCGTCTGGGCTATGGCGACGCGGCGGCGTTCAGCAATGCCTTTCGCGCGATGGCCGGGTGCAGCCCGTCGGCGTTCCGTCAACAGCAGGGTTGACCCGACGCAGCTGCGCGTGGCCGCCGGTGCGTGCGTATCGCGGAGCCCGCTTTGTCGCAAAGTCGCAACTGCGCGACCTGCGCCGTCGTGACAATGCCGTCCCATCGATGGATTTCGCACAAGAGGAGACGACATGGACACGACCGATCAAGCCAATGCCGCAACACGCCGCATGCACGACATCTTCGCCGCGCAACGCCGCGCCTTCGCCGCCGAGCCCCATCCGCTGGCCGAACGCCGGCGCGACCAGCTGCGCGCCCTGCGCGAGCAGTTGCGGCGCTACCAGGACGCGCTTGCCACGGCGGTCGACCACGACTTCGGCGCGCGCGCTGCGGCCGAGACCAAGATGCTCGACATCCTGCCGTCGATCCTGGCGATCGACCATGCCGTGCGCAAGCTGCGCAGCTGGATGCGCCCCAGCGGGCGCCGCGCCGAATTGCTGCTGGCGACCAACAGCCTGCAGGTGATCTACCAGCCCAAGGGTGTGGTCGGCATCGTCGTGCCATGGAACTTCCCGCTCTACCTGCTGTTCGGGCCGCTGGCCGCGGCGCTGTCGGCCGGCAACCGCGTGATGATCAAGATGTCCGAGGTCCTGCCGCGCACCCAGCGCGTGCTGCAGCAGCTGCTGCAGGAAATCTACGCCGACGACGAGGTCGCGCTGTTCGGTGGCGAGCTGAGCGATCCGCGCGTGTTCACGGCGATGCCCTTCGACCATCTGGTGTTCACCGGATCGCCGACGGTCGGCCGCCAGGTGATGGCCGCTGCCGCGCAGAATCTGACACCGGTGACGCTCGAGCTCGGCGGCAAGTCGCCCGCCATCGTGCTGCCGGACTATCCGCTGGATGCCGCGGCGCGCAGCCTGGCGTTCGGCAAGGGGGCGAACTGCGGCCAGATCTGCGTGTCTCCCGACTATGCACTGGTGCCGCGCGCGCAGCTCGAGAACTTCGCCGCCGCGCTGCAGGCTGCCTTCGGCGACCTCTACCGGGGAGGCGTGGCCGACAACGCCGACTACACCGGCATCGTCGACGCGCGCCAGCTCGCACGCATCGAGGCGCTGCTCGACGATGCCCGCGAGCGCGGCGCGCGCATCGTCGCCTGCGGCGCGGGCCGGGCGCGCAAGATGCCGCTGCAGATCGTCACCGGAGTCACGCCGCAGATGCGGTTGATGCGCGAGGAGATTTTCGGCCCGGTGCTGCCGCTGGTCGGCTACGACACGCTCGACGAGGCGATCGGCTTCGTCAATGCGCTGTCGCGTCCGCTGGCGCTGTATTGCTATACACATGACCGGGCGGCGCGCGAACGCGTGCTGGAGGAAACCCGCTCGGGCGGAGTGACGCTGAACGACTGCGCCTGGCACATCATCAACCACGACGCGCCGTTCGGCGGCATCGGCGAGTCCGGCATGGGCAGCTACCACGGGCCCGAAGGCTTCCGCGAGCTTTCGCACGCGCGCACCGTGCTTGGGCGCCATCGCTTCTTCCCGATCAGGCTGTTCCACCCGCCATATGGCAACTGGGCGCAGAAACTCGTGGCGCGGGTCTACCTCGGCCATGCCGACCCCCAGGTCTCGGCTGGCGCAGCGGCGACAGTCGGCACCGTTCCGGTCGGCACGCGTCCGCCGCTGGCATCCTGACGCTGTGCCAGGGATGCCGGCGCGTATCGGCCGAGCAGCGACAGGCTGCGCGCACAGACGACGAACTGCACGCGCTGCTGAAGACCATCGTCACCCGGCTGATGAAGATGCCCACGCGCCACTGCGTGCTGATCGGGGAGATGGGACAGACCAACCTGGCTGAGCCCATCGCCGACGGTGAAGCGGCGCGCACCGCGCGGCCACTGCAGGAGGCGGCCATCACGTACTGCATCGCCTTCGGGCCGCGCGCCGGGCACAAGGTCTTGACCCTGCGCAGCGCATCAGCTGCGCACGAATGCTCAAGCGCGTGTTCGATATCGACATGCAGCGCTGCCCGAACTGCGGCGCCGGCGAGCTCAAGATCACAGCTGCCATCCTGGAGCGGCCGGTGATGGAGAAAATTCTTTGCTCACCTGGGTTTGGATCCGCAGCCGCCGCCCAAGGGCAGGGCGCGCGAGGCGGTGCCGCACTTCGCTGCTTGAGCCGCTTGCGCTGTCGGACAACCATCGCCACGGGCGGCGGCTACCCTGCAGCCGCCGGTGGCGCTGCGTGCTGTGTCGGCAAGCCATGGCC
>CAZLDV010000004.1:0-93029 GCA_964558425.1 uncultured Rhodoferax sp. | reverse complement strand
CCGGAGTACGAGTACGCCCCCGGATCGTCCTGCGAGTAGGACTCCAGCTTGCGGATGTCGATCTTGCCCACCAGCGACGAGATGTCCTGGTTGTTCTCGTCGCCCGGCTCGGTCTTGGCGACGGCCACCTGCGACAACACCGAGGGATTGAGTCGCACGACGCGGAACCGTGTGACGTCACCGCCAAATTCGCGCAGGCGCTTGACGGCCCACGGGCTCATGATGGTGTTGAGGTAACGCGGCGCGATGCCATAGTCATCCTGCAGCAGCTGCGCATCCTCGACCGCGTCAAACAATCCCAGAGGTGATTCGTGCACCGGCGAACCCTTGACGGCGTAGATCGGAATCTTTTCGATCAGGTATTTGAGCTTTTCCGCCAACGTGGACTTGCCGCCGCCCACCGGTCCGAGCAGGTAGAGGATCTGCTTTTTCTCTTCAAGGCCCTGCGCCGCATGCCGGAAATACGACACGATGTGTTCGATGGCATCTTCCATGCCATACAGATCCCCGAAGCTGGGGTATCGGCGCAGCATCTTGTTGGCGAAGATGCGCGACAGGCGCTGGTCTGTCCGGGTATCGATCAACTCTGGCTCGCCAATCGCAGACAGCATGCGTTCGGCGACACTGGCGTAAACGCTCGGGTCCTTCTTGCACAGTTCGAGGTAGGCCTGGAGGGACATTTCCTCTTCCTGTGCAGCCTCGA
Source organism: uncultured Rhodoferax sp. (assembly GCA_964558425.1). Taxonomy (GTDB): domain Bacteria; phylum Pseudomonadota; class Gammaproteobacteria; order Burkholderiales; family Burkholderiaceae_C; genus CAISIP01. The sequence continues at coordinate 92,326 of CAZLDV010000004.1, read as the reverse complement.
ACCGACCCTGATAACGCGTGAATATCGTCATCGACGTCCTCCTTGGTGCCGGAGCGGGTCACAGTGGCGACGAAGCGCTCCGTGGTGATGTCCAAATCATGATACCTATTCCCTTTCGGTTCTGCCACCGGCAGGGATAAAGGCTCAACGCACCTGTCGACCTTCCGTTGACACAACATGACATCATGTTGCAACTCCGACGGCAGCTGCAACGGCCAGGCCGACGTGGCGACCAGCACGCGGCATCGCGGACCGCGCCACGGGTGTCGGCGCAAGCCGAACCGGATCAGCGGATCAGAATGTCGTTCTTGACCTGTCGCACACCCGTGACGCCACGGGCCAGCTGGACGGCCCGGTTGCGCTCGGCAACGGTCTTGACGAAGCCCGACAGTTGCACCGTGCCCTTGAAGGTCTCCACGTTGACCGCCAGGCCGCTGACCTGCGGATCGTTGAGCAGCAGCGACTTCACGCGCGACGTGAGCACCGTGTCGTCGATGTACTCTCCCGTGCTTTCCCGCGTGCTGGTGCCGGCACACGCGACCAGCGTGACGCTCAGGGCGCACACCAGCACCAGTTGGGTGATCTCATGCACTTTCATGGCGTCTCCTTCAAGCTTGTTTGGGCTGATCGTGTGGTCGACAGCGCTGCGTCAGCGACGCGCGACGAGTTCGGACAGCGACAACGGTTGCTGGGATTCGTTGCGCGAGTCCGTTGGCATCGACACCACCGTGGTGGCACCCATGCGTTCGTTGAGCAACCGGAACTCGGTGGAAATGAGCTGGTGCAGGTTCTCGATGCGCGAAGCCTCGGCCTTGTCGGCCAGCCCTTGCACGCGCTGGATCTCCTTGAGCAACTTGCGGCTTTCCATCAAGGAGCTGACCTGGTTGTTCAGGTAGGCGAGCAGGAAAAACACCATCAGCACACCGGCCACCGCCAGCAGCACGGCGCCCAGCGGCGCCTGCACCTGCCACAGCACCAGATCCAGCGGTGCCGGCACCATGAGTGTGTGCCAGTTCAGTATGCACAACGCGGCGACGATGGCCAATGCGCCCCAGGCCAATAGGTTGCTGACTCTTTTCATGGTGGTCCTCCTCGGTGTGGTGATGCGGTGCACAGCCCCTGTCGCGAGAGGCAGCCAGCGGATGACCAAGTGTATATGGGGACTCGTGGTTGGCAATACTGCCGCAAACGCCAGGCAAACGCCAGGCAGGCGCCCCGGCGCGAGGGGCCGACCGCGCGCGGCATGCGCGCTCTTCGGTCAGCCTTCCTGCAGCACTTCCAGCAAGCGGTCCAGCCCGCCCGAGGTGATGGCCACCATCGCCTGCTCCTGCACCGGCGGCTTGGCGTGGTAAGCAACCGAAAGCCCGACCACGGACATCATCGGCAGGTCGTTGGCTCCGTCACCCACCGCGATGGCCTGCGACGGAGCCAGTCCGAGTTGCGCGCAGGTCTGCAACAGCATGCGCCTTTTTTCGTCGCCGTCGCAAATGTCTCCCCACTCCTGGTCGACCATGCGACCGGTCAGCTTGTCGCCTTCGATTTCCAGCTGGTTGGCACGGGTGAAGTCCAGACCCAGACGATCGCGGATGCGGTCCGAGAACCAGGTGAAGCCACCGCTGACCAGCAGCGTCTTGAGACCGGCAGCCTTGCAGCGGGCGACCAGCGTCTCCACGCCCGGATTCAGACGCAAGGTGTCGCGGTAGATCGACGCGAGGTGGCTTGTCGGCACGCCGGCCAGCAACGCCACACGCTGGCGCAGGCTTTGCTTGTAGTCTGCAATCTCGCCGCGCATGGCCGCCTCGGTGATGGCGGCCACCTCGGCCTTGCGGCCGGCGGCGGCGGCAATCTCATCGACGCATTCGATGTTGATCAGCGTCGAGTCCATGTCGAAGGCGATCAGTCCGAAGTCGCGCAGCCGCATCGGCGCGACGATTGCGCGCGTGCTCAGGCCCGGGGCGACGTCGATGCGCTTGGTTGCAGGTGGATGCATGCTGTTGGCGGGGTGATTCATGCCAGCGCCGGCTGGCGGCTGGGTTGGCCCAGGCTGCGCAGCAGGTCGCGCACCATCTGGGCCCGCTCGTCGGGCTCCAGCAGTTCGCGCTCGATGCGCAGCTTTTCGTTGCCGACCAGCTTGATGTGGCGATGCTTGCGGATCAGTTCGATGATGCGCATCGGATCGACCGGCGGCTCCTTGCAGAAGGTGATGGTGGTCACCGCCGGCGCCGCGTCCACCTTCACTACGCCGTAGGTCTGGGCGATTACCCGCAGACGGTGCACGTCGATCAAGGACTGGCCCTGCTGCGGCAACTTGCCGAAACGATCGACCAGCTCTTCGAGCACGGTGTCGATCTGGTCGCTGGTGCGGGCGCTGGCCAGCTTCTTGTAAAAGCTCAGACGCAGGTGCACGTCGCCGCAATAGTCGCTCGGCAGCAGGGCCGGTGCATGCAGATTGATGTCGGTGGTCACTGCCAGCGGCGCCAGCAGATCGGGTTCGATCCCCTGCTTGAGCGAGCGCACCGCCTCGGCGAGCATCTCGTTGTACAGCTGAAAGCCGATCTCCAGGATATTGCCGCTCTGGTTTTCTCCCAGTACCTCGCCGGCGCCGCGGATCTCCAGATCGTGCATGGCCAGATAGAAGCCCGAGCCGAGTTCCTCCATCTGCTGGATCGCTTCGAGCCGCTGGCTGGCCTGTTTTGTCAGTCCCTGCACGTCGGGAACCATCAGATAGGCATATGCCTGGTGGTGGCTGCGGCCGACGCGTCCGCGCAGCTGGTGCAACTGCGCCAGGCCGAACTTGTCGGCGCGGCTCATCACGATGGTGTTGGCGGTGGGCACGTCGATGCCGGTTTCGATGATGGTCGAACACAGCAGCAGGTTGCTGCGCTGTGCGATGAAGTCGCGCATCACCGCTTCGAGCTGGCGCTCGGGCATCTGGCCGTGGGCCACCGCGATGCGCGCTTCGGGCAACAGCTCTTCGAGCATGGCGCGCCGGTTCTCGATGGTCTCGACCTCGTTGTGCAGGAAATACACCTGGCCGCCCCGCTTGAGCTCGCGCAGCACGGCTTCGCGGATCACGCCATGGCCCTCGGTGCGCACGAAGGTCTTGATCGCCAGACGGCGCTGCGGCGCAGTGGCAATGACGCTCAGGTCGCGCAGGCCTTCCAGCGCCATGCCCAGTGTGCGGGGGATGGGCGTGGCGGTGAGCGTCAAGACGTCGACCTCGGCACGCAAGGCCTTCATCGCCTCCTTGTGGCGCACGCCGAACCGATGCTCCTCGTCGATGATCAGCAGTCCCAGATTGGCGAAGCGGGTGTCCTGGCTGAGCAGCTTGTGGGTACCCACGACGATGTCGATCGTGCCGTCGGCCAGCCCCTTCATGGCAGTGGCGATTTCCTTGCCCGAGCGAAAGCGGCTCATCTCGGCCACCTTGACCGGCCATTTCCCGAACCGGTCGATCAGGGTCTGGTAGTGTTGTTCGGCCAGCAGCGTCGTGGGCGCCAGCAGCGCGACCTGCTTGCCGCCGGTGACGGCGACGAAGGCCGCACGCAGCGCGACCTCGGTCTTGCCGAAGCCCACATCGCCGCAGACCAGCCGGTCCATCGGTCGCGGGCTGATCATGTCCTGGATCACTGCGTGGATCGCCGCCTGCTGGTCGGCGGTTTCCTCGAAGCCGAAGTCGTTGGCAAAGCTTGCGTAGTCGTCGGGCGAGTAGCGAAATGCATGGCCCTCGCGCAACGCGCGCCGCGCATAGATGTTGAGCAGTTCCGCCGCCGAATCGCGCACCTGTTGCGCCGCCTTGCGCCTGGCCTTGTCCCATTGGCCGGACCCGAGCTTGTGCAGCGGCGCTTCGTCGGCGCTCAGGCCGGTGTATCGGCTGATCAGCTGCAGCTGGCTCACCGGCACATACAGCACCGCGGCGCCAGCGTATTCCAGATGCAGGAACTCCTGCATCGCGTTGTCGCCGTCGGCGTTGCGTGGTCCGAGCGCCAGGTCGACCAGACCACGGTACCGGCCGACCCCGTGGGCGCTGTGCACCACCGGGTCGCCGATCTGGAGTTCGCTCAGGTCCTTGATCAGGGCCTCGACATCGCTGACCTGTTCCTGCTTCCTGCGTCGGCGTGCCACCGGCCCGGCTGCAAACAGTTCGGTCTCGGTGACGAAGTCGACGCCGGCATCGAGCCAGGAAAAGCCGTTCATCAGGTTCGATGTGGCCAGGCCCAGCTTCTCCTGGTTGTCCAGAAACTCCTGCAGCGTATCCACGCGCACCGGTTCGACGCCGCTGGCGCGCAGGAAATCGAGCAGACTTTCGCGCCGGCCAGCGCTCTCGGCGAGCAGCAAGACCCGATGCGCCGTGGCGGCGATATGCTCCTTGAGCCGCGCCAGCGGCTCTTCGGCGCCGCGCACCACCGTCAGCGGGGGCAGGCTGCGCCAGTTGTTCTGAGCGTCTTCGCTGGCGCTGTCCAGCGTGGCTGCGGCGCGCAGCGACAGTTGGGCGTATGGCTTGGCGCGGGTATAGAACTGCTCGGCATCCAGGAACAGGGCCTGGGGCGGCAATACCGGGCGTTCGGGATCGCTCTGGACCAGTCGGTAGCGGTCGCGCGTGTCCTGCCAGAAGCGGGCAAAGGCCGCCTCCAGGTCGCCGTGCATGACCAGCGTCGCTTCCGGTCCCAGATAGTCGAAAACCGTCGCGGTTTCGTCGAAGAACAGCGGCAGGTAGTACTCGATGCCCGCGCTCGCCACGCCGGCGCCGATGTCCTTGTAGATGCGGCTCTTGGTGGGGTCGCCCTCGAGCAGTTCGCGCCAGCGGCTGCGAAAGCGCGCGCGCGCGCTGTCGTCCATCGGAAACTCGCGCCCGGGCAGCAATCGCACCTCGGGAACCGGATACAGGCTGCGCTGGGTATCCGGGTCGAAGCTGCGGATGCTGTCGATCTCGTCGTCGAACAGGTCGACGCGGTACGGCATCGGCGAACCCATCGGATACAGGTCGATCAGACTGCCGCGCACCGCGTATTCGCCTGGGCTCACCACCTGGCTCACATGGCTGTAGCCGGCCAGCAGGAGCTGGGCCTTGAGACGGGCCTCGTCGAGCTTTTGCCCGGTCTTGAAATGGAAGGTGTAGGCCGCAAGAAAGGCCGCAGGCGCCAGCCGATACAACGCGGTCGTGGCCGGCACCAGCACCAGGTCGACTCCATGTTCCTGGCCACGGCGGGAGATCTGCCACAGGGTCGCCAGGCGTTCGCTGATCAGGTCCTGGTGTGGCGAAAAGGTGTCGTAAGGCAGGGTCTCCCAGTCCGGGAAGACTGCCGCACGTACCGTGGGCTCGAAGAAGGCGATTTCATCGATCAGGCGCTGTGTATCGGTCGCCTGGGCGGCGATGATCACGGTCAGCCGGCCCTGGGCCTTGTCTTGTGCCGCCTGTCGGGCCAGCAACAGGGCGTCGGCCGAACCGGCAGGACGCGGCACGGCGAACCGTTGGCCGGGTTTGAGTTTGGGCAAATCCATGCAGAAGAGGTGGGGCGTGTGGGTCTGGCAAGCCGGCGCGTACGCCGAGAGGCCCGGTCGCGCGGCGGCACGGGGTTGCCGCGATTTTAGAATGCATGCTCACACATGGCCGAAGCACACTCCCAGATCCCACCCGCAGGCGCCATGTTGCCCATCCTGCCACCCGCGGCGCCCGCGGTGATCTGGGCGCTGCTGCCGTGCGCCGGTGTCGGCACACGGGCTGGCCTGGCACTGCCCAAGCAGTACCAGCCACTGGCCGGTCAGGCGCTGGTGCTGCACACGCTGGCGGCGTTTGCCGCGGTGCCGCGGATCGCACAGACGCTGGTCGTGCTGGCGCAGGACGACCAGCATTTCGCCGGCCTGCCAGGCGCCGTCTCCGAACGGTGTGCCAGTGCGCGGTGTGGTGCCGCCACGCGGGCGGGCACCGTGGCCAATGGTCTGGCCCGGCTGCGCGAGCGCGGCGCGCGCGAACAGGACTGGGTGCTGGTGCACGATGCGGCGCGCTGCCTGATTACGCCGGCACTGATCAACCGCCTCATCGACGCCTGTCAGCATGATGCCATCGGCGGTCTGCTGGCCATTCCGGTTGCCGACACGATCAAGATGGCGCAGGGCGAGCGGGTGGCCACGACACTGGACCGCAGCCAGGTCTGGCTGGCCCAGACGCCGCAGATGTTTCGTGTCGGTGGTCTGCAACGGGCGCTGGCGCATGCCGGCGCAGCCGTCACCGACGAAGCCTCTGCGATCGAGTCCCTGGGTCTGGCGCCGCGGCTCGTGGCCGGTGACCCGACCAACATCAAGGTCACGGTGGCACACGATTTCACCTTGGCGCACGCCATCCTGCTGGCGCGCCTGGCACACGCAAACGGAGACGCTGCATGACAGAACCTTTGACGTCGGTGGCTGCGCCGGCATGGCGCATCGGCGAAGGCTGGGATGTGCACCGCCTGGTCAGTGGTCGGCCCCTGGTGATCGGTGGTGTGCCCATTGCGTTCGAACGCGGTCTGCTTGGCCACTCCGATGCCGATGTCCTGCTCCATGCCATCACCGATGCGGTGCTGGGCGCCGCTGCGCTGGGAGACATTGGCCGGCATTTTCCCGACACCGATGCGCGATTTCGGGGCGCCGATTCCGCCGTGCTGTTGGCGCAGGCGACGAACCGTGTGCGCGCCGCCGGATGGCAGATCGGCAACGTCGACAGCACCGTCATTGCCCAGGCACCGAAATTGATGCCCTGGATTCCCGCCATGTGTGCCGCGATCGCGGCAGCGATGGGCATCGCGACCACGCAGGTCAACGTGAAGGCCAAGACCGCCGAGCAGCTCGGGCCGGTCGGGCGGGGCGAGGCGATGGAAGCACGCGCCATCGTGCTGATCCTGCGCGCCTGAACGGCGCGCCCCCTCGGCCCTGTTGGCCTGACGGTTCACGGTGCCCTGTTGAGCGTGATGCGCGCCGACAAGCCGCCCGATGCACGGTTGCGCAAGACCAGGCTTCCGCCCATGCGCTGGATGTTCTTTTCGACGATTGCCAGTCCCAGACCGGCGCCGGTGACAGCGGTGCGTGCGGTGTCGCCACGAAAGAAGGCCTTGGTCAATTGCGGCAGGTTGGCCTGCGAGACGCCCGCTCCGCGGTCGCGCACCTCGATCGCGACCCGCGCGCCGCTGGACGCGGCAATGATGTCGACCTCGGCCACGCCCCGCGGCGACGTCTTGCCGTAGCGCATGGCGTTTTCCAGCAGATTCGATATTGCGCGGATCAGGTCTACTTCGTCCGCCATGGCTGCCAGATCGCCCGGCACATCGATGGTCAGACGGATGTCACTGGCGTCCTTGAGCGCATAGACGCAGCGGTTGACCACGTCGGACAGCAGGACCGGTGTCAAGGTGTTCTGGTCGGGTCGGGCATAGTCGAGGAACTTGTTGATGATGGCGTTGGCCTGGTCGATGTCGGCGGCCATCTGTTCGCGCGCGTTGTCGTCGGTCACGCTGAGTTCGGTTTCGAGTCGCAGCCGTGACAAGGGCGTGCGCAGGTCGTGCGAGATGCTGGCCAGCATGATGACCCGATCCTGCTCGATCTGGGCGAGTTTGCGAGACATGCGGTTGAACTCGATGTTGACTTCGCGGATTTCCCTGGTCGCGGCCGATTCGTCGAGCAGTCCGGCGCTGAAGTCGCCTTCACGGACCCGCCGGGCAGCGACCGACAGGTCGCGCAACGGGCGGTTGATCAGACCGGCGATCAACGCCGCGCCGGCCAGCGACAAGGCCGCCGCGATGATCAGCCAGATGATCCAGGTCTGGCCCACCGGCGGGTTGAGCCGGGTGGGATCGGTCAACATCCAGTAGCGGTCTTCGTCGATCGTGAAGCCGATCCACAGTCCCGGTTCGCCGTTCACGCTGGTGGCCACCACGGTATCGGCGCCCAGCCGAGATTCCAGCTCCTGTGTCATGCGTTGACCGAGAGCGTCGTCCGGGAACGGTTCGAAGCGATCGTCGGGCTCGCGTGGCAGGATCCGCACGGCCTCCTGCTCGGTCATGGTCTTGATCAGCGAGACGCGTGCGATCGAATCCGAATGGATCAGCGCAGCCCGGCTCAGGTTGACGATGGAGGCGATCTGCTGCGCGGTCTGCACCGCCCTTGGTTCGAGCTCGAACACCCGCAGGGTCTGCAGCCAGGCCAGAATACTCACCAGCAGCAAGGCAGCGAGCAGGAAGAAGGTTCGGCCGAACAGTCCGAAGCTGCGCCGAAGGGCCAGCACCGGCGCCGCCGAGGTATCGGTCAGCGCGGCCGGTTCGGTAGGGATGCCGAAGTCGGGCACTTAAGGCAGCGGGGGCTCGCGCGGGTTCAAGCAAAGGCCGTGCATGCTGTCAGGCGGCGCCATCGGGTACAAACACATAGCCGACCCCCCAGACCGTCTGGATGAAGCGCGGACTTGCCGGGTCGGCCTCGATCATCTTGCGCAGGCGCGATATCTGCACGTCCAGGCTGCGGTCGAACGGCTCGAATTCGCGACCCCGTGCCAGTTGCGCCAGCTTTTCGCGCGACATCGGCTGGCGAGGATGGCGCACCAGGGCCTTGAGCATCGCGAACTCGCCGGTCGTCAGCGGCAGGTCCTGGCCGGACTTTGTCAGGCTGCGCGCGCCCAGATCAAAATGGAACGGACCGAATTGCACCACCTCGTTTTCGCTGGAGGGCGCGCCGGGTGCCTCCGCAACCGGCCGGCGGCGCAGCACGGCGTTGATGCGGGCCAGCAACTCGCGCGGATTGAAAGGCTTGCCCAGATAGTCGTCGGCACCGACCTCGAGCCCGACGATGCGGTCCACATCCTCGACCTTGGCCGTCAGCATGATGATCGGTGTGCGGTCGTTGGCGGCCCGCAGCCGACGACAGATCGACAGACCATCTTCGCCGGGCAACATCAGGTCCAGCACGATCAGGTCCACGGTTTCCCGCAACAGGATCCGATTGAGCGCCTTTCCGTCTTCGGCCTGGTAGACCTCGAAGCCTTCCTGGGCGAGATAGCGTCGCAGCAAATCGCGAATACGGCTGTCGTCGTCCACCACCAGAATCTTGTCGCTGCGGACAATTGCTTGTGCCATGCTGCCTCCGTGCATTTGTAACAGCGCCCATTCTGATGGCATGGACTGCGTTGCGCGGCGCGAATCCGCCGGACCTTGACACACTGTTACAACTCTCGCTTCGTCAGCACAGTTGGGTTGATCAGCCCAGGGGTGGGACCGTGTCATGACCGGTTATTCTCAGGCCATGGATAAATGGCTTGTCTTGGTGTTGGCCACCTGCACGGGTGCGAGCGCGTGGGCGCAGCCAGCGCCGAGTCCGCCGGATCAGGAGCGCGCGCAGGTGTCACGCCAGCAAAGGCGTCAGGAGTTGCGCGACGATGTCTCGTCGGCCAGCCGCCGCACCGAGCCGGTGCCACCGACGGCGCAGGCGGCACGGGATGGGCATCAGATGACATCGCAGGCACGCGCCGAAATGCGTGAGCAGCTGCGGCGTTTCCAGCCTGTTTCGGCGCCGCGGCCGCATCCGTGAGGCAGTGGCCATCGTGCTGCGCTGCGGGCCCTGATGGGTCTTGCCAGGCGTGCATGAACCGGCATCCAGGAACTTGTTGCAGGGGAGAATGCAGATGAATCGGTATGCGCGCGTGTTGTTCGCCGGCGCTCTCGTGGGGATGGCCTGCTGGGCGCACGCCCAGAGCGTGGGTTCCTTGCCGCCAGAGCCGCGCAATGTCGTGCAGCTGTCGGCCAGCGCAACGGTCGAGGTGCCGCAGGATTGGTTGACGCTGACGCTCAGTACCAGCCGCGACGGTCCGGATGCGGCCGTGGTGCAGGCGCAACTCAGGCAGGCCCTGGACCAGGCGCTGGTCCAGGCGCGCCAACAGGCCCAGGACGGGCAGCTCGAAGTGCGCACCGGCGACTTTCATCTGTCACCGCGGTACAGCCGCGAAGGACGCATCACCGGATGGCAAGGTAGCGCCGCACTGGTGCTCGAGGGACGTGACTTTGCGCGCATTGCCGCACTGGCGGGCGGCATCCCGACGCTGACCATGGGCGGCGTGCAGTTCGGCCTGAGCCGCGCGGCGCAGATCCGTGTCGAAGTGGACGCACAGGCGACGGCCATCGATCGATTCAAGGCCAAGGCGGGCGAAATCGCCAGGAGATTCGGATTCAGCACCTACACCCTGCGGGAGATCGCGGTGAATGCGAATGACCAGGGGCCGACCCCGCGGCCGCGCATGTTGGCCATGTCAGCCAAGAGCGAGGCAGCCGATGCGCCGGTGCCGCTGGAAGCCGGCAAGTCTGCCGTGGTCGTGACCGTCTCGGGCTCGGTGCAACTGCAGTAGCCCGCAATGGGCGACATGGATACCATCGACGCGGTTGTCGTCGGCGCAGGCGTGGTGGGGCTGGCCATTGGGCGCGCACTGGCGCTGCAGGGGCGCGACGTGCTGGTGCTGGAACAGGCCGATGCGATCGGAACCGGCACCAGTTCGCGCAACAGCGAGGTCATCCACGCCGGGATCTACTACCCGCCGGGTTCCTTGAAGGCACGCCTGTGCGTGCAGGGCAAGGCCTTGTTGTATGCCTATTGTGGCGAGCGGGCCATTGCCCACCGTCGCTGCGGCAAGTTGATAGTTGCTACCCATACCGAGCAGCTGGCGCGGCTGGAGGCGATCCGCGCCATGGCGAACGCCAATGGCGTCGCCGATCTGCAATGGTTGACGCAGGCGCAGGCGCAGGCGCTCGAGCCCGCGCTGCAGTGTGTCGGCGCCTTGTTGTCGCCAAGCACCGGTATCGTCGACAGCCATGCCCTGATGCTGGCATTGCAGGCCGACATGGAGCATGCGGGCGGTGCGCTGGCGCTGCGCGCTGCCCTGGATCGGGCACGCTGCGGGGCGTCAGGCATCGAATTGCTCGCCCTCGATGGAACCCGCTTGCGCACCCGGGTGCTCGTCAATGCGGCCGGGCTCGCCGCGCCGCTGCTGGCGCGGCGTATCGAGGGCCTGCCGGCGCAGCATGTCCCGACGCCGTTTTACGCCAAGGGCAACTACTTCAGCTTGGCCGGGCGTTCACCGTTCACGCGCCTGATCTACCCGGTACCCGAAGGCGCAGGGTTGGGCGTCCATCTGACGCTGGACATGGGTGGGCAGGCCAAGTTTGGTCCGGATGTGCAGTGGGTTGCATCACCGGACGACCTGGTGGTCGATCCGTCGCGCGGCGACGCCTTTTATGCCGAGGTCCGCAAATACTGGCCCGCGTTGCCCGATGGTGGCTTGTCGCCCGGCTATGCGGGCATCCGGCCCAAGCTGCAGGCGGCTTCGGCCGGACCTGCCGATTTCGCGATCCAGGGCCCGGCCGTGCATGGCGTGCCCGGCCTGGTGAATCTGTTCGGCATCGAGTCGCCCGGGCTGACGGCTGCGCTGGCGATCGCAGGTCAGGTGGCGCAGATGCTGGCGCAGCGCTAGCGCGCGTGCGCCTGGCAAGGCGCGCGTGCGCGAGCGTTCTCACGCAGGGCCCGCGCGGCCTGCTGTACCAGGGCCGGGCCCTTGTAGATCAGGCCGGTGTAGATCTGCACCAGGTCCGCGCCGGCGTCGATCTTGCCGAGCGCGTCGCCGGCGCTGAGCACGCCACCGACGCCGATGATCGGGAACCCCTTGCCCAAGGCTGCCCGCAACAAGCGGATCACCCGGTTGCTGGGTTCGAACACCGGGCCACCCGACAAGCCGCCGGCTTCCTGTGCATGGGCCAGGTGGGCGACCGCGCGGTGGTCGATGGTGGTGTTGGTGGCAATGACGCCGTCCATGGCGTGCTGGAGCAGCGCGCGTGCGATGCTGCCGATCTGTGCCTCGTCCAGATCGGGAGCGACCTTGACGAACAACGGCACATTGCGGCCATGGCGCTGACGCAAGACCGCGCGCCGTTCCTGCAAGGCCGCGAGCAAGGCATCGAGTGCAGCGTCGTTCTGCAACGCCCGCAGGTTGGACGTGTTCGGGCTGGAGATGTTGACCGCGACATAGTCGGCGTGCGGGTAGACGCCGTCCAGGCAGGCCAGGTAGTCTTGCGCGGCCTGTTCGATCGGCGTGCTGGCGTTCTTGCCGATGTTCAGACCCAGGATGCGACCCTTGGCACGAAAGGACGATCGCTGCACGTTGGCCAGGAAGGCATCCAGGCCGTCGTTGTTGAATCCGAGCCGGTTGATCAGGGCCTGAGCCTGTGGCAGGCGAAACATGCGCGGTGGGGGGTTGCCCGGCTGCGCCTTGGGCGTGACCGTGCCGACCTCGACGAAGCCGAACCCCATCGACCCCCATGCGTCGATGCACCGCGCGTTCTTGTCCAGGCCCGCGGCCAGGCCGACACGGTTGGGGAAATGCAGGCCCGCCAGTTGCACCGGGTCGTCGACTGGGCTGGCGCAATACGCCAACGCCAGCGGCGTGTGCTGGGTGCGGGCCAGCGCATCGAGCGTGAGTTCGTGCGCTGCTTCGGGATCGAGCCCGAACAGGAAGGGGCGGGCCAGGGCGTAGGGAAACAAGGACATCGGATAATTCGCAGTAGATCTCCCGATTGTCCCAAACCCCGGCGGCCCTGACCGCCCCATAACCCTATGCGATCGCAAGATGAACTCAAGGCCATGGTTGGCCAGGCGGCCCTGCAGTATGTTGTTCCCGGCGCGTTGCTGGGTGTTGGCACTGGTTCGACGGTCAATAAATTCATCGATGCGCTGGCATCCGTCAAGGCGTCGATTCGCGGCGCGGTGTCGAGTTCGCAGGCCAGCACGCAGCGCCTGCTTGCCGTTGGCATTCCGGTGTTCGACTGCAATGCGGTCGAAAGCCTGTCTGTGTATGTCGACGGTGCCGATGAAATCGATCGCCACGGCTACATGATCAAGGGGGGCGGTGCCGCCTTGACGCGGGAGAAAATCGTCGCGGCCCAGTCCTTGCGGTTCGTGTGTATCGCGGATGATTCCAAGCTGGTGCAGACCCTGGGGCATTTTCCGTTGCCGGTCGAGGTGATTCCGATGGCCAGCGCCCGCATCGCGCGCCAGTTTGCTGCGCTGGGTGGAACAGCGCGTCTGCGCATGCATGCAGGCAAACCGCTGCTGACGGACAACGGTCAACAGCTGCTGGACGTATCCGGCCTGTCGATCACCGACCCGCTGGCGTTCGAGAGCGCTGTGAACCAGTGGCCCGGTGTCGTGACCGTGGGCGTGTTTGCGCACCAGAAGGCACATGTGTGCCTGCTGGGAACCGCTGCAGGTGTGCGCACCCTGGCCTTTGACGCCGCTTGATCGCGGCGTGGGGCCTGCTGCGCGAGGCGCGGCGCCGCCCGCAGCTGTTCCAGTGCGCCTCAGGGGGCCTGGCCAAGCCAGGGCTGGGGGCGCTCAGAATTTGATGCCGGTCGGATTGCTCGGTGACGGACCCGCGGCGGGCGCAGCAGCCGCCGCCGCCGGCTCCTCCTCACGCGGGCGTGCGTCAGCGGATTCTGGCGCCGGCGCGAGTTTTTGCGTGCTGACCAGTGGCTTGGCGGCGGAAAACTGGAAATTGGCGGGCAATTGGGACGCCGCCGGGTAATTGGCGGCATTCAGGAACTGGGTCCATTCCGCCTCTGAGTAGCCCTTGATCTTCTGGCCGCCAATGGTCAGGAACGGCAAGGATTTGTCACCGCTCAGGCGTTGCAGTGCCTCGATGTCTTCGTTGCTCGCAATGCTGTATTCGGTATACGGGATACCGCGCGATTGCAGCATCATGCGTCCCGCGTTGCAGGGCACACAGCCAGCGCTGGAATAGAGGGTGACCGGGTAACGCGTCACGATCTGACGCAGCGCGTAGGGCAGGCGGCTGCCGGGCTGGTCCACGTCCACCGCGCTGCCGTTGGCGCTGCGCGCTGTGACGTTGGGCGCCGCGGCCGGAGCCTTGTCGGAGTATGTCACCTTGCCATCCGGGCCGACGATCCGATAGACGGTTTGCGCCAGCGCACCCGCCGAGCCCAACATCACGAGCGCCGTCATGGCTCCGGCCAAGGCCAGTTTCGGATTCTTCATGTCGTCAGTCCCTCCCCACAATGGCATTTGCCCGGCCATCGGTCATGCCCTGGTGTCGCAACAGCGCGTCCAGTGTCGGTTCTCGGCCACGAAACGCCTTGAATGATTCCATCGCCGGGCGACTGCCGCCGACCTCCAGAATGGCTTGGCGGTATTTTCTACCGGTTTGTGCATCTGGCAAGCCGGAATCGGTGGCAGATTCCTCGAAAGCGGCATACGCATCGGCGCTGAGCACCTCGGCCCACTTGTAGCTGTAGTAGCCCGCCGCGTAACCACCGGCAAAGATGTGGCTGAAGGTATTGGGCGTGCGGCTCCAGACGGGTGGTTCAAGCACGGCTACTTCGTGCCGCACCTGCGCGAGCAGCGGCAACACGTCGTCGGCCGGGTCGTGCGTCGTGTGCAGCAGCATGTCGAACAACGCGAACTCGATCTGGCGCAAGGTCTGCATGCCACTCTGGTAGTTCCTGGCCGCCAGCATCTTGTCGAACAGCGCGCGCGGCAGTGGTTCTCCGGTGTCCACATGGGACGTCATGTGGCACAGCACGTCCCATTCCCAGCAGAAGTTTTCCATGAACTGGCTCGGCAACTCGACTGCATCCCACTCGACGCCGCTGATGCCCGAGACCTGGCGTTCGTCGACCTGGGTCAGCATGTGGTGCAGGCCATGGCCGAATTCGTGGAACAGCGTGATCACGTCGTCATGGGTCAGCAAGGCGCTCTGGCGCACGCCGTCTTTCATCAGGCCGCGGGCGAAGTTGCACACCAGATGGGCCACCGGCGTCTGCAGCTGCCGGTCATCCGGCCGCAACCAGCGGGCGCGCACGTCGTCCATCCATGCGCCGCCACGTTTGCCCTCGCGTGCGGTCGGGTCGAGATAGAACTGCCCGACCAGGCCGGTGCCGGTGCGTTCGATGCGGTAGAACGAGACGTCGGGATTCCAGACCGGCGCGTTGTCCGCACGAATCACCACGTCGAACAGGGTTTCGACGATCTTGAACAGGCCGGCCAGCACCTTGGGCAACGGGAAATACTGCTTGACCTCCTGTTCGCTGAAGGCATAGCGCGCGTGCTTGAGCCTTTCGCCGACATAGGCCCAGTCCCAGGCCTGCGGATCGGACAGGCCGAGCTCGGTGCGCGCGAACGCGCGCAGGTCGGCCAGATCCTGCAGCGCGTACGGCTTGGCGCGACGGGCCAGGTCGTGCAGGAACACGATCACGGCCTCGGGCGAGGGTGCCATCTTGGCCGCCAGCGACAGCTGGCCGAAATTGGCAAAACCCAGCAGGCGCGCCTCTTCCTGGCGCAACGCGAGAATCTCGCGCATCAGGCCGGCGTTGTCGTACTGGCGCAGATCCTCCTGCGCCTGGTCGGATGCGCGGGTCGCGTAAGCGCGGTACAGCTGCTGGCGAAGCGCCGGGTTGTCGGCGAATTGCATCACCGGCAGGTAACACGGCAACTTCAGGCTCAGCCGGTGGCCGTCACGCCCGAGCGCCTTGGCCGCATCGCGCGTGGAGTGCACCACATCGGCGGGAACTCCGGCCAGGGCGCCGACATCGACAAACAGGCTGAACTTGTCGGTTGCGTCCAGTGCGTTTTCGCTGAATTTCTGTCCGAGTTCGGCCAGGCGTTCCTGGATCTCGGCAAAGCGTTGCTTGTCGCTGCCACCGAGTTCCGCACCGCCGAGCACAAAGTCGCGCAACGCATTCTTGTGCGCCTGGCGTTGCTCGGCATTCAAGGTTGCGGTCGGTATCGCCTTGTATTTCGCGTACAGCCGCTCATCCGAACCCAGCCGGGTCCAGAATTCAGTGACCTGGGGCAGGCTGGCGTTGTAGGCCGCCCGCAGCTCCGGTGTATCGGCCACACTGTTCAGGTGGCTGACGGCGCCCCAGGCAAGCCCGAGACGTTCGGTGGCTACGTCCAGCACCTCGGAGATCGCTTGCCACCGGGCTGGAAAAGCCGGTGCGCTGACCACCTCCAGGGCAGCATCGGCGTCGGCCAGCAATTGGGTGACGGCTGGCGCGACATGCTCAGGTCGGATCTGGTCGAACAGCGGCAGGCCGCCGTGGTGCAAAAGTGGATTCATGGACTCTGGCTCGGCAAGGACAGTGGCAAGACACCACTGTTTGCACATCGGGGTTGACCGACCAGTTTACAAGCCGGCCGCGGCCCGCTCTGCCGCTTCGATGGTATTGACCAGCAGCATCGTGATCGTCATCGGTCCCACGCCGCCGGGGACCGGCGTGATGAAACCCGCCACCGTGGCAACGCCGGCAAAGTCGACGTCGCCGCACAACTTGCCTTCGTCGTTGCGGTTCATGCCCACATCGATGACCACCGCGCCCGGCTTGACCATGTCGGCGGTCACGACATTGCGCCGGCCGACCGCCGCCACGATGACGTCCGCCTGCAGGGTATGGGTCTTGAGGTCGGGTGTCGCGCTGTGGCAGATGGTCACGGTGGCGTTGCCTTGCAGCAGCATCAGGGCCATCGGCTTTCCAACGGTATTGCTGCGCCCGATCACGACTGCATGTTTGCCGCGCAGCGTGACGCCGGTGGAATCGATCAGCTTCATGCATCCATACGGCGTGCACGGATTGAAGCCGGGCGAACCGGTCATCAACTCACCGGCGCTTTGCGTCGAATACCCATCGACGTCCTTGGCGGTGGCGATGGTCTCGATGACCCGGTGCGGGTCGATGTGGCGGGGCAGGGGCATCTGCACCAGGATGCCGTGGATGGCGGCATCCGCATTGAGCGCCTCGATCCGCGCCAGCAGCGCTTGCTGGCTCAGGCTGGCATCGTATTTCTCGAACACCGAGTGCAGGCCCGATTCTTCGCAGGCCTTGATCTTGTTGCGCACGTACACCTGGCTGGCCGGGTCTTCGCCCACCAGGATCACGGCCAGACCGGGCCGCACGCCCTTGCTGGTCAGCGTGGCCGCGCGCTGCGCAACTTCTGCGCGCAACTGGCGCGACAAGGCAACTCCGTCGATGATCTGTGCGCGTAGGGGAGATGTCATGTGGTTCAGGTCTTGGCTGTGTTTTGACCCAACGCGATCTTGAGCAGGTCGGCAACCGTGTTGGCGTTGAGTTTTTCCATGATGTTGGCGCGGTGCGCCTCCACCGTCTTGATGCTGATGCCCAGGTCGTCGGCCATCTGCTTGTTCAGCCGGCCCGCGACGATGCGCTCGAGCACCTGGGATTCGCGCAGCGTCAGCTTGGACAGCAGCGCGTCGCGGCTGGCGGCGAGCTGGTGTTCGGTGAAGGTTCCCTTGGCATGTTCGAGCATGCGTTCGACCAGCCGCAGCAACTGGTCTTCGTCAAACGGCTTCTGGATGAAATCCATCGCGCCTTTCTTCATCGTGTCCACCGCCATCGGCACGTCGCCGTGGCCCGTGATGAAGACAATGGGCAGCGGCGAGTGGTGTTCGATCAGGCGATTTTGCAGCTCCAGCCCCGTCATGCCGCCCATCCGGATATCGACGATCAGGCAGGCCACTTCGCGCGCGTCGTAGCGGCTGAGGAACGACTCCGCGGAGTCGAAGCAGCGTACCCGGTAGTCCTTGCCTTCGAGCAGCCACTGCAGCGAATCGCGCACCGCCTCATCGTCGTCGACGACGTAGACGGTTCCCTTCTTTGGAATCAAACTCATGCGGCTATCCTGGGGTCTTGATCGGGCTGCGCAGGGCTTCTGGCGCAACGCTGGCGGGCTCGCCCACGGGCAGCCAGAAGGAGAATCGGCAGCCCGCAACGTCGGCGCCATTGTAGATGTTCTCTGCCCGGATCCGGCCCTGGTGCGATTCGACGATCGAGCGGCACAGGCTCAGGCCAATGCCCATGCCGTGACTCTTGGTCGAATGGAAAGCCTCGTACAGGCGGTCGAGTACATCGCCGGGCAAGCCGGTCCCCGAGTCGAGCACCGAGAACTCGACCTGCTGGCGCCCGTCCACCAGCGCCTGCACCACCGTCAGTTCGACCTTGCGCTGTGCGGTGGGACGCTGTGCAGAGTCGACCGACTCGGCTGCGTTCTTGAGCAGGTTGATCAGCACCTGTTCGATCAGGATCGGATCGACCATCAGCATCGGCAGGCGGGATGCCACCTGACAGGTCAGGCGCACATTGCGCCTGCGCAACTCGATCTCCGCCAGTTCCACGGCTTCGTCGACCATGTCGCCGATGCGCGACCACGCGCGCTTGGGTTCACTGCGTTTGACGAACGACCGGATGCGCTGGATGATCTGGCCGGCACGCTGGGCCTGCCGCGCGGTCTTCTCCAGCGCGCTGAGCAAGTCCTGTCGGGAGATCTGGTCGGACTCGATACGGGACACCATGCCCTGGCAATAGTTGTTGATGGCGGTCAGCGGCTGGTTGAGCTCGTGCGCGACACTCGATGCCATCTCGCCCATCGTGATCAGCCGGCTGGCATTCTGTGCCCGGTCGGCCTGGGCAGCAGCCTGTTGTTCGGCCAGCCGGCGCGCGGTGATGTCGGTGGCGATCACCATCTGTGCCAGGCGGCCGTCGACCCAGCTCAGGTAACGCGTGCGCACCTCCAGCCATCGGCCCAGTTCGCTCAGGTAAATCTCGGCGTTCTCCGGTTCCGCATCGGGAAGGACCGTGGTCGGCATGCCCGCAAACGAATCGACATGGTCCAGCGATTCGTCGTTGATCGGCTGGGTCGGAATTCCGGCCTGCGCAACCAGCCGCAGATGCCCTTCGGTCTGGTTTCCGAACCAGAGCCGGTACAGCTTGTTGGCGAACAACATCTCGTCGCTGCCCAGCGGGGCGACCGAGATCGAGGCATCCAGCGCCTCCAGCACGGTCGTGAAGCGTTCGAACGAAGCGGACAACTGTTCGCGGATACGGTTGGGCTCGGTGATGTCGGTCATGGCCGTGATCCAGCCGGTCTGGGTGCCCCGCGTGTCGATCAGTGGGGATACATACAGGCGGGCATCGAACAAGGAGTTGTCGGGCCGTTTGACCCGCATCTGCACGCCGCCGGGGGTGGCTGCCTGACCGGACAGTTCCACTGCCAGCAGCTGGCTGAGATTGTCATGGTCGGTGTCGGGCCAATAGGGGAAAGGCGCGGTGCGCCCGACCAGGTCAGACTCTTTCCACCCCGTCATCTGGCAGAACGCGGCGTTCACGTAGGTGATACGGCCTTGCAAGTCCATGGCGCGCATGCCCGTCAGCATGGAGTTCTCCATGGCGCGGCGGAAGTTGGTTTCTGCCACCAAGGCCTGCTGCGCCTGTTGTCGTCGGCGGGTGTGACCCCAGTTGGCGATCAGCATCCAGGCGGTCATCGCGCTCAGCACGCTGACCAGCCAGAACAGGCCGCTGCCAATGACCCCCAGTGAGGTGCGGTAGGCCTGACCCCGCAGCACCAGGCCGTTGCCCACGGGCGAGACCGGAACTTCGTAGGTGTTGACCGGCACGACCCAGGGTACCCAGGTGCTGGCGGTCCCGCGCGCTGGTACGCTCGTGCCAGCCAGGCGCGCGCCCTTGTCGTCCAGCAGGGAAATGGCATAGCGCGCCGACACCTCGGCGGGTACGCCGTATCGGTACAAGCCATCGACTGAATACTCGGCCAGCACAACGCCGGCAAAACGTGTTCCGTCGTTCATCGGGATGTGCAGCTGCAGCAGTGGCACGGCGGCGCCGCTGGCCGCTCGCTGCGCATAGATCGGCTGCAGTGTCTCGCGCGCCAGCGCGAAGTTGTTGCGCGTCTCGGCCGACTGCACTGTCTCGCCAGTCTGCGGCGAGACACCCGGTTGCAGGCTGGCCGTGGCATAGGTGGCGCGTATCCGCATGTCCTGATCGACCCAGCTCACCCGTTCCAGGTCCGGATACTGGATCACCAAGGCTTCTGCCCGGACCTGGAACTCCTCGGTGTCCAGGTCGTGGTTGGAGATGTCCCGCGCGATGCGCATCAGTTGTTCCTGCCGCTCGAGCAGGCGCAGGCGCAGGCGCTGCTGGGTGTATTCGACGTCGCGCCGTACCGCTTCGTGTTCACGGTCGACTTCTTCGAGTCGCAGGTAGCCGAAGGAGGCGACGATCGCGGCCAGAAACAACAGCACCGCGGCCAGCGGCGCGAGCACTGCGTACCGGTCCTGCCGACTCGGGTTGAGCTGCCACCACCAGTGCCGGACCCGCTGGGCTGGAGCAGCGGGCGCAGGCGCCTTGGCGGTGGGTGAATGCGGCATGGCCGCAGTGTATGGGACGGCGGCCGTGGCGGTGCGGACAATTGCAGGAGGATGCACAGGCAGTCACACGCATTATTTCATTATGTGAATCTACAACGCATTATTTGAAACGCGATCGGACCTATGGCAGAATCGCGCTACAGTGTTCGTTACAGTGCCCCTGTCGGGTCACAACACAGGAGACAAAGATGGCGCAAGACTCCCCTGAAAATGCAGGCGAATCCCGCGGCGATGACGATGCGCAGGAAACCCGGGAATGGACCGATGCGTTGACGGCCGTGATAGCGGCAGAAGGGCCCAGGCGCGCGCACTTCCTGCTTGAGCAATTGCTCGAGCATGCCCGCCAAAGCAGCATCGACCTGCCGTTTTCGACCACCACCGGATACGTCAATACCCTCGAACCCGATCAGCAGGCGCGCAGCCCGGGCAACCTGGAGCTGGAAGGGCGGTTGCGCGCCTACATGCGCTGGAACGCGATGGCGCTGGTGGTCAAGGCCAATCGACTCCATCCGGCGGACGGGGGCGACCTCGGTGGACACATTGCGTCGTTCCAATCGGTGGCGCACATGTTCGCCGCCGGTTTCAACCATTTCTGGCATGCCGAGAGCGAAGGCCATGGCGGTGATCTGCTGTACATCCAGGGTCATTCGTCGCCAGGCATCTATGCGCGCGCCTTCATGGAAGGCCGCCTGAGCGAGGAGCAGATGCTCAACTTCCGACAGGAGGTTGGAGGCAAGGGCCTGTCGAGTTACCCGCACCCGAAACTGATGCCGACATTCTGGCAGTTCCCCACCGTGTCCATGGGGCTCGGCCCGCTGATGGCGATCTACCAGGCGCGCTTCCTCAAGTACCTGCATGCGCGCGGCCTGGCCGACACCTCCAACCGCAAGGTCTGGGTGTTCTGCGGTGACGGCGAGATGGATGAACCCGAAAGCCTGGGGGCGATCGGCCTGGCGGCGCGGGAGAATCTCGACAACCTGGTGTTCGTCGTCAACTGCAACCTGCAGCGACTGGACGGCCCGGTGCGTGGCAACGGCAAGATCATCCAGGAACTCGAAGGCAATTTCCGCGGTTCCGGCTGGAACGTCATCAAGCTGTTGTGGGGTGAAAACTGGGATTCGCTGCTGGCGCGCGACACCGAGGGCGCCCTGCGCAAGATCATGATGGACACGCTGGACGGCGACTACCAGGCATTCAAGGCCAACGATGGCGCCTTCGTGCGCAAGAACTTCTTCGGTCGCGACCCGCGCACGTTGGCGATGGTGGCCAACATGTCGGACGAGGACATCTGGAACCTGCGCCGCGGCGGCCATGACGCGCACAAGGTGTATGCAGCCTTTCACCAGGCCAATCAGACCAAGGGCCAGCCGACGGTGCTGCTCGTCAAGACGGTCAAGGGCTACGGCATGGGCGAGTCGGGCGAGGGCAAGAATACCGCGCACCAGACCAAGAAGATGACCGACGAGGGCATCCGCTATTTCCGAGATCGGTTCAACATACCGATTCCCGACAGCGAGTTGCCGAAGATCCCGTTCTACAAGCCCGCCGAAGATACGCCCGAGATGCGTTACCTGCACGAGCGGCGCAAGGCGCTGGGCGGTTACCTGCCCAAGCGGCGCGTGAAATCGGACGAGGTATTCGAGATACCACCGATCGAGACGTTCAAGGCTGTCACCGACGCCACGGCGGAGGGACGCGAGATCAGCACGACGCAGGCCTTCGTGCGCTTCCTGACCCAGCTGCTGCGCGACAAGGTGCTCGGTCCGCGCGTGGTGCCGATCCTGGTCGATGAGGCGCGTACGTTCGGCATGGAGGGCTTGTTCCGCCAGATCGGCATCTACAACCCGCAGGGCCAGAAATACACCCCGGTCGACAAGGACCAGGTCATGTACTACCGGGAAGACAAGGCCGGACAGATTCTGCAGGAAGGCATCAACGAGCCCGGTGGCATGTGCAGCTGGATTGCCGCGTCGACCTCGTATTCGACCAACAACCGGATCATGCTTCCGTTCTATGTGTATTACTCGATGTTCGGCTTCCAGCGCGTCGGCGATCTGGCCTGGGCCGCGGGCGACATGCAGGCGCGCGGCTTCCTGCTCGGCGGCACCTCGGGGCGCACAACGCTCAACGGCGAAGGGCTGCAGCACGAAGACGGCCACAGCCATATCCTGGCCAGCACGATTCCCAACTGCGTCAGCTATGACCCGACGTTCGCGCACGAGATCGGCGTGATCCTGCACCACGGTCTCAAGCGCATGGTGGAGAAGCAGGACAACGTCTTCTACTACATCACGCTGCTCAATGAGAACTACGCCATGCCGGGCCTGCAGCCCGGAACCGAGGAGCAGATCATCCAGGGCATGTACCTGTGCAAGCCGGGTGCCAAGAAGACGCCGCGCGTGCAGCTGCTCGGCTCGGGATCGATCCTGCGCGAATCGATCGCTGCGCAAGAACTGCTGGAGACGGACTGGGGCGTCGCGGCCGATGTCTGGAGTTGCCCCAGTTTCACCGAACTGGGGCGCGAAGGGCAGGATTGCGAGCGCCACAACCTGCTCCATCCCGATGAACCGCCCCGACTGCCGTTTGTCGCCCGCCAACTCGAAAAACATGCCGGCCCGGTGGTGGCGTCGACCGACTACATCAAGACCTATGCCGAGCAGATTCGCCCGTTCCTGCCCAAGGGGCGTACCTACAAGGTGCTGGGCACCGATGGCTTTGGCCGCAGCGACTTTCGCAGCAAACTGCGCGAGCACTTCGAGATCAATCGCCATTACATCGTGCTGGCGGCTCTCAAGGCCCTGAGTGAAGAGGGAACGCTCCCGGTTGCCAAGGTCCTGGAGGCGATCAGGCAATACGGCATCGACGTCGACAAAATCAACCCGTTGTACGCTTGACGCTCGATCCCGCGGGCCGCACGCTGCCCGGACGGTGACAGTGGCGGCGCGTTCACAACAGAATCTGGAGGCAGGAACATGGCGTTGGTAGACATTCAGGTGCCCGACATCGGTGACTTCGAAGAGGTTGCCGTGATTGAATTGCTGGTCAAGGTCGGTGACACCGTCAAGGCCGAACAGTCGTTGATCACGGTCGAGTCGGACAAGGCCTCGATGGAGATTCCGTCGAGCGATGCCGGTGAGATCAAGGAGCTTCTGGTCAAGCTGGGCGACAAGGTCAAGCAAGGCGTGGTGATTGCGCGGATCGACAGCAGCGCCGCGGCGCCGCCGAAGCCGAGCGCATCGGCACCGGCGCGGGGCGACGCACCCGGGGCGCTGGCTGCGCCGGCCGTCAGCGCGGCGCAAGCGCCCGTTGCTGCCGCCCGCAGCGGACCGGTCAAGGTCACGGTGCCCGACATCGGCGATTTCAAGGACGTCGCGGTCATCGAGGTGCTGGTCAAGGTGGGCGATACGGTCAAGGTCGAACAGTCACTGGTGACCGTCGAATCGGACAAGGCATCGATGGAAATTCCGTCGAGCGAGGCCGGGGAGGTCAAGGAGATTGCGGTCAAGCTGGGAGACAAGCTCAATATCGGCGACCTGCTCGTGGTGGTGCAGCCCCTCAGCAGTGCGGCGCCAACACCCGAGCGTCCGGCGCCGGCCCGGCAAGCGGATGCAGCCGGCCCGGCCCGTGCGGCAGCGCAAGCGGGCGCTGCAGCTGCGCAGACTGCGGCGCCGGAGGCAACAGGCAAGGCGAGCGAGCCAACAGCGCATGCGTCGGCGCCTCTTGCTGCCGCCGCGCCGCCGCACGATCCGGCCGTGCCCATGCGCGCCGGTCTGCCGCATGCATCCCCGTCGATCCGCAAGCAGGCGCGCGAGTTGGGTGTGCCACTGGACGAGGTCAAGGGCAGCGGCCCCAAGGGTCGCATCACCGCGCACGACGTGCAGGCGTTCACCCGCGCCGTCATGCGCGGGGACAGCCAGACCCGGGCGGCGGCAGCGAAATCGGGCGCAGCCGCTGGCGCAGACTCGGGCAGCGCGCTGGGGCTGATTGCGTGGCCGAAGGTGGATTTCGCCAAGTTTGGCCCGGTCGAACGCAAGGACATCGCGCGGATCCGCAAGATCAGTGGCGCCAACCTGCACCGCAACTGGGTGATGATTCCGCATGTCACCAACCACGATGATGCCGACATCACCGATCTGGAGGCGTTCCGGGTGGCGACCAATCGGGACAACGAAAAGTCCGGCATCAAGGTGACCATGCTGGCCTTCCTGATCAAGGCCTGCGTGGCGGCCTTGCGCAAGTTTCCAGAGTTCAATGCATCGATCGATGGCGAACAGCTGGTCTACAAGCAGTACTACCACATCGGATTTGCCGCTGACACGCCCAATGGCCTGATGGTTCCGGTGATCAGGAATGCCGACACCAAGGGCATCATGCAGATCTCGCAGGAGATGGGTGAGCTGGCCAAGAAGGCGCGCGAAGGCAGGCTCGGCCCGGCAGAAATGACCGGTGCCAGTTTCACCATATCGTCGCTGGGCGGCATCGGCGGACGCTATTTCACACCCATCATCAACGCGCCGGAAGTCGCCATCCTGGGAGTCTGCCGCTCGACCTTGGAGCCGGTCTGGGACCGCAAGCGTTTTGTGCCGCGGCTGATGTTGCCCTTGTCGCTCAGCTGGGACCACCGGGTGATCGACGGCGCGGCGGCGGCCCGCTTCAACGTCTACCTGGGCCAGATCCTGGGTGATTTCCGCAGGGTGCTGCTTTAGTTGCCCTGCGCTTGGCGGCAGCGCGTGCCGTCTGCCGGCCGAAACACAAACCAATACGAGAGGGGCAACACATGGCGCAGATGGAGATCAAGGTTCCGGACATCGGCGATTTCACCGAGGTCACCGTGATCGAGTTGATGGTCAAGCCCGGCGACACGATCGCGCCGGAGCAGTCCCTGATCACGGTGGAGAGCGACAAGGCGTCGATGGAGATTCCGGCGTCACACGGCGGTGTGGTGCGCGAACTCAAGGTCAAGCTGGGCGACAAGGTCGCCGAGGGTGCAGTGATCCTGATGCTCGACGCAGTGGAACCGCCGGCTCGCGCCGAATCGGCGGCTCGGACCGAACCGCCGCAGCCTGGCGCCAGCGCGCAAGCGGCCAAAGCCGAGCTGCCAGCGACCACGACCCCCACCACCGCCGCAGCGCCGGCCTATGCGGGCAAGGCCGACCTCGATTGCGACGTGCTGGTGCTGGGCGCCGGACCTGGCGGATATTCCGCTGCCTTCCGCGCTGCCGATTTGGGCCTGAAGGTGGTGCTGGTCGAGCGCTATGCCTCGCTGGGTGGCGTTTGCCTGAACGTGGGTTGTATTCCGTCCAAGGCCTTGTTGCATGTTGCATCCGTGATGGACGAGGTGCGCCACTTCGCCGATCTGGGTGTCCGCTATGCCGATCCGCAGGTGGACATCGACAAGTTGCGCGCGCACAAGGGCAAGGTGGTGGGCAAGCTCACCGGTGGCCTTGCGGCCATGGCCAGGATGCGCAAGGTGACCACGGTGCGGGGTTACGGTGCGTTTGCCGGCCCGAACCATGTGCTGGTCGAGGAAACCACCGGCGATGGTCAGGACAAGACCGGCCAGTCCCAGACGATCGGCTTCCGCCATTGCATCATCGCCGCTGGATCGCAGGCGGTGCGGCTGCCCTTCATGCCCGATGACCCGCGGGTCGTCGACTCCACCGGCGCGCTCGCATTGCGCCAGGTTCCCCAGCGCATGCTGATTCTGGGAGGCGGCATCATCGGGTTGGAAATGGGCACCGTCTACAGTACGCTGGGCGCGCGGCTGGACGTGGTCGAGATGCTCGACGGATTGATGCAAGGCGCCGACCGTGATCTGGTCAAGGTATGGCAAAAGCACAATGCACCGCGCTTCGACAACATCATGCTGGGTACCAGGACCGTGTCGGCCAAGGCAACCGACAACGGGATCGAGGTGACATTTGCGGCCGCGCAGGATGGTGGCAAGGCGCCGCCGCCGCAGGTCTACGACATGGTGCTGCAGGCCGTCGGACGGGCTCCGAATGGCAGGAAGATCGGCGCCGACAAGGCCGGTGTCGCGGTGTCCGAGCGCGGATTCATCAGCGTCGACGCGCAGATGCGCACGAACGTGCCGCACATCTTTGCGATCGGCGACATCGTCGGCCAGCCCATGCTGGCGCACAAGGCGGTGCACGAGGCGCATGTCGCTGCCGAGGTGATCGCAGGCGAACAGCAGGGCGACCGGGAGCGGGCCAGCGCCCGCTTTGATGCACGGGTCGTGCCCAGCGTGGCGTACACCGACCCTGAGGTGGCATGGGTCGGACTGACGGAAGATCAGGCCAGTGCCCAAGGCATCAAGGTCAAGAAGGGCTTGTTCCCATGGACCGCGTCGGGACGGGCGATTGCCAATGGCCGCGACGAAGGATTCACCAAGCTGCTGTTCGACGATGCGCCACAGGCCCATGGCCATGGGCGGATCCTGGGCGGCGGCATCGTCGGCACCCATGCCGGCGACATGATCGGTGAAGTCGCGCTGGCGATCGAAATGGGGGCGGATGCAATCGACATCGGCAAGACCATCCATCCGCACCCGACGCTGGGCGAGAGTATCGGCATGGCAGCAGAAGTGGCCCACGGCAGTTGTACCGATCTGCCGCCGGCTCGGCGCTGATGCCACTGGCGCCGCGCAAGCCCCGGGCGATCAGTGCGCTGCGGCGCCTGCCGTCCATGTTGCAACTGCTGCGCCGATCCGCGCGTTCCGACGACCGGTTGCCGCACGCGCGGTTCAGCGCCACGACATTCGGCATCCGTTCGCTGGTGGTGGCGGGTTCGGGCAGCCCGACCGTGGTGTTCGAGTCGGGCATCGGCCAGGGCAAGCGCAACTGGGCGCCGGTATTCAATCAGGTCTCCGAGCTCACCCGCGCAGTGGCGTATGACCGGGCCGGCTACGGGCAGAGCGAGAACTCCGAGCGGCCGCGCGACGGGTTGCAGATCGTGCTCGAGCTGCGCGACATGTTGCGAACCGAAGGCATCTTGCCGCCGTATGTGCTGGTCGGGCACTCGCTGGGCGGCACCATGATGAAGTTGTTTGCCAAGACCTGGCCAAGCGAGGTGGCCGGTGTCGTGCTGGTCGATGCCCGGCACGAGGAGTTCACCCAGCGCTGTCGGCAGCAGGGCGTGCACCGCTTGCTGTACCAGCCACCGGACGCATTCGTCAACATGCTGCCCGCAGTCCCGCGGGCCGAGTTGCTGGCGGCACCTCTCACGCTCAAGCAGGCGCGCCGCGCCGGCAATTTCCCCGATGTGCCACTGATCGTGTTGACACAAAGCAATGCCACCAGCCGCTGGCCGACGGCCTTGGGCCAGGTCTGGGCGGCCAGCCAGCGCAAGATGGCGACCATGTCCGCGCTCGGGCGGATCAAGGTGGTTGGTGATGCCGGCCATAACCTGCACATGGACAGGCCGGACGTCGTGGTACGCGCGGTGACCGGTGTGGTGAGGGCCGCGCGGATGATCCGGGGCAGGTCCCTGCGGGCCAGGCGCTGACTGCAAGCGCCGGGGGCGATTGGCCCGCGCGTTGCCGCCTCAGGGTTGGCCGGTATCGGTCTCGACCCGTCGCGCGCCGTCAAATCGCGATCGCCAGTAGCCCAGCCGCATGTCTTCGACCCGCACCTGCGCACCTGGCTTGGGCGAGTGGATGAATTTGTTGTCACCCACGTAAATGCCGACATGGCTGAAGGCGCGGCGCAAGGTGTTGAAAAACACCAGGTCGCCGGGTTTGAGTTCGCTTTGATCGATCTTCTGGGTTGCCGCGGCCTGCTGATCGGCGGTGCGGGGCAGTATCAGGCCGATGGTCTGCTGGTACATCGCACGCACGAACCCGCTGCAATCAAAACCGGTATCCGACGATGTGCCACCGCGTTTGTAGGGCACGCCAAGAAAACCCATGGCACTGATGACCAGATCGGTCGCCTTTTCGCGTGCATTGTGGCCGACCTGGGTGATCTGCTGAATCAGACCGCGTTCCACCAGCAGTTTGTCGATGTCATCGATATCGGTGGCGGCGGGGCCGGCATGGGCCAGCGGGGTCAGCAAGGCGGCAAAGGCCAGAACACGAACTGAGGGGATCACGCGCATCGGCGGACGTTAGCGTCGCGCGGTCGATGTGTCAAGCTTTTTCTCAGGCCAAGTACTTGATTTGATTGGTTTCATGCACCGGCGCCCGCAGTGCGTTGGCGGCCTGACTGCGGGCAGGCGTTTGACACGTCAGGCTGCCGCAAGCTGTGGAGTCACAATGAGCGGGTGTCGAACATCGAGAAGCGCAGGAGTTTTGCCATGGTTGCGTATGCCGACTTCTACCAACGTTCCATTCAGGATCGTGATGCTTTCTGGGCCGAGCAGGCAACCCTGGTCGATTGGCATGCCCCGGCAACGCAGATCTGCGACTACAGCCGGCCGCCGTTTGCGCGCTGGTTTGTCGGCGGCACGTTGAACCTGTGCCATAACGCGGTCGACCGTCACCTGGCAACGCGGGCGTCGCAGCCGGCACTGATCGCCGTCTCCACCGAGACCAACGAGGAGCGTGTCTACAGCTTTGCCGAACTGCACCGGGAGGTGCAACGGATGGCCGCCAGCATGCAGGCGCTGGGCGTGCGCCAGGGGGATCGGGTGCTGATCTACATGCCCATGGTTGCCGAGGCGGCAGTTGCCATGCTCGCCTGCGCCCGGATCGGCGCGATCCACTGTGTCGTGTTCGGAGGTTTTGCATCGGGCGCCCTGGCGTCCCGCATCGACGACGCCGAGCCCAGCCTGGTGGTCAGTGCCGATGGCGGCTCGCGGGGCGGCAAGGTGGTTGCCTACAAGCCGCTGCTCGACGAGGCGATCCGGCTTTCGAGCCACAAGCCCGATGCCGTGCTGCTGGTCGATCGGCATCTGTCACCGATGGCGCTGGAGAGCGGGCGCGACCATCTGTGGGCGGCGCTGCGCGAGCAGCACTTCGATGCGCAGGTCCCGTGCGCATGGGTGCAGGCCAGCCATCCGAGCTATACGCTGTACACCAGCGGAACGACCGGCAAACCCAAGGGGGTGCAGCGCGACACCGGCGGCTATGCAGTGGCATTGGCGGCCAGCATGAAACACATCTTCTGCGGCAATGCCGGCGAAACCTATCTGGCGACCAGCGACATCGGCTGGGTGGTCGGGCACAGCTATATCGTCTACGGCCCGCTGATCGCCGGCATGGGCACCATCGTCTACGAGGGTTTGCCCACCCGCCCTGACGGCGGCATCTGGTGGAGCCTGGTCGAGAAATACAAGGTCACGGTGATGTTCAGTGCACCGACCGCGATCCGTGTGCTCAAGAAGCAGGACCCGGCATTCCTGACCCGGTACGACCTGTCTTCGTTGCGGGCCTTGTTCCTGGCCGGCGAACCGCTCGATGAGCCGACGGCGCAGTGGATTTCCGCCAGCCTGGGCAAGCCCGTCATCGACAACTATTGGCAGACCGAGACCGGCTGGCCGATCCTCGGGTTGGCCAATGGCGTCGAGCCGGCGCCGAGCAAGTTCGGCAGTCCCGGCAAGGCAATCTACGGTTATGACGTCAAGCTGATCGACGAAGGCACCGGTGAGGAACTGGTCGGCGCCGGCAAGAAGGGCGTCGTCACCATCGAAGGCCCGTTGCCACCGGGCTGCATGCAGACCGTCTGGCGCGATGACCAGCGATTCGTCGACACCTACTGGAAGAGCATTGCGGGCAAGCTGATCTACAACACCTTCGACTGGGGCATCCGCGATGAAGATGGCTATTACTTCATCCTGGGGCGAACCGATGACGTGATCAATGTCGCTGGCCACCGCCTGGGCACACGCGAGATCGAGGAAAGCATCGCGGCGCATCCGAACATTTCCGAGGTTGCCGTGGTCGGCGTCGCCGATGCGCTCAAGGGCCAGGTGGCAATGGCGTTTGCCATTGTCAAGGACGCCAGCCTGCTGGCCGACGATGCAGCGCGCATGCGGCTGGAGGGCGAAGTCATGCAACTGGTGGACAAGAGCCTTGGCGCCGTGGCGCGGCCCTCCCGGGTTCGGTTCGTCACGACGCTGCCCAAGACGCGCAGCGGCAAGTTGTTGCGCCGGGCGATCGTCGCGGTGTGCGAGGGTCGCGATCCGGGCGACCTGACAACGATGGAAGATCCGGCCGCGTTGCAGCAGATCCGCGACCTGGTCAACGGCTGACGCGGCTGGTCGGGGCCGCGGCGGCCTGTGTTGCTGCATGTGCCGGCACATCGAAAGCGGCCGGTGGCTTTCCGGCCAGATGCCGCTGCACCATGGTCTCCCAGGCCGATTCCCATTCACGCAGTCGCGCTGGCGCATCAAACAGGGGAGCCGAGCTGGTCTGCGCTGCCAGGCGGCTGCGCAGCGCGGCCAAGGCCGGCGCGTCGCGCCCGAGTTGCACCACCCGATCGACGAACGCATCTGTTCGGTGCGTCACAGCGTCGGGCAGACCGGCAGACTGCACGATGCTGCCGCCCAGCCGCGATGCCATGGACTGGCCGGCGCAGGTGACGGCAGGCACACCCATGCGCAGTGCGTCGACCAGACCCTGATTGGCATTGAAGCGAACCGTGTCGACGAACAGGTCCGCCAGCGGCAGCCGGGCCAGTGTCTGCGCGCGGCTGGCACGTTGCTGGAATACCAGGCGCGCGTCGTCGATACCATGTTGCCTGGCTGCATCGCGCAGGTGGCGGCGCACCTGCGCTGCGTAGCCGGGCAACCACCACACCGCGTCGGGGAGCGCTGCAAGCATCTGCATCCACAGCCCGAAGCTGTGCGGATCGACCATCAGCGCAGGGATCATCGTGCACAGTACCAGGCCGTGGCGGGGCAATCCGTGGGTGGCTCTGTCGGGCGTGGCATCGTCGGCACGATCGTCGTTGAGCGCCAGCCAGCAGCAATGGGGCAGACGCACCACCGCGCCGTATTCCTGCAGATCGAGCGTGTCCGGATGGACGAAGCGGTCCGACATGTTGTAGTCGCAGGGACGACTCGGGTGGTGCCGGTGCCAGGTGGTCTGGCGCAGCTGGATCGGCGCAACCCGGCGCTCCGGTATCTCGGGCCTGCACCACGGCGAGTTGAATGCCATGTCGACGAAGATATCGAGTTCATCGAGCCGCAGGCGAGCCACCACCTCGTCGTCGGACAGGTGGGCGATCTCGGTCGCACCGGCGCAATCGCGCGCGATCCGTTGGGTCACCTTCGGGTCGGGCTGGACAGTGGGCGAATAGACGTGGATGGCAAAACGGTCGTGGTCATGCAGTGCCAGTTGCCGCTGCAGCGCGTTTGCCACCCGCGGGTCGCGCAGGCTGGGAATCGCCAGGCCGACATGGATACGCGTGTCCCGGCCGCCGGAGCGGGTCGGTGTGAAGGGCGCCAGCGTGGTCGGCAGGCGTCGACCGATGGTGTCGATCGATATCCGGCGCAGCTGCGCCATCTCGTCCTCGCGCAGCGGCAGCATCAGACCACACAACTGGGCATCGCGCCAGTCCCGGCCGGCGCCGGTGCGCGCCGCATGCTCCAGCATCTCGCGCAACACGGCAGTCAGTCGGTCATGGTCGCGCCAGTCGCAGACCTGCATGGCCTCGAAGGCCTGCTGGCAAAACAGTTCGTGGGCGTCCGGTTGCAGGGCCAGTGACTTGCGGTTCAGTCGCTCGCCGGTACGGTTGGCGGCCGTGATGCGCTCGGCCATCAGCGTGCGGGCCGCGGGCGACAGGGCATGGATGGCCGATTGCGCCTCCTCGATCTGGCCATCGAAAGCCAGCGCGAGGGCCTGTCGCACCTGGAAGTCCGGCGCCCCAGGGAAGCGGACCAAGGCCAGCCGCAGCGTCTGCAGCGCATCGGCAAAGACGCGTGCGCCGATCTGGATGTCGACCAGATTGAGCCAGCCGGCCGCGTCGTCGGGCCGCAGGTCGCGGCATTGCGTCAATCCATCGATGGCCGCAGGCCAGTTGCCCGCTTGCGCCAACAGCAGGGCACGGTTGTTGAGCGCGCGTGTCTGGTGCGGATCGAGAGCCAGTGCCTGCGTGTACGCTGCCAGCGCCGGGTCTGTCTGGCCCAGCGACTCGGCGACGATCGCATAGTTCGTCGCGCCATCGGCGTCGCACATCAATTGCGCATGCAGGGGTTGCAGCACCCGCATCGCTGCCTGCGGCTGTCCCCGCTCGCATAGCAGCGTGGCGCAGGCACTGGCTGCCTGGATGTCGGTCGGATCGCACTGCAGCGCCATTTCAAACTGGATCAGCGCCTGCTCGGCATGGCCGGCGGCATGCAGGGCGGCGCCGTGTTCCATCAAGGCAGTGAACGCGCGGGCGTCAACCATGGCTGGCAGGGCGAATCGAGCCCAGTCTGCAACGGCCTGCAGTCAGGTCATTCAATGGGCGTGATCGCCCCGCGCTGCAACCCGACGGCCCCTCGCACGACACCCAGATCGGTGCCGGTATCCTTGCGGTAGATCAGCCCGGCGCGGGTGGCTTGGGCGCCAGTGAAGAATCCGCTGATATTGTTGCCACACAACAAGGCACCGCTCATGGACATGCTGGTGTCCTGGATCATGACCGGAACGGTGGCGCCGTTTTTCTGGAAGTCGGTGCTGATCGTCGTGCTGGCGGAGCGGTTCGTGAAATCCACGTCCATGGTCGCGCCCAGCAGGCGCCCCGTGATCGACGCTCCCATGTAGGTGGCAGTCGGTGCTGTGCCGCCCACCATGCTGTAGGTCGCGGTTCCGCTCGATGGCATCAGGTCGGTGGGAGTCGGCCGACCGACCAGGTAATGCACACCCGTGAGCGCGTCGCTGCCGCCATGGGATTGCCTGTTGCCCTTGGCCCAATAGCCCCAGCCAATGAAGTCCGCATCCGCCGGGCTGCCGATCGAACCGGACTGACTCACCGGACCGCTGGTGGACAGGTAGCTACTGCCACCCCCGTATCCGTAATAGTCGTAGCTGTCTTCACCGTCGTCATGCAGGTACAGCTGATTGCCGACGAAATAGCCGACGCCGGTGCTGGGATCGAGGCCGCCGCGTGGATAGTAGTCGTGGACGTATTCGTCGGTCGAGGTGAACATGGCTGACATGGTGGACTGCTCGGTGAAGGCCTGCCCGGCGCCCGACTTGAGGAACATGGCGGCACCCTGCACAACCCCCACGCTGCCATCGTAGCCCTGGTAGACCAAGCCGGCGCGCGTGGCCTGGCCGCCAATGAAAAAGCCGTAAAAGCTGCCGCCATCCCCGTAGTAGTAGCCGTTGCCGTACGCATCGGAATAAAAGCCGCTGCCTTCGGTGTAGCCGTAGCCGGCAATCTGGACCGGGACGTCCTGGCCGTCGACCCTGAATACCGTGTTGACGAAGGCATTCACGCGCGCCGCGCCGAAATCGACGTTCAGTCCGGCGCCCACCAGCGTGCCGACGCGCAAGCTGCCGTCATCGTTGGCGGTCGGAGCCGTGCCCCCGATCAGCAGGTAATTCGCGCTACCGGTGACCGGCATCGCGGCCGTGGGCGTCGGACGCCCCACGATGTAATGCACGCCCTCGTTGTGCTCCTCACTCGCACCGCTGTCGTCCACCAGGCCCTGTGCGAGCGAACCATAGCGCACGCGGCCGGTATTCCAGTAACCCCAGCCGGCAAAATCCGGGTCCGCGGCGCTGCCGACGGTGCCAAAGCTGCCGGGTTCCTCACTGGTCTTTTCAACGGTCTGCAGATGTGAGCCGACTTCGCTCAGCAACCGAAGCTGCCCGCCGGATGAACCCGTGTGCTTGACCATCTGCCCGTCGACAAATGTGCCTTCTCCGTCGCTGGGGTCCACACCACCGCGCGGGGCGGTGTCGATCGTCCCGTCGCCGAACGCGAACATGGCCGATACGCCGGGCAATATGCCGTTGATCAAGGTCTGCTGGGGCACGCTGATCTGCTGGATGATCAGCGGGCTCACTGCCTCGAACAGGTCCTGCCGCGCGACCAGGGGAGGGACATTGGAGCGTTCAGAGGTGCGGATCGGCAGGCTGTTGCTGTCGGTGACACGCACCGCTTCGCCGACGATGAGTTCGACACAACCGGCATTGGTGCACACCACGATCCCGTCCTGCTCGCCGGCGACGTTGAGCGAGTTGTCCGGGTTGTAGTTGGCTGAAAACGCCGACCCGCGGATGCCGATGGTGGCGGTCGTCGTCTTGATCTGGTAATTGTCACGATTGCGCTTGCCCACCAGGCCGGTGATCGCGCGCATGCCGCCACGCAGGAAGCTGGCAAAGAATCCGTCCTGCTCGGGCTTGTTCTCGTCGACGTATTTGTCGATAGTGAACTGGCTGTTGGGTGCCAGCGACACCAGGCCACCATCGGAGAACCGGATCTGCGTCTGACTGGCGCGACCGGTCGTGATGCTGTCACCCGACTGGATCTGCGCGCCCCGGTTCAGTGGCTGGGACGTGTCGCCGCGGCGCACGTTCACATCGCCGACTGCAAACTGCGCGATGCCGGTGGCTGCCTGACCATGCTGGGGATAGATCGCGGCCAGCGCCATCAGCAAGGCGGCATTCTTGAGCTGGAAGGGATTGTTCATGGCAATGCCTTTGTGGGAGGACGGTGAAAGCGGCCGGTGCCGGGTGCCGGGATCAGAATTCCTTGCGCGCCGTCACGGAGAACAAGCTGCGGTTGTAGTCGTTGATCACGATGCGGGAATTGTTGTTGATATAGCTGAACTGGGGCGTGATACGCCAGCCCCTGGCAGGGACCCAGTTCAGTCCCAACGCAAACGTGCCCTGGTTGTCGCGGCGTTTGACCAGAAACAATGGGTCCTGGCCACCATAGCTGCGCCGCTCGTAGTTCAACGCAGCAAAAGCGGCCAGGTTATCGGCAAGGCTCTTTTGAATGCCCGCCCGCAGTCCCGCCAGCGAATGTCCCATATAGGCGACGCCGGATGCCGTTTCGTCTTCGTTGCCAAGGTACAGGCCGCCCCAGGCCAGCACATCGCCGCCCAGGCGTTGCGCATACGAGGCCCCGACGACGGTGCGGTGGGCATCGCGCAGCGGCTGTGAAGGGTAGTGGAGCAGCGAATATTGCAGATAGGCACCCAGTTCACGCAGGTTGTCGATCCGGTAGGACCACTCGCCGACCAGGCCGCGCTGCGTGCGGTTGGTGGAGCCATCGAGCTTGTAATCCTCGTACACCGCTGCCAGCGTGAATTCCTGGCGATCGACCCGGTACGACATTCCGCCCAGCAGGTTGATCTGGTCGTTGTTGAAGGTCGATTCGTTGTGGTTGATGCGCTTGTTGACGCTGGCGTTGCCGACGATCGACCAGCGCGAGTCCAGCACCTTGCGCCCGGACACGCCGGCCGCCAGATTGGCGAAAGTGGCGTCGCGCTTGACCGAATTGGGGTTCAATACGACACCGCCAATGTTGGGCACGGCCACGTTGGGATTGCCCGGGCCGCTGGAGATGTTGCTGTCGTGACCGATGCCGGCCTCGACGTAACCCTGCACAGACGAACGCGCCAGGCTTTCGGCCACGTCGATGGCACGCAGGAACTGATCGATCGACAATGCCGCTTCGGCCGGCGCCCCCTGTGCCTTGGCCTGCTCCAGCAGCGTACGCGCCGACGTGCTGTCGCCCACCGCGAACATGGCGCGGCCCAGTTCGGCGCGCGCACGCGCATTGCCCGGCTGCACGAGGGTGGCCCGCTCCAGGGCCAGCACCGCCCGGGCAAATTGACCACTCTGGTTGGCCGCGATGCCGAACACGGTATCGAAATCCGGGTCGCCGGCGCGTTGCACCTCCAGCGGTTCAAGCATCTCGTAGGCTTGGCGGGCCTGTCCGGACTCGGTCATGGCCAGTGCCTTGCGCACCACGTCGTCGACTTCGGCGAACGCGCTGGCGTGCGCGAACAAGGCCGCGAACGCGGCAACATACAGGTGTTTCAGGGGGAGGCGGTGTTTCATCGGCGCGTCCTTCGGTGCAACTACCGAGTGCTTATACCATCGGCGGCGGTCGGATGCCGACGAATTTGGCGTCCAATGCATTGCGGCGCGGTCCGACGTTGTTGTGCGTACACAGTCGCGCCGCTCAGTGTGGACAAGCGCCGATCGGCGCGGTCCCGCGCGGCCTTGTGCGCCGGTCGGCCGCGGTTGATGCTACCCGCGCAGTCCGGGCGAGCGTCCCATCGGTGGCACAATCGACGGGTCAGCAGGCCCTTCCCAAGCCACAGTCGCATCCGCCATCCGGTTCAGCCGTGCCGCGGAAGGTTAGTCAATCGATGAGACCGACAAATGTTTCCCCAAGGGAAACGGAGTGCAGCGAACCATGAGTCAGAATCCGCCCGGCGCGTCCACCCCGCCCTCGATCTACCAGGCCTACCAGTCCAACACCTACCTGTTCGGCGGCAATGCGCCTTATGTGGAGGACATGTACGAGAACTACCTGGCCAACCCGGGTAGCGTGCCCGATTCCTGGCGTGACTATTTCGATGCACTGCAGCATGTGCCGGCCGTCGACGGCAGCAATGCCAAGGACGTGGCGCACCAGCCGGTCATCAATGCGTTTGCCGAACGGGCCAAGATGGGCGGCACCCGGGTGGTGTATGGCAGTGGCAACCAGGAGATGGCGCGCAAGCGTGTCGCCGTCCAGCAGCTGATCGCCGCGTATCGCAATGTCGGCGCGCGCTGGGCTGATCTGGACCCGCTCAAGCGGCGCGAGCGCGAGCACATCCCCGAACTGGAACTGTCGTTCTACGATTTCTCCGACGCCGACCAGGAAGTGGTGTTCAACATCAGCAACACCTTCTTCGGCAAGGAGACGATGAGCCTGCGCGACTTGCGCAACGCGCTGTTCGAGACCTATTGCGGCAGCATCGGCGCCGAATACATGTATGTGACCGACCAGGCGCAGAAGCGCTGGTGGCAACAGAAATTCGAGTCCACCCGCGCCAAGCCCAATTTCGACGCCGACAAGAAGCGCCACATCCTCGACCGTCTCACCGCGGCCGAAGGGCTCGAACGTTTCCTGCATACCAAGTATGTGGGCCAGAAGCGCTTTTCACTCGAAGGCGGCGAGAGCTTCATCAACGCGATGGACGAGCTGATCCAGCGCGGCGGCATGGTCGGCATCCAGGAAATCGTGATCGGCATGGCGCACCGGGGGCGCCTGAACGTGCTGGTCAATTCGCTGGGCAAGTTGCCGGCCATGCTGTTCGCCGAGTTCGACCACACGGCGCCGGAAGACCTGGCCAGCGGTGACGTCAAGTACCACCAGGGCTTCAGCTCCGATGTGTCGACCCCTGGCGGGCCGGTACACCTGACGCTGGCGTTCAACCCGTCGCACCTGGAGATCGTCAATCCGGTGGTCGAAGGGTCGGTACGCGCCCGCATGGATCGGCGCAATGACCCGCTGGGCAAGCAGGTGCTGCCGGTGCTGGTCCATGGCGATGCTGCCTTTGCCGGCCAGGGTGTCGTGATGGAGACGCTGGCGCTGGCGCAGACCCGTGGCTATTCGACCGGTGGCACGGTGCACATCGTCATCAACAACCAGATCGGGTTCACGACCAGTGACCCGCGCGACAGCCGCTCGACGCTGTATTGCTCGGACGTGGTCAAGATGATCGACGCGCCGGTGCTGCACGTGAACGGCGACGATCCGGAGGCGGTGGTGCTGGCAACCCAGATGGCGCTCGATTTCCGCATGGAGTTCTGCAAGGACGTGGTGGTCGACATCATCTGTTTCCGCAAGCTCGGCCACAACGAGCAGGACACGCCGGCGCTGACGCAGCCGCTGATGTACCGCAAGATCGCGCAGCACCCGGGTACGCGCAAGTTGTACGCCGACAAGCTGG
Source organism: uncultured Rhodoferax sp. (assembly GCA_964558425.1). GTDB lineage: Bacteria > Pseudomonadota > Gammaproteobacteria > Burkholderiales > Burkholderiaceae_C > CAISIP01. The sequence goes on along the minus strand of CAZLDV010000004.1, from coordinate 54,249 downwards.
CCGCGCAAGGTTTCGATGCCAACCTGGGTGACGAGATGGTCAAGGCGACCCGGGCCGCGCTGGAGGCGGGCAAGAATACCTTCGACCCGGTGCTGACCAATTTCAAGAGCAAATACGCCGTCGACTGGCTGCCGTACCTGAACCGCAAGTGGACCGATGCCGGCGATACGGCCATTGCCCTTGCCGAGTGGAACCGGCTGGCCGAACGCATCACCACCATCCCGGACTCCATCACGGCGCACCAGCTGGTGAAGAAGGTGTACGCAGACCGCGCCGCCATGGGTCGGGGTGAATTGCCGGTGGACTGGGGCATGGGCGAGCACATGGCGTTCGCGTCGCTGGTGGCCAGCGGCTATCCGGTGCGCCTGAGCGGCGAGGATTGTGGTCGCGGTACCTTCACCCACCGGCACGCGGTGGTCCACGACCAGAACCGCGAAAAGTTTGATGAAGGCACCTATACGCCGCTGCAGAACGTCGCAGAAGGGCAGGCGCCGTTTGTCGTCATCGACTCGATCCTGTCGGAGGAGGCGGTGCTGGCGTTCGAGTACGGCTATGCATCCAATGACCCGAATACCCTGGTCGTCTGGGAAGCCCAGTTCGGAGACTTTGCCAATGGCGCGCAGGTGGTGATCGACCAGTTCATCGCCTCGGGCGAAGTGAAGTGGGGGCGTGTCAACGGCATCACGCTGTTGTTGCCCCATGGCTACGAAGGGCAGGGGCCGGAGCACAGCTCGGCCCGCCTGGAGCGCTTCATGCAACTGAGCGCGGACACCAACATGCAGGTGGTCCAGCCGACCACGGCCAGCCAGATCTTCCACGTGTTGCGCCGCCAGATGGTGCGCAAGCTGCGCAAGCCGCTGATCATCATGACGCCCAAGTCGCTGCTGCGGGCCAAGGACGCGGCTTCTCCCTTGTCCGAGTTCACCAATGGCAGCTTCCAGACCGTGATTCCGGACGCAGGCGACGTCAAGGAAGAAAAGGTCAAACGCGTCATTGCCTGCAGTGGCAAGGTGTACTACGACCTGGTGCGCAAGCGCGAGGACCGCGGCAGCGAGGATGTCGCCATCATTCGGGTCGAGCAGCTGTATCCGTTCCCGCACAAGGCGTTTGCCACCGAGTTGCGCAAGTACCCCAATGCGACCGAGATTGTCTGGTGCCAGGATGAGCCGCAGAACCAGGGCGCCTGGTTTTTCGTGCAGCACTACATCCACGAGAACATGCAGGAGGGGCAGCGTCTGGGGTACTCCGGTCGCGCTTCGTCGGCCTCGCCGGCGGTGGGTTATTCGCATCTGCACCAGAAGCAGCAAAAGGCCCTGGTCGACGGTGCGTTTTCCAAGCTCAAGGGTTTTATCCTCACCAAATGACGAGCAGCCATTCCAGTCCCATATCCACCATGCGTAGCTGAAAGAAAAAAAATGGCCATCGTAGATGTCAAGGTACCCCAGTTGTCCGAGTCGGTTGCGGAAGCGACCCTGATGCAATGGAAGAAAAAGGTCGGCGATACCGTCACCGCAGACGAGATCCTGATCGAAATCGAGACCGACAAGGTCGTGCTGGAGGTGCCGGCGCCTTCGTCCGGCGTCTTGTCCGAGCTGGTGCAGCCCGATGGCGCCACCGTCGCCGCGGAGCAGGTGATTGCCCATATCGACACCAGTGGCGGTGCGGTGGCAGGCGCGCAGAAGCCCGCCGCGCAAGCGCCCGCTGCCGCAAGGCCGGCCGCCGCCGTGCAGGCCGTGCCGGCGACGGCCGCAGGCGCGTCCGCGCGCATCGCGATGCCGGCGGCCGAGAAGCTGATGGCCGACAACAAGCTCGACCCGGCAGCCATTGCCGGCACCGGCAAGGATGGGCGCATCACCAAGGGAGACGTGGTCATGGCGCTGGCCAGGCCAGCGCCGGTTGCCGCGCCGGTCGCGCCGGTGGTGCCGCGTGCCGCGACCTTGCTGCCGCAGGTGTCGACGGTACCGCCGAATTTGGGCGAACGTCCGGAGCAACGTGTCCCGATGAGCCGGCTGCGCGCGCGGGTGGCCGAACGGCTGCTGCAATCGCAGTCTTCGGCAGCGATCCTGACCACCTTCAACGAGGTCAACATGGCGCCGGTGATGGAGATGCGCAAGCGTTTCCAGGACAAGTTCGAAAAGGAGCATGGCGTCAAGATCGGTTTCATGAGTTTCTTCGTCAAGGCGGCGGTGCATGCGCTCAAGAAGTTCCCGGTCATCAATGCGTCGGTCGATGGCAACGACATCGTCTACCACGGCTATTTCGACATCGGCATCGCGGTGGGCTCGCCGCGCGGCCTGGTCGTGCCGATCCTGCGCAATGCCGACCAGATGGGTTTTGCCGAAATCGAGAAGAAGATCGCCGAATTCGGCGCCAAGGCGCGCGACGGCAAGCTGGGCATCGAAGAGATGACCGGTGGCACCTTTTCCATCTCCAATGGCGGCGTGTTTGGTTCGATGTTGTCGACACCCATCATCAATCCGCCCCAGTCCGCGATTCTGGGTGTGCATGCAACCCGGGACCGCGCGGTCGTGGAGAACGGCGCCATCGTCATCCGCCCGATCAACTACCTGGCCATGAGTTACGACCATCGCATCATCGACGGCCGTGAAGCCGTGCTGGGACTGGTCGCGATGAAGGAAGCGCTGGAAGATCCGGCGCGCCTGTTGTTCGACATCTGAGGATCACCATGGCACAAGAATTCGATGTGGTGGTCATCGGCGCCGGCCCTGGTGGCTACATTGCCGCGATCCGTGCGGCCCAGCTCGGCATGACAGTGGCCTGTATCGACGCGTGGACCAACGCCGACGGCGGACCTGCGCCGGGAGGCACCTGCACCAACGTCGGGTGTATCCCGTCCAAGGCGCTGCTGCAGTCGTCCGAGAACTACGAACAGGCAAGGCTGCACTTTGCAGACCACGGCATCGGCATCAAGGGCGTCTCGATCGATGTCGCCAAGATGCTCGGCCGCAAGGACACCGTCGTGAAGCAGAACAACGACGGCATCCTGTATCTGTTCAAGAAGAACAAGGTGCGGTTTTTCCACGGCCATGGCGCCTTCGCCGGTGTGTCGGACGGTCTCTACCGGATCACGGTCGCGGGAGCCGCCAAGGAACAGTTGCAGGCCCGCCATGTGATCGTTGCCACGGGCTCCACCGCCCGCGCGCTGCCTGGCGTGGCTTTCGATGAAGAGCGGATCCTCTCCAACGACGGTGCTCTGCGCATCGGCGATGTTCCCGCCAGGCTGGGAGTGATCGGTTCGGGTGTGATCGGCCTTGAGATGGGCTCGGTGTGGCGGCGACTGGGTGCCGATGTGACCATCCTGGAGGGTCTGCCGACCTTTCTGGGCGCGGTGGACCAGCAGATCGCCAAGGAGGCGCTCAAGGCCTTCGGCAAGCAGGGCCTGAAGATCGAGCTGGGCGTGAAGGTCGGCGCGGTGAAGTCGTCCAAGAAGGGCGTCACGGTGACCTACACCGATCCCAAGGGCGCCGACCACGGCCTGACGGTGGACCGGTTGATCGTCTCGATCGGGCGCGTGCCCCATACCGAAGGTCTGGGCGCCGACGTGGTGGGACTGGCGCTCGACGAGCGCGGTGCAATCACCGTCGACGGCGATTGCAGGACCAACCTGCCCAATGTCTGGGCGGTGGGTGATGTGGTACGTGGCCCGATGCTGGCGCACAAGGCCGAAGAGGAAGGTGTGGCGGTGGCCGAGCGCCTCGCGGGCCAGCACGGCCATGTGGATTTCAACACCGTCCCCTGGGTGATCTACACCAGCCCGGAAATCGCCTGGGTGGGGCAGACCGAGCAACAGCTCAAGGAGTCCGGTCGGGCGTATCGCAGCGGCAGCTTTCCGTTTCTGGCCAACGGCCGGGCGCGCGCGCTGGGCGATACCACCGGCATGGTGAAGATGCTGGCCGACGCCACCTCCGACGAGATTCTGGGCGTCCATATCGTCGGTCCGATGGCCAGCGAGCTGATTGCCGAATGTGTCGTGGCGATGGCGTTTCGTGCCAGCAGCGAAGACATCGCACGCATCTGCCATGCCCATCCCTCGCTCAGCGAAGCCACCAAGGAAGCGGCATTGGCGGTCGACAAGCGCGCGCTGAACTTCTGAGCGCCAGCGTGGGTCTGCATCTCAGCGGCATCGGTGCGCGCCTGTGACGGGGGTGCGCGAGATCTACGAGCGCGAGCTGGCGCTGCGCGGCTATCGCAGCGATCCGGGCCAACTGGCTGTCGTCGCGGAGCTCGAACGTTGCGCAGCTGATTGGTCAGCCTACCTGGCCCGGCGATCGGGTCGCATCCGCAAGCTGATTCACCGGCCGGAGATTCCGCGCGGGGTGTACATGTATGGGGGCGTCGGCCGGGGCAAGAGCTTCCTGATGGATTGCTTTTACAACGCCGTGGGTGTGAAGCGCAAGACCCGGCTGCATTTCCATGAATTCATGCGCGAAGTGCACCGCCAACTGGCGACACTGCAGGGCACGGTGAATCCGCTCGATGAGCTGGCCCGCCAGATGGCACGCAAATACCGTTTGCTTTGCTTTGACGAGTTTCATGTCGCCGACATCACCGATGCGATGATCCTGCACCGCCTGCTCGACGCCTTGTTCCGCCAGGGCGTCGGGTTTGTGACCACGTCCAATTTCAAGCCCGACGATCTGTATCCCAATGGATTGCATCGGGCCCGCATCCTGCCTGCGATCGACCTGCTCAATGCCAAGCTGGCGGTGGTGCCGATCGGTGACGGCGCCGACTACCGACTGCGCGCGCTGGAGGACGTCACCTTCTACCACGTCCCGAACGGCGCGCAGGCCGACGCGGCCATGGCGCAGACGTTCGAGCGTCTGGCGGAACGGCGCGATGAAGATCCGGCGCTGCACATCGAGGCGCGGCGCATTACCGCGCGCCGCCGCGCCGGGGGGGTGGTCTGGTTCGATTTCAAGGTCTTGTGTGGTGGGCCGCGCTCACAGAACGATTACCTGGAGATTGCCACCCAGTTTCATACCGTGTTGCTCAGCGACGTGCCGCGGATGCCGCAGCGGATGGCGTCCGAGGCGCGTCGCTTCACCTGGCTGGTCGACGTGTTGTACGACCGGCGGGTCAAGCTCATCCTGTCGGCGCAGGTCGAGCCCCAATGGCTGTACACAGAAGGCCCGCTGGCGCACGAGTTCGTGCGAACGGTGTCGCGGTTGCGTGAAATGCAGACGCGCGCCTTCATGGCGCAGGAGCACCGGATGGTCGATACTGCGCTCACATGAGATTGCTGCCCTGCTCACTGCTGTTGTCGTGCCTGCTGCACCCGGGGTTGCCTGCCGTCGCGCAGACCGATGCCGAACGGGCACTGGCCGCGCGCGAAAACCAGCAACGCGCGTGGATCGCGCAGGCCCGTGCGTCCTACCAGACCCAGTTCCAGGCGCGGGAAAAAGCCTGTTACCAGCGATTTGCGGTCAATGACTGCCTGGCGCAGAGCCGACGCTCCGAACGCGACGTGATGGGGGACCTGCGCCGCCAGGAGATCCTGATCAACGACGCGCAGCGCAAGCGCCGCGCGGCAGAACAACTGCTGCGCAGTGACCAGAAGCTGCACGGCACTCCCTGAGTTTGCTCTGCAGCCAAGCGGCGTGTCTGCGCGTCGACGCGGCCCGGGAGCGACGCTGCGGTCAGCTCTCCAATGGCTCCAGCTTGACCACCGCCAACGACAGGTTGTCGCCCGAACCCAGTGCGCGCTCGCGCGCCTTGTCGATCAGAAACTCGGCCGCCTCCCGTGCTGACAGCCGATTGAGCACGTCGGCCATCTCCTCGTCCTTGAAGTAATGCCAGATGCCATCGCTGCAGGCCACCAGGCTGTCGCCTTCGCGCATCCGCGGTATGAAGTGGATGTCCACCGGAGGTTCGGTTTCCGTGCCCAGACAACCCATCAGGATGTTGGACTGCGGATGCACAGTGGCCTGCTCCTCGGTGATCTCCCCGCGCTTGACCAGCATCTGCACATAGGAGTGGTCCGCCGTGCGCCGAATCACCTTGCCGGTATGGAAATGGTAGATGCGCGAGTCGCCCGAATGCACCCAGTGACAATCGCCGCCGGCGTTGATCAGAAAGGCTGCCACCGTGGCGTGCGGTTCCTCTTCAGCCGCGATGGCGGTCAGCTTGATCACGACGTGGGCTTCGCGCGCCACCTGCATCAGCATCGCGGCCGCATCGTCGGTGGCGGGCGCGTAGCGGTCAAACAGCTGCCGCGCGGTCATGATCACCTGATCGGACGCCTTGCGACCGCCGCTGCGCCCGCCCATGCCATCGGCCACGATGCCCAGCACGCAACCATTGGCACGCGGATGGCTGAGCAGCTCGACACGGTCCTGCTGGTAGTCGCGGTCACCCTTGTGGATGCCGGTGGCCGCAGTCAGTCGGTAACCATTGCGCATAGGAGGCCGTTCAACACCGAGGTGGACAAAAAAGCAGGACAATCACCCGGGGCCTTGCCGGCAGCGATCTGTCCAGCGCCGCGCCCCGGCAAAAAGCCGATTCTAGACCCAAGCTGTGCAAACCAACCTGCATTCACCCCAGCGCCGACTGATCGAGCTGATGATGGCGCACGCCGATCTGGATGCACTGATCGATGCGGCGGCGCAGGACTTGCCCATCGACGAACTCGATCTGCGTCGCATGAAGAAGCGCCGCCTGGTCATGCGTGACGAGATGCATCGATTGCGTCTCCAGCTGCAGCCAGACGCTCCGGCCTGACAGGGTGCAAGGCATGGGGTTGCGCGAACAGGTTGACCAGGCGTTTGCCCCCGATGGGGTGTTGTCGCGGATGGTCCACGCGTTCCATCCGCGCGCCGGGCAGATCGAGATGGCCCAGGCGATCGCGCGGACCATCGAGGAGGGCGGCGCGCTGGTCGTCGAGGCCGGCACAGGCGTGGGCAAGACGTTTTCCTATCTGGTTCCGGCCTTGCTCAGCGGGACACGGGTGTTGTTGTCCACGGCGACCAAGACCTTGCAGGACCAGCTGTTTGCCCGTGATCTGCCTGCGCTGGTGCTGGCTCTGGCCTTGCCGCTGCGAACCGCCTTGCTCAAGGGGCGCGGGAGCTATCTGTGCCTGCACCGGCTGGACATGGCCCGCCAGGACCCGTCCATGTCCGATCGCACGCTGGCCCGCACGCTGGGCAAGATCGAACAATGGGCGCAGGTCACGCGCAGCGGCGATCTGGCCGAACTGTCCGGACTCGATGAACGTTCACCGGTGTTGCCGCATGTGACCTCCACGCGTGACAACTGTCTGGGGGCGCAATGTCCGCGGTTGCGCGCCTGCCATGTCAACCAGGCACGGCGCGAGGCGCTGGCCGCCGACGTGGTCGTCATCAACCACCATCTGTTCTTTGCCGATCTGGCGGTGCGCGAAAGCGGCATGGCCGAGCTCTTGCCCAGCGTACAGACGGTGGTCTTCGATGAAGCACACCAGCTCAATGAAACCGGTCTGCAGTTCCTGGGTCGGCAACTCTCGACCGCGCAGGTGATCGATTGTGCGCACGACCTGCTGGCTGTGGGATTGGCCCAGGCCCGAGGGCTGGGGGAGTGGCAGCAACTCGCGGCCCGCATGGACCGCAGTGCGCGCGATTTGCGCATGCTGGCAGGCCGCATGCCCGCTGGCAGCCGCATGCGCTGGTCCGACACGGCACCAGACCAAATAGCGGGAGACGCCTGGCAGGCGGCGCTCGACGCGGTGCGCGCCGCCTGCGTGCTGGCCCAGGGCGCGGTCAAGCCGGTGGCCGACACCAGCCCCGATTTCGATCGGCTGATCGAACGCCTGAACACCCTTGCACTGCACGCCGAGCTGTTCCTGCAGCCGCGCGATCCCGCCAGCGTGCGCTGGATCGATGTCGGCGTCCAGCTGCGCCTGATCGAGTCGCCACTGGACATTGCGCAGGCCGTTGAGCACAAGCTGCTGCGCACCGACAGCGCCGAGCCGAACCAGCGGGCCTGGATTTTCACATCCGCCACCTTGGGCGATGACCCGCAGCTGCGCTGGTTTACCGAGCCATGCGGCCTGACGGGCGCGCGCATCGTGCGGGTCGAGAGTCCGTTTGACTATGCACACCAGGCCGCCGTCTACGTTCCGCGCCAGATGGTCAAACCAGCCGACCCGGCGCACAGTGCGCAGGTGGCGGCCCTGGTTGCGCGCCTGGCCGGCACACTGGGTGGCCGCACCCTGGTATTGACGACCACGCTGCGGGCGCTGCGGGCGATCAGCGAGGACCTGCAACGGCGATTCGACGCCTCAGGCACGATCCAGGTTCTGGTTCAAGGCCAGGGGCCCAAACGGGAACTGATGGACCGGCTGCGCAGCGCGGTCGACGACAGCGGGCCCGGATGCATCCTGGTGGCATCCGCATCGTTCTGGGAAGGCATCGACGTTCCCGGCGATGCGCTGCAGATGGTGGTGATCGACAAGCTGCCGTTTCCACCACCCAACGATCCGCTGGTCGAAGCCAGAGCCGGGCGGCTCGAGGCGCAAGGCCGCAGTGCCTTCAACGACTATTTCATTCCCGAAGCCGCGGTGGCACTCAAGCAGGGTGCCGGTCGGCTGGTGCGGCGCGAGACCGACCGCGGTGTCCTGGTGGTGTGCGACACCCGTCTGTCCAGCATGGGTTATGGCCGCCGCCTGCTGGCCGCCTTGCCGCCGATGCGCCGTATCGGCGACGAGCAGGAGCTGCTGGCGCTGCTGCAGGACCTTACCAGACCTTCCACCATGGCTGATCATCGCGCTGAAAGCCACGGCTGAGGTACTTGCTGTTCGGATAGTTCGCCAGCATCACGCGCTGGGAATCGGCGTGCAACTGTTCCATGCCCAGTGCCTCGTAGGACTTGACCATGATGTACAGGGCTTCCTCGAGCGCCGGCACATCGCGGTAATCGGCGACAGCCGCCTGGGCGCGGTTGATCGCAGCGAGGTAGGCGCCGCGCTGGTAGTAATACCGCGCCACATGCACCTCGTATTGCGCCAGCGAGTTGACGATGTAGGTCATGCGCTGCCGAGCGTCCGGCGTGTACTTGGATTCGGGGAACCGGGTGGTCAGTTCCTTGAACGCCTCGAAGGACTCCTTGGCCGCCTTCTGGTCGCGTTCCGACAAGTCCTGTCGGGTCAGGAACGACAGCATCCCCAGGTCGTCGTTGAAGTTCACGACACCCTTGAGGTACAACGCGTAATCGATCGCCGGGCTGGCCGGGTGCAGGCGCATGAAGCGATCCAGGGTCGACAATGCCTGCGCCGGCTCCGCGGCGCGGTAATGCGCGTAGGCCTTGTCGAGCTGGGCCTGCTGGGCCAGTGGCGTACCCGCTGCGCGACCCTCGAGTTTTTCCAGCAGCAAGGTGGCCTTCTCGTACGAGCCCGACTTCATTTCGTCCTTGGCCTCGGCGTACAAGCGGTTCGGGCTCCAGTTCGCTGTCTTGTCTTCGGTGGTCGACGCGCAACCGGCCAGCCAGATCGTGGTACCGGCGATCAGCGCGATGCGCACCATTGATAATTTGACTCGCAGCATGGGGAACACCTTGGTAACAGACAGCGGGGCGATTATATCGGGCACATCCCTGGCGGCGGATCAGGACGAGCCTGCCGATGCCGGGCCGCAGCACGAGTTGCGGCAATGGGTGGTGGCGGACATCCACCATCGGGAGCGGCTCGACAAGGTGCTGTCGGCCAGCATCGACGGCTTCTCGCGCAATTACCTGCGCCAGTTGGTGGAGCAGGGCGCGGTGCGGCGCAACGGGCACCCGATCCTCAAACCGTCTGCACGCCTGCAGGCCGGCGATCTGCTGGAAGTGACCCTGGAGCCGACTCCGCAAAGCCGGGCCTTCGTGCCCGAAGCGATGGCACTCGCGGTGGTGCATGCCGACGACGATCTGCTGGTCATCCACAAGCCTGCGGGTCTGGTCGTGCATCCGGCGCCGGGAAACTGGAGCGGCACTTTGCTCAACGGTCTGCTGGCCTGGGACACGCGCCAGGCCGACCTGCCGCGCGCCGGTATCGTGCACCGACTGGACAAGGACACCAGCGGCCTGATGCTGGTGGCTCGCTCGCGGCCGTGCATGGACGCACTGGTGCGCATGATTGCGCAGCGCGAGGTGCAGCGCCAGTACCTGGCGATCGCCCACCGGCCCTGGGCGGGGGCACGAGAGCGTGACGTGGTGGCCCCGATCGGTCGCGATCCGGTCCATCGTCTGCGCATGGCCGCGCTGGCTCCCGGCAGCACCGGTGCAAAGGAAGCACGGACCACGATCACGCTGCTGGCCAACACCGAGCTCGGATGCCTGGTGCGCTGCAGCCTGCACACCGGGCGGACCCACCAGATCCGCGTACACATGGCATCGATCGGTCATCCTTTGCTGGGCGACACCAGCTACGGCGCGCCCGCGGGATCGGCCATCGGGCGCCAGGCGCTGCACGCCTACCGCCTGGCGCTGGACCATCCGCTGCGCGGCACGCCGCTGGTCTTCAGCGCGCCACTACCTTCCGACATGCAGGCCGCAATGGCGCTGTGGGGGCTGCGCTACAATCCGGCCTGACAAAGGGTCAGCCACGCTCAAGCGTGTTGCTTGCCACTGTGCGCACCGCGGACGTTCGATCTGCCTGCTGCATCCCCATTTGACTGGCACCGATGCGCACCCGATGGTGCCATTTCCGGAACCCCTCGACAATGAATACCGCTCAGGCAAAGCGTGTACTGGAAACTGCCCTGATCTGTTCGCCGCAGCCGCTGCAGATGCGGGATGCGCGCGCCTTGTTCGACGACATGGTCGGTGCCGAGACCATCAAACAGCTGCTGCAGGATCTCCAGCTCGATTGGGCACAGCGTGGCGTCGAACTGGTGCAGGTGGCCTCGGGATGGCGCTTTCAGAGTCGGCCGGACATGCGCGAATACCTCGATCGGCTGCACCCGGAGAAGCCTCCGCGCTACACCCGCGCCACACTGGAAACACTGGCCATCATTGCCTACCGCCAGCCAGTGACACGGGGCGACATGGAAGATATTCGCGGCGTGACCATCAATGCGATGATCATCAAGCAACTCGAAGACCGCAACTGGATCGAGGTGATCGGCCACCGTGAATCGCCCGGTCGACCGGCGCTGTTTGCCACCACGCGGCAGTTTCTGGACGACCTGGGCCTGGTGTCACTGGACCAGCTCCCGCTGCTGGACCAGGATGCAGCGGGCAGCGACATGTTCGATGCACTGGCGCAGGAACAGGGCACTGCGGCGACGATCGGTGCGGCCATCCCTGAAGCGTCGGTCAAGACAGACACGCCGCCGGTCCGTGCGGCATCGACAACGACAAGCGACGGCCCAGGGCCCGAGCCGGAGATCTCAACGGTGGAACCCCAACAATGAACGCATCCGATCAGGACGAGTCGCCCATCGCGCCCACGCCCGAACCAACCGCTGAGCCGGCCGCCCCGGCACGACGCACCCGGCGTCGCGCTGGCCCGGTGTCGGCGCCGCCGAATGACGCCGTTGGGCAGTCGCCGAGCGAAGCACCCATGCCGGAGATGGTTGAAGCAGCGGCTGACACAACGGCCGACAGTCCGGTCAGTCCGATTGATCGCGACGATGCGCAGCGGGTCGAAGCCGGCCGGGTCGCCGGCGGCACGATTCGGTTCGAAGATGTCGTCTCTGGCCAGTTCGACGCCGAAGAAGCCAGTGACGAAGTGGTCCTGGCCAAGCGGGTGCTGGCGCCGATGGCGGAGACACCCAAACTGCACAAGGTCCTGGCGCAGGCCGGCATGGGCTCCCGTCTGGAGATGGAGCAGCTGATCATGGAGGGCCGGATCACCGTCAACAACGAGCCCGCCCACATCGGACAACGCATCCAGTACGGCGACCATGTCAAGGTCAACGGCAAGCCGATCCGGTTCCGGGTCGAGGCGCCGCCGCCGCGCGTGATTGCCTATCACAAACCAGCCGGCGAAGTCGTCACCCATGACGACCCGCAAAACCGGCCGACGGTATTTCGCCGTCTGCCCAAGTTGCAGCAGGGCAAATGGCAATCGGTGGGCCGGCTCGACCTCAACACCGAGGGACTGTTGCTGTTCACCAATTCCGGCGAACTGGCCAACAACCTGATGCACCCGCGTTTCGGGCTGGAGCGTGAATATGCGGTCCGGGTGCTCGGCGCGCTGAGCAACGAGGAAAAGCAGCGCCTGCTTGACGGCGTGCGCCTCGACGATGGTCAGGCCCAGTTCGGCGCCATCGACGACGGCGGTGGCGAAGGCGCCAATTGCTGGTACCGGGTGACGATTTCCGAGGGGCGCAATCGGGAGGTCCGCCGCATGTTCGAGGCGGTCGGCCATGCCGTCAGCCGGCTGATCCGCATTCGCTACGGGGCGATGCTGCTGCCGCGCGGCCTCAAGCGTGGCGCCTGGATGGAGCTCGACGACAACGATCTCCAGGCTTTGCGACGCGCATCGGCGCGCACCGCAGGCGCACCGGTGGTGCAGCGCGACGCGCCGCGCGTCGACAGCCGCGATGGCGGCGGCGCAAATCGCAAACGCCGGCGCGGGCCACGCGCCAACCTGCAAGGTCGTACGGACAGTGCGCGCGATCCGATGCGATCCCAGGGGTCGGCCGACGGCAACCAGAGTCCGGGCGCCGGGCGCAACCGCAATCGAAACCGGCCGCCAGCGCACGACGACAACGGCGAACGCGCCGACCGGCTGGCCGCGCAGGCCCAACCCGACCCGATGAAAACCGCCTTCGGCTACATCGGCGCGGACAGCTTCACTCGGCAACGCCAGGCGCCGGGTCAACGCCGTGGTGCCCCACGCGGCGGCTCCGGCGGCGGGTCCTACGGGGGTGGCGGCAATACGGGGGGTGGCAACCGGGGTCGGGGCGGGCGGGGTCGCTAGAATAAGTGGCTTTGCCCGCAGGGTTCCCGGCGGGCGCCAACACACTCCCATCCACAGGAAATCAGCATGACCATTGAACGCACACTCTCGATCATCAAGCCAGACGCCGTCGCCAAGAACGTGATCGGCCAGATCTACGCCCGCTTCGAGGCCGCTGGTCTGAAGATCGTTGCCGCGCGCATGATGCAGCTCTCGCGCGCGGATGCCGAAGCCTTTTACGCCGTGCACAAGGAGCGTCCCTTCTTCAACGACCTGGTGGATTTCATGATCTCCGGTCCGGTGATGGTGCAGGCGCTCGAAGGCGAAAACGCCGTGATCAAGAACCGTGACCTGATGGGTGCCACTGATCCCAAGAAGGCCGCTCCAGGTACCATCCGCGCCGATTTTGCCGACAGCATCGATGCCAATGCGGTGCATGGGTCCGACGCAGTGCAGACCGCTGCCGCAGAACTGGCGTTTTTCTTCCCGGCGATGAACGTCCACAGCCGTTAAGCCCGTCCATGCTGGCCAATCTTCTCGACTACGACCTCGAGGGTTTGGCAGCTTTCTGCGAGCGCCTGGGTGAAAAGCGCTTTCGTGCGACGCAGCTGTTTCGCTGGATTCACCAGAAAGGCGCATCCGACTTCGACGCCATGACCGATCTGGCACGGCCACTGCGCGACAAGTTGCGCGGTGTGGCCCAGGTGCAGGGCCTGCGTGTCGCCACCGAGCAGCGGTCGGATGATGGAACGATCAAGTGGCTGTTTGACGTCGGTGGCGGCGATGCGATCGAGGCGGTTTTCATTCCCGAATCCGACCGTGGCACCTTGTGTGTCTCGTCGCAGGCCGGTTGTGCTGTCGGTTGCCGCTTCTGCTCGACCGGTCACCAGGGCTTCAGCCGCAACCTGCGTACCGGCGAGATCATTGCCCAGTTGTGGTTTGCCGAACATTTTCTGCGCCGGCACCTGGGGCGCAGTGACCGTGTCATCACCAACGTGGTGATGATGGGCATGGGCGAGCCGCTGCAGAACTACACGGCGCTGCTGCCCGCCCTGCGCATGATGCTCGACGACCATGCTTATGGCCTGTCGCGCCGTCGCGTCACGGTGTCGACCTCCGGCGTGGTGCCGATGATGGAACGGCTTGCGCGCGACTGCCCGGTGGCGTTGGCCGTTTCCCTGCATGCGCCGACCGACGCCTTGCGTGACCAACTGGTGCCGCTCAACCGCAAATACCCGTTGCACGAACTGATGCAGACCTGCGTGGCCTACCTGGCGCAGGCGCCACGCGACTTCATCACCTTCGAGTACTGCATGATCGATGGCGTGAATGATGCGCCCGAGCAGGCGCAGCAACTGGCGGCCCTGGTGCGGGCCGCATGTCCCCGCACCGGCTGGTGCAAATTCAATCTGATACCGTTCAATCCGTTTCCGGCCTCGGGCCTGAAGGGCTCCCCCGCCGGACGCATCGCGGCGTTTGCGCGCGTGCTGAGCGACGCCGGCATCGTGACGACGGTCCGCAAGACGCGCGGCGACGATATCGCGGCGGCTTGCGGTCAACTGGCCGGTGACGTGCGCGACCGCACCGGCGTGGCCGGGCGGATGGCGCGGCAACGCACCATCATGCTGCAGCCGGTGTCCGCACTGGGCAATGACAACAAGGAAGGTTGAAGGATGGCAATCAATGACCGATGCGCAGCAGGCATCCTGCGGGGCCTGGCAGGACTGGCCCTGCTGGTGAGCTGCCTGCAACTGGCGTCGTGCGCGGCACCGGGCAAGGCGGGCGACAGCGCGCCGCAGCGTGATCTGGTCACCGCCTCGGACGAGCCGGAGATCCGCACCCGCGCGCGGCTTCGGCTCGAATTGGCGGTCGGTTATTTCGAGCAGGGCCAGACGACGATCGCGCTGGACGAGCTCAAGATGGCGCTCGCGACCGATCCCAACTATGCCGATGCATACAACCTGCGCGGCCTGGTCTACATGCGCCTGAAGGACTATCCGTTGGCCGAGTCGAGTTTCCGGCGTGCGCTGGCTCTCAAGCCGGGCGATCCGAACACGCTGCACAATCTGGCCTGGCTGATGTGCCAGACCGATCGGCATGCCGAGTCGATGCAGTTCTTTGGCCAGGCGCTGGCCGACCCGGCCTATGGAGACCGCGCCAAGACATTGATGACCCAGGGCTTGTGCCAGATGCGAGCCAACCAGCCGGCGCAGGCCGAAGCAAGCCTGTTGCAGTCGTTCCAGATCGACGCCGGCAACCCGATCACCGAATACAACCTGGCCTTGCTGATGTTCCAGCGCAACGACCTGCAACGAGCGCAGTTCTATATCCGTCGTCTCAACAACAGCGAATGGGCCAATGCAGAGACCTTGTGGCTGGGCATCAAGGTCGAACGCCGGCTGGGCAACCAGGATGCGGTGGAGCAGCTCGCGGTCCCTCTGCACAAGCGGTTCAACGGCTCCCGCGAGGCGGGTCTGTACGACCGGGGGGCCTTCGATGAATGAGCCGTTTTCCGGCGTGCCCGAACCATCCGCGCCGGGCGCTGCAGGCGACAAGAGTGCCGGCACCTTGCTGCGTGAAGCGCGCGAAGCGGTCGGTCTGCACGTGGGCGCGCTGGCTGTTTCGCTCAAGGTGCCCGTCAAGAAGCTGGAGGCGCTCGAAGCAGACGATCTGTCTCAGTTGCCCGACGCCGTGTTTGCACGGGCGCTGGCGGCCACCGTCTGTCGTACGCTGAAGATCGATCCGGCTCCCGTGCTCGCGCGCCTGCCCCAGATGCACACGGCTCCGTTGAAGGTGGGATCGCAGGAGACGCCGATACGCCTGGACAGCCATGGCGTGAGTCTGCGGGCGCCCGGTTTTCGTGGCTTGCCACGCTGGGTGCTCTACCTTACCGGTTTGCTGCTGCTGGGCGCCATCGTGGTCAGCATGTTGCCCGCCTGGCGAATCGGCGGTGATGCCGTGCAAGCGGCGTCGCAACCGGGACCGACTCTGGACTCGGTGGTGACTGCGACGGACGTGCCGGTGCAGACGCCAGCGAACGCCGCATCGGATGCCACGGCAAACGCCGCGCCGGCAGCCCTGCCTGCGGCGCCGCAGGCAGCTGCATCCGACGCTGCCGCCGCGACCGCTGGCACCGCGGAACCACCAGCGGCCATTGCGGTATTCACGACGCGAGAGCCGTCCTGGGTGCAGGTTGTCGATGCGGGTGGCGTCGTGCAGCTGAACAAGACCATGGCGGGCGGTGAAACAGTGCGCGTCCAGGGCAGCCTGCCATTGTCGGTGGTGATTGGCCGGGCCAACGCCATCGATGTCGTCGTGCGGGGCCAGCCGTTCGACCTCGCCGCGGTGAGCAAGAACAACGTGGCCCGATTCCAGATCAAGTGATGCAGCAACAACACGCCATTGAGCCGATTCTGGTGACACGCCACCGCACGCGCCAGGCGCGCGTTCAGTGGGGTGCGCATGTCGTGACCGTGGGCGGTGATGCACCCGTGCGGGTGCAGTCGATGACCAACACCGACACGACCGATGTCATCGGAACCGCGATCCAGGTCAAGGAACTGGCCTTGGCCGGCTCCGAAATGGTCCGGATCACGGTCAACACCCCGGAAGCCGCGCAGGCCGTCGCGCCGATCCGCGAGCAGCTCGATCGCATGGGCATCGACGTGCCGCTGATTGGCGACTTCCATTACAACGGGCATCGCCTGTTGACCGATTTCCCCGCGTGTGCGCAGGCACTGTCCAAATACCGGATCAATCCCGGCAATGTGGGCCGAGGCAACAAGCGTGACCGTCAATTCGGCCAGATGATCGAAGCGGCCATGCGCTGGAGCAAGCCGGTGCGCATCGGCGTGAACTGGGGCAGCCTCGACCAGGACCTGCAGGCACGCCTGATGGATGAGAACGCTGCCCGCTCCGTGCCATGGGATGCCAAATCGGTCATGTATGAGGCACTGATCCAGTCTGCCGTGGGGTCGGCCGAACTGGCACGGGATATGGGCCTGGACCCCAACCAGATCATCCTGTCGTGCAAGGTCAGCGGCGTGCAGGACCTGATCGCGGTGTACCGGGCGCTCGCACGCCGGTGTGACTATGCCCTGCACCTCGGACTGACCGAGGCCGGCATGGGCGCCAAGGGTATCGCCGCCTCCAGCGTCGCACTGGGCATCCTGCTGCAGGAGGGCATCGGCGACACGATCCGTGTCTCGCTGACGCCGGCGCCCGGTGAGGCACGTACCCAGGAGGTGCTGACTGCCTCGTCGATCCTGCAGGCGCTGGGCGTGCGTGCCTTCGTTCCCAGCGTGACCGCGTGTCCCGGATGCGGCCGCACGACCAGCACCGTATTTCAGGAATTGACCCAGCAGATCGACGACTTCCTGCGCGCGCAGATGCCGGTCTGGCGTGAAAAATACCCTGGAGTCGAGACCATGAAGGTGGCCGTCATGGGTTGCATCGTCAACGGCCCCGGCGAAAGCAAGCACGCCGACATCGGCATCAGCTTGCCGGGTACCGGCGAGGCGCCGGTGGCGCCGGTCTACATCGATGGCGAAAAGCGCATGACGCTGCGCGGCGATGCCATTGCGCGGGAATTCCAGGCGGTGGTCGAAACCTACATTGAACAACGATTTGGCCAGGCCGGCGCCACGGCCGCGCGGAGCTGAGACATGTCCGACAGCGTGCCACCGCAAACAGCCACCCCGCCGCGCAAGCTCGCAGCGGTCAAGGGCATGAACGACATCTTTCCGCCCGAGTCGGCGCAATGGGAATGGTTCGAGCAGCATGTGCGTGAGGTGATGGGCAGGTATGCCTACGGCGTGATCCGCACGCCGATCGTCGAACACACGCAGCTGTTCGTCAAAGGCACCGGTGAGACCACCGACATCGTCGAGAAGGAGATGTACTCCTTCGAGGACCGACTCAATGGCGAACAGCTCACGTTGCGACCGGAGAACACACCCGGTGTGGTGCGGGCGGCGATCGAGCACAACCTGACCTACGACGGTGGCAAACGCCTGTATTACGTCGGTCCGATGTTCCGTCACGAGCGGCCCCAGCGCGGCCGCTACCGCCAGTTCTACCAGGTTGGCGCGGAAGCGCTCGGGTTTGCCGGCGCCGAGGTGGATGCCGAATTGATCGTGCTGGCCTCGCACCTGCTCGAGCGCCTGGGCCTGCCGGGCGTGCGTGTCGAACTCAACAGCCTGGGGCTGCCCGCCGAGCGCCTGCAGCACCGGGCTGCGCTGATCGACCATTTCGAGCGCCATGCCGGGCTGCTCGATGCCGATGCCCGGCGCCGTCTGCACAGCAATCCACTGCGCATCCTGGACACGAAGAATCCGGCGATGCAGGAGATGGTCTCACGGGCGCCGCAACTGCTGGCTTTCCTGGGTGAGGCATCGCTCAAGCACTTCGAGACCGTCCAGACCTTGCTCAGCGCCTGCGCCGTGCCCTGGAGCATCAACCCGCGCGCGGTGCGTGGTCTGGACTATTACAGCCATACGGTGTTCGAGTTCATCACCGACGAACTCGGCGCCCAGGGCACCTTGTGTGGCGGCGGGCGTTACGACGGCCTGTTCGAGGTGCTCGGTGGAAAGCCGACGCCTGCGGTCGGCTGGGGCATGGGCATCGAGCGTGTGCTCGAACTGCTGCGTGTGCGCGGCCTGGCTGCCGCGGCGCCAGTGCCCGATGCCTATGCGGTGATTCCCGATGCCACGCATCTGGCACTGGCTTTTCAAACCGTGCATGCCTTGCGGCGTGCGGGCGTTCGCGTGCAGATGCATGCTGGCGCGCAAGCGGGCGCAGCCAGCATGAAGTCGCAATTCAAGCGGGCCGACAGCAGCGGCGCACGGTTTGCACTGGTATTCGGCCAGCAGGAAGCCGAGCAGGGTCAGGTGATCGTGAAGTCCCTGCGCGATGGCGCTGGCGCCCAGCAGCTGCTTGCGCTGGACGGCGTGGCGCACTGGGCCGCAACCCTACAATCGCCCACCTGAACCAAGACACGTTATGGCACAACAACTCGACCTCGAAGAACAAGAGCAACTCGACCAGATCAAACATTTCTGGAAGCAGTATGGCAACCTGATCACCTGGGTATTGATCGCCATCCTGGGCAGCTACGCCGGCTGGAACGGATACCAGTACTGGAAGCGCAGCCAGTCGGCGCAGGCGTCCGCCTTGTACGACGAGCTCGAACGGCAAGCCGCGCAGGGCGATCCGGAAAAGGTGCAGCGGGCCTTTGCCGACATGCAGGACAAGTTTGGCGGCACCACATTTGCCTTGCAGGCAGGCCTGCTGACGGCCAAGGTGCAGCAGGAGGCGGGCAAGGTCGACCAGGCCAAGGCCGCATTGATCTGGGTCGCGGACAAGGCTTCCGATCCGGCGTACCAGGCGATCGCCCGGTTGCGCTTGGCAGGGGTGTTGGCGCAGGCCAAGGACTACCCGGCCGCCATGGCTCGGCTTGACGGTGATTTCCCGGCTGCGTTTGTGCCCCTGGTCGCCGATCGCAGGGGCGACCTGCTGATGCTGCAGGACAAGCCGGCACTGGCGCGCGCGGAATATGAAAAGGCCTACCAGGGTCTGGGTGAACGCATGGACTATCGACGGCTGGTCGAAATCAAGCTGACCGCGCTCGGTGCGGATCCTCGACCAGTGGCCGCTGCGGCGGTGGTGACGGAAGGCAAGAAATGATTCGCGTGTTGTCTGGTTTGCGGATGGGCCAACGTCTGACCATGCTCGGTGCGGTGCTGCTGCTGGTCGCCTGTGCAGGCGGGCCGGAAAAGCCGCAACCGGCCACGCTCAGTGCGAACGCGGCGCTGATCGGTGTCCGGTTGGCCTGGAGTGCGCGCATCGGTTCCGTGCATTTCCCGCTCGAGGTCGCGGTGTCGGGCACGACGGTCACGCTGGCCGGTTCCGACGGCAGCATTGCCGCGATCGACGCTGGCACCGGCGCTGACCAGTGGCGCGCCACGGTCGGTGCGGACATTGGCGGGGGCGTCGGCAGCGACGGGCGATATGCAGCCGTTGTCACCCGAGGCAACGATCTGGTGGCGCTCGATCGGGGCCGGGAGATATGGCGCGAAAAGTTGCGCGCACTGAGTTTCACCGCCCCCTTGGTGGCAGGCGAGCGGGTGTTCGCGATGACCGCTGACCGCGTTGTCAGCGCCTACGACGCGCGCTCCGGTCGTCGTTTGTGGACCTATGCACGGCAGGGTGATTTTCCGCTGGCCTTGCGCCAGGCCAGCGTCATGCTGGCGGTGGGTGACACGCTGGTCGTGGGAATCTCGGGTCGTCTGGTGGGCATCAATCCGTCGACCGGCGTGTTGCGCTGGGAGGTTCCGATCGCCAATCCCCGCGGCACCAACGACGTCGAGCGATTGGTCGATCTGGTCGGGCGCGTCAGTCGCGATGGCAATGTGGTGTGTGCACGGGCATTCCAGGCCGCCATTGGTTGCGTCGATGCGGGCAGCGGCAAGTTGCTGTGGTCTCGCCCGGCCTCCGGTGCCGACGGCGTGCACGGCGACAGCGAATTCGTGTTCGGCACCGAGAGCGACGGCAAGGTGATCGCCTGGCGCCGATCCAACGGTGAACCGGCCTGGACCTCGGATCGCCTGAAATACCGCGGCCTGACTGCGCCGCTGGCGATCGGCCGCTCGGTTGCGGTGGGCGATGCAAGCGGACTGGTGCACTTCCTGTCGCGCCAGGACGGAACCCTGCTCACCCGCATGTCCACCGATGGTTCGCCCATCGTGGCTGCGCCGGTGGTGTCGGGCAACACCGTGGTGGTGGTCACGCAAAACGGTGGCGTGTTCGGTTTCAGACCCGATTGAGCGCAGTCATGAGAAAGTGCCGGGTTGCACCCAGTTCTTGTTGCCAACCCGCAGGGTCGGGGGCGCTCCCGAGCTGCCTGGCCGCAGCATGAAACCCGTATTGGCCCTGGTCGGCCGACCGAACGTCGGCAAGTCGACGCTGTTCAACCGGCTCACCCGCAGTCGCGACGCCATCGTGGCGGACTATGCCGGCCTGACGCGCGACCGCCACTATGGCAACGGCCACCATGGCAAGGTCGAGTTCATCGTCGTCGATACCGGTGGTTTCGAACCGGATGCGGCCGATGGTGTGGTGCGCGAAATGGGCAAGCAGACGCGTCAGGCGGTGGCCGAGGCGGATGTGGTGCTGTTCGTCGTCGATGCACGCGACGGCCTGTCGGCCCAGGACCACGACATCGCGGTTTTCCTGCGCCGACTGGGCAAGACCTGCATCTTGGTGGCCAACAAGGCCGAAGGCATGAAGGACGGCAGCCGTCTGGCGGAGTTCTTCGAGCTGGGCCTGGGGGAGGTGCACCCGGTCTCGGCGTCCCACGGTCAGGGTCTGCGACCGGTGCTCGACCAGGCGCTCGCGCCCTTTGTGGCGATGCAGGACGAGCAGGCCGAGCAGGACAAGGACAACAGCGCCATCAGACTCGCGGTGGCCGGCAGGCCCAATGTCGGCAAGTCGACCTTGATCAACACCTGGCTGGGCGAGGAGCGCCTGGTCGCTTTCGACCAGCCTGGCACCACGCGCGATGCGATCACGGTGCCGTTTGAACGCCATGGGCAGCGCTTCGAACTGATCGACACCGCGGGGCTGCGCCGGCGCGGCAAGGTGTTCGAGGCGATCGAGAAGTTCTCCGTCGTCAAGACACTGCAGGCGATCGAGACCGCCAATGTGGTGCTGCTGCTGATCGATGCAACCCAGGGCGTGACCGACCAGGATGCCCATATCGCCGGGTACATCCTTGAGTCGGGCAGGGCGGTCGTGCTGGCCATCAACAAGTGGGATGCGGTGGACGAATACCAGCGCGAACTGGTCAAACGCTCGGTCGAGACGCGCCTGCCGTTTCTCAAATTTGCCGCACTGCACCTGATTTCCGCCCGCAAGCGTCAGGGCCTGGGACCGTTGTGGACCTCCATCGCGCAGGCACACGCCGCCGCCAATCGCAAGATGTCCACGCCGATCCTGACGCGCCTGTTGCTCGAAGCGGTGCAGTTCCAGAGTCCGAAGCGCGCCGGGATGTTCCGGCCCAAGATGCGTTATGCGCACCAGGGCGGCATGAATCCGCCGGTGATCGTGATCCATGGCAATTCGCTCGAGCATGTGACCGATGCCTACAAGCGTTTCCTCGAAGGCCGTTTTCGCAAGGAGTTCAATCTGGTCGGTACGCCGATGCGTATCGAGATGAAGACCTCGAGCAATCCCTACGCCGACAAAGGCAAGGATTGATCGGTCGCCGGCGCAGCCATTGACAATTGGGGCTTTTCGTGGCTGAGTCCGATTGCGGCTGATACGCTGTGGTATCGTCCGCTCTTCTTTTCACGTCTTGAACACGGAGAATATCGTGAGCAACAAAGGTCAACTTCTGCAGGATCCATTCTTGAACGCACTGCGCCGCGAGCACATTCCGGTGTCCATCTACCTGGTCAACGGAATCAAGCTGCAAGGCCAGATCGAGTCGTTCGACCAGTATGTGGTCCTGCTGCGCAATACGGTGACGCAGATGGTCTACAAGCACGCCATCTCGACGATCGTGCCGGGACGTGCGGTGAATTTCTCCGTTTCCGAAGGCGGTGACACGCCAGCGGCTGCTTGAGCGCCCCCGGCTTGCGGGCACGGCGGATGACTGCACTCTGATACTCCGTCCCGTCCTCGCCCAACTTGTCCTCCCACACCGAAACCGCTGACGCAGCCACCATCCTGGTTGGCGTCGACCTGGGGTTGCCGCATTTCGACGGCGAACTGCAAGAGCTGGGCCAGTTGGCGATCACGGCCGGCCTGCTGCCGGTGGCACGCGTCACCTGCAAGCGCAAGGCCCCGGATGCGGCGTTGTTCGTGGGCAGCGGCAAGGCCGACGAGATCAAGCAGATGGCCCGCGAACGGGGCGCGCACGAAATCGTGTTCGACCAGAGCCTGAGTCCGGCGCAACAGCGCAATCTGGAGCGCTATCTGGACATGCCGGTGAACGACCGGACCATGCTGATCCTCGAAATTTTCGCGCAGCGCGCACGCAGCCATGAGGGCAAGCTGCAGGTCGAGCTGGCGCGGCTGCAATACCTCAGTACCCGGCTGGTACGTCGCTGGTCGCACCTGGAGCGCCAGCGCGGCGGTATCGGCGCGCGGGGTGGGCCGGGTGAAACGCAGATCGAGCTTGACCGCCGCATGATCGGCGAGAGCATCAAGCGCACCAAGGAACGGCTGCGCAAGGTCAAGCGCCAGCGCGAAACGCAGCGCCGTCAGCGCCAGCGGCGCGATACTTTCGCGATTTCGCTGGTCGGTTACACCAACGCGGGCAAGACCAGCCTGTTCAACAGCCTGGTCAACGCCCGCGCGTATGCGGCCGACCAGCTGTTTGCCACGCTCGACACCACGACCCGCCACCTGTATCTGGGTGATGCCGCGCGCTCGGTGTCCTTGTCCGACACCGTGGGTTTCATCCGCAACCTGCCGCACGGACTGATCGATGCGTTCGAGGCCACGTTGCAGGAAGCCGTCGACGCCGATGTGCTGCTGCATGTGGTGGATGCATCCAACCCGAACCATCTCGAACAGATGGACGAGGTCGGACGGGTGCTGCACGAAATCGGCGCGTCGGACATCCGCCAGATTCTGGTGTTCAACAAGCTCGATGCGATGGCACCGCAGCGCAGACCGCTGCAGTTGCAGGACCAGATCACGTTCGCCGGCAATCCGAGCGATCGGGTGTTTCTCAGCGCACGGACCGGTGAGGGCATGGCGCAATTGCGCGAACTGCTGGGGCGTCTGGCCCGACGCGGCGAGAGCGGCGCCCCGGCAGGCGACAATGCGCAGGGCGATGCGGAGGCTGTTGTGCAATTGGGCACAATCGAACGTTGACAAAAAGAGAATCCGAGATGAAAGCGTATCTACCTGCATCTGGCTGGCCGAGGCTGCGCCAACGCATGCGCGGCATGTTCAACCTGAATGACTCGCGCTGGGGCCGTGGTGACGACAAGGCAGGCGACGAGGGCAAACCCGAAACGCCGGTGCGCGACGATCCGCCCGAACTTCCACCGCCCCCGGCCGGCAATGGTCGACCGCGTGGCCAGGGTCCGACACAAGGACCTCCCGACCTCGATGAGTTGTGGCGCGATTTCAATCGCAAGCTCGGCGGCCTGTTTGGCGCAGGCCGCGGTGGCGGCCGTGGTGGTCGCGGCGCGAACGGCGGCGGTGCGGGTGGCGGTGGTTTCCAGCCCGACATGAAGAGTGCGGGCATCGGTGCCGGGCTGATTGCCGCGGTCATCGTGCTGATCTGGCTGGGCACCGGTTTCTTCATCGTGCAGGAGGGCCAGCAGGCGGTGGTCACCCAGTTCGGCAAATACAAGAGCTCGGTCGGCGCCGGCTTCAATTGGCGTTTGCCTTACCCGATCCAGCGCCATGAACTGGTATTCGTGACCCAGCTGCGTTCGGTTGATGTAGGCGGCGACCAGATCATCAAGGTCACGGGCTTGCGCGACTCGGCGATGTTGACCGCGGACGAAAACATTGTCGAGATCAAGTTCGCGGTGCAATACCGGCTCAGCGATGCGCGGGCCTTCCTGTTCGAGAGCAAGGCACCCACGGACGCAGTCGCCCGGGTTGCTGAAACCGCGGTGCGCGAAGTCGTTGGCAAGATGACAATGGATGCCGCATTGTCCGAAGAGCGTGACCAGATCGCGCCGCGGGTGCGCAAGATCATGCAGGCCATCCTGGATCGCTACAAGGTCGGTATCGAGGTGGTCAACATCAACCTTCAACAGGGAGGCGTGCGGCCGCCCGAGCAGGTGCAGGCCGCGTTTGACGACGTGATCAAGGCCGGCCAGGAACGCGAGCGCGCCAAGAACGAAGCCCAGGCTTACGCGAACAACGTGATTCCACGCGCCGTCGGTTCGGCCTCCCGGCTGAAGGAAGAATCGGATGCGTACAAGGCACGCATCGTGGCGCAGGCACAGGGTGATGCACAACGCTTCAAATCGGTGCTGACCGAATACCAGAAGGCTCCGCAGGTCACCCGTGACCGCATGTATCTGGACACCATGCAGCAGATCTACAACAGCGTCACCAAGGTATTGGTCGATTCGCGCCAGGGTTCCAATCTCTTGTACCTGCCGCTGGACAAGATCATGCAGCAGACCCAGGCGAGCGCTGAGGCAGGCGCAGGCGCCGCCACCACCACCGCGCCGGTGCCGCCGGTCGGCACCGTCGTGCCGCCCAGCCCGGCGCAGAACGATTCCCGATCCCGGGATGCCGCACGCTCGCGCGAGCGCGACACCCGCTAGGACACCATCATGAACAGGCTAGGTTTCTTTTTCTCCACCATCCTGCTGGTGCTGGTGATTGCCAGCTCGATGCTGTTTGTCGTCGACCAGCGCCAATTCGGCATCCTGTATGCACTCGGACAAATCAAGGAAGTCATCACCCAGCCCGGCTTGAACTTCAAGCTGCCGCCGCCGTTCCAGAATGTCACCTACATCGACAAGCGTCTGCTGACGCTCGACAGTCCCGACACCGAACCCATGCTGACTGCCGAGAAGCAACGCGTGGTGATCGATTGGTACGTGCGTTGGCGCATCACCGACCCGGGCGAATACATCCGCAACGTCGGTCTGGACGAATCCGCGGGCGCCAACCAGCTCAACCGGGTGGTACGTGACGCGTTCCAGGAGGAGGTCAACAAGCGCACCGTCAAGGAACTGCTCTCGCTCAAGCGCGACCAGATCATGACGGATGTGCAGCGCGCAGTCGTCGAGAAGGTGGGTGGCGTCAAACCCTGGGGCATCCAGATCGTCGATGTGAGAATCACCCGGGCCGACTATGTCAACACCATCACCGAGTCGGTCTATCGGCGCATGCAGGCGGAACGTGAACGCGTCGCCAACGAATTGCGCGCAACCGGTGCCGCCGAAGGCGAGAAGATCCGTGCGGATGCCGATCGCCAGCGCGAAGTGACCGTTGCCAACGCTTACCGCGATGCCCAGAAGATCAAGGGTGAGGGAGACGGCGAAGCCGCGCGCGTGTACGCAGAAGCGTTTGGTCGCGATCCGCAGTTTGCGCAGTTCTACCGCAGTCTGGACGCGTACAAGGGCAGCTTCAACAAGAAGGGCGACGTGATGGTGATCGACCCGGCGTCCTCGGAATTCTTCAAGTCCATGCGTGGCATGACGGCGCCAGCGCCGGCAGCGAAGAAATAAGCTTGGACGCGGCCAACGTCTTCTGGCTGGCACTGGCGCTGGTGCTGGTCATCGAGGGGCTGTTTCCGTTCCTCTCGCCCGCGGGCTGGAAGCGCATGTTCCTGCAGATGGTGCAATTGCGGGACGGGCAAATCCGCTTTTTCGGTCTGTGCAGCATCCTGGTCGGACTGATCCTGATCTGGCTGCTGAGCTGAGCCGGCTGGGCGGATGCAGCCGGTAGAATCGCTGTTTTAACAGCCTCCGAGAAACCATGTCCGCCTGGGTCCTGCCGGATCACATCGCCGATGTCCTGCCGTCCGAGGCGCGCCATATCGAGGAGCTCAGGCGCGATCTGCTCGACACCGCGCGCCGTTACGGGTACGAGCTGGTCATGCCGCCGATGCTCGAACACCTGGAGTCGCTGCTCACTGGCACCGGCAAGGCGCTCGATCTGCAAACCTTCAAGCTGGTCGATCAGTTGTCCGGGCGCATGTTGGGCTTGCGCGCCGACAGCACGCCGCAGGTTGCACGCATCGATGCCCATCTGCTCAACCGTTCCGGGGTCACCCGCCTGTGTTACTGCGGGCCGGTATTGCACACCCGTCCGGACAAGCCGCATGCCACCCGCGAACCGCTGCAGTTTGGTGGCGAAATCTATGGTCATGGAGGCCTTGAAGCCGATCTGGAGATCCTGACGCTGGCACTCGATTGCCTGCAGGCCGCGCAGCTGCCCGGCCCGATCGTCGACCTCGCGGATGTGCGCATCGTCGATGCACTGCTGTCCGACATGGCCGCCACACCCGCGCAGATCGGGGACATCCACCAGGCGCTGGCATCCAAGGACGCGGCCGCCCTGGCGTCGGTCACGCGCGGATATGACGCCGCCTCCCGGAATGGCCTTCGCGCCTTGCTTGACCTGTATGGCGACACGCGCGTGATTGCGCGGGCGCGCGCCCTGTTGCCGGCCAGGGCCGGTATCACGGCGGCATTGGACAACCTGGATTGGCTGGTGGCCCAGCTGCACGATGTCTCGGTGAGCATCGATCTGGCCGATCTGCGTGGCTACGCCTATTACAGCGGGGTGCGGTTTTCGATCTTCTCGCACAGCGCGGTGGATGCCGTTGCCCGTGGCGGGCGTTACGACGCGGTGGGTGCCGCTTTCGGTCGCAACCGTCCGGCGGTCGGGTTCAGCCTGGACGTCAAGGCATTGGTGGCAGCCGTTGCGCCGCGGCCGCTGCATGCCGCGATCCGGGCGCCGTGGAGCGAATCGGACGAGACGCGCAAGGTGATTGCCGGCCTGCGCGCCAAGGGTGAGACAGTGGTCTGTGTCTTGCCGGGCCACGCAAGCCAGGTCGACGAGTTCCAGTGTGATCGCGAACTGCTGCAGGTTGCGGGGCAATGGGTGGTGCAGGCAATTTGAAGCGGATGGTTGAACATGAATGCTAGCAATGGGCGCAACGTCGTCGTCGTCGGAACGCAGTGGGGCGACGAGGGCAAGGGCAAACTGGTCGATTGGCTCACCGAAAGTGCGCAAGGCGTCGTGCGTTTCCAGGGCGGGCACAATGCCGGCCACACGCTTGTCATCAATGGCGTCAAGACCGCGCTGCACCTGATCCCCAGCGGCATCATGCGCCCGGGGGTCCGGTGCTACATCGGCAACGGTGTGGTGCTGTCGGCGGCAAAATTGCTCGAGGAGATCGAGGGGCTGGAACGCGCCGATGTCGAGGTGCGATCGCGCCTGCGCATCAGCGAGGCGTGTCCGTTGATCCTGCCGGTCCACGTGGCGCTGGACGTCGCACGCGAGGCTGCGCGCGAGCAAGGTGGCATCGATCGCATCGGCACCACCGGTCGCGGCATCGGCCCGGCCTACGAGGACAAGGTCGCGCGCCGCGCCTTGCGCGTGCAGGACCTCAAACACCCGGAGCGGTTCGCAGCCAAGCTGCGCGAATTGCTGGCGCTGCACAACCACGTGCTGACCGGTTATCTGGGTTCGGCGCGCTACCGCTTCGACGGCCCGCTGGCGCATTACATGGCCAACGGCGCGGTGCAGTTCCAGCCGGTGTTCGACGAAGCGATGCGCCACGCCGAACTGCTGCGCCCGATGATGGCCGACGTGTCGCGCGAGCTCAACGAGGCCCATGCGCATGGCGCCAACCTGCTGTTCGAAGGTGCGCAGGGGACCTTGCTGGACGTGGACCACGGCACCTACCCGTATGTGACGTCCAGCAACTGCGTGGCCGGCAACGCCGCCGCCGGTTCGGGCGTCGGGCCGGGTCTGCTGCACTACGTGCTGGGCATCACCAAGGCATATTGCACCCGGGTGGGCGGTGGGCCGTTCCCGACCGAACTGGACTGGGAAAAGCCGGGTACGCCGGGTTATCACATGAGCACCGTGGGCGCCGAGAAAGGCGTCACCACCGGGCGAGCGCGACGCTGCGGCTGGTTTGACGCAGCCCTGCTCAAGCGTTCGGCGCAGGTCAATGGCCTGTCCGGTCTGTGCGTGACCAAGCTCGACGTGCTCGACGGCCTGGCGACGCTGAACCTGTGCATCGGCTACGAACTCGATGGCGAGACGATCGATATCCTGCCCATGGGCGCGGATGACATCGCGCGCTGCAAGCCGATCTACGAGGTGATGCAGGGTTGGAGCGACAGCACCGTGGGTGTCACCCGTTACGATGCATTGCCGATTGCCGCGCGGCTGTATCTGCAGCGCATCGAGCAAGTCACCGGTGTACCGATCCACCTGGTGTCCACCAGCCCGGACCGCGACCACACTATCATGGTGCGCCACCCCTTTCTGGCCGAATGAGGCCCGTTCACAACCCGCCTCGGTACACCCAACCCGCCAGGAACCCAGCATGTTGACAGAAGACGGCAAGCACCTGTACGTCAGCAATGACGAATACCACAACCTGATCGAGAAGCTGGCCATCCGGATCCACCAGTCCGGCTGGCAATTCGACACCATCCTGTGCCTGGCACGGGGCGGGATGCGACCGGGCGACATCCTGTCGCGCATTTTCGACAAGCCGCTGGCGATCATGTCGACCAGTTCCTACCGTGCACAGGCCGGCACCCAGCAGGGCAGACTCGACATCGCCCACTACATCACGACACCGCGGGGCGAGATAGCCGGCAAGGTGCTGCTGGTCGACGATCTGGCCGACACCGGCAAGACACTGGCAGCCGTGATCGAACAGCTGCGCACCAACTACAAGCCGATCACCGAATTGCGCAGCGCCGTCATCTGGACCAAGGGCCTGTCGGCATTCAAGGCCGACTACTCCATCGAATCGCTGCCCACCAATCCCTGGATTCACCAACCGTTCGAAGGATACGATTCCATGCGGCCCGAGCAGCTGATCAAAAAGTGGAGTGTCTGACACATGACTGACGCAGCCAAAGTCAGCGCCACCGGACTGATTCACCATGCATACCAGCCGCCGGCAGGCTTTGCCGCGGCCCAGCCTGGTGTCTACAAGGCCTCGACGGTGTATTTCCCCAACGTCGCGGCGATGCGCAGCACCGAGTGGAAAGACAAGACCGGCTATACCTACGGACTGCACGGCACGCCAACCAGTTACGCGCTGGAAGAGCGTCTGGCCACCCTTGAAGGAGGCCTGCACTGCCTGCTGGTACCCAGTGGCCTGGCCGCGATTGCCACCGTCTGTCTGTCGCTGCTGCGCAGCGGCGACGAGGTGCTGGTGCCCGACAACGTGTACGGACAGACCAAGGCCGTGATCAACGGAGAACTGCTGACCTGGGGCGTCAGCTACCGCTTCTATGATCCGATGGATCCTGCCGATCTGGCGGCCAAGATCGGGCCCGCCACGAAGCTGGTCTGGCTGGAAGCTGCCGGATCGGTGACACTGGAGTTCCCCGACTTGCTGGCGATGGTGCGCATCTGCCGGGAACGCTCCGTGATTGCCGCGCTGGACAACACCTGGGGCGCCGGCATTGCGTTTCGTCCGTTCGATCTGGTGCCGGGCGCCGAACCTGCGCTGGCAGTCGACCTGACGGTCCATGCATTGACAAAATACCCCAGTGGCGGCGGCGACGTGCTGATGGGCAGCATCGTGACCCGCGATCCGGAACTGGCGATGCGTCTGAAGCTGACGCATATGCGGCTGGGCCTGGCGATCGGTGCCAACGACGCCGAACTGGTGCTGCGCGGCTTGCCAACCATCCTGTTGCGTTACCGCGCGCAGGACACCAGCACACGCACGCTGGCGAACTGGGCGCTCCAGCAGCCCCCGTTCGTGCAGGTGCTGCACCCGGCCTTGCCCGAATCACCCGGCCATGCGCACTGGCGTGCGCTGTGCGACCCGGCTCCCGGCAGCGCGGCGGCGATGTTCACGGTGGTCGTCGACCCACGGCACGGACAGGATGCAGTCGACGCCTTCTGCGACGCCTTGCGTCTGTTCAGGCTCGGTTACAGCTGGGCCGGTCCGACCAGCCTGGTGGTGCCCTATACCCTGTCCGAGATGCGTACCCAATGGCCGGCCCACCTCGAGCGCGGCAGCATCGTGCGGTTTTCCATCGGACTGGAGGAAGTGGCGGATCTGCAGGCGGACCTGGAACAGGCGCTGCAGCGCACCTTGCGCTGAGGAGCGCACGCCATGGCGATGGGTGAATTGCCCGATCCCCTGGAAACCACGTCGCCGGCGCCGTACTTCCTGCCGCCGCCGGAAGGTCCCCAGAAGGAGATCGCCACGCTGGCGTTCGGGGCGCCGTGGCAATGGCTGGCGCGCGGCTGGCAGGACATGCGTGCGCATGCCGGCATTGCGCTGTTTTATGGCCTGTGCTTCTGGCTGATGGCCGTGGTGCTGGCGCTGGTGTTTCGCAGCAAGCCGCAATACGTGATGTCGATTGCTTCAGGTTGCCTGCTGGTCGGCCCGTTCCTGGCCATGGGTTTGTACGAAGTGAGCCGCCGCCGCGAAGCCGCTCTGGTGCCCGACCTGGCATCGTCGCTGACCTGCTGGGATGTCCGTCTGCGCAGCATCGGTTTGCTGGTGCTGGTGCTGATCGTGCTCGAACTGGTCTGGGGCCGCGCCTCGCTGGTGGTCTTTGCCGTTTTCTTCAACACCGGCATGCCCTCGACCACCGGCGTGATCAACGCGGTGTTCAACCCGCGCAACTGGGAGTTCATCGCCGTCTACCTGATCGTGGGCGGTGCATTTGCCGCGCTGGTCTACGCGATCGCGGTGGTGTCGATCCCGATGATCCTGGACCGTGACACCGATGCCATTTCCGCGGCCATCACCAGCGTGCAGGTGGTTTTTGCCAATCCGGGCGTGATGGTATTCTGGGGTGCGCTGATCACGGTCATGGTTGCACTGGCGTTGTTGCCATGGGGTCTGGGACTGGTGCTGGTCGGGCCCTGGCTGGGCCATGCGAGCTGGCATGCCTACCGCGGCGCGGTGAGCTGGCTGCCCGACGATCAGCCCCGCGACTCCCGCTAGCGGCAATCGGACTCCCGGTCCGCGCGCCGGGGGCAGCAGCGATTTTGCCCGCCACGGCATGAACTGTTAAAGTCGGGCTTCCATCTGAAAGGTCAAATTGGCAACTCCCAACTACGGATACGAAAAGCGGCAAAAAGAACTTGCCAAGAAGCGCAAGAAGGAAGACAAGCTGCGGGACAAGGCCCAACGCAAACAAGGCGGGCCCGGCGATTCCGATTCCCGCAATGATGCGGACGCGACCCTGGCGCCGCCTGAGCGCGGGCCCGCGGCATCAACGCCATCCTGATGGATCGTTGCTGATGCGTCCAGGCCGTTCGGTCTCAGTGGCTGGACGTGACGCCGCCGGCCAGAAGTGCCGACTCCAGCCCCGCTGCCAGCTGGTCCATCGCCGCCGCGCTGCGATCGGCCGGTGTCAACGTGGTGGCTGCTGCAAAGTGGTTGAAGTTGCGCTGCATCGACTGCTGGTACACCGGGTCGTAGTGGATGGTCAACAGATCCTGGACCACGCCTGACAGGCCGCCGGCTTTGACTGCCGATTTCCAGGCCTGCACCGTGGCCTTGCCCCGGATTTCGGTGAGCGCGTCGAGTCGGCAACAGAATGCCTCGGTGTCGCGTACAAAAAAAGCATAGTCCTCCATCAACAGCGCGACCCGTTCCTCGTCGGGAAGGACCAGATTGAGGCACTGCCCGCGCTCGCGCATGGCCGCCATCAGTGCCATCGGAATCGCGACGTTGCCGACCTTGCGGCTCTCACTCTCCAGAAACACCGGTCGATCCGGATCGAGCCGTCGCAGTGCATCCCAGATGCGCGTGTCGAATGCCTTTTGTGAGGGTTGGGGCACGCCCGGAATCGCACCCAGCACCGAGCTGCGGTGTTGGGCCAGTGCTTCCAGATCCAGCACCTGGGCACCGGCACGGGCCAGCGCGTGCAACAGCCGCGTCTTGCCCGAACCCGTGGTGCCGCAGACAACCTGGTAGGAAAACAGGCCCGCCAGCCGTTCGGTGTCAGCCAGCATGGCGGCGCGAAAGCCCTTGTAGCCACCCTGCACGAGGTGCACCCGAAAGCCGATCTGGTCGAGCACCAGCGACAGGGAGCCGCTGCGCTGTCCGCCGCGCCAGCAGTACACCACGGGACGCCAGCTTCTGGGTCGGTCCATCGCCCGCTCCTCGATGTGGCGGGCGATGTTGCGCGCCGCCATGGCCGCCCCCATCTTGCGCGCCTCGAAGGCATTGACCTGCTTGTAGACCGTGCCAACCGCATGGCGCTGCGCGTCGTCCAGCGTTGGCCAGTTGACGGCGCCGGGCAGATGGTCCAGCGCAAATTCGCCCTCGCTGCGCGCATCGATGACGGTGTCGAAATCGTCCAGTTCGCCCAGCAGCGCCGCCGCGTCGATCGGGGTGAGACTCATGGCAACTGCTTGCGCAACGCAGGCCAGACGTTGGCCAGCAGCAGGGGCTGCGCCTGCTCGGTCGGATGGATCCGGTCGCTCTGGAACAGGCGTGTCGGGTCGACGTCATCGGCCACGCCCTTGAGCAGAAAGGGCACCCAGCCGGCACCCTGCGCGCGCGCGACCTGTTCGAACAGGCCGGCGAACCGGTCCGCATAGGAACTCCCGTAGTTCGGTGGCACCTGCATGCCGACCAACAGCACCTTGGCGCCGGATTTCCGTGCCAGCACCGTCATCTGGGTCAGATTGTCCTGTGTCATCTCCAGTGGAAGGCCGCGCAAGGCGTCGTTGCCGCCCAGTTCGATGATCAGGTGGCTGGGCTTGTACTGCTTGAGCAAGCCGGGCAAGCGGCTGCGCCCGCCCGACGTGGTGTCGCCGCTGATGCTGGCATTGACCACCCGCGCCGGCACGGACTCGGCCTTCAGGCGGGCTTCCAGCAGCGCGACCCATCCGCTGCCTCGGCGCAGGCCATACTCGGCGCTGAGCGAATCACCCAGCACGACGATGGTTGGGCGTGCGCCGGCGGTCGTGGCGTTGCTCGCCGGCCTGGGCTTGGCGGCAGCCACGGATTGCACCGCGGTGGCGGCTGCACAATACCCCACGGCGCCTGCCGCGATGGCTGTCACGATACAGTCTCGTCGATTCAAAAACACCACCTTTCATGCCCAACACCAGCGCCGAGCCCATCATTGCAGTCGAACATGTCTACAAGTCGGTGACCGATTCGACCGGAACACTCGATATTTTGCGTGATATCCACTTCACGCTGGCCCCAAGGGAGACTGTCGCGATTGTCGGCGCCTCCGGCTCGGGCAAGAGCACCTTGTTGTCCATCCTGGCCGGTCTGGATACGCCGACCCGCGGCACAGTCCACCTGGCCGGACAGGACCTGTTCGCGGTCAATGAAGACCAGCGAGCCGCATTGCGCGCGGACAAGATCGGCTTCGTGTTCCAGAGTTTCCAGCTGATGGGCAACCTGACCGCCCTGGAGAACGTGATGTTGCCGCTGGAGCTCGGCGGCAGGCGCGATGCGCGCAAGGCCGCCAGCGAGATGCTGACGCGGGTGGGACTGTCCGAGCGGCTGGGCCACTATCCGAGGGTGCTCAGCGGCGGCGAGCAGCAACGGGTCGCCCTGGCACGCGCGTTTGTCGTTCAACCGGCGGTGCTGCTGGCCGACGAACCGACCGGCAGCCTGGATTTTGCGACCGGTGAAACCATCATGCAGCTGATGTTCGATCTGAACACCGAGCAGGGCACGACGCTGGTGCTGGTCACGCATGACCAGGGCATCGCCGCGCGCTGCAGCCGGCGCATCACCATCGAAGCGGGCCGCATCGTAGACCCGTCAGACGCCTGAATCGCCACGCTTGGCGTCGGGTCCGTGGCCGGGCGACCGCGGCCGCCGGATAATCGCCGGATGTCCAGTCTCAAGATCGTGTTCGGCTTTCATGCCGTCGGCGTGCGCCTGCGCACGGCACCCCAATCCATCGTGGAGCTGCATGTCGACGTCAGCCGGCGCGATGCCCGCATGCGCCAGTTCATCGAGCGCTCTGCCGATGCCGGAGTGCGGTTGATCGAGTCCGATGGCTTGCGCCTGTCCAAGCTGTGTGGCGGGCATGGCCACCAAGGCGTCGCGGCACGGGTGCAGGCATTGCCACAAACCCGCTCGCTCGATGCCTTGCTCGAGAACCTGGAGGAAGCGCAATCGGGGCTGCCGCCCGGGCAGCGCACGGCGCCGCTGTTGTTGGTGCTCGACAGCGTGACCGACCCGCACAACCTGGGTGCCTGCCTGCGGGTGGCCGACGGTGCTGGCGCCCATGCGGTGATCGCACCCAAGGACCATGCCGCCGGTATCAATGCCACCGTGGCCAAGGTGGCCAGCGGCGCCGCCGACACGGTGCCGTATTTCATGGTGACCAACCTGGCGCGCACGCTGGGCGAACTCAAGGAACGCGCGATCCGCATCATCGGTACCAGCGACGCGGCGCCACGCTCGCTGTACCAGGCAGATCTGCGCCAACCGGTGGCGCTGGTGCTCGGCGCCGAGGGCGCCGGAATGCGCCAACTCACCGCCAAGACCTGCGATGAACTGGTGCGGATCCCGATGCGGGGTGCGGTGGAAAGCCTCAATGTATCGGTGGCCAGCGGCGTCTGCCTGTACGAGGCGCTGCGCCAGCGCGGCGTGCCGGCCGGTTGATGGGCAGGCCATCGCCAGTGTGCCTGCTGCGCGCCGCCGGCATGCCTTTCACACCAGACCCAGCGCCCCCAGGAGCGCGCCGCCCGCCAGCAACCACAATAGATGCAGTCGGGTACGCCAGACGATGATGGTGCATAGCGCCGTCAACAACCACAGGCGCCAGCGCTGGGATGGACCTTCGATCGACGAGGCCAGCAGCCAGGCGGTTGCCAGCAGCAATGCGATCACGATCGGGGCCATGGCCAACTTGAAGGCACGCACCCAACGCAGATCGCGGTTGCTGTGCGCCCATCGGCTGGCCGAGTAGGTCAGCAAGGTGCTGGGCAGCAAGACGCCGACCATGGTCACCAGCAGCCCGAGCGCACCCAGCAGGACGCTGCCGTTGTTGAGCCCGATGTTCCAGCCCAGCAGGGCGATGAACAGTACGTTGGGGCCGGGCGCCGCCTGGGCCAGAGCGATGCTGGACGCAAATTGCGGGTCCGACAGCCACGGGTGTTCATCGATCAGAAAGCGGTGCATCTCGGGCGCCAGCATGATGGCGCCTCCGACCGCCAGCAGCGACAACGACAGGAAATGGCTGAACAACAGCAGCCATTCGTGCCAGCCGAAAGCCAGGCCGCTCATTGACGTGACAACCGGTACCAGGCCCAGCCGCTGG
Organism: uncultured Rhodoferax sp.; assembly: GCA_964558425.1. GTDB lineage: Bacteria > Pseudomonadota > Gammaproteobacteria > Burkholderiales > Burkholderiaceae_C > CAISIP01. Next base: position 18,411 of record CAZLDV010000004.1, on the reverse strand, counting down.
CGGGCAGGCCCAGGCCCAGCAACACCCAGATCAAGGGCAGTCGCAACAGGCCGACACCGATGAATGCCGCCACCGCGAGCGCGACGCAGACTGGTTTGCCCATCGCATTGAGGCGCACGGCTGCCGCCAGCTTCAACCCGGTGGCGGCGATCAGCCCGGCCGCGACGGCCGCCAGTCCGCGCAGTGCGCCTTGGGCTTCAGGACGGTCTGCGACACCGGCAAACAGCATCGCCAGAAGCACAACGACAACGGTCGGGAAGGTCAGCATGCCGGCCAGCGCCACCAGGGCGCCCCGTACGCCAAAATGGCGGCCACCGATCATCAGCGACAGGTTGACCACGTTCGGTCCGGGCAGGATCTGGGCGACGGCCCAGTCTTCGACGAACTCGTCCGCGGTCAGCCATTGCTTTTTCTCGACCAGTTCGCGCTGCACCACCGCCAGCACGCCGCCGAACCCCTGCAGGGCCAGCAGGCTGAAGGACCAGAACAGGTCGGACAGTGACTTCGGGCGGTGCGACACTGCCCCGTCAGCGTGCTGCTTCACCGGGTTGGCTCAGCGGCGCCGTGCAGCGGGTCCGCGTCCAGTCCCGCCGGTGCGCACGGCTGTGCGCCACGCGGAGCGGCAATCGCTGCCACGACCGCATCGATACGGTCCAACCACGCCTGCATCGCGGCCGGATAGCGTTCGTCGGGCAGGTTGCGCCAGCGGCGCCGCGCCTCGCGACCCAAGGTGCGCAACTGCCAGCCAGCCTCGCGGGCCAGCAGGGTCAGCTCGGTCTGCACGGCTTCGTCGTGCATCGCGTCGCCGAGCTGAGCCAGCTGATCGGGCACCGCACCGACGCCGGCCAGCGCCCGGTGCAGCTTCAGTCCATGATCGGCCACCAGCGCCAGGCCATCGCGGCGCGCCGCAGTGGCTGGCGTGTCCGGCTCCAGCCGGAGTGGAAGTTGACCGAGGATTGCATCGATTTCGCCAAACAGCCGGATCGGGTCGTCCAGCAGCACCACGGCGGCGCTCAGCACGTCGCGTTGTGGCTGGATGAGGGTGAGAATCTGGGCGGCCATGGCCGGGTCATAGCGGTGGGCGTTCAGCCGCAACAGCACCGAGAGCTGCATTTCGGGCGCGGAACGCCCGGGCGCAAACATGGCCGCAACCACCTGCGCCAAGCACACCGCGCGCCCCAGCACGCTGATGGCGTCGCCCGTCAGGTTGCGCGGATAGCCCGAGCCGTCCAGGTGTTCCTGGTGTTCGGCCACCGCCCGCACCACTGCCCTGGGGTATTGGTGGTGGCGCTCGATCAATGCATGGGCCACCAGGGGATGCGCGTAGAGCTGGCGCCGCTGATCCCGGTTGAGCCGATGCGTCGGTCGCAGCAGCAGCGGATCCACATGCAACATGCCGATGTCATGCAGCAAGCCGGCCGAGGCGGCCGTGCCCAGGTGGTAGCGGGACACCTGTCCCGGCTGGTTGACCAGCCAGACCGCCACCAGCGCGGTACGCACCAGATGCAGGAAGACTTCGGGTCGCAGGTCGCGCGCGACCGTGAGCTGCAACGCCATCGCGTCGGGCAAAGGCACGGTCTCGATCACGTTCAGGAACAAGGTGCGGGTGGCAGGGTCAGGCGCCAGACGTCCGAAGAAGGGCAACTCATCCATGATGGCCGCCGCCGCGCCTGCCAGCACGTCGCCGTTGACGCCATGGGCGCTGACGACGGATTCTTCGATCGGTGCAACCAGCTTGTGTTGCATCAAGCGCTCGTACAACGCGAGGTTGATCGACGCGCCCTTGTCGACAATCTTGAGCCCCTGCGTGTTGAAGATGGCCCGCGACGTCACGACCTTGCGGCGTTCTCCCATCTGCGCAACGGCCTGCGTGAAGTGCTGGCGGTCTTCGTGGGGATCAGTCATGAAAATCGGGATCGTGCCGGGTGGGGTGGCTGAGCATACTCCAGCGCCTGCCCGCTGGCGCGAGCCTGTCCACTATCATGCGGTTCGATGGCAGCCAACTCCGATTCGCCGATCAGCTTGCCGGGCAGGACGTCCGGCGGCGACAATCGCGCCCTGCGTGTCGCCCTGGGTCAGTTTGCCACCGGCGTGACCGTGATCACCACCCGCGCCGACGATGGCGCATTCGTGGGTCTGACCGCCAACTCGTTCAGCGCCTTGTCGCTCGATCCGCCGCTGATCAGCTGGGCGCTGCGCCTGGGCTCCGGCAGTCTGCCGGTCTTCCAGGCCAATGCACGCTTTGTCGTCAATGTGCTGACCGAGGCCCAGGTCGAGACCTCGCGCCTGTTTGCATCGACCGCAGCGGACAAGTTCAGTCAGGTGGCGCATGCGGAAAGCCAGTACGGCCTGCCGTACCTGCATGGCGCCGCGGCGTGGTTCGAATGCCGATGCCTGTCGTACCAGAATGCGGGTGACCATTGTCTGTTCATTGCCGAAGTCGAGCGCTACACCCACGCGGGCACGGCGCCGCTGCTGTTCCACGCGGGCGCCTATTTCGCGCTGGGATCGCGTCTGTGACCACCCAGCGGGATCAACGCCCACGGCGGCGCATCGATACCTGGCCCGCTGGGCCGGGGCCGCTGACGATGCCTGAGGAGGACACCGATGTCGACCGCTCCATCTGAATCCAGCCGCAGCCGCTATCTGCCGCCGTCGATCGCCGGTGACTTCGTCACGCTTACCGACCAGCAGCGGCAGTTGCTGGCAATCGCATCCGATCTCGGACGCAGCCGGTTTGCGCCACGGGCGGCGCAGATCGACCGTGATGCGGTGTTTCCGTTCGAGAATTACGCCGACATGCAGGCGGCAGGGCTGCTGCGGATCTGCGTGCCACGGCAATACGGCGGTTGGGGTGCCGATTTCGCGACCTATGTGATGACGGCAGCCGAAATCGGCCGTCATTGCGGCGCCACCGCACTGACGTTCAACATGCATGTGAGCTCGACCATGTGGACCGGCTTCATCGCCGACGACATGGACATGACGGACGAACAAAGGGCCAGCCACGAAGCCCATCGCGCACTGCAGTACCAGCGCATCGTGCACCAGGGCAAGGTGTATTCGCAGCCTTTTTCGGAAGGGGGTGCCGCGGCGGCCGGCAAGGCGCCGTTCGACACGCTCGCGCGCAAGGTCGATGGGGGTTATGTCGTCAACGGTCGCAAGATCTTCGCGTCGCTGGCCGGCGTGGCCGACTATTACGGCATTCTGTGCACCCTGGACAAGCCGGGTGCCACGCAACGCGATGCACTGTATCTGGCGGTTGACCGCCATGCGCCTGGTGTCACCGTCAGCGGCGACTGGGACCCGCTGGGCATGCGCGGCACGGTATCGCGCAATCTGCTGTTCGAAGACGTTTTCGTGCCGCAGGTCGAGTGTCTGATGCCGGAAGGGCTGTATGCGCAGGCGGTGGCGCGCTGGCCCCACATGTTCGCAACGCTGTCGCCCACCTACATGGGCATTGCACAGGCGGCGTATGACTTCACCGTGCAATACCTGCGCGCCGAAGTGCCGGGCACCTCGCCGGTCAAGCGCCGCATGTACCCCACCAAACAGATCGCGGTGGCCGAGATGAAGATCAAGCTGGAGCAGACGCGGGCGATATTCCTGCAGAACGCCCACGCGGCGCGGGTCGATCCGTCCAAGGAAATACGGCTCGGCCTGCTGGCAGCGCACTACACCATCATGGAGAACGCCAACGACATCTGCCGGCTGGCGCTGCGCACCTGCGGCGGCCAGTCCATGCTCAAGTCCCTGCCACTGGAACGCCTGTACCGTGATTCACGCTGCGGCGCATTGATGCTGCCGTGGACGGCCGAGTTGTGTCTCGACCGCCTGGGCCGGGAATGCCTGTACGAAGAAGGCGAGCGGGACGAACCGGACGCGCTGTAGCCGGTGCATCCCGCCGTACGGCTGCCTGGCCGCACGGCGGGCGGTCGAGGTCAGTAGACCGGCTGGTGGCGCCCGATGGTGTCCCGTACGGCCTGCGAAACAGCAAAGCCTTCGCCGTGGCTTTGTGCCAGCGCGTGCGCGCGTGCCAAAAACGCATCGATGCCCGTGCCATAGATGAACTGCATCGCACCGCCGGTCCAGGCCGGAAACCCGATGCCGAAAATCGACCCGATGTTGGCGTCATGCACGGTGGTCAACACCCCTTCGTGCAGGCAACGCGCCGTCTCGATGGCCTGGCGGTACAACAGGCGATCCTTGATGTCCTGCAGGTCCCATGGCAGTTCGGGTTTCTCGAACAGGCGCTTGAGCTCGGGCCACAGCTGCTTCCTGGATCCTTTTTCGGTCGGGTAGTCATAGAAGCCGCCACCCCCGGCGCGCCCCGGCCGCTTGAGCTCCTTGACCATGCGCTGGACCAGCTGTTCGCCCGGTGTGGCCTGATAGGGTTTGCCTTCGGCCTCGCAGTCGGCACGCGTCTGATCCATCACGTGCACGCTGAGCGACAGGGCGGTTTCGTCGAGTACCGCCAACGGACCGACCGGCATGCCGCACTGGACGGCGGCATTTTCGATCACCGGTGCCGGAATGCCTTCTCCCAGCATGGCGGCGCCCTCCATCACGAAGGTGCCGAAAGTGCGGCTGGTGTAGAAGCCGCGGGCATCGTTGACGACGATCGGAATCTTGCCCAGCGCCTGCACATAGTCGAACGCCCGCGCGACTGTTTCATCGTCGGTCTGCTTGCCGCGGATGATCTCGACCAGCTGCATCTTGTCCACCGGGCTGAAGAAATGGATGCCGATGAACTTGTCCGGATGGATGCTGGCCGTGGCCAGTCCGCTGATCGGCAAGGTCGAGGTGTTGCTGGCGAAAAATCCTCCCGCGGCCAGCATGGGTTCCGCTTCCCGTGTGACGCTGGCCTTGAGTGCGCGCTGCTCGAACACCGCCTCGATGATCAGATCGCAGCCGCGCAGGTCGGCGACATTGGCCGTGGGGGTGATGCGCGCCAGCAACTCGGCCTGCGCGCGCGGGTCCATGCGGCCCTTGTCGACCAGGGCCTGGGTTCGCAGCGTGCTGTAGGCCTTGCCCGCTTCGGCCTTTTCCAGCGTGACATCCTTGAGCACGGTGCTGATCGGGGTACCGTCGCCCGGCGGGCTGCGGTGCGAGCTTGCCTGGGCGCGGCCCGGCGCGGCGCTCGTGCCTATGCTGGCCTGCGCAAACGCAATCCCGGCGCCCATCATGCCGGCGCCCAGGATGCCGACCCTGGCCGGCTGGTAGCGCGGCACGCCCTTGGGCCGCGATTGGCCCGATTTGATCGCGTTCAGGTTGAAGAAGAACGTATTGATCATGTTCTTGGCCACCGGATCGATGATCAGCCGGGCCAGGTAGCGGCTTTCGATGCGCAGCGCGGTATCGACATCGACCTGCGCGCCTTCGACCATCGCCGCCAAGGCGGCCTCAGGTGCCGGATAGAGCCCGCGCGAGGTCTTCTTGAGCATGGCCGGCGCTACCGACAGAGCCGCGGCAATCTTCGGGTTGCTCGGCAGGCCGCCCGGCATCTTGTAGCTCTTGTCGTCCCAGGGATGCGCGGCTGCCCGATGCGCCTCGATCCAGGCCAGCGCTGCAGGCCGCAGCGCGCCCGCATCGGGCACGAGTTCATGCACCAGTCCGAGCTCCAGCGCCTGGCGCGGATTGAACAAGCGGCTCTCCAGGATGTAGGGCTGGGCGCCCATCAGCCCGAGCAGCCGCGTCATCTTGGTGATGCCCGACGCACCGGGAATCAGTCCCAGCGTGACCTCGGGCAGGCCGAACTGGATCTTCGGATCATCGACGGCGATCCGGCAATGGCCGAGCAGCGCCACTTCCCAGCCGCCGCCCAGTGCGGTGCCGTTGATGCAGCTGACCACCGGTTTGCCGAGTGTCTCGAGCGTGCGGAAGTTCTTCTTGTTGTGCTCGATCTCGCGAAAGATCGCCGGTGCGTCGGACGCCTTGAGCCGCATCAATGCCCTGAGGTCGGCGCCGGCGAAAAAGGTGGTCTTGGCCGATGCCAGGATGATGCCGCGGATGGCCTCCTTGTCACGCACCACCTGCGCGGTCACCGTTGTCAGGTCCTGCTGCCAGTCCTGGCACATCGTATTGACCGGCGAGTCCGGCTCGTCGAACGTGATGGTGGCGATGCCGTCCTGCAGTTCGTATCGGATGGTCTTCATGGTTCAGATCCGCTCCACAATGGTGGCAATACCCATGCCGCCACCGACACACAAGGTGGCCAGGCCGTAACGCAGATGGCGTCGATGCAATTCGTCGATCAGTGTGTTGAGGATCATGGCCCCGGTGGCGCCAAGCGGATGGCCCATCGCAATCGCACCGCCATTGACGTTCACTTTTTCGTGCGGCACCGCCATCTCCTTCATGAATCGCATCGGCACCGCGGCAAAGGCCTCGTTGACCTCGAACAAGTCGATCTGGTCGATCGTCATGCCGGCCTTGGCCAAAGCCTTGCGCGTGGCGGGCATCGGCCCGGTCAGCATGATGGTCGGGTCGGCGCCACTGAGGGCGGCGGCAACGATGCGCGCGCGCGGGGTGAATCCATGGGTCTTGCCGGCTGCGGCCGACCCGATCAGCATCGCGGCGGCGCCGTCGACTATGCCTGACGCATTGCCGGCATGGTGCACATGGTGGATGCGTTCGACCTGCGGGTAACGGCTCAACGCCACCTGGTCGAAGCCCATCGCGCCCAACTGCTCGAACGCCGGGCGCAGCGCGGCCAGGCCTTCCAGGGTCGTGTGGGGCTTGATGAATTCATCCGCGTCGAGGATGGTCTGGCCCAGGAAGTCCTTGACCGGCACCAGCGATCGGGCGAAGTGCCCAGCCGCGCGCGCACGCGCGGCGCGCTGCTGGCTTTCGAGCGCAAATGCGTCGACGTCTTCACGCCGAAATCCGTCCAGGGTCGCGATCAGGTCAGCGCCGATGCCCTGGGGTACGAAGGCGGTGGCGCTGTTGGTTTCCGGGTCTTGCGCCCAGGCTCCGCCATCCGAGCCGATCGGCACCCGGCTCATGCTTTCGACGCCGCCGGCCACGACCAGGTCCTCCCAGCCCGAACGGATCTTTTGCGCCGCCATGTTGACCGCCTCCAGGCCGGAGGCGCAGAAACGGTTGAGCTGCACGCCGGCACAGCGGAAATCCCAGCCGGCCTTGAGTGCCGCCACCTTGGCGATGACCGAACCCTGCTCGCCGACCGGCGAGACCACGCCCATGACCACGTCATCGACCTGGCCGGTGTCGAAATCATTGCGCTGTTGCAATTGGGTCAACACGCCGGCCAGCAGATTGACCGGCTTGACCTCGTGCAGGCTGCCATCTTTCTTGCCTTTGCCGCGTGGGGTGCGGATCGCGTCATAGACAAACGCTTCGGTGCTCATCATGCATCCTCCATGCTGCGCATTGCGGAATTCGCCCTTGGGAACGGCCCTGCGGTGCTCATCAGGCATCCTCCATGCTGCGCATTGCGGAATTCGCCCTTGGGAACGGCCCTGCGGTGCTCATCAGGAATCCTCCATGCTGCGCATTGCGGAATTCGCCCTTGGGAACGGCCCTGCGGTGCTCATGCTGTGATCTCCTGGTGGTGGCCGCGGTTCGTCGCCGGCCGGGATGCGCCGTCGCGCTGCGGATAGAAAATGAGTATAAGCATGCACGCGGGGCTGCCGGCCGCCAGGCCGTCGCGCGGGGAGCCGCAACGGGTGCGCTAGCATCGGCTGCCTCGGCATTGACCGGACACACAAGGACGACTGCATGATTCCGCGCACAGTGTATGAACCCGACCATCTGGCCTTTCGCGACAGCTACCAGCGTTTCGCGGACAAGGAAATCGCTCCCCACCACGCCAGTTGGGAAGAGCAGGGTTACGTCGATCGGGCGGTCTGGGAAAAGGCGGGGGCCAACGGCTTCCTGTGCATGACCATGCCCGAAGCATACGGTGGCGCCGGCGCGGATCGCCTGTATGCGGTGGCGCAGATGGAGGTGCATGCGGCCGCTGGTTACAGCGGCATCGGTTTCAGTCTGCACAACGAGATCGTCGCGCCGTATCTGCTGCGCTACGGCACCGAGGCGCAAAAGGCCTGTTACCTGCCGCCGATGGCGCAAGGCACCTGCATCGGCGCGATCGCCATGAGCGAACCGGCCGCCGGCTCCGACTTGCAGGGCATCAAGACCTCGGCCATCCGCCAGCCCGATGGCAGCTACCTGCTCAACGGCAGCAAGACCTTCATCACCAACGGCTGGCATGCAGACCTGGTGATCGTTGTCGCCAAGACCGACCCCGGCGCCGGCGCGCACGGCATCAGCCTGTTGCTGGTCGAACGCGGCATGCCTGGCTTTGAAAAGGGCCAGCGGCTCAAGAAGCTCGGGCTCAAGGCGCAGGATACGTCGGAACTGTTTTTCAACAACGTGCCGGTGCCGGCCGACCGCGTTCTTGGCGGCGACGCGATGGTGGGCAAGGGGTTTGTCTGCCTGATGCAGGAATTGCCCTGGGAGCGGCTGCAGATCGCCATCGGCGCGGTGGCGTCGGCGCAGTCAGCCATCGACCAGACCATCGCCTATGTCAAGGAGCGCAAGATGTTCGGTGGCACAGTGGCCAGTTTCCAGAACACCCGCTTTACGCTGGCCGAGTTGCAGACCGAGGTGCAGGTGGCGCGTGTGTTCGTCGACAAATGCCTGGAGCTGGTGTTGCAGGGCACACTCGACACCGCCACCGCGAGCATGGCCAAATACTGGTGCACCGACCTGCAGTGCAAGGTGATGGACGAATGCCTGCAGCTGTTTGGCGGTTACGGCTACATGTGGGAATACCCGATCACGCGCGCGTTCGCCGATGCGCGGGTGCAGCGCATCTATGGCGGTACCAACGAGGTGATGAAGGAAGTCATCACCCGGTCGATGGGGCTGGCGGGAAAATGACAGTCCGTGCCGCGGCGCCGCCGGCGTCGCTCAGGTCAGGGCCGCGCTGAGCCAGTGGTCTACCACGCCAGCGGATCGACACAGTAGTAGCGGCGCAACTGGTCGAACAGGGCCGGGTGCTCCTGAGCCATGCGCGGAGCCTGCTCGAAAAACGCTTCCGACGCCACCGCGAAAAACTCGCCCGGGTTGGTCGCGCCGTAGTCACTGAGCAGTCCGCCATCGTGGCCTGCCGCCACGCGTTGCTGCAACCGGGCGAACTCCTGGCCCATCACCTGCGACCAGGCGCGGTAGGCGCGCCGGCTGGCCAGATGGGGTGCGCCGTTGGTCTGGCCGCTTTCCTGATCGAGCTGGTGCGCGAACTCGTGGATCACGACATTGCGGCCGTCCTGCGGATCGGCGATGCCGTTCTCCACGTCCTGCCAGGACAGCACGACCTGGCCTTGCGACCAGGACTCGCCCGACAGCACCTGGCGCAGGTCCTGCAGTACGCCATGACCCATGGGCTGCGCCCGCTCGACGACAAACGGGCCGGGGTAGACCAGGATTTGACGCAAGCCTGGGTAGTAGTCGGTCACGCGGCCCAGCAGCAAGACGCAGGCCTGCGCCGCAATGGTGACGCGCATGGCTTCGGTGAGCACGATGCCGCCGCAGGCAATGAACGGTTTCTCGGCCAGGAACACCTGCATATGGGCCTTGAGCTGCAACTGCAGGTCTGCCGGCAAGCGTTGCACAAAAGGCAGCCGCTGCAACACCGCGCGCCAGGGCGCGGGAAACGGCAGCGCACGCCGCCGTGTCCGCTGCCGTTCCAGCAACCAGGGGCGTGCCAGCAGCCAGGCGACGAACGCCAGTGCGATGAAGGCAAAGATCAGGAAGGACACGTCGGTCGAGGGTTGTGCAAGACACCGTCAGGCAGTTGGGCGCCGCAGGTCGCAATTGCAATAGGCCGCCGGACCCGGACGGAGCATGGCCATGTCGGCAGCATGTTACCCAGGAACCCGCTGTGCAGCGTTCCCGAGGGCAGGTTGCGGATGGCGGGTTGCGCGACCTGTGTGTTTGGCTACACTCGGCCCCATCCGCTCTGGATACGGGAGGCATCATGAAACCGATTGTTGAACTTCTGGGCAAGCGCGATGCGACCAGCCTCAAGGCCCTGTACAAGGTCGCGCCCGACATGATGGTCTTCGATGGGCTCAAGCTGCTGTCCGATTTTGAAGTGGGCGCCATGATGGTGATGGAGGGCGACACACTCGTCGGCGTCTTTTCAGAGCGTGATTACACGCGCAAGGTGGCGCTGCAGGGGAAGAACTCACGAGAAACCCCGGTGGCAGCGATCATGACGCGTGATGTGGTCACGGTCACACCGCAAACCCGCACCCGTGCCTGCATGGCCTTGATGAGCCAGCACAAGATTCGGCACCTGCCGGTGGTGGACCAGCACCGGGTGCTGGGGATGATCTCGATCCGCGACATCATGGACGACATGATCGCCGATCAGCAGGAGACCATCGCGCAGCTGCAGACCTACATCACCAGCTGACCGCCGGCGCGCCGGCGTCAGTCCTTCGTACGCCAGCCGGGCTGGTCGCGGTCCAGCAGGCGTTGGATGGCCGCGAAGAACAGATCGCTCTGCGCGCGTTCACCGGCAATCTGCGCTGCAATCGCCTGGCAGTCGGCTTCGGGGAGCTGGCGCAAGGGCTTTCCAGCGGCCGCCTGTGTCGCCAGGCATTGGTGCATGCAGGCCCGCTCCAGGCAATACAGTTCGTCGAAAGCCCAGGCCAATGTGGCGCCGGTGACCGTCACGCCATGGCTGGCCATGAACATCACCTCCTTGCCGGTCATGGCGCGCCCGATTCGTTCGCCTTCGGCGGCATCGAGGACGACACCGCCGTAATTGTCGTCATAGCCGAGCCGGCCCCAGAAGCGCAGTGCATTCTGATGGCTCCACGACAGGCGGCCGCCTTGCACCAGCGTCAGCGCGGTCGCGTACGGCATAAGTGGTTGCAGACTCCTTCGCCCAATCCAAGCCGGGCCGCCCAGCGCAAGGCTGCCGTGAGGTCATCGCGTTGATTCGGATAGTTCAGTGTCGGCATCGGCGGCTCCTGTGACGAATGGTGGCTGCAGCGGTGATTGTCGACAGCCTGCCGGCCACGGCTGCTGCACAATCACATCCATGCTGCCCAGCTATCTGATGCTCGATCTGGAAACGACCGGAGGCAACCCGGTGTCCGATCGGATCATCGAGATCGCGGCGGTACGGGTCGAGCACGGGCGGGAGGTGTTGCGCTGGAGCACCCTGGTCAACCCGGGGCGTTGGGTGTCGCCGTTCATCACCAGTCTGACCGGCATCGACAATGCGATGGTGGCCGATGCGCCGACGTTCGAACAGGTCGCCATGCGGCTGCTCGAGTTGCTGGACGGAACCGTGCTGGTTGCCCACAACGCACGGTTCGACCATGGCTTCCTGAAGAATGCGTTCCTGCGCATGCAGATCGACTTGCGCGTACGCTTGCTGTGTACGGTGCGCCTGTCGCGCAAGCTGTATCCGCAGCACCAGGGGCACGGACTGGACGCCATCATGCGTCGTCACGGCCTGCGCAGTGACGCACGCCACCGCGCCATGGGCGATGTCGATACGGTGCTGCAGTGGCTGGCGCTCGCAGAGGATGAATTGGGCGCCGAACCGGTGCGCGCAGCCGCGCAAGCGCTGGTCAGCGGCGTGGCCAGCGTGCCGCCGCACCTGGAGACCGCATTGCAGGACATCCCGGACGCACCCGGTGTCTACCTGATGTATGGCGAGGCGCGCCAGGCTCTGTACATCGGCAAGAGCATGCATGTGCGTGCGCGGGTCCTGTCGCACTTTCGGTCCGACCACGCGACCGGGCGTGGCATGCAATTGGCGCAGGAGACGCGCAGTGTCGATTTCCGGCGCACGGCGGGCGAACTCGGCGCCTTGTTGCTCGAGTCGCGCCTGGTCAAGCAGTTGCAGCCGAGCTACAACCGTCGCCTGCGGCGCAATGCGCCGCTGTGCGTCTGGCAGCTCGCGTGCGACGCGCGGGCCGCGCCGCAATTGCGCCTGATTGGGCTGGAGGACCTGCAGCAGGGTCTGCCTGATCCGGTGTACGGCGTCTTCAAGTCGGCCCGAGCCGCGCGCCAGGCACTGCGCGATCTGGCCGACGCGCATGGCCTGTGCGCGCGCATGCTGGGACTGGAGCCCGGTACCGGGCGTTGCTTCGCGCAGCAGCTGGGGCGCTGCGCTGGCGCCTGTTGCGGCAAGGAGGATCCGCGCGCACATCTGTTGCGTCTGCAGCGCGCACTGGCTTCCTACCGCATGGCGGACTGGCCCTTCCAGGGTTGTATCGGGCTGCGCGAGCACGACCCGCATGCCGGTCGCACCGACATCCATCTGTTCGACCGCTGGTGCCACCTGGGCACGGTGCATGACGAATCCGAGCTCGACGATGCGCTGGCGACGCGCAGCGTGTTGGCCTTCGATGGCGATACCTACCAGTTGTTGCGCAAGCGGCTGCTGGCGCCCAACGCAGCCACCCAACGCGGGCTGTTGCGATTCGATCAGCGGCGCACCGCGCAGCGAAGCCCGGGCCCTTGAGGCCGGCCGTCAGCTGCCTCGCAAGGGAAACAGCCGCGTCATGGCGGCGAAGGTCGCGCCGCCCAGCAGCAATGCGCCCGCTGCCACCAGCAAGGCCAGAGTGAACCCCTGATCTGCCGACATGCTGCGCGCCAGGAACAGCGCCGTCAAGGGCGGACCGATCACCTGACCCAGGCCGTACACCGCGGTCAGCAACCCCATCACCGCGACAGTGTGCCGCGGCGCGATGCGGCGCACTTCCTGCATCGCGAAATAGGTGGTCGCTGTCATGGGCAGCCCCAGCAACACGCTGCCCAGGGCAAATCCGGTGCTGCTGGGCCACCACACGCCGATGCCGACGCCCAGGGCCTGCAACAGGTTGCAGACGACCAGCCGCCAGCGCAGGTCGGATGTCGCGCGAATGCGCGACGCGACCAGCGCGCCGACCATGACGCCCAGCCCGAACAGTGGCCAGAACAGATCGAGCCATGTCGAGGTGGGAATTGCCAGGCGGGCAATCACCGGCAAGAAGGTGGCGCTGACGATATAGCCCAGTCCGCCGAGTCCGTAGCCGATGGCCAACAGCGCCGTCTCGGCCGCACCGTGCGCCTGCGCCGGTGCCAGCGATGGCTCCGTGTCGGTCGCAGGGCCCGGGGCTTGCGACGCGATTGCGCCATCGCGATGGGAGCGCAGGTTGCGCCAGACCATCGCGCTCAAAGCGACCGCCAGCAGCGCGAACACCATCCAGCCAAGGGCAGCAGAGCCGTGCCAGGCGACGATGGCGCTGGCGATCAGGCCGCTGACCACGATGCCGGCACCCGGGCCGATGAAGATCAGTGCGCCCATCTCGGCCTGCTGGCGCTGTGCCAGCTGCGCCAGCGACCAGCCCGACACGTATAAAAACACCACGGCACTGGCCACGCCGGCCAGAAAGCGCAGCACAGGCCACAGGCCCGGCAGCGGCAATGCCATGCCAGCCGTCAGCAGCGCGGTCGCGACCAGGCCCAGGCGCACCAGTGCCGGGCTGTCGACTGCAGCGGGCCGATCCAGTCGTCGCCACAACCAGGGTTGCACGGTGCACAGCACCGCGCCGACCAGATAGCCGAGGTAGTTGGAACTGGCCAGCCAGCTTGCGGCAGCCAGATCGGTGACGCCGTCGGCGAGCATCATCGGCAGGATCGGTGTGAAGGCGAACCGGCCAATACCCATCGCCACCGCCAGCGCGACCATGCCAGCCACGGCGATGTGCCAGGCGGTGCTGGACGGACCCGGAGTGTGCCTGGTCAGCAATCAGATGCCCAACGACGCGGCGCGTTCGGCGCGCCAGGCCTGCAGGTCAATGCCCTGGTCCAGCGGGAAGATCGGTCGCGGCAGCTGGTGGTAGCGCTTGCGCGTGTAGTCGGGCGAACACAAGGCGCCACTGTCGCAGACGATCACCTTCGAGGCGATGGGCTCGAAGGCGGCGCGGAAATGCTGCATCGACTTCAGGCCCACGACCTTCTTGCTGGCGGGATCGATGCCAAAGGCCCGGAACTGCGCCAGGTCCAGCATCTGCGCCGGCTGCGTCACGACCAGCACGTCGATGCCGTCCACCCGCAACACCACGGTCGGGCCCCAGGTCTTGTCCAGCCCGCCGGTCATCGGTCCGTCGGCGTAAAAGTGGCCGTCGCTGCGCAGCAGCAAGGTGGCTTGCAACTCCAGCGGTCCGCCGCCCAGGCTGGCGTCGGTCTTGCCTCCCAGGCGCACCGATACGGTGGCGCCGATCTGCGTGGCTTGCAGTTGCTGCACGGTCTGCGGGTCGACGATCGGACCGAAGCAGGCATCGGTGACACCGGCGTCGCGCAGTGCGGCCAGCAGGTTGGTGGCGTCGCCATACCCGCCACCGCCCGGGTTGTCCGAATAGTCGGCAACGATGATCGGACGCTTGTCTGCCCCCGCGTCGTGCTCGCGGCAGATGCGCGCCGCCTCGTGCACATCGAGAAACTGGTTGATCCGCGCATGGCGCCCCTGCCAGATGTCGTCGGCCAGCGCCTGCGCGAAAGCCTGGTGCGCCTGCAGAGCGCCTTGCGCGACCACCGTGACCGTGGGCCCGATCTCGCCGATGTCGGCGCGTCCGAAACCGGCATTGATGCTGACCGCGAATACGTTGTCGGTTTGCTCATAGGCACGGGCGCGCTGCAGTCGCTCGATCATCGGTCCGACATCGGTTCGCCCGCCATTGACCTCATCGATCATCGGCAGGTGGGCGCATACGACCACGGGCCGGATCTCGCCGGCCATGGTCCGGTGCAGGATGCCGCCGGCCTCGGCCCCGGTGCGGCGCATGTCCACATGCGGATAGGTCTGGTAGGAGACCAGGATGTTGGCATGGCGGCACATCGCACGGGTCACGTTGGCATGCAGGTCGAGCGTGACCGCGATCGGCATGTGCGGCCCGACCACCGCACGCAGGCGCGCCAGCAATTCGCCTTCGCCGTCTTCGCAGAAGTCGGTCACCATGGCGCCATGCAGGCCGAGCAGGATGCCGTCCAGCGTGTCCTGCTGCGCCTGCGCCGCCGCCACGATGGGGCCGGTGAGCCGATCGAATGCATCGCGGGTCACGGATCCGGCAGGTTGCGCGATGGCCGACAAGACATGCACCAGCTCCCAATCGTGCTGGCGCGCGGCATCGCAGAAACCGGCCAGTTCGGTGTTCGAATTGCCGCGCGCCGCAATGGCCGCCTGCGCGTCCAGGAAAAAATCCTGCGCCTCGAAGTTGGCATAGCCAGTGGGAATCCGACTGAAGGTATTGGTTTCGTGGGCGAACTCGGCGCTCAGGACGCGGTAGCGGCGCATTGGGATGGTCGCAGCCTTGGCTGCTGTCGTGGTGGCGATCGACCGATTCTATGGAATCGCCGTGCGCGGTGAGCCAGAGACGGCCTGCCGCCGCAGACAGGGATAATCGCCAGCATGGCATTGCGCTCTTCCATTTCCACATCGCGCTGGCGGGCCTCGGTTGCGCCGATGCTGGACTGGTCGGATCGCCATTGCCGATTTTTCCACCGACTGCTCTCCCGGCAGGCCTTGTTGTACACCGAGATGGTGACGACCGGCGCCCTGATCCATGGCGACGTACCGCGGCATCTGCGTTTCAACCCGGAAGAACACCCGGTCGCGCTGCAACTCGGTGGCAGCGAACCCGCCGATCTGGCCCGGTGCGCGCGGCTGGGGGCGTCCTGGGGCTACGACGAAATCAACCTGAACTGCGGTTGTCCGTCCGAGCGCGTCCAGCGGGGTGCATTCGGGGCCTGCCTGATGGCCGAACCCGCGCTGGTGGCCGATGGTGTCAAGGCGATGGTCGACGCGGTGTCGGTGCCTGTAACGGTGAAGCACCGCATCGGCATCGACCAGTCGGAAGATTACGGCTTCGTGCGCGATTTCGTGGGCCAGGTCAGCGAGGCTGGCTGCCAGGTCTTCATCGTGCATGCACGCAATGCCTGGCTCAAGGGCTTGTCGCCCAAGGAAAACCGGGAGGTGCCGCCGCTGCGTTACGACACGGTGCTCCGGCTCAAGGCCGACTTCCCGCGCCTGACCTGGGTGATCAACGGCGGCATCAAGGACATGGCCCAGATCGCCACCCATCTGGCACAGGTCGATGGCGTCATGCTGGGCCGCGAGGCGTACCACAACCCCTGGCTGCTGGCGTCATGGGATCAGCAGCTTTTCGGTGCGCCGCAGCGCGCCGCCAGCCGGGAGGCGGTGGAGCAACAGATGGTGCACTACATGGAAAGGGAGCTGGCGGTCCATGGAACACCGTGGCCGTCGATTGCCCGTCATATGCTGGGGCTGCGGCATGGTTTACCCGGTGCGCGGGTCTGGCGGCAGGTCTGGAGTGACCATCGGCTGCGCGACCAGCCACCGCAGGCGGTGATGCAACGGGCGCATCGCATGGGCGGCCGCCACGTCGACGAGAGCGCTCTTGCCGATGTCTGATACGGAGCGCATCGGCAGCCGTGCCGGGACCGATCACCGATCGGGCTGATCTGGCCAGCTTCGCCCTGCGGTACTCATCCCATCGCCGTGGCTTTCTGCTCGCACCGGGAAGCGGCGGATCGGGCCGGCGGCGCCGCAACTCAGGCCGCCGCTTCCAGACCGTTCCTGAAGTGCGCCTGCATGCTGGCTCCGGCGGCCTGCGGATCGCGTGCGGCGATGGCCTGCATGATGCTGCGGTGTTCGGCCAGTGACTGGCCGATGCGCCCGGTCTTGAGCAACGAGTGGTGGCGATTGAGCTTCATGACCTTGCGCAGGTCGGCAACCATCTGCATGGCCCAGCGGTTATCGGCGATTGCGAGCAAGCGCAGATGGAACTGCTCATTGAGCTGGAAAAACACAGCGCGATCAGGTTGCTGCCGTGTGCCGGCCGCTTCAAGCCGCTGGTGCAATTCCTGCAGTTCGACCCGTTGTTCGGTGCTGGCACACAGGGCTACCTGACGGGCCGCATCGGACTCCAGCAAGGCCAGCAGATGGTAGACCTCGCGCAGGTCTCTCTCGGACACCTCGGTCACGTAAGCGCCGCGCCGCACCTTCATGGTGACCAGCCCTTCGGTGGCCAGCACCTTGAGTGCCTCGCGCAGGGGCGTGCGGCTGATGCCGTAATCCCTGGCCAGCTTGAGCTCGTCGATCCAGCTGCCCGGAGCCAGCTCGCTGTTGAAAATGCGTTGACGTACCTGTTCGGCAACCTCCTGGTACAGGGCACGGGGAGCGAGGGACTGGGCGGCCATAATGCGATGCATCCGGGTTGCGGTGTCAGTTTGATGGCAGTTTTCTGAATTTATAATTATAAATTCAGAACCACTGACGCAACCCAGAATAGCGACGGCGCGACCTGCCGCCACCGCCGAATGCAACTGCCCGGAGCCTTGCCATGACGAGCCAAACATCCCCGAAGCCTGTGTCCACTGCCGTCACGGCCGAAGACACCGCCACACTGGCCCAGTGGGAAGCAGCCGCCCGCAAGTCGGCACCGGGGGGTGACCTGGCAGCATTGCATTGGCACACGCCCGACGGCATCACCGTCAAGCCGCTGTATACCGCCCGGGATCTGCAAGGTCTGGCCCATGTCGACAGCTTGCCCGGCTTTGCCCCCTACGTGCGGGGGCCCCAGGCCACGATGTACGCAGTGCGTCCCTGGACCATCCGCCAGTACGCCGGCTTTTCCACCGCCGAAGAATCCAATGCGTTCTACCGCAAGGCACTGGCAGCCGGCGGGCAGGGGGTGTCGGTCGCATTCGACCTGGCAACCCATCGGGGCTACGACTCCGACCATCCCAGGGTGACCGGCGATGTCGGCAAGGCGGGCGTGGCCATCGACAGCGCCGAAGACATGAAAATCCTGTTCGACCAGATCGACCTGGGCAGGATCAGCGTGTCCATGACGATGAACGGCGCGGTGTTGCCGGTGCTGGCCGGCTATGTGGTGGCGGCGGAAGAACAGGGTGTGGCGCAGGCGCAGCTCAGTGGAACCATCCAGAACGACATCCTCAAGGAGTTCATGGTTCGCAACACCTATATCTATCCGCCCGCTGCGTCGATGCGCATCATCGGCGACATCATGCAATACACGGCCGAGCACATGCCGCGCTTCAACCCGATCAGCATCTCCGGCTACCACATGCAGGAGGCCGGCGCCAACCAGGCGCTGGAACTGGCGTTCACGCTGGCCGACGGGCAGGAATACGTGAAGACCGCGATCGGCAAGGGCATGGACGTGGATGCGTTCGCGCCGCGGCTGAGCTTCTTCTGGGCGATCGGCATGAACTTCTATCTGGAAGTGGCCAAGATGCGCGCGGCCCGGCTGCTCTGGTGCCGCATCATGCAAGGATTCAACGCCAGGGAACCCAAGAGCCTGATGCTGCGCACCCATTGCCAGACCTCGGGATGGTCAT
>CAZLDV010000003.1:0-95036 GCA_964558425.1 uncultured Rhodoferax sp. | reverse complement strand
TATGGTTTCCAACAGGTTCTCATGCATGCGACAGCACCGATACGGACAGGCTCATCAGGCATCCTCCATGCCGCGCATTGCGGAATTCGCCCTTGGGAACGGCCCGGCGGTGCTCATCAGGCATCCTCCATGCTGCGCATTGCGGAATTCGCCCTTGGGAACGGCCCGGCGGTGCTCATGCGCCCGAATCTACACCACGGCCTGCGCTGCAGGCGCGATCGGATGCGGGGTCGATCCACACCGGCTGCTTGACCATGGCCGACGCAAACCAGCGGCTGCCGAGCCAGAATTCCAGCCAGCGGCGCAGATCCGGCAACGATGCTTGGGCGGCAAACCAGTCGGGTTCGACCATTGCGAATTGCCGCACAAACGGAAACAACGCCAGATCGGCCCAGCCCGGCGCTGCGCCGCACAGGAACGGCCGCCGCGCCAGCACCTGATCCAGCGGCGCGACAAACCGATCCAGCGCCAGGCTGCGCTGCGCGGCTTGCGACAGGGTGGGGCCACGCGTTGCATATTTGTAGTTGTCCAACAGGGGCTTGAAGTCGTCATCGTTGCGCAGCACCCACTGCTGCATAGCGCTCTGGTCCAGCGTCGCCAGCCAATCGTGGCGGTCACTCTGTTGCAGTGCCCAGATCAGAATGTCCAGACTTTCGTGCAGCACACGCCCGTCAGGCAGCTGCAGCACCGGCACCGTGCCCTTGGGCGAGAGTCGGAGCAAGGCGTCCGGCTTGTTGCGCAATGCCACTTCGCGCAACTCGACCGCGACGCCGGCGACGTGCAAGCCCATCCGCGCCCGTATCGCGTACGGACATCGGCGAAAGGAATACAGCACGGGCACGGCCGTATCGGGCTTGACCCCGGGCTCGCGTGCCTCCGCTGCGGGGTGAGCCATGCCCGACAGGTCAACCCGACGAACCATTGCGCGCATCGATCTGGTCGTTCAGCGTCCAGTAGTCGTACAGGCAGCCGACGAGCATCGAGTGGGTGGTGGGCATTGGCGTCATGCGGGTCATTTCCTGTCATTGCAGATCGTGATGCGGCGACAGCCATTCACGCTCGGGCATTTTCCCATGCTGCCATCAGCGAGCGGGTTCGAACATGGGGCGCTGGCTGGCAGCGGCTGTTGTTGATAATGGGCTTTCGCGATTGAAATGAACGTCAGGCACTGGCGTGAAGAGGTGCCGCAAGGCGATCGAGAAGCCTTGCCGGCAAAGAGTTTGAATACCCACGGAGACACCCGCATGAACCGTCCATCCTTCCCAAGTGTCGCAGAGGTGCGTCAACTGCCAGCCGACATGCACATGACCGTTCCCGCCGACTGGCAGGACCGCAACGGCCACGTGAACGTGCAGTTCTATTTGAAGCTCTATGAGATCGGAGGTTACGAAATCATCAAAGGGATTGGCCTGGCCGATGACTATTTCGAACAGACCCACTATGGACTGTTTGATTTTGAACACCACATCAGCTTCCGTGCAGAGATCCATGTGGGCGACCGGGTCAGCGGCTTCAACCGCATACTGGAGATGCACCGCAAGCGCTTTCATGGCATGTACTTCATCGTCAATGACACGCGCGATCAACTGGCCTGCACCATCGAATACGTCAGCGCGGGAGTCGACCTGCACAGCCGCAAGACCCGCGCGTTTCCAGACGAGCTCTACCTGGGATTGCAGCCCCTGGTGCAGCAGCACCAGGCACTGCAATGGCCAGCACCGGTGTGTGGCGCCATGACCATCGGGGGACAGGAAGCCCAGGCCTAGTCCATGGCCATGGCCACGAGCGCCACGTTCCCAGCGAGGCACTGCACACGACGCGTTGCAAGGCTCTGCTGCGCGAGCCGGTAGCAGGGTCATCGACCACCCAGCGTCCGTGGGTGCGCAGACCGATGCATGGGCAGCCAACAAAAAAGCCCGCTATCTCTTGAATAGCGGGCTTTCCGTGGCCGAAGCCGTTTTGGTGGTAGGACGTGGCAGGCTCGAACTGCCGACCAACGGATTAAAAGTCCGCTGCTCTACCAACTGAGCTAACGTCCCACACTCTCTTGCCGTACGGTGTGTGCCGTGCTGCAAAGCCTGAAATTATAACCAGAAAAAAACGTGATTCTGGCTCTGGATCAGAGTCGATTTGCGATCGCGTTGAGCACCCAGCCGGCTGCGCATTGGCCGAACGTTGCGGTCACGCTGACCATCGATCCGTAGCCGTGACAATTGAGCGATCCGTCCGACGCGATGGCGCACGACGGGTCGACGGCTTGCACGGGTTCGCGGCTGAACACACAGGCAACACCCATCTTCCGGCCGGCAGCGGGTGCATCGTGCTGCTTGCGCAACAAGGTGCGCATCCGGGCCAGCAGCGGGTCATGCGTGGTCTGCGACAGATCATCGATGTCGACCTTGTGTGCAAGCCTTTTGCCGCCGGCCGCACCCACCGTGATGAACAGCGCCTGGTTGCGACGCGCCCAATCGGCCATGGCCACCTTGGCGCGCACCTGGTCACAGGCATCGATGACGGCATCGACCGGGCTGGGCAGCAGTGCGGGCCAGTTGTCGGCGTCGACAAACGCCTCGACACCCTGCACGACACATTGCGGGTTGATCAATGCCACACGGGCGCGCATGGCCTGCACCTTGGCCTGCCCGAGCGTCGTCTCCAGCGCGTGCACCTGCCGGTTGATGTTCGATTCAGCCACATGGTCCAGATCGACCAGGGTCAACGCGCCAACACCACTGCGCGCGAGTGCCTCGGCGCACCAGGAGCCCACACCGCCGACACCGACGACAGCCACATGGGACTGCCGTATGCGCGCGGCTGCCGCCATGCCCAACAGCCGATCGATACCGCCGAAGCGGCGCGCCAGATCGGCCTCGGCGGCCGCTGGCGGAGCCGGATGCACGACCGGATTGTCGGTCGGCACCGCGGGAGCCGCACTGTCGGTCTCGAGCATGTCTCAGCGCAATTTCGCGAGGCGTTCCTTGCCGGCCTTGGCGGCCTCGGACTGCGGATAGCTGCGCGACAGTTCTTCCAGCGTCTTGCGCGCGCCGGCCGCGTCCTTGAGTTCGATCTGGCAATTGGCGATCGACAACAAGGCCTCAGGCGCGCGCGCATGGTCGGGCGCTGCCTTGAGCATGATGCGGAAATTGGTGATCGCTTCCTTGTAGTCGCGGGTCGCGTATTGCGCATTGCCGAGCCAGAACAAGGCAGACGGCAGATAACCGCTCTTGGGGTAACGGCCGATCAGACCGAGGAAGGCGTTCTGCGCACCGGCGAATTCACCGGTGCGAAACAGCGCCAGCGCCGCCTCGTACGCCTTGCGCTCTGCAGGTTCGACAACGATCTCGCGACCGTCCACCGTGACCTTCACGGGTTCGAGCTGGCTGACGCGCTCCTCGACACCGCGCGCCAGTTCCTGCTGGCGCTGCGTCATGTCCTTTTGTTCGCGCTGCAACTCCGACAACTCGCGGCTGAACTGCTCGCGCTGTCCGTTGCTGCGCGCCAATTCGCCGCGCAGCGATTCGATCTGGTTCTGCAGGTCGAGCAAGGCGCGACGCAACTGGGCGTTTTCCTCGGTCGTTCGGCGCAGCATCTCGTTGTTCGATTCGACCAGTCGCTGAATGGCCGCATCCGACTCCTGGCGGTGGGCTTCCACCCGCTGGCGCAAGTCCAGAATCGCCTTGCGTGCTTCGTCGTCCTCGAACAGCGCGGCCTGGCTGTGCTGGGCCCATGCGAGCCCACTGAGCAGCACGAGCAGCGCAACGCGGCTACGCACGGTCCACCCCGTGGCGCTGCTCATCGGTAGACGATCTCGGCACGCCGGTTTTTCGCCATGGCGGCTTCATCGTGGCCCGGCACGGCCGGCTTTTCCTTGCCGAAACTCACCGCCTCGACCTGGTTGTCCGCAACACCGAGCAAGGCCAGGGCGCGGCGCACCGCTTCCGCGCGCTTCTGGCCCAGCGCCAGGTTGTATTCGCGGCCACCGGTCTCATCGGTATGCCCTTCGATCACGGCCTTGCGATTCGGATCGGCGCGCAGGTAACGAGCGTGGGTCTCGATCAAGGCCTGGAACTCGGGCTTGATGATGAAGCTGTCGTAATCGAAGTACACGATCCGCGGTCCCTGCTGGATGGCAGCATCGGCACCCGATTTCGTCAGGTCGACCGGCGCCACGCCCTGGCTTGCCAGCGATCCGGTCCCGGCGCCAGCGGCGTTCGCTCCGGCAGCGCCACTGCCAGCGCCCACTACGCCAACCGGCGTTCCCGCCTTGTCCTCGACAGCGACATCATCGAGCTTGACCGACGAGCCGCAGCCCGCCAGCAAGACGGCACACGTGAAGGCCAGCAACAATCGTTTCATTCGAGTTCTCCTTGTGATATCACTGTTTCTGCAGCGGACCCCAGTCCGGTTCGCGAATCTCGCCCGAGGCGCCGGCCAATCGGGTCTTGACGCGCCCGTCCAGCGTCGTGGTCATCAGGCTTTCGCGTCCCTGCAGTGTCGTCGCATAAATGATGAGTCGTCCGTTCGGTGCAAAACTGGGACTTTCGTCGGAGGCCGAATCACTGATCGCAGTGCTGGTGCCGCTGGCCAGGTCCATGACATGCAATCGGAATGCACCATTGACGCGGGAAATATAGGCCAGCGATTTACCGTCCGGACTCACCGAAGGGGAAATGTTGTAACTGCCAGTAAAGGTGACCCGCTGCACGCTGCCTCCGGTGGACGCCATCCGATAGATCTGGGGTGAGCCGCCCCGATCGCTGACGAAATAGATGGTGGAGCCGTCCGGGGAAAATACCGGTTCGGTGTCGATGCTCGACGACTGCGACAGGCGCCGCGGCTCGCCGCCTTGCGCATCGATCAGGTACAGCTGCGAGCCACCGTCGCGGCTCAATGTCACCGCCAGGGTACGCCCGTCGGGTGCCCAGGCCGGCGCGCTGTTCGAGCCCCTGAAATTGGCCAGCAAGCGGCGCTTTCCCGTGGCGATTTCATGCACGTAGACGACCGGCTTGCGCGATTCGAACGACACATACGCCAGTTGGCCGCCCATCGGCGACCAGGCTGGCGAGATGATCGGCTCCGGGCTGGCCAACGCCGACTGCGCGTTTTCGCCGTCGGCGTCGGCGATCCACAGGTTGTAGCGCTGCCCGACCTTGGTTACATAGGCGATGCGGGTCGCGAAGATGCCCTTGTCGCCGGTCAATTTCTCGTAGACGAAATCGGCGATCCGATGCGCGGCCTGACGCAGATCGGCTTGCGTCACCGCGTAACTCTGACCGCCCAGATCCTGCCCGCGGGTCAGGTCCCACAGGCGGAATCGGACGTCCAGGCGGCCATCGGCCAACGCGGTCACGCTGCCGGCCACCAAGGAGTCGGCGCCCTTCTGGCGCCAGGCCGTCAGTTCGGGGCGAGCCAACTCGTCCATGCCCACCGCGACCAGTTCGGTGCCGCGAAATTGCCCACTGCGTTCCAGATCGGCTTGCACGATGGCAGAAATCTTCTGCGGCAGCGCGTCCTGCCCCCGAAACGGGGCAATCGCGATCGGCAACTGGGTCAGCCCCACGCCCGACACCTCGATGCGCAATTGGGCCGACGCGGGTACGGCCCACAAGGCCAACAGCCCCAGCATGGCCCACAGGCGCATCAGGTTCACGGCACGGCACAGCAGACTGGAGATCATGAATCGGGCTAGGGGTTGGGTGGTTGCAGGAGTGCGCCAATGTTTGCGCAAGAGCCTACCACGGGGGTGGGCCGAGCGGCTGGCGGTGGCCGCGCGCATCAAAGGGAAACCGGCATGCCACCCTTGGCAGAGCATGCCCCGATAATAAACCCACTCATCGACCGAGCCATGAAACACTGCCCTATCGCCCTGCCTCCCGCCAGCCACGATGCGCAGCCAGCACCGCATGATCGGCGTGCGCCGCGCTGGTGTCACCCAGTCTCGCATCGATGAAGGACCCGGCGCCACTGGTGGGCAGCATCTACCAGCGACTGGCACGTCTATGGCCCTATTTCGGCAAGCCGTTGTGGGTGTGGGCCACGGCCGGTGGCGCGACGCTGGCCTTGGCGTTGTCCGAACCGCTGATCCCGGCACTGCTCAAGCCCCTGCTCGACCGTGGATTTCAGCAAGGCCAGCTGGCCTTGTGGGCTGTTCCCGTCTCGCTGATCCTGCTGTTCGCGGTGCGCGGCTTGTGCAGTTTCACGGCACAGCTGGCCATGACAAAGATCACCAGCACCGGGCTGATGGTGATGCGCAAGGCGATGTTCGACAAGCTGCTGGCCGCCCGCCTGGAGCTGTTCGTCGGACAGACATCGAGTTCGCTGGCCAATACCGTCGTCTATGAAGTGCAAAGTGGTTCGACGCTGCTGGTGGGCGCCCTGATGACCTTGACGCGCAACGGCCTCACGCTGCTCGCGCTGCTGGCTTACCTGATGTTCCTGAACTGGAAGCTGACGCTGATCGTCGTGTTCCTGTTCCCGGCGGTGGCGTTCGTCATGCGTATCCTGTCGGGACGTCTGTACCGGGTCACGCGCAACAGCCAGCAGGCCACCGACCGGCTGGCCTATGTGGTCGAGGAAAACGTGCTGGCGCATCGCGACATCCGCCTGCATGCGGCGCAGGGAGCCCAGGCCGCGCGATTCGCATCCCTCAGCGACGCCTTGCGCCGCCTGTCGATGAAGTCGACGGCGGCCTCGGCGGCGATGACGCCGTTGACACAGATGCTCGCGGCCGTCGCCTTGTCTGCCGTGATCACGGTGGCGCTGATCCAGAGCGCCGACAACACCACCTCGGTCGGTGGGTTCGTCGCTTTCGTCACCGCCATGTTGATGCTGATCGCACCCCTCAAGCACCTGACCGAGGTTGCCAATCCGATCACCCGCGGGCTGGCGGCGATGGAACGCGGGCTCGACATGATGGCCGATACGCCGGACGAAACCGGTGGCAGCTTCACCATGCAACGGGCCAGCGGCACGATCCGGTTCGACAACGCCAGCGTCACCTACGCCGACAGCACGGTGCCGGCGCTGGACTGCTTGAGCCTGGAGGTGGCCGCGGGCGAAACCGTGGCGCTGGTCGGTGCCTCGGGTTCAGGCAAGACGACCCTGGTGAACCTGCTGCCGCGGTTTGTCGAACTCAGCGCGGGCACGGTGCTGCTCGATGGCCATGCCTTGCGCGACTGGTCGCTCGCATCGCTGCGCGACCAGTTTGCGCTCGTGAGCCAGCATGTGCTGATGCTCAACGACACGGTGGCGGTCAACGTCGCGCTGGGCCGCACGATGGACCGCGAACGCGTGGCGCATTGCCTTGCGGCGGCCAATCTGCAAAGCCTGATCGGCGAACTGCCGCAGGGGCTGGACACGGTCGTTGGTCACAACGCGATGCAGCTCTCGGGCGGGCAGCGTCAGCGACTCGCGATTGCGCGCGCGCTGTACAAGGATGCGCCGGTACTGATCCTGGACGAGGCCACCTCGGCGCTGGATGCAGAGTCCGAGCGAGCGGTGCAGGAGGCCTTGCAGCGGCTGATGCACAAGCGAACCACCCTGGTGATTGCGCATCGGCTCTCGACGGTGCAACACGCCGATCGCATCATCGTGATGGACAACGGCCGAATCGCCGAATCCGGCCGGCATGCCTCGCTGCTGGAGGCCGATGGCCTGTATGCCCGCCTGTACAGCCTGGGTCTGGGCAATCCCGTCACCCCGTTGCAAGACACTGCCGCCGCGCCCGCCTGATCACGGCGCTGACAGAAGTCAGGTCTGTTGCCTGGCCAGGCAGATCGTCAGCAACGCAGTGGCGTCTTCTTCTGCCGTGAGGCCGTGGGGCTCCCCGCCGCGCAGATGGATCAGGTCGGACGGACCCAGCACACGCGTTCCTTGCGACGTGTGCAGCGCGATGCGGCCCTCCAGACACAACACGGTGATCTCCCCCTGCACCCGATGTTCGGGCATCGATTTGCCCTTGGCGAGCACGATGCGTACCAGCTCCAGTTGTTCGGCCTTGAGGATGGCGGTGGTCAGTGCCACCGGCAATTGGTCTGCCAGCGGCGACAGATGGACGACCTGTCCGGATACGGCATGCGGCTGGGCCATGGTGGTGCGCTCCCGAGGTTTGACGCAGCAAGCATACCGCGTCCGCGACCGATGGGATCCTGCGTGCGCGTCATCGTGTGACGGCCTTGTCCGATCGATCCGCAGGCGCAAATGGCAGCGGCCGACGCATGAACCGGATCGGCATTTCCCTGACCGGACGCGCCGGCGCACCATGCTGCTTGAGCGTCTGGTCCAAGGCCGCGCCGGCGTCATCCGCCAACGCAGCCGTGCGCGCCGCACGGATGGCTTCGACCCGTTGTTCGGCATTGACCAGCGTCCGTGACGGGAGCAGGTGGTCGATGACATGCAGCAGGTTCTCCTTGCCCCGCTCGTTGGTACTGCCGTAGCCCTTGATCAGGCGGCCGCACAAGGCGACTTCATGCCCCAGTGCCCAGCGCGTGCGCGCTCCGTGTTCGACTGCCGCCAGCCAGCGCTCGATCAAGACCTGCTCCTGCGCGAACCGGCTGCCGCTGCGGCGCAGCCAGCGCAGACTGGCGAGCAGGCGCAGCGACATGAAGCCGACCATGCTGTGGGTGGCCACCTTCATCGGCATGGCAAAGGGTTCCCGGCCCCGGGCCTGGCGTCGCCGGTCCCATCGGACCAGCGGCTGCGCCAGTGCAGCGGGCAGCAGCGCGGCCAGTTCGGCCACGCCTGGCTTGAAGTGCTCGTACACGCGCAGCAGTTCACCGTCGGCCAGCTTGACTTCCCGGCGCACGCGATCGCGGCGTGAAGTCCGGCATTTCAGCTCGGCCACGCGCACGATATCGTCGAACGCCATCCACAGCGCCAGGTAGCGCGCCGTCTCGCGGGTGGTGGCCCAGGCATGTTCGCCGTGCGGGTCGCTGGCGCGCTCGGCGGCCAGGATGCGCTGCAAGCGCTCCAGATACAGCGCACCGTAGCGGGCATCCTGGTAGTCCACCATGCGCGCATGGCCCAGCGTCAGAACGTCGTGTGTCGCGGCGGGGAAGCGGTCCGCGGCACCCGGCGGCAAGACGGCAAGCGGCGCTGCACGCGCGCTGGCAGGGGGCGGTGTGGGCGCGCCATCGATGACCTCGCGCACGAAGTCGACCTGTTGGCGGGCGGCCGTGACGATGTCGAACGCACGGGCGAACCCACGCAGGCTCGCATCGGCGCCGCGCCCGCCTTGCCGAATCACGGCTTCGCACACCACGCGCGAGAACGGCAACAGTCCACTGGCGGCGACGGCGCCAAACATCACCGCGCTGACCACGGTGCCGGTGTCGCGGGCTACCGCGCCCATGTCGAAGATCTGGTGTTCGCGGCTGTGGCGCGCCAGCACCTCGCGCAGCGGCGCGTCGGACATGCGCCCGTCGCCCAGTTGCATGCGCTCGTTGGTCGTCAGGGTCCGGGTGGATGAACTGATGACATGGGTGCGCTGGGGCGCAGCGTAGCCATTGCCGATCTGGCGCACCGTTTCCAGCAACTCGGACGACACCAGCAGGTCAAGCGCGCCAGGCACCGGGTACAGGCTGAGGACCGGGCGCCGCGCAGCGATTTGCGCTTGCGGCACCGGAAACACCTCGACGTAATAGGTGGTGGCGCCGGTGCGTTGGGCGACACCCGGGATCGAGGTGCTCTGGACCGGAAATCCGGCCAGCAAGGCTGCTTGCACCAGCCATTCGCTGAGCACGCCGCCTCCTTCGCCACCCAGGGCGCATACGAGGATGGAGATCGGTCGCGTCGTGCCGTGCATGCGGGCTCCTTGCGAGGGTGTCATGGCCTGGACATGGCCTGCACGAGACGACTGCGCAACGTGTCGAACAGCCGTTCATGCCAGTGCGGATTCGTGATCACTTCGGCCCGGTAGAAACTCGGGCACAAGGTCGCGGCATGTGCGTTCTCGCCGCACAGGCCGCACCCGACGCAGCCGTCGATGACCGTGGCGACCGGGTCCACCTTGAGCGGGTCCGGGTTGTCCTTGATCGTCAGCGTGGGGCATCCGGACAGGCGGATGCAGGCGTGGTCTCCCGTGCACACGTCTTCATCCACGCCGTATTTCACCCGCTGCACGCGTTTGCCGCTCTTGAGCAGGCCGGCCAGCCAGGGTTTGATGCGACGCTGGCGCTCGAGCTGGCATTCACCTTCGGCGATGATCACCTTGAGTCCGTTGAACGGCGAGGTGAACGCGGCCAGCAGTGTCTTGCGCATCTCCTGCACCCGGTAGGTGTGGACCGTGCGCAGCCATTGCACGCCCAGGCCCTT
This sequence comes from uncultured Rhodoferax sp., assembly GCA_964558425.1. Lineage (GTDB taxonomy): Bacteria > Pseudomonadota > Gammaproteobacteria > Burkholderiales > Burkholderiaceae_C > CAISIP01. The sequence continues at coordinate 84,725 of CAZLDV010000003.1, read as the reverse complement.
GAGCGTGGTCTCGATGGTCTGGTTGGTATCGGTCAGGCTCGCCAGCTTGTCGGCGCTGGCCGCGCGCGCGGCGTCATCGGGCGTCGAGATGATTTCCTGCGTCCCCGTGGCTGAGGTGTAGCCGTTCTTGAAGATCAGCAGCACGGCGTCGTTCTGGTTGAACAACGCCGATTGCACGCCGGTGATCAGGCCGTTGTGCCAGAAGCCGCCGTCGCCCATGATGGCCAGCGTGCGCCCCTGCATCATGGGCGCCACGCCGGCGCCGCTGGCCAGACTCATGCCGTAGCCCAGGATCGAATGCCCTGAAGAGAACGGCTCGAACGTGGCGAACGAGTGACAACCGATATCGGCCGCGATATGCACCTTGCCGATCTGCTGCTGCACCAGCTTGAGCGCCGAGAAAACCGGCCGCTCCGGACAGCCGGTGCAGAACCCTGGCGGGCGGGCCGGCAGCGGCCGTTCGAACCGGGTCGATACGCTGGCGCGGCGCTGGCGGTTGTCATCGAGCCACCGGTCAACGGCATCGACGGGTGGGTCCGGCAGGTAGCGGCGGACAAACGCGAGCAGGCCGGTGCAGATGACTTCAATGGAATACTCGCCGGCCGATGGCAACATGTCCTTGCCGTGCATCGGCGTCTGGATGTCGCGCCGGCGCAGCAGCATCGCCATTTCCTGCTCGATGTATTCCGGCTGGCCCTCCTCCACGACCAGGACCGCGCGCTTGCCGATGAAAAAGTCACCGATCTGCTCGGGCACCAGCGGGTAGGTCACATTGAGCACCAGTATCGGAATTTCACTGTTGCCGAATGCATCGGCCAGCTCGAACTGCTGCAGTGCCCGGATCAGCGAGTTGTACAGGCCGCCCTGCACGACGATGCCCACGTCGGCGAGCGTGCCCGGCATCCACTCGTTGAGACCTTGTTCGACGATGTAACGCCGTGCCGCCGGCAGGCGTTCGTCGGTCTTGTGCCTTTCGTGGGCGAAAGTCAGTGGCGGATGGGCCAGTTTGCCGTAGTCGAAGGTGGCCGGATCGGACATCAGGTGGCGGCTCGACAGGTTCGGCGCGACGTTGTCCTTGCAGATGAAGCTGCCCCGCACGTGGCAGGTACGGATGCGCAGCTCGAGTATCGCCGGCATGTTCGACGCCTCGGACAGCCGGAACGCGTGCTCGACCATGCCGACCATCACTTCCAGATCGGGTCGCGGGTCGAGCAACACCATCGACGACTTGAGCGCAAAGGCGTGGGTCCGCTCCTGGATCACCGACGCGCCTTCGCCGTAGTCTTCGCCGACCACGATCAAGGCGCCACCCAGCACGCCCGGCGACGACAGGTTGGACAACGCGTCGGATGCGACATTCGTGCCGACGATGGATTTCCATGTGACCGCGCCGCGTACCGGGTAGTGGATCGAGGCGCCCAGCATGGCGGCCGCCGATGCCTCGTTGGAGCAGGCCTGCACATGCACGCCCAGTTCATCCATGTAGGGCTTGGCCTGCACCATCACATCGACCAGATGGGAGACGGGCGCACCTTGATAACCCCCCACGTACGACACACCCGATTGCAGCAACGCCTTGGTGATGGCCAGAATCCCTTCCCCATGAAACGTGGTGCCCGCACCCTGGCGCAACTGCTGCACTTCCTTGTCGAATGAAACTTCCACGGATGTCCTCCTGCGATGCGTTCGGCAGTGTCCGGCCTCAGGTTGATAGCGTCAATAATATGAAGGTACTAAGACTCATCCGATTCATGAATATCGAGCGTATCAACCAGATCGACCTCAACCTGCTGCGCCTGTTTGCCGAGGTGTACGAGCATGGCAGCGTCAGCGCGGCGGCGCAACGCCTGGGCATCAGCCAGCCGGCGGCCAGCAACGGCCTGACCCGTTTGCGCCGCCTGCTCGGCAATGCCTTGTTCGCGCGCGTGCATGGTGGCGTGCGCCCGACACCGATGGCCGACCATCTGATCGGGCCGGTTCGCGCAGCCCTGGCCCAGCTCGCCGATGCCTTGCGGCAAACCTATGCGTTCGACCCCAGCACATCGCGCCGGCTCTACCGCATCCACATGAGCGACATTGGCGAGGCACGCTTTCTGCCGGCATTGATGGCGGCCATGCAGATCCAGGCGCCGGGCACGACCGTCGAGTGCAACGCCATGCCGCACGCCGGCATTGCACAGAAATTGGACAACGGCGAGCTCGACTTCGCTTTCGGATTCTTGCCGACGGTCGCCGGCACGGAGCAGTTCGCGCTGATGTCGGACCGGTATGTCCTGATGCTGCGCGCGGGCCACCCCTCGGCCCTCACTCTCCAGCGCGGCGGTTCCGACCTGGCCGCGCTCATGCAATTGGCATTCGTGGCGGTTCGCTCCCACTCGGACACGCTGCGGATTCTGGAGATACTTGGATTGACGGACCGGATCAAACTGTATGCGTCACACTTTCTGGCGTTGCCGGCGATCGTGCGCGAGACCGATCTGGCCGTCATCATGCCCAGCCAGATCGCACCGGAATTCAATGCCGACGGCCAATGTGTCATCGTGGCCCCACCATTGCCGCTGCGCGACTTCACGGTGTCGCTGCACTGGAGCCGGCGGCAGCATTCGGATCCATCCCACCGGTGGATGCGGCAACTGATCTGCAGCATCTTCAGCGATGGCTGAGGTGGTCGTTGGTGTTGCACCGGCTGCAGCGTGTCCCTGCCGGCTGTTCAGTCATGGCGCGGGCACGGGAGGGGCGTTGCGATCGCACCCGGGCAGCATGTCGGGCTGCAGTGCCAGTTCCTGCGCCGCGCGCGCACCCAGCAGCGTCATGCTCAACCTCAATTCACGCGCCAGTATCTGCAGCACCGCCTGCGCGCCAGCCTGACCAGCGCTGGCCAGGCCGTACAGCACGGGCCGCCCGACGAATACGCCGCGTGCACCAAGAGCCAATGCCCTGGCCACATCGGAGCCCCGACGGATGCCACTGTCCATGAAAACCGGAACCTGTCCCTGCACTGCCTGCACGACGGCAGGCAGGGCTCCAATGGCGGACGGCGCGGCGTCGAGTTGACGCCCACCGTGGTTGGAAACGATCAGGCCATCGACCCCGTGACGCAGTGCCAGTACCGCGTCCTGCGGATGCAGGAGGCCCTTGATCAGCAACGGACCATCCCAAAGGCCGCGCAGCCAGTGCAGGCTGTCCCAGACCAGGGTCCGGTCCATGGCACGTGACAGCAACGCTGCCTGGGCCTGTGCAGACAGTATCGCGCGTGGGTCGTCGACCAGGTTTGCAAACCGGGGCGGACCCGACAGCGCCATGCGCAGCGACCAGCGGGGATGGCTGACCAGGTCCCAGGCCAACTTCGCCGTCGGACGCAAGGGCAGCGAAAAGCCATTGCGTTCATCGTTCTCACGGTTGCCGCTGGCCGGCACGTCAACCGTCAGCACCAATGCCTGGACACCGGATCGGCGCGCCCGCTTCACCAGCTGCTGCGCAATCGAACGGTCCTGCATCACGTACAGCTGGAGCCATTGCGGGCTGTCTGGAGCGGCATCGCGCACGGCCTCGAGCCGCTGGTTGGAAGCCGTGGACAAGGTGAACGGAACTCCGAGCCTCGAAGCCGCACGCGCCAAAGCCACATCACCCCCTGGTCGCACCAGAGCATTGAGTCCGGTGGGTGCAACGGCAAATGGATGGTGCCACCGCGTGCCGAACACCTCGATCGAGGTGTCGATCGCGCTGGTGTCGCGCAGGACCCGTGGCGTCAGCGTGATGGCGTCCAGATCCCGCCTGTTGCGCGCCATGCAATGCTGGTCATCGGCGCCGCCGTCGACATAGTCGAAAACGAAACCGGGCAAGGCGCGGCGCGCTGCGCGCCGGTAGTCGCCGATGTTCAGCAGCAAGGGGCGCTTCCCGGGCAGGATGTGGCGACAGAGCTCTTGAGGCCGAGAGCCGCGCCCGATTCGCGCGCGGGGCCGCCGGTAGCGCCGCAGCCGATCGCCTGGTCTGGGCCCGACTCAGGTGACCGCATCTTTGCGATCCAGGCCCACAGTTGCCTTCGGCCGTTCGTTGCCCGCTTGTGTGCTGTCGGCGCTCTGGAACAGTCTTCCATAGCGCGGCGACACGGGATCCTGTCCGGCCAGCCGCATGACATCCCAGAAGCCGGCCGGCGAACTGGCGACGACTGGCAGGTTCAGCAGGTGTTCCAGAGCGGGAATGACGTCGAGTGTCAGCAGGCCACCACAGGAAATGAAGATGCCGTCAGCCGAAGGGTCGCGTGCCAGCACGGCCTTGGACAGCGCCGTGAGTGTCTCGGGCGTCACTTCCCCGATCGCCCGGACATCCGTCAGCGACAGGCCCTCGATGGCCGTCACGTCGAAGCCCGAGTCGGCAAGGTAAGCGACCAGGCTGTCATTGAGTTCGCCGATGTAGGACGTGGCCACTGCCACCCGCTGCATGCCTAGCGTGCGCAAGGCCGAAACGATGGCATGGCTCATCGTCGTGCATGGCAGCCCGGTGGCCTGCTGCATCGAGTCCCGCAGGTCCTGTGTAAATGCGACTCCCCGATAGAAGCTGATGGAAGTACCCATCAGCGAGATCGCCTGTGCACCGGCATCGCGCAACGACCGTGCCTTGTCCAGGATGGTGCCCACGACAGGATCGAATCCTGCGGGGGACACGCCACCGATACCCAGCCCTGTGGCGATGAAACGGACCTTGTCGCCATACAGCAGCGCAGCGTCCGACGGCACGTCGCCTGCGCCTGGAGGAACGATCAAGCCGATGAGGGGTTTGCTGTCGCACGCCATGGCATATGCCTTTGCAGCTGGTATCGGCTCGGACCGTGTCAGTCGATGGATATCTTCTGATCCTTGATGATCTTTGCCCAGGCCGCCGATTCGCGAGCGACATCCGTCGCCAGTTCGGCGGACGGGAGAAACGCTGGAACAGCACCTTGCACGTTGGCGGAGCGGATGACCTCAGGATTGCTCAGCGCCACGCGTACCGCGTCGGACAGGCGTTCGACCACGGCCGCCGGTGTGCCAGCGGGCGCGAGCAGCATCAACCTGGGAGCCACGCTGAAGCCGGGCAATGCGTCGGACATCGGCGTCACACTTTCAGCGCCGGGAAGACTGACATTGCTCATCATGGCCACCGCATGGAGCTTGCCGGCCTTGGACTGGGAAATTCCGGCCGTCGCGCTGACGACGCCCAGCGGAATCTGGCCGCCAATCACATCGGGGACGATCTGCGACGCACCGCGGTACGGAACATGCACGACAAACGTCCCGGTCTGGGCCTTGAACATTTCGAAGCCCAGGTGCTGCACGGTACCCACACCGGAGCTGGCATAGGAGTATTTGCCCGGGTTGGCCTTGAGCAAGGAGATCAGTTCCTTGGCGTTTCGCGCCGGTACGTCATTGCTGGCGACAACCATCAGCGGCAAGTAGAACAACCCGGCAACGGGAGCGAAGCTCTTGACAGGATCGAAGCTCATGCTCGGCTGCAGGTACTGGGCAATCAGCAGGCCGCTTTCCCCCAGCAGCAGCGTGTAGCCGTCCGGTGCCGACTTGGCTACCGCATCGCCGGCAATCAGACCCGCAGCGCCAGCTCGGTTCTCGACCACGACTTGCTGACCGAGCTGCGCCGACAGCACCGGCGCGAGCAGCCGGGCCACGGTGTCGACACCGCCACCGGCCGAATAGCCAACCAGGATGCGGATCGGTTTGACAGGAAAGGACTGCGCATGCACCGTGGCCGAAAGGCCCAGCAATGCAGCCAGCAAGACGCTTCGGCGACGGGGAAATGGGCGAGAAATGGTCATGTTTGTCTCCTGTGGATGGTGGATTCTTTTGCGCGGCAGGTCGTCAGGCGCATGGATTGCTTCAGGCCTTTCCCACGCCGCGTGAGCCTGGCCGTTTGGCGTGCTCCGCAACACGTTCGCGGTTCGGCGCGAAACCAAGGCCTGGTCGGGTTGGCAATTGGAGCGTCCCCTGGTCGGGCTCGGGCAGGTCGTCATACACCAGCTTGCAGCACTGGACGGCGACCGAGTGGTACTCCACCAGGGAGCCATTGGCAAGGCCGGCGTGCAGGTGCATGTTGTGGTGTGGCCAGGCGCCACCGTTGGCAAAACGCGTATTGAAAGCGTTCGCCATGCCGGCGATCCTGGTGCACTGCGTGAATCCGCCCGAGATGCAGGCGTTGGGCTGGACCACATCGACCGCCTGGGCCACCAGCATGTCGCGGAACCGGCTTGCCTGGCCCTCGTTCTGTCCGGCGGCCAGCGCAATGCTGGTCTTGGCTCGCAGCTTGACCAGGTTGGGGATGTCGTTCTGCGTCACTGGCTCCTCGAAGAAGGCGATCCCGAACGGCTCGATCTGCTGCGCCAGCTTGAGCGCGTGAAAGTAGTCCAGGCTGCAATTCGCGTCGATGTAGATTTCCACCTGCGGGCCAACGGCTTCGCGCACGGCGCGGATGCGCTGCACATCTTCGGCGATGACCGCGCTCAATGGTCGCGGGTCGTCGCGTCGCTGCAGCGCATGGTGGCCGACAGTCATTTTCAGACGCGTGAAGCCGCGCGCGACCCAGTCCCTGGCTGCCTGCGCCAGTTCGTCACGGTCGAAGAAGGCGAACCCGAAGGTTGCATAGACGGGCACCTGCTCGCGCGCTGCGCCCAGCAGCTTCCAGCACGGCTCGCCATAGGCCTGTCCCTTGATGTCCCACAGCGCAATGTCGATGGCGGCTATGGCGTGGCTTGCATAGCCCGACTGGCCACGTGGCGTCAGCAGCCAGTAGAGACGATCCCAGATCTGTTCATGGCGCAGCGGGTCCATGCCAACCAGCGCATGGGAGGCGACGTCGTTGACGATGGCGCCAATCACCTCTTCTTCGGTGATGGCGGTCATTCCGGTACCCACCAGCCCGGTATCGGTTTCGACGTCGACCAGGCACATCGACAGGGAGGTTGTCTTGGTTCGACCGTTGATGTCGACCGAAACCGGCAGATTCAATGGAGTTGCGCTGACGCGTGTGATTTTCATGAAGCTCGTATGCGCCTGATCTGCGCCGGTGGATGGTGCGCCCGAGGTTAGCGAAGCGTGGTGGCGCCAGCAACAAGCTGGGCCGAAAGCAGTCTTCGCCTATCGCGAAGGATGACTGGAGTGGATCGGTCAGGCGCGCCAGTGCCAGCGCAGTCAAGCGCCGGCCGATGCGAGCAATACCTGCATCAGGTTGCGTGTCGCAGCGGTGGGGGGAACTGCGTCCCGCAGTGCAAGCCACAGTTGGCGCTTGGCCCAGGGTTCGGACAACGCAATGGCCTTGATGGGCAAAGTGGCCAATTGCGGTGCCAACGCCTCGATCGGCAACAGTCCGACACCAAGACCGGCGGCGACCATGCGACAGATGGCGTCGAAACTGCGCATCTGCATGCGCATCTTGATCGGCAAACCCAACTGGGCAGCAGCGGCAGTCAGTCGCGTGGTCAGCGCATTCCCGTCCGTGAGGCAGATGAAATCCTCGGCCAGCGCGTCGTGCAAGGCGACGAGCGGCAATCGGGCAAGCGGATTTCCTGCGGGCACTATCAGCACCAGGGTATCGCGGCCCAGGTCCTGAAACTGCAGGCCCATCAAGGGGTGCGCGATGTCGACGATACCCAGGTCGGCGCGTCCATCGAGCAGCGCCAGCGGAATCTCGGGGCTGGGCCGCTCTTCCACATCGACTTTGATGTCGGGGTGGCTGTTCGAAAACCGCATCAGCCGATCGGGCAGCAATTCCAGGATGGACGAGGCATTGGCCAGTATCCGCACATGACCCTGCAAGCCCTCGCTGTATTCGCGCAGTTCCACCGTCAGGCGATGCGCGTCGGCCAGCAGTTCGCGACTGCGCTGTACCAGCATGTGACCCGTCGGTGTGAGCATGACGCCACGCGACGAGCGCTCGAAGATGCGCACACCGGTCGCTGTCTCTAGCGCAGATATCCGGGCACTGGCGGCGCCGAGCGCGAGCCGTACCCGCTCACTGCCGGCGCTGATGGAACCGCAGTCCGCTACCGCGACAACCAGCCGCAAGGTGATGAGATCCATGGGCGCGCTATTCATGGGGTGCCGGGCCAGACCGGGTCATCGCATGTTACCCAAGCGTCGGAGCCCCTGATGGCGAGACAATCGATTGCACTTCGCTCGAGGACGCCATGCACCGGGCATGGGGCGGACAACCCTGCACCATCACTGCTACAGCCATCCTGGGCGGCATCGCCTTGGTGATGCTGACCCGGTCAGCGCGCGCTTGACGGCCTGGCGCTGGAGCCGCATCGGCCATGTCCGAGGACCACACCTCCCATTTCACAGTCACAACAGAATGATGTCGTATTGTTCCTGCCCCATCGCGGTTTCGCTTTGCAGCGACACCGATTTGCCGATGAATTCGATCAACCCGGCCAGATGCTGGCTCTCTTCGTCCAGGAACAATTCGATCACCTTGGGCGAAGCCACCACCCGGAACTCGCGCGGATTGAACTGCCGCGCTTCGCGCAGTATCTCGCGCAGGATGTCGTAGGCGACGCTGCGCGCGGTCTTCACGATGCCTTTGCCCTCGCAGGCAGCGCAGGGCTCGCACAGCATGTGCGCGAGAGACTCACGCGTGCGCTTGCGTGTCATCTCGACCAGACCGAGCTGCGAGAAGCCACCGGCCATGGTCTTGACCCGGTCCCGAGCGAGCTGCTTGCGAAACTCCGCCAGCACCGATTCGCGATGGTCTTCGCGCGCCATGTCGATGAAGTCCACGATGATGATGCCGCCCAGGTTGCGCAAGCGCAGCTGGCGTGCAATCGCCTGCGCCGCTTCCAGGTTCGTCTTGAAGATGGTGTCGTCGAAATTGCGGGCGCCGACAAACCCGCCGGTGTTGACGTCCATCGTCGTCAGAGCTTCGGTCTGGTCGACGATCAGGTACCCCCCGGACTTGAGTCCCACGCGCCGGGCCAGCGCGCGCGCAATCTCTTCGTCGATGCCGTACAGATCGAAGATCGGGCGCTCACCCTTGTAATGCTGCAATTTGCCAACCGCAGACGGCATGAATGCGCGTCCAAATGCCGTCAACGCGTCGAACTGCTCGCGCGAGTCGACGCGGATCGACTGGGTCGCCTCGCCGGTCAGGTCGCGCAGCACCCGCTGGATCAGGCTGAGGTCCTGGTGCAGCAAGCTGCCCGGCGGCAAACGCATCGACGCCTGCTTGATACCGGCCCAGGTCGCGCGCAGGTAGCGGATGTCATCGGCCAGCTCGGCGTCGCTGGCATCTTCGCCATTCGTGCGCAGAATGAAACCACCGCCCTCGGGGCGCGTCAGCTCCTGCAGCCGGCTGCGCAGCGCGTCGCGCTGCGCCGGCGTGATCTTCTGCGACACACCCACATGGTCGTCCTGTGGCAGGAACACCAGCAAGCGCCCGGCCACGCTGATCTGGGTCGACAGGCGCGCACCCTTGGTGCCGATCGGGTCCTTGATCACCTGCACCGTCAGCGACTGGCCCTCGAAGACCTGGCGTTCGATCGGCACCAGTGCCTGGGCCGAGCGCGCCACCTGCGGTGGTTCGCCCTCCGGTTGCCGGTGCCAGACATCGGCGACATGCAAAAAGGCGGCGCGCTCGAGCCCGATGTCGATGAAGGCCGACTGCATGCCTGGCAACACCCGTACGACCTTGCCCTGGTAGACATTGCCGACCAGGCCGCGTTCGAGGGCGCGCTCGACGTGCAGTTCCTGCACCGCGCCGTGTTCCACCACCGCGACCCGGGTCTCCTGCGGGGACCAGTTGATCAGAATGTCCTGTTGCATGGCACTGAGAGGATGGCGTTCGCTAGATCCTGTGACCCAGGCCACGCAACAGCTGCGCGGTCTCGAACAGGGGCAGGCCCATGATGCCAGAGTAACTGCCGCGGATGGCACGCACGAAGGCACCCGCCCGACCCTGGATCGCATAGGCGCCGGCCTTGCCCATCGGTTCGCCGCTGGCCACATAGGCCTTGACGGCAGTCGCAGTCAAAGCTGCAAATTCCACCCGCGAGACGCTCAAGGACTCCAGCCGCCGGTGCCCGCGGGCCGCGGCCACGGCGGTCAGCACCCGGTGGGTTCGCCCACCGAGTTGGAGCAGCATCGCCCGGGCCTGCGCGTCATCGGCTGGTTTGCCCAGGACTTGCCGACCCAAGGCCACCGTGGTGTCGGCGCACACGATGATGCCCGGGGGCAGTTTCAGCCGTCGGTGGCGCGCCGTGGCGGCGTCGAGCTTGCGCCCGGTCACGCGCACGACATACCGGGCCGGCGCCTCGCCGGGCAGCATCGCCTCGAGTGCCTCGGCGTCTTCATCGGGGTCTGGCAACAACAGGCTGTGCCGCACACCGATCTGGTCCAGCAACTGGCTGCGCCGGGGGCTTTGGGATGCCAGGTAGATCATCGCTGTCATGGCTCGATGCAATCGCAGCTATTCGCGGTGGTACGGATGGTTGGCATTGATCGACCAGGCCCGGTACAGCTGCTCGACCAGCAACACCCGTGCCAGCGCATGGGGCAAGGTGAGGTCGGACAGGCGCAGACGTTCGTGCGCGGCCTGCTTGAAAGCCGGCTCCAGCCCGTCCGGCCCACCGATCACCAGCGCCACGTCGACGGCATCGCCCTGCCACTGCCGCAACCGCGACGCCAGTGCCATGGTGGTGACCGGGGTGCCATGTTCATCGAGCACGACGATGCGGCTGCCGGGACTGATGGCCGCTTCGATGCGCGACCGCTCGGCTGCCAGGATGGTTGGCACCGTCGTCGATGTGCGTGGCTGGGCCTTGACCGCCTTGAGCGCGAGCCGCAGATCCCCGGCAAAGCGCTTGGCGTAGTCATCCCAGGCGGCTTGCGCCCATGCCGGCAGGCGTTGGCCGACGGCGACGACGACCAGCTTCACACGCTGTCAGGCCTTGCGTTGCGACGGTTTGCGCGCTGTGGCCTTCTTGGCCGGCGCGGCGCCACGTTTGGCGGCGCCCTTGGCCTTGCCCGCCGGGCCGGACACGACGAGCGTCCTGATCTTGGCCGCCGTGGCAGCTGGGGCCTTGGCGCTGATCGGCTTTGCCACCGCGGGCTTCGCGGCCGCTGGCGCGGCCGTACCGGTCCTGGCCTTGGCACTCGACGGCCTGGCCGCAGCACGTGCGGGGGCCGGCTTGGTGGCGCCCGTGGCACGCGCGGCGGCCGGCTTGGCGGGGCCCGTGGCACGTGCGGCGGCCGGCTTGGCGGCGCCCGTGGCACGTGCGGCAGTTCTGCCGCCACCGGACTTGTTGGCGACCACCTTTCTGGCTGTTGTCGGCTTGGCGGCCGCAATCACCTCGGCCACCCGCTTGCTGGCGCCAAATTTCAGTCGCACCGGCTTCTCACCCCACAACTCCTCCAGGTGGTAATACGAGCGGAAGGTCGGCTGCATGATGTGCACCACCGCGGCGCCGCAATCCACGATGATCCATTCACCATTGGCCTCGCCTTCGATGCGCGGCTTGGGAAAACCCGCCTCGCGCACCTTGTCGCGCACGTTGGCGGCCAGTGCCTTGGTCTGCCGGTTCGAGCTGCCCGACGCCACGATGACCCGCTCGAACAGCGATGACAGGTGCTCGGTGTCGAACACCTGGATGTCCTGGGCCTTGACATCTTCCAGCCCATCGACGATGGAACGCTGAAGTTTCTGGGTATTGCGTTTGGCGGCGGATTCAGTGGTCATCAAGTGGTTTGATAAAGGCGATGGAGAGCAATATAACGCGCAACCGGCTCGCTCACCAGAGAAACAATGCTCTGGCCGCGTCGTACACGTTGGCGGATATCGGTGCCGCTGGTGTCGGTGGCCGGCAATTGCAGCTGCACGCAGCGCTGGCGCAGCTGCTCTGGCGGTTGGTAGTGCGGGGTGGTCGCCGGGTCTTGGGCGCGCCCGGCGACCACGATTGTAGCGAGCGCCACGACCTGCTCCCATTCGCGCCAGCTGGGCAGGGCCCGGGCCTGATCCTGGCCGATGACCAGAAACAGTGCGGCCCGCGGATAGTCCAGCTGCAATGCGCGCAGCGTGTCGACGGTAAAGCTCGGACCGGCACGATCGACTTCGCGGGTATCGACCTGCACCCCGGGCAAGTCACCAAACGCCAGTTGCGCCATGGCCACGCGGTGACCTGCATCGGTCAGCGGCCGGCTTTTGTGCCAGGCCTCCCCGGTGGGCACGATCAGCAGGCGGTCGAGCTGCAATTGGTCCAGCGCCGCTTGCGCCAGCATCCGGTGGGCAACATGGGGCGGATCGAAGGCACCGCCAAAGACACCCAGGCGCCCGATGCAATCCGACGCAGCGCTCAAACCCAGTCCCTTCGCACCAGGTAGCTGCGTTCGAGCGCATGCTCGGGCGTGCCAGGCTGCGGCTGCTCCCGGTACGACCAGCGCACCAGCGGCGGCATCGACAGCAGGATCGATTCGGTGCGACCGCCCGACTGCAGCCCGAAATGCGTGCCCCGATCCCAGACCAGGTTGAACTCGACATACCGGCCACGGCGATAGAGCTGAAACTGCCGTTCGCGATCGCCATAGGCCATGCTGGCGCGCCGCTGCACGATCGGCAGATAGGCATGCAGAAACGCATCGCCGACCGAACGCTGCACGGCAAACGCGGCGTCGAAATCGCTCGCGCCGTAATCGTCGAAGAAGATGCCTCCCACACCGCGTTGCTCCTGGCGGTGCTTGAGATAGAAATACTCGTCGCACCAGCGCTTGAAGCGCGGGAACAGCTCGGCGCCAAACGGGTCCAGCGCGGCCTTGCAGCTGGCATGGAAATGCACCGCGTCTTCGTCGAAACCGTAATACGGCGTCAGGTCCATGCCGCCACCGAACCAGCACACCTCGCGGGCCGTGCCGGGATGCGCCGCCAGCATGCGGACATTCATGTGCACCGTGGGCACATAGGGATTGCGCGGATGAAACACCAGCGACACACCCAGCGCCTCGAACGGCGCACCGGCCAATTCCGGGCGGCTGTGCGTGGCCGAGGGCGGCAGCGCCGGGCCGCGCACATGCGAGAAACCACAACCGGCGCGTTCGAACACCTGCCCTTGCTCCAGGATCCGGGTCAGGCCGTTGCCCTGCAGGGGTTCACCAGCGGCCTTCTCCCAGGCGTCATCCTGAAACGCAGTGCCGTCGATATCGGCGATCGCAGCGCAGATGCGTTGCTGCAGGCCGCGCAGGTAGTCGCGCACGACAGCTATCCGCGCGTGCATCGGATCGCCTGGCAACACGCTCACGATGCCCGCTCGCAACGGTGGGCGCCGACGATCATCCGATGGCCCGATGGCCGATGTCGCCACGGTACTGCATGCCATCGAACCGGATCTCCCGCACCGCGGCGTACGCGCGTTGCTGCGCCTGGCGCACGTTGTCGGCCAATGCCGTGACACACAGCACCCGTCCGCCGCTGGTGACGACATCGTCGCCGTCGCGCTGGGTGCCGGCATGAAACACCATCAGGTCAGGCGCGGCCGGTGGCAGGCCATGAATCCGGTCACCGGTGCGGGGCTGCTGCGGATAACCGTGCGATGCCAGCACGACACCGAGCGCGGTGCGCCGATCCCACTGCAGTTCGATCTGGTCCAGCTTGCGATCCTCGCCGGTCTCGGTGGCGGCCAGCAGCACCTCGAGCAGGTCGCTCTTGAGCCGCATCATGATGGGTTGTGTTTCGGGATCGCCGAGGCGGCAGTTGAATTCCAGCGCGCGGGGTTGTCCGTTGCCATCGATCATCAGGCCGGCGTACAGGAAGCCGGTATACGCAATGCCTTCCTTTTCCATGCCGCGGATCGTGGGCAGGATGATCTCGCGCATGGCCTTGGCGTGCACAGCCGGGGTGACCACCGCAGCCGGCGAGTACGCACCCATGCCACCGGTATTGGGCCCCTGATCGGCGTCGTGCAGGCGCTTGTGGTCCTGGCTGGTCGCCAGTGCCAGCACGTTCTTGCCGTCGCACATGACGATGAAGCTGGCTTCTTCGCCGGCAAGGAACTGCTCGACGACGATGCTTGCGCCCGGTTGCGCCGGCTCCGGCAACATCTGGTCGATGGCTGCGCAGGCCTGCTCCAGCGTCTGGGCCACCACCACGCCTTTGCCGGCGGCCAGGCCATCGGCCTTGACGACGATCGGCGCGCCGCGCTCGGTGACGAAGGCGCGCGCCGCGGCGCGTTCGGTGAACGTCCTGTGCAGGGCCGTCGGAATGCCATGGCGCTGCATGAAGTCCTTGGAGAAGGCCTTAGAGCTCTCGAGCCGGGCCGCAGCCCTGGTCGGCCCGAAGATGCGCAGGCCGCGTTCGCGAAACAGGTCGACCACGCCGGCGGCCAACGGCACTTCCGGGCCGACCACCGTCAGGCCGATCTTTTGCTGGACCGCCCAGTCGCGCAGCTGCGCCAGATCGGTGATCGCGACATTGCGGACATGTTCGGCCTGCGCCGTGCCCGCGTTGCCCGGCGCCACGAATACCGTTTCGATCCGGCTGGACTGCGCCAGTCGCCAGGCCAGCGCATGTTCGCGGCCACCGCCGCCAATGACCAGAACCTTCATAGGGCAGCGTTGTGGTAGACCGCCTGCACGTCGTCGAGGTCTTCGAGTACGTCCAGCAGCTTTTGCATCCGGCTCGCGTCGTCGCCAGCCATATCGATCGGATTGGCCGCGCGCATCGTCACTTCGGCGATCTCGGCCTTGAAGCCGGCGGCGGTCAACGCGGCCTGCACCGATTCGAAGTCGGCCGGGGCGGTCAGCACCTCGATCGCGCCGTCCTCGTCGACGATGACGTCATCGGCGCCGGCTTCCAACGCCGCCTCCATCATTTTTTCTTCATCCGTGCCGGGCGCAAACACCAGCTGGCCGCAATGCCGGAACTGGAACGCCACCGAGCCTTCGGTGCCCATGTTGCCGCCGTACTTGCTGAACGCGTGCCGGACCTCGGCCACGGTGCGCACCCGGTTGTCGGTCATGGTGTCGACCATGATGGCCGCGCCGCCGATGCCGTAACCCTCGTAGCGAATTTCTTCGTAGTTGACGCCTTCCAGATTGCCGGTGGCCTTGTCGATGTTGCGCTTGACGGTATCGGCTGGCAGATTGGCTGCCTTGGCCTTCTCGACCGCCAGCCGCAGGCGCGGGTTGGCGCCCAGGTCGCCGCCGCCGGTGCGGGCCGCAACCATGATTTCTCGAATGACCCGGGTCCAGACCTTGCCTCTTTTTTCATCCTGCCGACCCTTGCGGTGCTGAATATTGGCCCATTTGCTGTGTCCTGCCACGCGGAATCCTTCGAAAAATTGGTTACCCTAGCGCACCGATTGTACTTTTTGGAACCCCGATGATCGAACCCTTCCTGATCGCCCAACGCGACGATATCCGGTGCTACCTGCAACCGGACAAGGCCAACCGCCATGGCCTGATCACCGGCGCGACCGGCACTGGCAAGACGGTGACGCTGCAGACCCTGGCCGAAGCGTTCTCCGGAGCCGGGGTTCCGGTGTTCATGGCCGACGTCAAAGGCGATCTGACCGGCATCTCGCAAGCCGGCAGCCTGGGCGACAAGCTGGGCAAGATCATCGCCGAACGCAAGTTGCCGACGCCCGAGTTCGCGCCATTTCCTGTCACCTTGTGGGACGTGTTCGGCAAACAGGGCCATCCGGTGCGCGCCACCGTGAGCGACCTCGGCCCCCTGCTGCTGTCGCGCATGCTCAACCTGAACGACACCCAGGCCGGCGTGTTGCAGCTGGTATTCAAGATCGCCGACGACCAGGGCTGGCTGGTGCTGGACATGAAGGACCTGCGCAGCCTGTGCCAGTACGTCGGCGACAACGCGGCGCAGTTCACCACCAGTTACGGCAACATCAGCGCCGCGAGCATCGGCGCGATCCAGCGCGGACTGATGCAGATCGAGACCCAGGGCGGCAACCTCTTTTTCGGCGAACCGATGCTCAACATCGCCGACTTCATGCAGACCGACAGCAACGGCAAGGGCGTCATCAACATCCTTGCGGCCGATCAACTGATGAATGCTCCGCGCCTGTACGCAACGTTTCTGCTGTGGATGCTCAGCGAATTGTTCGAGAACCTGCCCGAGGTGGGTGACCTGGAAAAGCCCAAGCTGGTGTTCTTCTTCGACGAGGCGCACCTGCTGTTCACCGACGCGCCCAAGGCGCTGATCGAACGCATCGAACTGGTGGTGCGCCTGGTGCGCAGCAAGGGTGTCGGCGTCTACTTCGTCACGCAAAACCCGCTGGACATTCCCGATGCGGTACTGGCCCAGCTCGGCAACCGGGTGCAGCACGCCTTGCGGGCCTTTACGCCACGCGACCAGAAGGCCGTCAAGTCCGCCGCCGATACGATGCGGCAAAACCCCAAGCTCGACATCGGCAAGGCGATCACCGAACTGGCCGTGGGTGAGGCGCTGGTCAGTTTTCTGGACGAAAAGGGCCGGCCCGGCATCACCGAGCGGGTCTTCGTGCACCCGCCGGCAAGCCAGATCGGGCCGATCAGCGCGGCCCAGCGCCAGGCGCTGATCGACAACTCCATCGTCGCCGGTGTCTACGAAAAGATGGTCGATCGTGCGTCGGCCTACGAAACCATCACCGCGCGGGTGTCGGCCAACATGGCCGATGAAGCCACCGCCCGGGAAAAGACCGCAACCATCGTGCGCGGCGCGCAGGCGCAGGCGCAAGCCAAGGGAGAAGCCGAAGGCGGCGGCATCCTGGACTCGCTCGGTGGCCTGCTCGGCGGCGGCAAGGGCGGCCGGCGCATGGGCGCCGGAGAGCAGCTGTTCAAGAGCGCCGCCAGCGCCATCGGCAGCGAAGTCGGACGCCAGATCATCCGCGGGGTGCTGGGCGGCATCTTCGGTGGCAAGCGCCGCTGATGCCCACCCGCCGCCAACCACAACCCACCACACCTACTGCACGCCGCAAGGAGCCAATCGTGACCGACCGCACATCGTTTCCCAACCTGCACCTGATCGACCATCCGCTGGTGCAGCACAAGCTCACCTTGATGCGCCGCAAGGAAACCAGCACCAACGGTTTTCGCCGCCTGCTCGGCGAACTGAGCACCCTGATGGCGTATGAAGTCACGCGTGACATGGCCACCCAGCCGATCGAGATCGAGACGCCGCTGGAGACCATGACCGGCACCACCATCGACGGCAAGAAGCTGGTGCTGGTGTCGATCCTGCGCGCCGGCACCGGCATTCTGGACGGCATGCTCAACGTCGTGCCCGGCGCCCGCGTCGGGCATATCGGCCTGTACCGGGACCCGGACACGCTGCAACCGGTCGAGTACTACTTCAAGATGCCGCAGGACATGCAGGAACGCGACGTGATCGTCGTCGACCCGATGCTGGCCACCGGCAACTCGGCGGTGGCGGCGATCGAACGCGTGAAACGGATGAAGCCCAAGTCGATCAAGTTCCTGTGCCTGCTGACCTGCCCGGAAGGCCTGCGCACGATGTACAAGGCGCACCCCGACGTGCCGGTGTTCACGGCGGCCGTCGACCGCCAGCTCAACGACCACGGCTACATCCTGCCCGGCCTGGGCGATGCCGGCGACCGGATTTTCGGCACGCAATAGGCGCTATCGCGCGGGCACCAGCACCGTGCGCAGCACCATGTCGACCAGCAGTTGCTCGCCGGCGTCGTAGTCCGCCTGGTCCAGCGCCGGCTTGCCCAGCACCAGGCAGATCTGGGCCGCGAAGTCGGCGTAGGCCTGGGTGGACGACCACAGGATCACCATCAGGTGCGCGGCATTGACCTGGCGGCACACGCCTTGCGCGGCCCACTGGTTGAACACGGCGATGTCGGCCTGCAAGGCGGGCAGTACCCGGTCCCGGATTTCCTGCGCGAACAGGGGCGCACCCGAGATCACCTCGCTGGCGTAGACCCGCGAGTCGTACGGATGCTCGCGCGAGAAGCGCAGCTTGCCGGCGATATAGCGCCGCAGCGCCACCTCGGGGTTGTCGGCGTTGTCGGTGATCGCCGCCATGTGCGACAGCCAGACGTCGAGCACGCCGTGCAGCACCCGCCGGTACAAGGCCTCCTTGTTCGAAAAGTAATACAGCAGATTCTGCTTGGCGGTGCCGACTTCGCGGGCGATGTGGTCCAGCGACACACCACCGAATCCGCGCTGCGCGAACAGGCGCTTGGCCGCGTCGAGGATCTCCTGCTCCAGTCGCTCGCGGCTGTCGCTGCGCTTGTGCTTGAGCGGTCCTGGTCTTCGCGTGGTGGCCATACCCGCGCATGGTAACGACAAAGAAACCGATGTCGCGCGCGGCACGTGCAGCAGCGCGAAGGCGGGTATTCCCTAGTTGTTGGGACGACGGAATGGCGCTCAAATCCACAGAATATTTACCAGATGGTAAGAATTGATGACGTACCCTACCCTCGCGAGGCATCCGCATGACATCCACTGAGATTGGCACAGCTGCCGTGGCCGACATCCGGCCAGGTCGCCTGCCGGCGCAGCAATACCAGCACAACTTCTGCGACGCCCATCCACCCTTGACGCTGGCACAGGCCCGGATCGAGGCCGACCGGTGTTATTACTGCTTCGAAGCGCCGTGCCAGACCGCCTGCCCGACCGGCATCGACGTGCCCAGCTTCATCCAGCGCATCGCCGACAACAACATCCGCGGCTCGGCCCACGCCATCCTGAGCGCCAACCCGCTGGGCGGCATGTGCGCCCGGGTCTGCCCGACCGAGGTGCTGTGCGAACAGGCCTGCGTGCGCAACACCAACGAGGACAAACCGGTCGAGATCGGCCAGTTGCAGCGGTATGCGACCGACGCCTATTTCGCCGCACCCGGCAAACCACTGTTCACCCGCGCCGCAGCCACCGGCCGCAGCGTGGCGGTGGTGGGCGCGGGACCGGCCGGGCTGGCCTGTGCCCACGGGCTGGCGCGCCTGGGCCATGCGGTGGTGGTGTTCGATGCCAACGCCAAGCCCGGCGGCCTCAACGAATATGGCCTGGCCACCTACAAGACGGTCGACGACTTCGCGCAGCGCGAAGTTGCCTGGTTGCTGTCCATCGGCGGCATCACCCTGCGCAGCAACACGGCGCTGGGCCGCGACATCACGCTGGAGCAACTGACAAAGGACTACCAGGCCGTGTTCCTGGGCATGGGGTTGGGCGGCGTCAACCAGATCGGCATCCAGGAGAGCGACGCTGTCGGCGTGCGCAACGCGGTCGAATTCATCGCCGAACTGCGCCAGGCCACAGACTATGCCACGCTGCCCGTCGGTCGGCGTGTCGTCGTGATCGGCGGTGGCATGACGGCGGTGGATGCGGCGGTGCAGGCGCGCAAGCTCGGCGCCGAGGAAGTCACGATCGTCTATCGGCGCGGCGAAGACGCGATGTCGGCATCGCCGCATGAACGCGACTGGGCCCGCACGAACGGCGTGTTGATTCGTCACTGGGGGTCGCCCACCGCCATCCTCACCGAGGGCGGCCACGTCACCGGCGTGCAGTTTGCGCGAACCGGGCTGTCGACAGGCAAACTGGTGGAAACCGGCGAGTCGTTCAGCCTGCAGGCCGATATGGTGCTCAAGGCAATCGGCCAGTCGATGCTGGCGCAGCCTCTGGGCGCGATGGTCGAACTCCAGGGCGGACGCATCGTCACAGACGCCGCAGGCGCCACCTCGCACGCGCGGATCTGGGCCGGTGGCGACTGCCGCGTCGGTGGGCGCGACCTCACGGTGGAGGCCGTCGAACATGGCAAGGTCGCGGCACTGGCCATCCACGCGGCGATCAGCGCATGACCGCGCCGCTCGTCGCCCCCGCCCGCCCCTCGATCACGGAGAACCACCATGGCTGATTTGCGCACCGAGTTCCTGGGCATCCGAAGCCCCAACCCCTTCTGGCTGGCGTCCGCACCGCCCACCGACAAGGAGTACAACGTGGTGCGCGCCTTCGAGGCGGGCTGGGGTGGCGTGGTCTGGAAGACGCTGGGCGAAGACCCGCATATCGTCAACGTCTACGGCCCGCGCTATGGCGCCTTGCTGGCCAATGACCGGCGTGTGATCGGCTTCAACAACATCGAGCTGATCTCGGACCGGCCGCTGCAGACCAACCTCGATGAAATCCGCCGCGTCAAGCGCAACTGGCCCGATCGCGCCGTCGTGGTGTCGCTGATGGTGCCCTGCGAAGAGGCCGCCTGGAAGCGCATCCTGCCGATGGTCGAGGACACCGGCTGTGACGGCATCGAGCTCAATTTCGGTTGCCCGCACGGCATGAGCGAACGCGGCATGGGATCGTCGGTGGGCCAGGTGCCCGAATACATCGAGATGGTCGCGCGCTGGTGCAAGACCTACAGCCGGCTGCCGGTGATCGTGAAACTCACGCCCAACATCACCGACATCCGCTACCCGGCGCGCGCCGCCAAGGCCGGTGGCGCCGATGCGGTGTCGCTGATCAACACCATCAACTCGATCATGGGCGTGAACCTGGAGACCATGACGATGTCGCCCAGCATCGGCAAGCAGGGATCGCACGGCGGCTATTGCGGCACCGCCGTGCGGCCGATCGCGCTCAACATGGTGGCCGAAATTGCGCGCGACCCGCAAACCGCCGGCCTGCCGATCTCGGGCATCGGCGGCGTGCACACCTGGCACGACGCAGCCGAATTCATCGCGCTGGGCGCGGGCACCGTGCAGGTCTGCACCGCGGCCATGGTGTATGGGTTTCGCATCGTGCAGGACCTGTGCGACGGGCTGTCGAACTTCATGGACGAACAGGGTTACACCCAGGTGTCACAGATGGTCGGCAAGGCGGTTCCCAGCATCACCGGCTGGAGCAACCTGAACATGAACCATGTCGAGAAGGCGGTGATCAACCAGGACAGCTGCATCCAGTGCGGCCGTTGCCATGTGGTGTGCGAAGACACCTCGCACCAGGCGATCACGGCGACCAAGGACGGCAAGCGCTATTTCGAGATCCTGGAGGAGGAATGCGTGGGCTGCAACCTGTGCGTCTCGATCTGCCCGGTGCCCGAGACACTCACCATGCGCACGCTGGCCACCGGCGAGATCGACCGGCGAACCGGCAAGGCAGTGGCTGGGCACTACGCCAACTGGACCACCCACCCGAACAATCCGATGCGGGTCGCGGCCGAAGGCGCCGTGGCCAGCCTATGATGTGCAACTGAACCGATTCGACACAAAGGTGTTCCCATGAGCGCAATCCTGATTCGCGGCGGCACGGTGGTCAACGCCGACCGCCAATTCAAGGCCGACGTCCTGTGCGTGGACGCAAGGATCCACAGCGTCGGCGACAAGCTCGACGCGCCTGCCGGCGCGCAGACCATCGACGCCAGCGGCCAATACGTGATGCCCGGCGGCATCGACCCGCACACCCACATGCAGCTGCCGTTCATGGGAACGGTGGCGGTGGACGACTTCTTCGACGGAACCGCGGCCGCACTGGCCGGCGGCACCACGTCGATCATCGATTTCGTCATCCCCAGCCCGCAACAGCCGCTGATGGAAGCCTACCAGCAGTGGCGTGGCTGGGCCAGGAAGGCGGCTGCCGACTACGGCTTCCATGTCGCGGTGACCTGGTGGAGCGACGCCGTGCATGCCGACATGGGCACGCTGGTGAAGAAGGAAGGCGTCAACAGTTTCAAGCACTTCATGGCCTACAAGAACGCCATCATGTGCGACGACGAGACGCTGGTGAACAGCTTCAAGCGTGCGCTCGAACTGGGCGCCATGCCCACGGTACACGCCGAGAACGGCGAACTGGTCTACCTGCTGCAGCAGGAAGTCATGAAGATGGGCATCAAGGGACCGGAAGGCCACCCCCTGTCGCGCCCGCCGATGGTCGAGGGCGAAGCAGCCAACCGCGCGATCGCCATCGCCGATGTGCTTGGCGTGCCGATCTACGTGGTGCATGTCTCGTGCATCGAGTCGGCCGAGGCGATCGCCCGCGCGCGCGCGCGCGGCCAGCGTGTGTACGGTGAAGTGCTGGCCGGGCATCTGGTGGTCGACGATTCGGTCTACCGCAACCCGGACTTCACGGTCGCCGCCGCGCATGTGATGAGCCCACCGTTCCGCCCCAAGGTCAACCAGGAGTTCCTGTGGCGTGGCCTGCAGTCGGGCAACCTGCACACCACGGCCACCGACCACTGCGTGTTCTGCGCCGACCAGAAGGCCGCGGGCAAGGACGATTTCGGCAAGATCCCCAACGGCACCGGTGGTGTCGAGGAACGCCTGGCCGTGATCTGGGA
Source organism: uncultured Rhodoferax sp. (assembly GCA_964558425.1). Lineage (GTDB taxonomy): Bacteria > Pseudomonadota > Gammaproteobacteria > Burkholderiales > Burkholderiaceae_C > CAISIP01. The sequence goes on along the minus strand of CAZLDV010000003.1, from coordinate 62,477 downwards.
CCAGGGCGTCAACACCGGCAGGCTGACACCGAGCGAGTTTGTCGCCATCACCTCGGCCAATACCGCCAAGCTGTTCAACCTCTACCCGCGCAAGGGCAGCGTCAGCGCCGGTGCCGACGCCGACCTGGTGCTCTGGGATCCGCAAGGCAGCAAGACCTTGTCGGTCAAGACCCAGCGCAGCAAGGTCGACTACAACATCTTCGAAGGCATGACCGTGCGTGGCGTGCCATCCCACACGCTGAGCCGCGGCAAGCTGGTCTATGCCAACGGCGAGCTGCGCGTCAGGAAAGGCGCTGGCCAGTACGTCAAGCGCCCGGCGTTCGGCAGCAACTTCGAGGCCGCCGGCAAGCGCAGCGCCACGAACCGGCCCACGGCGGTGCAGCGCGGTCTGGCCGATCCAGCGGCACCGGCCAAACGCACGCGCGCAGCCTGATGCGCCAACCTTGATCCTTGGCGACCCACGAGAACCCGCGCAGCCTGGAGTACCCACCATGAACACCACCGCCACCCAAGCCCGATCGGCCACCAACGTCGAGGCGATCCGCATCAATGGACACCGTTTGTGGGAGTCGCTGATGGAACTGGCGCGCATCGGCGCAACACCCAAGGGCGGCGTGTGCCGGCTGACACTGACCGATCTGGACAAGCAAGGGCGTGACCTGGTGCTGTCGTGGGCGCGCGAGGCCGGCATGACGGTGACGATCGACAAGATCGGCAACGGCTTCATGCGCCGCGCCGGGCGCAACAACGCCCTGCCCCCGATCGTCACCGGCAGCCATATCGACACCCAGCCCACCGGCGGCAAGTTCGATGGCAATTACGGTGTGCTGGCCGGCATCGAGGTGGTGCGCACGCTCAACGACCACGGCATCGAGACCGAGGCGCCGATCGAGGTGGCATTCTGGACCAACGAGGAAGGTTCGCGCTTCGTTCCGGTGATGATGGGCTCGGGCGTGTTTGCCAAGGCCTTCACGCTCGAACATGCCTACGCCGCCAAGGACACCGCCGGCAAATCGGTCAAGGACGAGCTGGCGCGCATCGGCTATATCGGCACCGAGGAGCCGGGGCAGCATCCGATCGGTGCCTATTTCGAAACCCACATCGAACAGGGTCCGGTGCTGGAAGACCACGACATCACCATCGGCGTGGTGCAAGGCGTGCTGGGCATCCGCTGGTTCGACTGCACGGTGACCGGCATGGAGGCGCATGCCGGCCCGACCCCGATGGCGCTGCGCAAGGACGCACTGCAGGTGGCCACGCAGCTGATGCAGGAAGTGGTCGCTGCGGCCTTGCGGCACAAGCCGCACGGACGTGGCACGGTGGGCATGGTGCAGGTGCATCCGAACAGCCGCAACGTGATTCCAGGTCAGGTCAAGTTCTCGATCGACCTGCGCAATGCCACCGATGCGCTGGTCGACACCATGGCAGACGAAGTCAAGGCGTTTGCCGCGCGCTTGTCCACGGAGAGCGGACTGCCGATCGAGATCGTGCAGGTGTCGGGTTATCCGGCGCAGGCTTTTCACGCCGACTGCATTGGCGCGGTGGCCAAGGCCGCCGCCAAGCTGGGATACTCCAACATGCCCACTGTCTCCGGCGCCGGCCACGATGCGGTCTACATGGCGCAGCTGGCGCCCAGTGGCATGATCTTCATTCCCTGCAAGGACGGCATCAGCCACAACGAGATCGAGGACGCCAAACCCGAACACATCACCGCCGGATGCAATGTGCTGCTGCACGCCATGCTCGAGCGCGCCGGCACCTAGGCAGCGCCGCACCAGATACCCCATTCCAGGCGCCAGGCACCCTCCACCGCGGCCACGTCGTGGGACCCGGGCAGGCCGACAGACAGAGAAACCCAGATGAACGTGGCAACCGCCAATAAAGAGAATGCGCCCCTGGCCGTCGATGTGCGCAAGGCATCGCTGGTCTACAACCCGCACAGCGATGCGCCGGTCCATGCGCTGAGCGAGGTCGACCTGGCGATACAGCCCGGCGAATTCGTCTCGCTGATCGGTCCGTCGGGCTGCGGCAAGACCACCTTGCTGCGCGTCATCGCCGACCTGGAGCACATCACCGGTGGCACGGCCCTGGTCAATGGCGTTTCGCCGCACGAGGCACGCCTGTCGCGCGCCTACGGCTACGTGTTCCAGGCGCCTGGCCTGTTCCCCTGGCGCACCGTGCTGGGCAACGTGAAGCTGCCGCTGCAGATCCATGGCCGCAGCGCGCGCGAATGCGACGCCATTGCGCGCGAACAACTGCAGCGTGTCGGACTGGTCGGTTTCGAATCGAAGTATCCCTGGCAACTCTCCGGTGGCATGCAGCAACGCGTGTCGATTGCACGCGCCTTGTCGTTCGAGCCGCGGATACTCATGATGGACGAGCCATTCGGAGCACTGGACGAGATCACCCGGGACCGGCTCAACGAGCAACTCCAGCAACTGTGGCAACGCGAACGCCGCACCATCGTGTTCGTCACCCATTCGATCGCCGAGGCGGTGTACCTGTCGACCCGCATCGTCGTCATGTCACCGCGACCGGGGCGTATCGTCAAGGTGATTGCTTCGCCGCTGCCTGACGCGCGCACGCTGGACATGCGTGACTCGGCCGAGTTTGTCCAGGTGGCGCATGCGGTGCGCGAGGCGCTGGCCCATGGCCATGAAGCGTAGCGGCGCCGGCGGCCCGGCCGCAGCGCTGGTCAGCCAGGGCGTGCCGGTTGCCGTGGTATTGACGGTGATCACGCTGGTCTGGTATGGCCTGGCGATCGCACTCAACGCCCAAGGCGCCATCGAACGCGACCTCGCCGACGTACAACAGTGGACCTGGCGCGACCTGGTGGCCACCACCTGGTCGATGGAGCGCCCGGTGCTGCCGGCCCCGCACCAGGTTGCGCTGGGCCTGTGGACCAGCATCACCGGCTGGCCGGTCACGTCGCCGCGCAACCTGCTGTTTCACACGGCCGTCACCGCCCAGTCCACGCTGGTGGGTTTCGTCATGGGCACGGTGCTGGGACTGTTGCTGTCGATCGCCATCGTGCATTCGCGCACGCTCGACCGCGCCTTGCTGCCATGGATCGTCGCCTCGCAGTCCGTGCCGGTGCTGGCGCTGGCGCCGATGGTGCTGGTGGTACTGGGCAGCATCGGCTTGACCGGCGTGGCGCCCAAGGCTGTGATTGCGATGTACCTGTGTTTCTTTCCGGTCACCGTCGCCATGGTGCAGGGGCTGCGCTCGCCGCAGGTGATCGAGACCGAGATGCTGCACACCTACGCGGCCACGCGCTGGCAGGCGCTGTGGATGCTGCGCCTGCCGGCGTCGTTGCCGTTTCTGTTTCCGGCGCTGCGCATCGGTGTCGCCGCCGGTCTGGTCGGCGCCATGGTGGCCGAACTGCCCACCGGCGCGCAGGCCGGCCTGGGCGCGCGACTGCTCACCGGCTCCTATTACGGCCAGACCATCCAGATCTGGGCGGCGCTGGTGATGTCGGCGCTGCTCGGCCTGGTGTTGACGGCGAGCATGGCCGGCATTGAATATCTGGTGCTGCGACGCAGCAAGCAGGCATGACGCGCGCGATACATCCGCCCGATGGCAAGCGGACGGCTGCGCTGGTCGTGGTCTCGTTTGCGCTGGCTCTGGGACTCATGTTCTCGCCGCTGGCGTCAGTCGATGCACCAGCAGGCGCCCTGTTCTGGAGCGCGACCGGGGTGCTGGCCCTGCTCGCCGCCATCGGCATCCGCCGCGTCGCCGCGATCCAGGGCGCCGGCAGCAGCCTGACCGCGGGTTTGACCGCTGCCGTGTTCGGCCTGTGGGTGTTGTATTTCTGGCAATTGCTGGTGGTCGCGCTCGACGTGCCGCGGGTGTTGTTGCCGTCCCCCGCCTTGATCGTGTCATCGCTGTGGGAGAACCGGTCGATACTCGCCGGCGATTTCGTGCAGACAGTGGCCAAGGCGGTGCTGATCGGCTGGACGCTGGGGTGCACGCTGGGCTTGCTGGTGGCGATCGCGATCGACCGCATGCCGTTCCTGCAGCGCGGCCTGTTGCCGATCGCGTCGCTGACCAGCGCCATTCCGCTGGTGGCCGTGGCGCCGATCGCGGTCATGTGGTTCGGCTTCGAATGGCCATCGAAGGCCGCAGTCGTGGTGCTGATGACGTTTTTCCCGATGCTGGTCTCCACGCTGGCCGGTCTGCAGGCGTCGCAGCGGCTGGAGCGCGAGCTGATGCACAGCTATGCCGCCAGTTACCTGCGCACCCTGTGGTCGTTGCGCCTGCCGTCGGCTGTGCCTTTCATGTTCGCCGCGCTCAAGGTCAATGCCAGCCTGGCGCTGATCGGTGCCATCGTGGCCGAATTCTTCGGCTCACCCATCAATGGACTGGGCTTTCGCATCAACACCGAGGCGCTGCGGATGAACATGACGCTGGTCTGGGCGGCCATCGTCGTCTCCGCCGTCACGGGTTCGGTCGCCTATGCGCTGCTCAGCCGGCTGGAGCGACGGGTTGCCTTCTGGCATCCGTCGATACGGGGCCAGTCATGATGTGCATCATGCTGCGCGCGTTACTACCCATTGCCGTTTCGCGCAGCGTCGTTTAGGCTTTCGCGCTGACCACGCATTCCGTTTTTTTTCAACCCCAAGGAGTACCTATGTTCCGTCGTTCGTTGTTGACCCAGGCCCTGCTGGCCACTGTGCTGGCTGCGAGCAGCTTTGCCGCAACCGCCCAGGAAAAAGTCACCGTGCAGCTCAAATGGTTGCCGCAGGCACAGTTCGCCGGCTATTACGTGGCCCAGGCCAAGGGTTACTACAAGGCCGAAGGACTGGATGTGACGATCAAGGCCGGTGGCCCCGACATCTCGCCGGTGCAGGTCATCGCAGGCAAGGGCGCGGACGTGGTGGTCAACTGGATGCCCGACGCGCTGGCCGCGCGCGAAGCCGGCGTGCCGCTGGTCAACATTGCCCAGGTGTTCAACCGCTCCGGCCTGATGCTGACCTGCAAGAAATCGAGTGGCGTGTCGAGCCCGAAAGACTTCAAGGGCAAGACCCTGGGTGTCTGGTTCGGCGGCAACGAGTACCCGTTCCTGAACTGGATGTCCAAGCTCGGCTACAAGACGGATTCCGACATCAAGATCATGAAGCAGGGCTTCAACGTCGACCCGCTGCTGCAAAACCAGGCCGCCTGCATCTCGACCATGATCTACAACGAATACTGGCAGATCATCGACGCCGGCGTCAAGGAAAGCGACCTCGTCACCTTCTACTACGAAGACCAGGGCGTGGCATCGCTGGAAGACGGCTTGTTCGTGCTGGATTCCAACCTGAAGGACCCGGCCTTCGTCAAGCGCATGGCCAAGTTCCTCAAGGCCAGCTTCAAGGGCTGGAACGACGCGGTCAAAGACCCTGCCTTCGCCGCCAAGGCCGTCGTGGCCGCCGACACCTCCGGCAGCTCCAGCGAGAAAGTGCAAAAGCGCCAGATGGAAAACGTCGCCAAGCTGATCACGAACGCCAATACCCCGAAGATCGGCTACCTCGACCCGGCTGCCTATGAGCGTACCGTCAAGGTGCTGCTGTCCAGCGGCAGCTCGCCGGTCATCAAGAAAGACCCGGGCAAGGCGGCTTACACCCATGTCGTGTGGGAGGCGGCGCAGAAATAAGCCACTGCGCAAGCAACGGGTCCAAACGCGCGCACTTGCGCGCGTTGAACGATCCAGGCCTCTGTCGTACGCGGCAGGCGCCTTCTTGCTTTCCAAGGGGCCTTGCTGCGTTGGTGGCCCAAGCAAGCGTGGAATCCGAACCGCGTTGTCGTGGGCAATGCAGCCGGGCGGACTTTGCGGCAGCAGGGATGACCTGACTTTGATCACTTTCCTGGAGAGATCGCGCAAGTTTCTGGCCTTTGTCGATCGCACGATTTCCATTCTTGATCGTCAGGCCGTCATAAACCCCGGCAACTTGGACGCCTTCACATCGAAGCTTGCAGTGGCTCTGCATCCAAGCCGTCGGTTCTTGACGCCGACAAGACAATCAGCGAAATCGGCAGCCGATTCTTTCCAGATGAAAAGATCTTCCTCGATGGCCGGTTCATCCTCGAATCGAACATCGCTCGCTTCAAGCAGGCCCGAGATGGCTTCAATGATCAGATTCTTTGGCAGGCTGTATCTGCTTCGTAGCACCCATTCGGTTTCCAGCAGACCCAGCTGGTTCATGAAAACGCCGCTCCCTGCAGCGACTTCACGCTTGATCAGCTTGCGTGCTTTGTCAAACTGCGCTTCGTCGTCCTGAACCAGAAAGCGAACGAGAACATTGGTATCAATGCCCAGCATCACCGCGACAACTGCTCAATGGCAACGGCTTTGCGCCCCTTTTGGTGCAACAGGCCCCCCAAGTCCATGACGCTCCTGGTCTTCACCCGCATGACCACTGTGGCATCAGGCATCGGCGTGAACGTCATTCGGTCTCCGGCCTTCAAGGAAAGCCGATCGCGAATGTCCTTGGGGATCGTTGTTTGCCCCTTGCTGGTAAGCGTGGCTTCGTTCGGCATGTCAAGCTGCTTGTTTCCTTGCGGTTTTAATTCTAGTAAGGCGAATGATTGCGGGCTTCAGGATGGAGATTTTCACTGGGCGCCTGCGATTCGGCGACCGTCCTGACGGTCTGCCGATCCGCCGGGACCGGGCATTCCCGATCTTGAACTGCGCGACCGGTATCGCTGCATGGCCGCCCCCCGGCCTTTGACGTCCATTCAATGAAATTGTCAAACCGTGGCGTCGCAGAGCCTGGGTCAACAGCGCAACAGACCCCTTTCCCCACTACGGCCAGGTCTTTCGTCGCGTCGCCCGTGCCACCCGGCTACCATCAGCCTGCCTGCCCTAGCCTGAAAGTGACCCCGCCATGCTCGATCTGCTGCTGCACAACGCCACCCTGCCCGACGGACGCAGTCCGATGGCGATCGCGGTCCTGGACGGCCGCATCGTCGACATGGCGCCGGTCATCGACGCGCCGGCGCGCGAGACCATCGATGCGCAGGGTCTGCTGGTCAGCCCGCCGTTCGTCGATGCGCATTTCCACATGGACTCGACGCTCACCTATGGCATGCCGCGCGTCAACCAGAGCGGCACCTTGTTCGAAGGCATTGCGCTGTGGGGCGAACTCAGGCCGAGCCTGACCCAGGATGCGGTGATCGAACGGGCGCTGAGCTACTGCGATTGGGCGGTGGGGCGCGGTCTGCTGGCGATCCGCTCGCATGTGGATACCAGCGATCCGCGCCTGCTGGGGGTCGAGGCGCTGCTGGAGGTGCGGCGGCGGGTGGCCCCGTATCTCGATCTGCAACTGGTCGCGTTTCCGCAGGACGGCGTGCTGCGCACGCCCGACGCATTCGCCAATCTGGAGCGGGCGCTGGACATGGGTGTCGATGTCGTCGGTGGCATCCCGCATTTCGAACCCACGATGGCGGACGGCGCGGCCAGCGTGCGGCTGTTGTGCGAACTCGCCGCGCGGCGTGGCTTGCTGGTCGACATGCATTGCGACGAATCCGACGACCCGCTGTCGCGCCACGTCGAGACGCTGGCGCGCGAGACACTGCGACTGGGCCAGCAGGGCCGGGTCACCGGATCGCACCTGACGTCCATGCATTCGATGGACAACGACTCTGTCGCCAGTTTGCTGCCGCTGATGGCACATGCGCAGTTGCAGGTGGTGAGCAACCCGCTGATCAACATCACGCTGCAGGGGCGCAACGACACGTACCCGAAGCGGCGCGGCATGACGCGGGTTCCCGAACTGCTGGCCCACGGCGTCAACGTCGCCTTCGGGCAGGATTGCGTGATGGACCCCTGGTACGCGCTGGGCAGCGGCGACATGCTCGAGGTTGCATCGATGGGCCTGCACGTGGCCCAGATGACCAGCCAGGCCGCGATGCGCCAGTGCTTCGACGCGGTGACGGTGAACCCGGCGCGCATCCTGCAGTTGCAGGACTACGGCCTGCAGACCGGTTGCCATGCCGACTTCGTCTTGCTGCAGGCCCGCGATCCGGTCGAGGCAATCCGGCTGCGCGCGACCCGCCTCAAGGTGTTCCGGCGTGGCCGGTTGATCGCGGAATCGCCCGAGGCCAGCGCCGCCCTGTACCTCGACGGGCGTCCGGTCGGCACCACGTTTCTGGCGCCAGCGCCGGTCGGGCACTAGCATGAAACTGCCCCCGCGCTCACTGCGTTCGCTGCCCCGTCAGAGGGCTGTCGGTACCTTCGGAACGGCCGCACGGTACTGACACGGCGTCAACGCCGCCGCGCCGAGCGCACGCCCGTCAGCAGCGCGATCTGCCCGAGCACCTGCTGCAGCCGGGCCGCGTCGGATGTCTCCACGGTGAAGGTCATCCAGGCCGTGTGCCGCGTGGTCTGCGACTGGACGCCGATGACGTTCATCTTCTCCTTGAGAAAAACCTCCGAGATGTCGCGCAACAGACCCTGCCGATCGACCGCCTGCACGACCACGTCGACCGGATAGACCGGCGCCTTGTCCGATCGGGCCTGCCCCCACTGCACCTCGATCACCCGCTCGGGGTTGCGGGCGCGCAATTCGCGCAGGTTCGAACAATCGTCGCGATGCACGCTGACGCCCTTGCCGCGGGTGATGAAGCCGCAGATCGGGTCGGGCGGGGCCGGTTTGCAGCAACGCGCCAATTGCGTCATCAACGAATCGACGCCCACCACCAGCACGCCGCCGCCGGCCTTCTTGTCTTCCTGGGTCGGCGCCTTGATCAACGGCGCATGGGCATCCTGGTTCGTCGTGTCGCTGCCACGGTACAAGGCTTCGATCTGGCGCAGCGAGAACTCGTCCTTGCCGACCGCCTCGAACAAGGCGTCGGCAGCGTCGAAGCCGAGCCCGCGCGCCAGCTCCTCCTGGTTGACCGAGGTCTTGCCTTCACGTTGCAAGACCTTCTCGACCGCCTCGCGCCCCCGCGCCACCGTCTCGTGCATCGCGCGTGCATTGAACCAGGCCCGGACCTTGCCGCGGGCGCGCTGGCCGGCCAGATAACCCAGGTCGGGGTTGAGCCAGTCGCGCGACGGTCCGCCCTCCTTGGCGACCACGATCTCCACCGTCTGCCCATTGCGCAGCGGGGTGTTCAGCGGCACCATGACCCCATCGATGCGCGCACCGCGGCAACGGTGGCCCATCTCGGTGTGGACGCTGTAGGCAAAATCCACCGGGGTTGCGCCTTCGACCAGCTCGACGATCGCCGCATGCGGCGTCAGCACGTAGATGCGGTCGTCGAACAAGCCCTGCGGTTGCTCACCCGACAGACTGCGTTCCCAATCGAGCAGCTGGCGCAGCACCGCGATCTTGGCGTCGTATTGGCCCACCGCCGCGACACCGGCGTAGCCCTTGATGCCCGACTCCTTGTACAACCAGTGCGCGGCAACGCCATGTTCGGCATGGTCGTGCATCTGCTGCGTGCGCACCTGGATCTCGATCGGCTGGCCCGTGTCGTCGCGCACCACCGTGTGCAGTGAGCGGTAGCCGTTGGCCTTGGGCTTGGCGATGTAGTCGTCAAACTCCTCGGGTACCGGAGTGAACCGGCCATGCAGGGAGCCGAGCACCGCGTAACACTGCGCCACCGTCTGCACGATCACCCTGAGCGCGCAGATGTCGTAGACATGGTCGAAGTCGAGTGACTTGCCGCGCATCTTCTTGACGATGCTGTAGATGTGCTTCGGACGCCCCTGCACGGTCGCGGGAATGCCCTCGCGGCGCAAATCCTGTTCGAGCCTGGACCGCAGTTGCTCCACTGCACGCTCGCGTTCGGTGCGGGTCTGATCGAGCTGACGGGCCACGTCACGGTAGGTTGCAGGCTCCAGGAAGCGGAACGCCAGATCCTCGATCTCCCACTTGAGCTCCCAGATGCCCAGCCGGTTCGCCAGCGGCGCAAACACCTGCAAGGCCTCCGTGGGCATGGACGGCGGTGGCGTCTGCTTGCTGGCGGCGTAGTAACGCAGGCTCTGCAGACGCGAAGCCAGACGCAGCAGCACCACCCGCAGGTCGCGCGAGAATGCCAGCAGCATCTTGCGCACGTTCTCGACCTGCTCCGCCGCAGTCTGGGCCATCGGCGCCGGTGCCACCCGTGCATCGCCCGGCCTGATCGAGCGCGCCTGGCGCTGCACCCGCACCAGCTTGTTGGTCTCCACCGCCAGTTGGGCCAGGTTGGCGCCAAAGCGCTTGGTGATCGCGTCCTGCGCGCGCGTCAGATGCTCGCACGCGTAGACCAGGTAACTGGCCGCCTGCATCAGCTCGGAGCCACCGATCGCACGCAGGATGGTCTCGACGCCCTGCGCGTGCGCAAGTGTGCTTTCGCCGGAGTCGAGCCGCTCGCCGCCGATCAGCGGTTCGGCAAATGCCCGCGCACGCGCCAGCACATCGGACGTGTCCGTGTCCGCGCCGGCCGGCGCCGGGACGGCAAGCACCGCCGAGCCGGTGTTGTCGCCCTCCGCCTGCGGCTGTGTCATGGGCAATCCGTGGTGTCGGCCTCCCGCAAGGCCAGCAGGTCGGCGGCGGCGTCACGCCACTGCCAGTCAGCCATCCAATGGCCACCCTGCGGGTTCGGACATTGGACAAACCACAATTCGGGTTGCAGCATGGTCGAGGATTCCGTGCAAAAAGAGAGTCGGTGGGTGGCGGGATAATGCCCCATCGCACATCCTAATTGAATTGGAGAATCAACATGCTCAAGGGCAAGACGGCCTTGGTCACCGGGTCCACCAGCGGCATCGGCCTGGGTATCGCGCAGGCGCTGGCGCAACAAGGCGCCAACATCGTTCTGAACGGTTTCGGCGACATCGAAGGGCCGAAGGCCGCGATCAGCCAGCTTGGTGTCCGCGTGTACTACCACGGCGCCGACATGAGCAAGCCGGCCGAGATCGAAGACATGATGCGGGTAGCTGCGGAGCACTTCGGACGGGTCGATATCCTGGTGAACAATGCCGGTATCCAGCATGTGGCGCGCATCGAGAATTTCCCGCCCGAACGCTGGGATGCAATCATCGCGATCAACCTGTCCAGCGCCTTCCATGCGACACGGCTTGCCTTGCCGGCCATGCAGGCGGCGCGCTGGGGCCGCATCATCAATGTCGCCTCGGTGCACGGCCTGGTGGCGTCGGTCGAAAAGGCAGCCTATGTCGCGGCCAAGCACGGCATCGTCGGCCTGACCAAGGTCACCGCGCTGGAAAACGCCACCGGTGGAGTGACCTGCAATGCGATCTGCCCGGGATGGGTGCTCACGCCGCTGGTGCAAAGGCAGGTCGACGCGAGGGCCGCCAGCCTGGGCGTGTCCAACGACGAGGCCACCCGGCTGCTGCTCGGCGAAAAGGAGCCATCGCTGCAGTTCACCACGCCGCAAGAACTCGGCCAGCTGGCGGTTTTCTTCTGCTCGCCGGCAGCGAACAACGTCCGTGGCGTGGCCTGGAACATGGATGGGGGCTGGGCCGCGCAATAGCGATCCGGATTTTTCTGCGGTCGCGCCGGCACATCGGGCTGGCAGCTGCCACAGCCGTGCAATTCAATTGCGGTTCGTTTGTTGCTGCCGGATGGCCTGCTCGGCCGCGCGGCGCTGCACGCACAGCGCAAGACTGGCGAATTGGGGCTGCGCGCACTGCGCGCTCAGACAGATCTGGTAACCCAGCAAGACCCGGCCCGAACAAGCCTGCTCGGGGCCACCGGCATCTGCGGGCGACGCGGCGGCCGGTGTGGCATCGCTGTCGTTCGGCACGCTGCTGGCGGCAGTGGTCTTCGCCGCCCGGGAAGTGGCTTGCGCCCCCGCGGCAGCCACCGCGCTGCGTTGATCGGTTGCCGCGGCGCGTGGCGCAGCGCCGTGGTCGCTTGTGACCGGAGATGCCACGGGTTGCGCCGCCACGCCTGCTGGTCCGGTCGCCGGGCTTGGCGGGGTCCCGGCGAGATGGTCGTCGGTGACAGTCGGCGTGGGCTGCGCTGCAGCGCCATCGACCGGTGCCAGCGACGGCTCCAGCGCTTGCACCGCCGTTGACCCGGTCGATGCCGGCCCACTGAACCACCAACCGACGCCGATGGCGGCAACCAGCACCAAGGCAGCGCCGGTCACCCAGGCTGCAACCAGCCGGTTGATCCGCCGCCCACGCTGCTTGCCATGCTGCTGATCGGGCTCCATCGATTTGTCACTGTCGTCAACGAGGCCGGCTCCCGCAACACGCGGCTCCACCCGGGTTACCGTCTGTTCACCGAGAAACACCACGCCAAGCTTGCGCAGCTTGCGCCGGGCCAGATCGGCATAGATCCCGTCGGGAAAGCGATCGAGAAAGCCTTGCAGGTCCAGTGCGTCGTCGGAGTCACGGACGTCTTTCCAGTAGACCAGTTCGAGCTCCTGCGTCACCGTTGCGATACCGGCCGAACCACTGGCGCTGGGTGAGGTGCGCGTGGTGCCCGATCCCGGTCCGATGGCCATGGGCGGCGGCGCAGCGGAGCGGTCATTGGCCTGACCGCAGGCCAGCGCCAATGCATCGCCAAATGCCTGCGCCGTGGGATAACGCTGTTCCCGTTCCTTGGCGAGCGCACGGGCGACCACGGCATCGATTGCCACCGGCAGGGCCGGGTGGATCGACGACGGAGCAGGTGGATCGACACCGACGATCTGCGCGATGATCGCAAACTCGCTGTCGCCGACAAAAGGCTGGCGCGCCGTCAGCAACTGGTAGAGCACGATGCCGGCGGAAAACAGGTCCGCGCGGGCGTCCACCGACAGCCCCTGCACCTGCTCCGGAGACATGTATTTGAGCGTACCCACCATCAGGCCCCGGGTGCGTGTCGCGTCGCCCGCATCCTGGATGCGGGCCACGCCAAAGTCGCTCAGCTTGACACGACCGTGCGTCTCGATCAGCAGGTTGCCGGGCTTGACGTCCCGGTGAACGACATTCTGTGCATGGGCATACGCCAGCGCCGAGAGCAACTCGCGCATGATGCGCAGCGTCTGGTCCAGCGTGAAGCGCTCGCCCCGATCGAGATGGTGCTTGAGATCCAGGCCCTCGACATATTCCATGACCAGGTAGGCGGTGTCACCGTCGCGCCCGGCATCGTAGACGCTGACGATATGGGGGTGCTGCAACCGGGCGCACGAGCGTGCTTCGGTCCGGAAGCGGATCTCGTAATCGCGCACGCCCTCCTCGGACAAGCCCTGCACCGCGATGGTCTTGATCGCCACACGCCGCTCGAGATGCGGGTCATAGGCTTCGTAGACCGTGCCCATTGCGCCGTTGCCCAGCACACGCACGATGTCGTAGCGACCCAGCTTGCTCAATGCCATTGTGAAAACCGTCGGCCCATGGCGGGCATTTTGACCGATATCGATTGCGGCCGGACCATGGGCCACCAGCGTGACCGCCCTGCCCGTATCGGATACCGCTTGCGACCAGGCCAGGGCACATGCCGCACTGGCAGCACCGGCATCACGCGCAATGCTATAGTGCGCCCATCATCCTGATTTGGGTCGACGCCCATGCCAACCTGCCTACCCGGTAAGGTGGATCGCGCAGGCGGATGTGGCTCCTGACGGAGCAATCAAACGGGCAGCGACGTCGGCCCTTCTTGGATTGGAGGGCCTTCTTGTTTTTGCATTCCGATATCGACGCCGAACTGATTCAGGCCTACCGTGAGACCGACTATCGGGTTCACGATGCAACGCCCTTCACGCTGCGTGTGGACGACCCCAGCGTCGCCCTGGCGGCGGCGCACAAGCGTCACCGAGCCGCAATCAGCGCCTTCATCACCGCCTGCAATCCGGCCAGCGTGTGTGTCGATGACGCGACCAACCAGCAGCTCCACGCCGACCTGGGCAAAGCCCTGGCGCGCCGCAGCCTGCTGCACCTCGAAGGTATCGGACAACATCCATCGAACCAGTGGCCGGGCGAGTCCGGTTACCTCGTCTTTGGCCTGGCGCTGGAATCAGCCAAGACCCTCGGCCGCGACCTGAATCAGAACGCGATCGTGTGGAGCGGTGCAGATGCGGTTCCCCGGCTGATCCTGCTGCGCTGAAACCCGGCTCGTGACGACCGACTGTCAAGCTCCTGGCAGTTTGGACTTCAACGCCGCCAGGATGTCGAGTGGCAACGGCAGTATGACCGTCGTCGCGCGGTCGCCGGCGACCTGCGTCATCGTCTGCAGATACCGCAGCTGCATCGCCTCGGGGCGCTGGGACAGGGTGGCCGCCGCGTCCAGCAGTGCCGCCGCGGCCTGCTTCTCGCCTTCGGCGTGGATCACCTTGGCGCGCCGCTCGCGTTCAGCCTCGGCCTGGCGCGCGATGGCACGGATCATCGTCTCGTTGAGATCGATGTCCTTGATCTCGACGTTGGTGACCTTGATGCCCCAGCCCGCTGTCTGCGCGTCGAGAATCTTCTGGATGTCGATGTTCAGGCGTTCGCGCTCGGCCAGCATCTCGTCGAGTTCGTGTTTGCCCAGCACCACGCGCAACGTGGTTTGCGCCAGCTGCGATGTCGCCAGCAGGTACTTCTCGACCTGGATGATCGCCTTCTCGGGGTCGATGACGCGGAAAAACAGCACCGCACTGACCTTCACCGACACGTTGTCGCGCGAAATCACGTCCTGCGGCTCGACATCCATGGTGACCACGCGCAGGTCGACGCGCACCATCTGCTGCACGCCAGGTATGACCAGGATCAGCCCCGGGCCCTTGACCTTCCAGTAACGCCCGAGCTGGAAGATCACGCCGCGCTCGTACTCGCGCAGGATGCGCAGCGACGCGCCCACGAGCAGGATCAGCAGCAGCAGCACGACTCCCAGGCCCAGGTTGAAGTTGAGGAACATCATCGGTTGATCCCTTTCATCGTTGCAGTGTTGGCGCCGTCCACGTCGAGCGTCAGGCCGTCGACGGCTCTGACCTGTACCTTTTGACCCAGCGCCAGCGGACCGTGTGCGCGCACGCGCCACAGCTCGCCGCGTACGCGCGCCCAGGCAGCGTCGCCATCGACCATTTCGACGACGCCAACGGCGCCGACCATGGCCTCGCGACCGCTGACGACGGGCGCGCGGCGCGCACCGATCGCCATGCCACCGCCCAGCAGCACGAGCAAAGCCGAGCTGGTGGCAAGACCGAAGATCAGCGGCAGCGGGATACCCATGCCGGGCACATCGCGGTCGAACATCAGCAATGCGCCGGCGATAAAGGCGATGATGCCGCCAATGCCGAGCACGCCGAAACTGGGCACGGTCATCTCGGCCGCAAGCAGCCCGATGCCCAGCAGAATCAATGCCACGCCGGCGTAGTTGACCGGCAACATCTGGAGCGCGAACATCGCCAGCAACAGACAGATGGCGCCGACGGTTCCGGCCAGCCCGAAGCCCGGCGACATGAACTCGAGGATCAGCCCGTAGATGCCGATCATCATCAGGATCAGCGCCACGCTCGGGTTGGCGATCACCGACAGCAGGCGATAACGCGTGCCAGGCGGCAGCTCGACCGTCGTCAGATCGCGGGTCGACACGGTGACCTCGCCAGCGGGCATCGCGATGCGCCGGCCATCGATCTGCTGCAACAGGGACGGCACGTCGGGCGCCACGATGTCGATGACCTTCTCGCGCAAGGCTTCGGAGGCCGTCAACGTCACTGCCTCGCGCACCGCGCGTTCAGCCCATGGGGCATTGCGGCCTCGGCGCTGCGCAAGGCCGCGGATGAAAGCTGCGGCATCGTTGACCTGTTTGCGCGTCATCGTGTCGCCTTCTGTGGGCGCCGACGCAGGCGCCGATGCCGGTTGCGCAGCGCCGGCGCCCGGCATGCCGATGGCCACCGGCGTGGCCGCGCCCAGTGTCGTCGCCGGCGCCATCGCGGCAATATGGCTGGCATACAGGATATAGGTGCCGGCACTCGCCGCACGTGCACCCTCGGGACCGACGAAGCTTGCCACCGGCACCGGCGAGGCGAGTATGGCCTGCACGATCTGGCGCATCGCACTGTCCAGGCCACCCGGTGTGTCCATGCGCAGCACCACGAGCGGCGCGCCGTCTTTCTGTGCACGCCGCAGTCCGCGCACCACGTAGTCGGCGCTGGCCGGATCGATCGCGCCACTGATCGTCAGGATTGGCACCGGCGCACGCGGCTGCTCGGCGGCGGCCGAAACTCCAAGAAGCACCAAGGCACAAGCCAGCCAACGCGCCCAAGGCTTCATGGAGCCCTCACAAATTCAATGCGCAACCATTTCATGACCCCTTGTGCCACGGAACGCGCCAAAGGGTCATGCGCCTGCCCAGTAGCCTTGGCGATCGTGGTGTTGATAAAGACGCTGCCGCTGCGCGCGAGCGTTCGGTACGGCAAGGGGATGCATCCATCGAGGCGTTGGCGCCCACGCCCGGATTGTCAACATCCCGCTGAAGAACCGGCTCCCAGAGCGGAAGCAGGAACACGGGACGGCTGTCGGCGCCCTGACCCGCCATCCTTCCTTTACCGTACCGACATGAAAAAAGGACTTCCGATTTCTCGCAGGTCCAATTTTCATAAACGCATCTTTGGTGGGCGGTGGAGGCTTCGAACCTCCGACCCCAGCAGTGTGAATGCTGTGCTCTACCCCTGAGCTAACCGCCCTGTTTCCGGTGTCGGAACAGCCGCGAATTATGCCACAGCCTCGGACGGAATCGGGCGCTGATCGGCGGGCCAGACGGTCTTGCCGCCACTGGCCTTGTCGAGTTCCTTCAGGACGGCATCGTGGGCGGCGCATTCCGCATCGTTGGCTGCCAACACCGGCAGGTCGAATGTGGACAGATCGACCTGCACCAGCGCATGGGTTTCATCACCTGCGGTGTCGGTCTCGATCAGCAGCGCTTCCTGACCACGCGTCATGTTGATGTAGACGTCGGCCAGCAGTTCGGCGTCGAGCAGGGCTCCGTGCAGGGTGCGGCCGGAGTTGTCCACTTCGAGCCGGTCACACAGCATGTCGAGCGAGTTGCGTTTGCCCGGGAACAGGTCCTTGGCCATGGCCAGGCTGCAGGTGATGCTGCCTACGTAGGCTGAAAATGGCCCACGACCGATCAGCTCCAGCTCCTTGTTCAGAAAGCCGACATCGAAGGGCGCGTTGTGGATGATGATCTCGGCCCCGGCCAGGTAATCAAGCAGTTCGTCGACGATCACCGAAAACGGTGGCTTGTCGCGCAGGAACGCGTTGCTGATGCCGTGGACGCGCAGTGCGTCTTCGTGGCTGTCGCGACCGGGATTGAGGTAGAAGTGCTTGTGGCTGCCGGTCAGCTTGCGGTGCAGCAGCTCGACACATCCGATTTCGATGATGCGGTCGCCGTTCTCGGGGTACAGGCCGGTGGTTTCGGTGTCCAGGAAGATCTGTCGCATGGCAGTGGGTCGGCGCTCAGTGGTTTTCTTTGGCGTGGTTGATGGTGTAGCGGGGAATCTCCACCACCACATCCTGCTGCGCCAGGATGGCCTGGCAACTCAGCCGCGACTGGGGCTCCAGGCCCCAGGCACGGTCGAGCAGGTCTTCTTCGCTTTCGTCGAGTTCGTTCAATGAGTCGTAACCTGCGCGCACGATCACATGGCAGGTCGTGCAGGCACAGCTCAGGTCGCAGGCGTGCTCGATGTTGATGTTGTTGTCCAGCAGCGCCTCGCAGATGGATGTGCCGCTTGGAGCCGACACCTCGGCACCCTCAGGGCAATATTCGGCGTGCGGCAGGATCTTGATGATGGGCATGATGGGCGCTGGCGTGCGGCTCACACCGTCGCGATGTTCTTGCCCGACAGGGCTTGCTGGATTCCGCGGTTCATCCGGCGCGCGGCGAAGTCTTCGGTGCCGTTGGCCAGCGCCTTGGTGGCGGCTTCGACGAGCGCCGCATCGGTGGACTGGCGCACCGCTTGCAGCGCTTGAACCAGCATGTCGATCGCCGCGCGCTCGGCAGGGTCCAGCAGGTCGGCATCGGCACCGAGCGCCGACCCGATGGCCACCAGCATGCGCTCGGCCTCCAGTCGCGCCTCCGCCACCGCGCGGGCCTGCATGTCGGCCTTGGCCGTCGCGAAACTGTCCTGCAGCATCGCGGTGATGGCCTGATCGTCCAGGCCATAACTGGGCTTGACGTCAATGCTGGCTTCGACCCCACTGGTCATTTCGCGTGCGGCCACGTTGAGCAGGCCATCCGCGTCGACCGTGAAGGTCACGCGGATACGCGCCGCCCCTGCGACCATCGGCGGAATGCCGCGCAGCTCGAAGCGGGCCAGGCTGCGGCAATCCACCACCATGTCGCGTTCACCTTGCACCACATGCAGCGCCAGTGCGGTCTGCCCGTCCTTGAAGGTGGTGAAATCCTGCGCCATCGCCGTCGGGATGGTCTGGTTGCGTGGCACGATGCGCTCGACCAGTCCACCCATGGTCTCGATCCCCAGCGACAACGGAATCACATCGAGCAGCAGCAACTCGCCTTGTGGATTGTTGCCGGCAAGCTGATTCGCCTGCACCGCAGCGCCCAGCGCGACGACCTGGTCCGGGTCGAGATTGTTGAGCGGTTCGCAGCCGAACGCCTCTGCAACAGCGGCTTGCACCTGCGGCATCCGGGTGGAACCGCCGACCATGACGACGCCCTTGACTTCGGCTGTCGTCAGCTGTGCATCGCGCAGCACCCTGCGGGCCGCGGCGATGGTGCGCTCCAGCAGATGCCGCGTGGCGTGTTCGAACTGTGCACGGCTGACGGGGATGCTGATCGTGCGCTGTTGCAGTTCGGCAGCGAAGACGGCGCTGGCATTGCCGGTCAACAGCTCCTTGCAGCGGCGCGCCGCGATCGCCATTGCCGTCTTGTCGGAGGCCGACTGCAATTCCAGATCGCCCGACTGGGCCTGCACCAGCGCAACCAGGGCGCGGTCGAAGTCGTCGCCGCCCAAGGCCGAGTCGCCTCCGGTGGCAATCACCTCGAACACACCCTGCGTCAGACGCAGGATGGAAATGTCGAACGTGCCACCACCCAGATCGTAGATGGCATAGATGCCTTCGCTGGCGTTGTCCAGCCCGTACGCGATGGCCGCCGCGGTCGGTTCGTTGATCAGGCGCAGCACGTGCAGGCCGGCCAGGCGCGCGGCATCCTTGGTCGCCTGGCGCTGGGCATCGTCGAAGTAGGCAGGCACGGTGATGACGGCGCCGACCAGGTCGCCGCCCAGGCTGTCCTCGGCGCGGTGACGCAGGGTCGCCAGGATGTCGGCACTGATCTCCACGGGGGACTTCTCGCCGCCAGCAGTGTCGATCGCCAGCATGCCGGGCTTGTCGACAAACCGGTACGGCAAACGGTGACTGTCGACAACGTCCTTGAGACCGCGGCCCATGAACCGCTTGACCGATGCAATGGTGTTTTGCGGGTCTTCCTGCATCGCGGCCTGCGCTTGATCGCCAATCTCGCGCCGGCCGCCGCTCAGGTAACGCACGACCGACGGCAGGATGAAGCGTCCGGCCGCATCAGGCAGGCACTCGGCCACACCGCTGCGCACCGCGGCAACCAGCGAATGGGTGGTGCCAAGATCAATGCCCACCGCAAGGCGCCGCTCGTGCGGATTGGGCGAATGACCGGGCTCGGAAATCTGCAATAAAGCCATGGTGATCCAGAGGCGCTTGCCCCGATTCAGCCGCCGCTGGCCGTGCTCTGCCCATGGGCGCGCACTCCGGGCGACTGCAGTGTGTCAAAACGCGCGTCGATATCGGCGCAAAAGCGCTCGATGAACATCAGTGAACGGACCACGCCGACCGCCTGAGCGGTATCGTGTTCCTGATCGAGCAGCACTGCGCAACGCGACAGAGCCTCCTCGCGGCTGCGCAGGACTTCGCGCTGCAACGCCTGCACCGCGTCCGTGTCGCGCGCATCGTCCAGCGCCTCGCGCCAGTCCATCTGCTGGATCAGGAAATCGGCCGGCATCGCCGTATTGTCGTGGGCGTTGATCGGTGCCCCGGACAGCTCGCACAGGTACGCCGCGCGACGCAGCGGGTCTTTCAGGCGCTGATAGGCCTCGTTGATGCGCACCGACCATTGCATGGCCAGGCGCTGCGTGGCCGGGTCCTGCGCGGCAAAACGATCGGGGTGGGCTTCGCGTTGCAGTTCCTTCCAGCGCGCATCGAGCGCAGCGCGGTCCTGGGCGAACCGCGGCGCTACGCCGAACAAGGCAAAGTCGCTGGACGACAGCGTCAGTGGCGCCTCAACCATGGCAACGCCCCGAGTCCATGGCACATGGCAACCTCACACCCGGAACGATTCGCCGCAACCGCATCGATCACGTTCGTTCGGGTTGTTGAAACGAAAACCTTCGTTCAGCCCGTCGCGCACGTAGTCGAGTTGCACGCCGTCGATGTAGGCCATGCTCTTGGGATCGACCAGCACCTTGACGCCGTGTTCTTCGAACAACACGTCTTCATCGGACATCTCGTCGACATACTCCAGCGTGTAGGCCAGGCCCGAACAACCGGTCGTCTTGACGCCCAGACGCACACCCACACCCTTGCCCCGCTTGGCCAGGTAGCGGGTCACATGCCGCGCTGCGGCTTCTGAAAGCGAAACGGTGCTCATGTCAGTGTGAATGCTTGTTTTTGTAGTCGTTGACGGCGGCTTTGATCGCGTCCTCGGCCAGGATGGAACAGTGGATTTTCACCGGCGGCAAGGCCAGTTCTTCGGCGATCTGGCTGTTCTTGAGCGCCGCGGCCTGGTCCAGCGTCTTGCCCTTGACCCACTCGGTCACCAGCGATGACGAGGCAATCGCCGAGCCGCAACCATAGGTCTTGAA
This sequence comes from uncultured Rhodoferax sp., assembly GCA_964558425.1. Classification (GTDB taxonomy): domain Bacteria; phylum Pseudomonadota; class Gammaproteobacteria; order Burkholderiales; family Burkholderiaceae_C; genus CAISIP01. The sequence continues at coordinate 41,729 of CAZLDV010000003.1, read as the reverse complement.
ACGCGCGTCTTCGATCACGCCGGTTTGCGCGTTGACCTTGATCTGCAATTTCATCACGTCCCCACAGGCCGGCGCACCGACCATACCGGTGCCGACGGCCTCGTCACCCTTGTCGAACGAGCCGACGTTGCGCGGGTTCTCGTAGTGGTCTACAACTTTTTCGGAATATGCCATGGTGCTACCTCGCTCTGTCTGTCATTCAAATCTCGAATCGCCGCCGTCAATGGGCGGCCCACTGGATGGTGCTGATGTCGATGCCGTCCTGGTACATCTCCCAGAGCGGACTCAGGTCACGCAACTTGGCGACGTTGCGCGTGATGGTATCGATCGCGTAATCGATCTCTTCTTCCGTCGTGTAGCGACCGATCGTCATGCGCAGACTGCTGTGCGCCAATTCGTCGCTGCGGCCCAGCGCACGCAGTACGTAACTGGGCTCCAGGCTGGCCGACGTGCAAGCCGATCCGCTCGAAACGGCCAGGCCCTTGATACCCATGATCAATGACTCGCCCTCCACATAGTTGAAGCTGATATTCAGATTGTGCGGCACCCGCTTTGCCGTGTCGCCATTGATGAACACCTGCTCGATCCCTTGCAATCCGGCGACCAGGCGGTCATGCAAGGCCTGGATACGCTGGTTCTCCTGGGCCATCTCTTCCTTGGCAATGCGATACGCCTCGCCCATGCCGACGATCTGGTGGGTCGGCAAGGTGCCCGATCGCATGCCCCGCTCATGCCCGCCGCCATGCATCTGCGCCTCGATCCGCACGCGCGGTTTGCGACGCACGAACAAGGCGCCGATGCCCTTGGGGCCGTAGGTCTTGTGTGCGGTCAGGCTCATCAGGTCGACCGGCAGCTGCGCCAGATTGAACGCGACCCGCCCTGTCGCCTGCGCGGCGTCCACATGAAAAATCACGCCCTTGGAGCGACACACCGCTCCGATCGCGGCGATATCCTGGATGACCCCAATCTCGTTGTTCACGAACATCACGCTGGCCAGAATCGTGTCGGGCCGGATCGCGGCCTTGAAGAGCTCCAGATCGAGCAAACCATTTTCCTGGACGTCCAGGTAGGTCACTTCGAAACCCTGGCGTTCCAGTTCTCGGCAGGTATCGAGCACGGCCTTGTGCTCGGTCTTGACGGTGATGATGTGTTTGCCCTTGGTCTTGTAGAAGTTCGCCGCGCCCTTGAGCGCCAGATTGTCGGACTCCGTGGCGCCGGAGGTCCAGACGATCTCACGCGGATCGGCGCCGACCAGGTCCGCGACCTGCCCTCGCGCGGCTTCCACCGCAGCCTCGGCCTCCCAACCCCAGGCATGGCTGCGCGATGCGGGATTGCCGAAATGCTGGCGCAACCAAGGCACCATCGCATCGACCACCCGCTCATCGCAGGGATTGGTGGCGCTGTAGTCCATGTAGATGGGGAAGTGGGGCGTGGTATCCATGGCAGCTTTTTCCGGGTCTTTCGGTTTCAAAGGTTGGCGGGATGCATGTGCGCGCCGCGGGGTCGCGCCGCGCACTTGTTGGCAAGCGTCAGGATTTCATCAGCACGTTGCCCAGTGCGAACACCGAATTGGGCGCATTCACGCGAATCGGCTTGCTGACCGGCATCGCAGAGATGGCACGTTTGACATGCGGCTTGTCTTCGATCTGCAGGCCCTTGGCGAGTTGCTCGTCGACCAGCTTCTGCAGCGTGACCGAGTCCAGAAACTCGACCATGCGCACATTCAGGGAAGCCCAGAGGTCATGGGTCATGCAGCGCGATCCCTCGCCAAGGCAATTTTCCTTGCCACCGCATTGCGTTGCGTCGATGGGCTCGTCAACCGAAACGATGATGTCAGCGACCGTGATGTCGGAAGCCTTGCGCGCCAGCGTGTAACCGCCACCCGGCCCGCGGGTCGATTCGACCAGTTCATGGCGACGCAGCTTGCCGAACAATTGTTCGAGATAGGACAGGGAAATTTGCTGACGCTGACTGATCGCGGCCAATGTAACGGGACCGTTACTCTGGCGCAGCCCCAGGTCAATCATCGCGGTGACGGCGAACCGACCTTTGGTTGTAAGACGCATGGCAAACTCCTTCAGTTGGATTGGACGAATCAACACAGCTACCAGAACACCTTGTGGGCATCTGGCCCTCTCATGAACTGCCGGAGATGCTGCTTCCGGATTCCATGCCTCAATAGATGGGTTGTTGACTAATTAGTTCAAGTATAGCCCAAGACCTATTAAATTAGTCGGCTAAATAGACCGTCCAGTCGCAAAAAAGGCAGAGTGGTGCTTGCTTGACTGACCAACCGCCCGTGGGCAGGCGCCAGCATGGCGCCTGCCCGCTACGCTGAACGGGCGCCCGCCGCCGCCTGACAAACCGGTTCTGTCCGGCCGCCTACCGATCAGCCAACCGTATCGGATCGGCGCCACTGGCGCCAAACGCCTTCCTCTTGAGGTTCGCAAGCTGGTCGCGCACCTGGGCTGCCTGCTCGAAGGCCAGGTTGCGGGCATGCTCCATCATCAGCTTTTCGAGCCGCTTGATCTCACGGCCAACGTCCTTTTCGCTCATGTCCTCGATCTGCGCGCGTTGCATCGCGTCCTGCTCCAGACGCTCGAGCTCGCGACCGGCCTTTTCGCTGTAGACACCGTCGATCAGATCCCGCACGCTCTTGACGATGGAGCGCGGCGTGATGCCATGGGCCAGGTTGTATGCCAGCTGGCGCTCGCGCCGGCGGTTGGTCTCGCCGATCGCGCGTTCCATCGAATCGGTCACCCGATCGGCATACAGGATGGCGCGCCCACCCAGGTTGCGTGCCGCGCGGCCGATGGTCTGGATCAGGCTGCGTTCGGAGCGCAGGAAACCTTCCTTGTCGGCATCGAGGATCGCCACCAGCGACACCTCGGGTATATCCAGCCCCTCGCGCAGCAGATTGATGCCGACCAGCACGTCGAACGTACCGAGCCGCAGATCGCGCAGGATCTCGACCCGCTCGACCGTGTCGACATCGCTGTGCAGGTAGCGCACCTTGACGCCGTTGTCGTTCAGGTAGTCGGTCAGCTGCTCGGCCATGCGCTTGGTCAGCGTCGTGATCAGCACCCGTTCCGACTTTTCGACCCGGATGCGAATCTCCTGCAGCACATCGTCCACCTGGTGCGTCGCCGGTCGCACCTCGACCTGCGGATCGACCAGGCCGGTCGGTCGCACCAGTTGCTCGACGACCTGCCCGGCGTGGTCCTTCTCCCATTGCGCCGGCGTGGCCGACACAAACACCGCCTGGCGCATGCGCGCTTCGAACTCCTCGAACTTCAGCGGCCGGTTGTCCAGTGCGCTTGGCAGCCGGAACCCGTATTCCACCAGCGTCGTCTTGCGCGAGCGGTCCCCGTTGTACATGGCGCTGAACTGGCCGATCAGCACATGCGACTCGTCCAGGAACATCACGGCATCCTTGGGCAGGTAGTCGGTCAAGGTTGCCGGCGGGTCACCGGGCGCGGCTCCCGACAGATGGCGGCTGTAGTTCTCGATGCCCTTGCAATGGCCCACCTCGCCGAGCATCTCCAGGTCGAACCGGGTACGTTGCTCCAGACGCTGCGCCTCGACCAGCTTGCCATCGGCGACCAGCACTTTCAATCGGTCCGCCAGTTCCAGTTTGATCGTCTCCACCGCGGCCAGCACCTTGTCGCGCGGCGTCACGTAATGGCTGCTCGGATAGACGGTGAAGCGGGGGATCTTCTGCTTGATGCGCCCGGTCAGCGGGTCAAACAGCTGCAGGGTCTCGATCTCGTCGTCGAACAGCTCGATGCGGATCGCCAGTTCGCTGTGTTCGGCCGGAAACACGTCGATGGTGTCGCCCCGCACGCGGAACTTGCCGCGCGAGAAATCCTCTTCGTTGCGCTGGTATTGCATCCGCACCAGCTGGCCGATCACGTCGCGCTGACCCAGCTTGTCGCCGACCCGCAGCGTCATCACCATCTGGTGGTAAGCCTCGGGCTGGCCGATGCCGTAGATCGCCGACACGGTGGCCACGATCACCACGTCGCGCCGCTCGAGCACGCTCTTGGTGCACGACAGGCGCATCTGCTCGATGTGCTCATTGATCGCCGAGTCCTTCTCGATGAACAGGTCACGCTGGGGCACATAGGCCTCGGGCTGGTAGTAATCGTAGTAGCTGACGAAATATTCGACCGCATTGCGCGGGAAGAACTCGCGAAATTCGCTGTACAGCTGCGCCGCCAGCGTCTTGTTGGGCGCAAACACGATCGCCGGGCGGCCCAGCCGGGCTATCACGTTGGCCATCGTGAAGGTCTTGCCGGAGCCCGTCACGCCCAGCAGCGTCTGGAACACCTCGCCGTCGTTGACACCTTCGACCAGCTTGTCGATCGCTTCGGGCTGATCGCCGGCTGGCGGATAGGGCTGGAACAACTCGAACGGCGAATCGGGGAAGCGGACGAAGGTTCCCGTTGCCGGTCCGTCTTCCGGGGCGGTTTCGGACCGGTCATCGTCGACAAGGCGCAAGGTGGAAACAGGCATGGTGTCAAGTACCGCGCACAGCGGCGGCTAAAATCTGAAGCAACCGGCAAGCGTACCCCAGATGCATCGCGCATGCACACGTTTCCTGGTGACACCCTGCCTTGATCGAACCTCGTCCGAACTGCAAAGAAGCCCGACCATGTCCTTGTTTACCGCCGTAGAAATGGCCCCCCGTGACCCGATCCTGGGCCTGAACGAACAATTCGCCGCCGACACCCATCCATCCAAGGTGAACCTGGGCGTGGGTGTGTACTACGACGAGAACGGCAAGTTGCCACTGCTGCAATGCGTACAGGTTGCCGAAAAGGCAATGATGGAAGCTCCGAAGGCGCGGGGCTATCTGCCGATCGACGGCATTGCCGCTTACGACACTGCGGTCAAGTCACTGGTGTTCGGGCCCGATTCCGAGCCGGTCCAATCCGGACGGGTTGCCACCGTGCAGGCCGTGGGTGGCACCGGCGGGCTGAAGATCGGCGCCGACTTCCTGAAACGGCTCAACCCTGACGCGACCGTGCTGATCAGTGATCCGAGCTGGGAGAACCATCTGGCATTGTTCCGCAATGCCGGGTTCGAGGTGGGGTATTACCCCTATTACGACGCTGCCAACCGATCGATCGACTTCGCCGGCATGCTGGCCACGTTGGACGCGGCCAAACCGGGCACCATCGTCGTGTTGCATGCCTGTTGCCACAATCCGACCGGTTACGACATCAACGCCGACCAATGGGACCAGGTCGTTGCCGTGTGCAAATCGCGCAAGCTGACGCCCTTCCTGGATATGGCCTACCAGGGGTTCGGCGCCGGCATCCGCGAAGACGGCGCAGCCGTGCAGAAGTTCGTCGACGCCGGCCTGAGCTTCCTGGTCTCCACCAGCTTCAGCAAGAGCTTCAGCCTGTATGGCGAACGCGTTGGTGCGCTCAGCGTGCTGTGCGACAGCAAGGACGAAGCCGCCCGGGTGCTGAGCCAGCTCAAGATCGTGATCCGCACCAACTACAGCAACCCGCCGACCCACGGGGGCGCCGTGGTGGCCGCGGTCATGTCCGACCCGCAGTTGCGCGCCTTGTGGGAAGAGGAACTGGCCGCGATGCGGCTGCGGATCAAGTCGATGCGCCAGAAGCTGGTGGATGGACTCAAGGCTGCAGGTGTCAAGCAGGACATGGGATTCATCACCCGCCAGGTCGGCATGTTCAGCTATTCGGGGCTCAGCAAGGACCAGATGGTCCGGCTGCGCAACGAGTTCGGCATCTACGGCACCGACACCGGCCGCATGTGCGTGGCCGCGCTGAACGACAAGAACATCGGCCACGTCTGCGCATCCATCGCCAAGGTGGTGTGACGCCGGTGGCGCACAAGGGCTCGGCTGCCTGCGCCCATCCAATGGCAGCACAGTTCGCCAGGCAGGCGCTGGAAAACCCGCACAACCGGGTGATCCTGGAACGTCTGCCGGCGCTGCGACTGCCGGATGCCTGGCTGGTTGCCGGCTGCCTTTTCCAGACGGTTTGGAACCTGCAGGGCGGCCGTGCGCCGACCGACGGCATCAAGGACTACGACCTTTTCTATTTCGACGCCGCCGACCTGTCGGAGCAGGCCGAATGGGAAGTGGCCCGAAGGGTCCAGGCCTGCTTCCATGACCTGACCATCACCATCGAGGCCAAGAACCAGGCCCGGGTGCACACCTGGTATCCCGAATGGTTTGGCCAGTCCTACCCCGCACTGACCTGTTCGCGAGACGGCATTGACCGCTTTCTGGTGCCATGCACCTGTGTCGGCCTGAAGGATGCGAGTGGCTTGCCCGATGCGTTGTACGCGCCCTACGGCCTGGACGACCTGTACCACGGCGTGCTGCGCCGCAACCCGCTGATCGACCATCGCCGTCTGTTCTCGGACAAGGCCGGCAGCTATCGCAGCCGCTGGCCATGGCTGCGGATCGACGAAACCGAGCCTACCGCACCAGCGTATTGAGCTGGATGATCGGCAACATCACCGCCAGCACGATCAGCATCACCACCAGGCCCATGGCCACGATCAGCAGCGGCTCCAGAATTGTGGCCAGTTGCATGGCGCGGCGCTGCACATCGCCAGACAACTGCGCCGCCACGCGTTGCAGCATCTGCGGCAGCTGGCCGGTCTGTTCGCCCAGACGGGCAAACATCGGCAACATCGCCGGGAAGCGCTTGTGCCGCGCCAGCGCCAGCGCAATCGGCGACCCTTCGCGCACCAGCACCAGCGCGGCGAATGCATCCGCGCGCATGGCACGGTTGTTCAGCGTCTCGGCCGATGCCTGCAGCGCCTTGAGAATCGGCACACCGGCCGCCGCCAGCATCGCCAGCGTATTGGCAAAACGCGCCGCGTTGTAACCCCGCGCCAGCCGACCCACCAGCGGCAGACGCAGGAACGCGGCATCGAAGCGTTCACGCAGCGCCGCGTTGCGCAAGGCCTGGCGCAGCGCGACCAGCGCGGCCGCCAGCAACGCCAACACCACCAGACCATCGTTGCGCACCAACGCACTGATGCCCAGCATGACCTCGGTCAGCCACGGCAGCTTTTGCTTGCTGCCGGCGAAGACCTGGGCGACCTGTGGCACCACGTAGGCCACCAGGAACATCACGATCACGATGGCGATCACGGTGACGATGGCCGGATACAGCGCCGCCGCCAGCAGCCGCGACTGCAGTTGCTGTTGTTCCGCCAGATCGTCAGCCAGCCGTTCGAGCACCACACCAAGCGCACCGGTATGTTCCCCGGCGTCGATCACCGCCACGTAGATGGACGGAAACTCGCGCGGATATTGCCCCAGTGCCTTGGCAAAGCCACTGCCCGCATTCACCTCCGCGCGCAAGGCCGCCACCAGGTTGCGCTGGCGCGGGTCGTCGGCCTCCTCGCTCAAGGCACTGAGCGCGCGCTCCAGCGGCAGGCTGGCTGACACCAATCCGGCCAACTGGCGCGTCCAGACCGCCAGCTGGGGTGCGGAAAAGACCCGGGAGCGGAACCAGGATCGGCTACTCCGGCCGGCCTGCACATCGGCCGCGGAGCCTGCACCCACCTGGGTCACCTCCAATGGAACCAGGGTCTGCGCGCGCAACGCGCTGCGTGCAGCGCGCGCTGTCTCGGCGTCGATGACACCCTTGCGCACACTGCCCTTGGCATCGACGGCTTCGAAAGCGTATGCGGGCATGGCGTCAGGCAATCGGCGCGGGGCGATCAGTCGCGGGTGACGCGCAACACCTCTTCGCGCGACGTCACTCCCGCGGCGATCAGGCGCTCGCCGTCGTCACGCATCAGGCGCATGCCACCGGCAACCGCAGCGGCCCGGATCTCCGCCTCCGATGCCTGCCGGTGGATCTGGTCACGCATGGCCGCGTCGGCCACCAGCAACTCGTAGATGCCGGTGCGCCCGGCATACCCGGTCTGGCCGCAAGGGGCACACCCGGCGCCGTGGCACTGCAGGCACCACTTGCGCACCAGCCGCTGCGCCAGCACGCCGAGCAGCGACGAGCTGAGCAGAAAGGGTTCGACGCCCATGTCGGTCAGGCGGGTGACGGCGCTGGCCGCGTCGTTGGTATGCAGGGTTGCCAGCACCAGATGGCCGGTCAGCGAGGCCTGGATCGCGATCTGGGCGGTCTCGAAGTCCCGGATCTCGCCGATCATGATGACGTCCGGATCCTGGCGCAGGATGGCGCGCAGCGCGGTCGCAAAGCTCAGCTCGATGCGGGCATTGACCTGGGTCTGGCCGATCCCCGGCAACTCGTATTCGATCGGGTCTTCGACCGTCATGATGTTGGTGTGTGCCGCATCGAGCAGGCTCAGCGCCGCATACAAGGTCGTGGTCTTGCCCGAGCCGGTCGGGCCGGTCACCAGGATGATGCCGTGCGGCTGGCCGATCAGCTGCGTGAAGCGCTGCAAGGTCGCGCCCTCCATGCCCACCGCCTGCAGGCTCAGACGCGTGCCGGACTTGTCGAGCAGACGCAAGACGGCCCGCTCACCCTGCGCGCTGGGCAAGGTGCTGACCCGCACGTCCACGGCACGGGTGCCGATGCGCAGGCTGATACGCCCGTCCTGCGGCAGGCGCTTTTCCGAGATGTCGAGTTCGGCCATGATCTTGAGACGCGAAATCAGCGCCGCATGCAGCGCGCGATTGGGCTGCACCACCTCGCGCAGGCTGCCGTCGACACGGAAACGCACGCTGCTGTGGCGCTCATACGGCTCGATATGGATGTCGCTGGCGTTCTCGCGTGCTGCCTGCGTCAGCAACGCATTGAGCAGCCGGATGATGGGTGCGTCGTCAGCGGCCTCCAGCAGATCCTCCACCGCCGGCAACTCCTGCATCATGCGCTGCAGGTCGACGTCCGAGGCCACCTCGCTGGCCACCAGCGCGGCGCTCGATTCGCCTTGCGAGTAGGCGGCACTGATGCGCTGAACCAGCAGCTCGGCGTCCATCGCCGCGATCGCCGCTGCCGGGTACTTGCGCAGCACCTCGCCCAGCGCAGCGCGCGGCGACTCGGGATGCACGACCAGCGTCAGCGCGCCGCCGTCGTCCTCCAGCAGCAACTGGTGCGTGCGCGCAAATGCGTACGGCAGCGGAAATCGCATCAAGGCCTCAACGGTCCGAGAGGGTGGCGCGCGGCGCCTCGGCCGACCGCTTGCGCGGCATGTCCGGCGCCGCGGGCAACTGCGCGGTGCCCAGGTCCGGCAGGATGGCGCTGGGGCGCGGTTGCACCGCCTGCTGGTCGGCGCGCATCGACTCGTAGCGGCCCATCGACAACGCATCGACCGCGGCGCCGTCACGCACCACGACCGGCCGCATGAACACCATCAGATTGGTCTTGCGGCGCGAGCGGGTCTCGCTGCGAAACAGGTTGCCGAACAACGGCACATCGCCCAGACCGGGCACCTTGTCCTCGTTGTTGGCCGATTCGTCCTGCAGCAGGCCACCGAGCACCACGATGGCGCCATCCTCGACCACCACGTTGGACTCGATCGAGCGCTTGTTGGTGATCAGGCCATTGGGCGAGTTGACCGACGAGGCCTGCACGCTGGAGACTTCCTGAAAGATCGACAGCCGGATGGTGCCGTTTTCGCTGATCTGCGGCTTGACCCGCAGCGTCAGGCCGACGTCCTTGCGCTCGATGGTCTGGAACGGATTGACGGTGCCCCCGCCGGTGTTGTTGTTGGTATAGGAGCCGGTCACGAAGGGAACGTTCTGCCCGATCACGATCTTGGCCTCCTCGTTGTCCAGCGTCAGCAGGTTGGGCGTGGACAGGATGTTGCCGTCGCCGGTCTGCTGCAGGAACCGGGCCAGGAAGCCCAGAAAATACACGCCATTGGAGCGGGCCACCACGCCGACGTTCAGCCCGGCGCCGGGAACCACCGTGCCATTGGCGGCACCGGTGGCCAGCGCAATGATGTTGTTGCCACCCGCACCGAAATTCGTGCCCAGCAAGCCGATGCTGCCGTCGCCCTTGCTGCCGATCGGGCCCTGCCACTGGATGCCGAACTCGGCCGCCTTGTCGGCATTGACTTCGGCGATCAGCGACTCGACAAACACCTGTGCCCGCGGCGCATCGAGCTTGTCGATGACCGCGCGCATCTGCCGGTATTGCGGCTCCGGCGCGGTGATGACGAGCGAGTTGGTCGCCGGGTCGGCCTGGATCTGACCCCCGGTGTCGGTTTGCGACGCCGCTGCGGCCGCTGCGGCCGCAGCGGCGCCGGCGGCTCCGCCGGCCAAAGGCCGGATCGACGGCGCGCTGGCGCTGGTACCGCTTGCACCGGCCATGGCCGCGCGCAGCGTGGCCGCCAGCTTCACCGCCTCGGCGTTCTTCAGGTAAACGACATGGATGTTGCCCGCGGCATCGGCCGACGTCGGTATGTCGAGTCGCTCGACCAGTGATCGCACCAACGCCACCCGCGCCGGATTGGCCGCGCGCACGATCAATGCGTTGCTGCGCGGCTCGGCGATGATCGCGGTGCGGTACGAATTGTCGACCTGTCCCTGAACAGCGGGGCCGCCGCTGGTCTGCGTCAGGCGCAGCACCAAGGGGGCGATATCCGAGGCCAGCGCATGCTTGAGCGAAATCACCTCGACGTCGGTCGCATTGGGCATGTCCATTGCCGCGATGATGCGCCCGAGACGGCGCAGGTTGTCCGCGTAATCGGTGATGACCAGTGCATTGCTGCCCGGATTGACATTGATCGTGTTGTTCGGGCTGATCAGCGGGCGCAGCACCGGCACCAGGTTGAGCGCGCTTTCATGGTCGAGCCGGAAGATCTGGGTCACGATCTGGTTGCCAGCGGGTCGGTCGGGCGACACCGACACCACGCTGCCCTGCAGCTTGCCCTCGGCCTCCGGAACCACCTTGTAGATTCCGCTGGATTCGACCACGGTATAGCCCTGCAGGCGAAGTGCGGCCAGAAACTGGCTGTACGCGGCGGCCGGCGACTGTGGCTTTTCGCTGCTCAGGGTGATCACACCGCGCACGCGCGGATCGACCACGATGGTGCGCCCGGTGATGACGCCCATCGTGCGCGCCACGGCCTCGATTTCGGCGCCCACGAAGTTCAGCGTGATGGGCTCACCCGGCTTCTGGGCCAGCGCCGCACCGCCCAGACACAGGCAACACACACTGACACGGACCAGCCACGCCGCAAGAACCACGACACCATTGCATCTCATATTGCAGCCCCATCCATCCCGTCATTGCCAGATACCGACACCATTCAGTCCACCGCGATGATCGAGCCGCCACCTTGCCGGCGCCCGACGATATTGAGGAGATTGCCCAGCACTTGTTCGTCTGCAGCCGATGCGCCGGCCAGCCCGCGGAAGTTCCAGCGGCCCCCCGTCCATCGCCCTTGCCCGGAAAGTTGCAGGCTGCCCTCGAGTGTCTGCAGCTGCAACTGCGGCGGGCCGGCCGATCCGTTGCCAAGCAGTCGCAGACGGTAGCTTCCGATCGGCCTGAGCGTGGACAGGCGCGACGACAGCGCCAGCGCATCGAGCACCGCGCCGCCCCGCATCTGCGTACGCCCGTCGAGCCATTCTAGTGACAAGCCCTGCAGCGTCAGCTCCAGCTGACCCCGGAACTGCAAGGTGTTCCAGGGCGAACCCAATCCGGCCAGGATTTCCGCCGGCCATCGGCTCGTGTTGTCGGCCCATGCCAATGTCCAGCCGCCCCAGCGCCATGCGGCCACCATCTGCAGCGGCTGGGTCGTGCAGCAGTCGGCGCGCAGCTGCAGTTGCACGCCCACGCCATGCGGGCGCAGCTGCCAGTGCAGCCGTCCCGGCAATACCAGCGCGTCGCGGCTGGACGCACCGCCGGACAGCACCAGCCGCGCACTGCCATCCCACAGCGTGCCACGCGGCTGCAATGCCTGCACGCGGGCGCTGGTACTGGCGTTCAATGCCGCAGCCAGCCAGGCGGCAGGCGCGAACACGACCAACCCCAGCAAGACGCCGATCAGCACACCCAGCCAGGCCCAGCGCGCCTCACGCATCGGCCAGCAGCCGCGACCGGCCCACAGGTGGACAACACGGAACCATCGCGGCAACGGCCTGGTTCATTCGGGCGGCAGTTGCAGCACGATGCTGCCGTCCCAGCCCGCCGGCGACCGTGTCAGGCGTGTCTGTTGCACCGTCACCCGCGATGCATCGCGCGCCTGCCCCAGCCACTGCGCCAGCGCCTGGGGCGACACCCCCGACAGCGTGACGGTCACGCGATCGCCGGTTCGGCTGACCTGCGCCTTGCCAGGCATGCGCTGCTGCACCGCCGCTTCGACAGCGCGCAGCGCGTCGTCGCGCCCTAGCGGCGCACGTCCCTGCAAGGCGCGCGCCTGCGTCTGCATGGATTGCATGGACTGCAGTTGCAGATCCAGTTGCGTGAGCCGTGCCGGCGCCGACCGCAGCACGGCCAGTGCCGGCGCAATCCCGATGGTCCAAAGCAGTCCGACCGCCACCACCGCCAGTGCCGCGGCGACCAGTCGCCGCTCGCGCACCGCCAGCCGGGACCAGGCCTGTCGCAGCGTTGCCGCCGCCGTCACGGTCTGCCCTGCTGACGCACGACCAGCCGCCCGTTGTCGACGCGGGCCTGGTAACCCTGGTTCTGCAGCGCACGCTGCAACAGGTCGCGCTGCGGACCCGCCAGGTCCGGCCCGCGTACGGCCAGCTCGCCAGGGGCAAAGTCAATCGCCTGCAGCGCACTGCCCGGCGGCAACGCTGCGCCCACGGCTGCCAGCATGGCTTCCAGGTCATCGACGGTGATGCCGCCACTGGCCTGTCGCAGCAAGGCGAGTTGGCGCTGCATCTGCAATGGCGCATCGACGACGGTGCGCACACCGGGAAAGGTCTGCGTCAGCAAGGCATTGGTTTGCCGCTGCTTGTCGCGCACGACGGCATCGAGCTTCCAGGCCCAGGCATTGATGCCGATCAGCTGGACCAGCACAAGACACAGCAGACCCCAGCGTGCCGGACGCCAGGCGGGAGCGAACGCCAGCTCGCGCGCCTGCTGGCGCCAGCGCCGGGCCAGGCGGCCGCCGCCGCTGATCGCCATGTCGAACTGTGCCAGCTCCCATTCGCAGCGGCTCGCCTGCAGCAGCCGCTGCGCGGCCGGCTGCACCACAACCGCGCGGCCCAGCACCTGTTCGGCCAGACCGGCCACCGCCGGTTCGGCAAGCACCGCGCCCGTCGCAATCGCCTTGTCGGCATATGCGGCATGGGCGCTGGACAGTGGCAGCCAGGTGGCACCGTGCGCATCGACCACGACCAGGCAGGCGTCCTCGGCGCTGCCGATCACCTGCAGCTGCACCGCCTGTGTGGCGGCCCCCGCTTCGGGCGCGCATTCGGCAACCACCCGGCTGACACTGCGTTGGCCTTGCTCGAACAGTTCCAGTGCGGCGCGCAGCCAGGACTTGTCGTAGGCCACCACCAGCGCCTCGCCATCGGCCGTGCGCCCGGGCACGAGCGCGAACCCGAGTTGCGCCGGATCGTCAAGCAGGTGTTCCTCCAGTGCGCCGGCCAGCGCGGCGCGCATGCGGCTTGCAGGCAGCGGCGGCAGCCGGACCCGATGCCAGGACAAGGCCCGGGCCGGCGCCACCAGCACCACGGCATCGGCACCTGGCAGCAACGCCAGCGGCGCGGTTCCATGGTCCATCAGCGGGCGCGCCGGGGATGACAGGACAAAGCCGAACTCGGTCGCAGCCGTGGGCTTTGTCAGCGGCAACGCGAGGATCAGGGTCGACATCGGCGAATTGTAGTGAGCGCCCCCAGCCCTGGCTCCGCCAGACCCCCCGAGGGGGTGCAAGAAAGCTGGAGGGCGGCCCTGCGCTTTCTTGTGCGCCGATGCAGGCTCACCGGCCTTGCGCGCCCGGTTCGCGCGCGTCGCGGATCTCCCGGTCCCGCCACACCGTGGTGACGGCCATGCCATTGCGCTGCACCAGCGCATGCTCGGTCACTTCGGTTTCCTGCAGCCGCAGGCGTCCACGCACTTCGAAGAAGCGGGACCCCACCCCGACCTCACCGGGGTTGAGCGTGCCGACATCGGCCGGCAGCAGGCGGGAGACATCCGACAAGGTCTGGAACGGCGTGCGCGCACGGGCCGCCACCAGGTTGCGCGCGCTCGGGAGATCGAGCTTGGCAATGCGCGCGGCGATGACCATCGCATCGGCGGTATTGAGGTTGAGCTGGGTGCGGGTCGGCAATACCGTGACGAACGGCGCCAGCTGCGCCAGGCTGGCGGCGGACAGACCGAGCCAGCGCAACTGTCCGACGCGACGGGGCAGGATCGGTATCGGGTGGCTCTGATCCTGTGACGTGCCACCAACCACCGCCAGCAGCAGGTTCGCGACCATGGCATCGAGTTCGGAGCGGGCCAGCCCCAGCGCATCGAACAACCGCTCGAATGCCTGCAAATCAGGCTCCGAGACCCGATTGCCGACGATCAGATTGGCCACGTTCAGCCGCGCCTGGGCATCGGTGATCTGACCGGACAGAAACGCGTCCTCGCCGAGCTCGGTCGTGCCCGGCTCCATGGCCAGAAACGTCGTGAGCCGCGTGTCGTGCAACGCGATGCTCCAGGGCTCGGCGAGATGGTCGGCGCCGCCGGTACGCCCGTCTTCGCGCAGGATCAGGCGCGCCCAGTCCAGCGCACCCACCAGGATCCAGCTCGCTTGCAGCCGTTCGCGGTCACGCGACTCTATCTCCACGCTGCGCCATTGCTGCCAAAACGCAGTCGCGGCCAGCGTGGCAACCAACGCGACCGTCAGCATGGCCAGCAGCAAGGCCGCCCCGCGCTGGCGCGCTGGCGCATGATCCACCGCGCCGGAACCACGGCGCAGCCCCCGCTTTTTTCGCGATAGCCGCGCCATCACGAGCCCCCCGGCCCCAGCGTCGGACGCACCCAATCGCGGCGCAACAGGCCGCTGATCGATGGACCGGCCGACAGATGCAATACCAGCCGCACACCGTCGGGCGGGGACTGCGGCGCGAGCGCACCCTGCCCGCCTTCGGAGGCGCTCGACAACGGGCTGGTCCAGCTGTTGTTGCGAAAGTAGAACAGCTCCCATTGGTCAACCGGCACGATCGCCACTTCGTCGCGGCGCAGGTCCCGATCAGGATTCTGGCCCCACCAGCCAGCCTGCTGCCAGGCTTGCTCCCATTGCGCACGCGTGCGCAGCATCGGCGACTGCCAGCGCAGCCACTGGCGCCGTCCATCCATGACCCGTGTCCCCCAGGCGACGACACGCAACCCGCCGCCCTGCATCGCCGCTTGTGGATCGGCCTGGGCCGCGGTCACATCGTCGACCTGGTATTGGCGCGTGATGCGCAGCACCTGACCGTCATAGTCCAGCGGGGTGACCGGCCCCGGCGGCGTCATCGCGTCGAGGTCGACACCCCACTGGATCAACCCGGCCTGCAGCGCCTGCACGTCCGCGCTGCTGCGCCGGGTTGCCTCCTGCGCGCGTGCCATCGCATCCACGCCACGCCAGGCCATCAGCGCGAGCATGGCCATCACCACCAACGCCACCAGCAGTTCGACCAGCGTGAAGCCGGCGTCCCGTGCCCCAAGTGCCGGGCGCCGGTCAGGTCGCATCACTGAAAACTCCCGACGATCGTGGCCACCCGGTACACGACGTATGCGCCATCGCGCACCTGGGCATCGACCCGGCGGAAAATCGGATTGGGCGTTGCCGACACCACCAGCCGACCCTGCAAGTCCCGGCCAGCCTGATCACAGGCGAAATCGGACTGGCCCAATGCCGGCGTCTGGCGCGACAGACGCAGCTCGATCAGTTCGTTTTCGGCGCACACCTGCGCCAGCAGACTGTCGGACTGGCGCTGGGCGTTGTCCGTCAATGCCATCGTTGCCTTCAAGCCGGCCACCAGTGTGACCGCAACGACGGCCAGCGCGACCAGCACCTCGATCAGCGTGAAGCCGCGCCAGCGCCGATTCACGGTGCACCGCCAGGCGGCCCGCCCGGCTCGATCGCGAAGGCGCGCAATCCGTCGGTGGCGATACGGACCTCGTTGCCATCTTGCTGCAACACGATGTGCTGGCGCGCGATGATGGGTTCCGGGCCCAGCGTCACGATCGAAGCGGGCAACGCCGAGACACCTTCTCCCAGCCATCGCATGCGCGGGATCCACTGGCCTGCGGCTGCCGTGTCGGCGTCTTGCGCAGGCGGCGGCAGGCCGACAAACTCGAATCCCTGGTCGGTGCTGCGCCAATAGACCGGCAGGCCGCTGGCACGCGAACGTGCACGCGCAGACTCCAGCATCGCGATCAAGCGCTGCGCCTCCCGCTCGAGCTGCGTCTGCCCCAGATTGCGCAAGGAAAATGCCACGCCACCGGAGGCCATGGCGATGATGGCCACGACCAGCAGCAATTCGAGCAAGGTAAATCCGGCAACGCCGGCAGCCGACCTGGCCGGGTTATTGCCATGAGCCGACATCGGCGTCCTTGCCCTCGCCCCCGGGTTGACCGTCGGCGCCGAACGACAGCACGTCGACCTCGCCTTTCAGGCCGGGATTGAGGTACTGGTACGGACGGCCCCATGGATCGTTGGGCAACTTGTCGATATAGGATTTCCAGTTCGGCGGAATCGGCCCGCTGGTGGGCCTGGTCACCAGCGCCGCCAGCCCCTGCTCCGCACTCGGGTAACGCTGGTTGTCCAGCCGATACAGCTTGAGCGCCTGCATCAGGTTGTTGACGTCGGTGCGCGCGGCCATGGTGCGCGCGTCATCGGCGCGTTCGAGCACATTGGGCACGATCAGGGCAGCCAGCACGCCGATGATGACCAGCACCACCATCAGTTCGATCAGCGTGAAACCGCGCCGGAGTGCCGCCAGAGGGCGAACGTTTGCGGTCGACGGCATCGGATGCATAAAGGCCTCGGGTGGGTTGGTGCGACCCGCCGATCGCGGGTGCACGGTGGATCATAATCGGCCATGACCGTGCGCTGGCCATCTCGCATTGCTGCTTTTTCGTTGTGGGCCCTGGCCGCACTGTCGGCAATGTATTGGATGTTGAAGGTTGGCGGCGTCTCCGAAGCGCCTGTCACCGTCGGCGCCATCAGCGCCGAAACGCCGACCGTGGATGTGCTTGGTCTGGCCCGGGCGCTGGGGCCCGACGCTCCCGCCGGCGCGACCACCACGATGGCAGCAGCGCCGCAACAGCAGCCACCACAGGACCCGGCCGCGCGCATGCGCCTGCTGGGCGTGGTCGCCGGTCGCCGGTCGGGCGGTGTCGCATTGATCTCGATCGACGGCCAACTGCCCCGACCCTACCGGGTCGGCAGCCAGGTCGACACCCGCTACACGCTGACCCGGGTTGCGACCCGTTCGGCCACCTTGTCGCCAACACAGCCGCTTGGACAGGCGTTTACGCTGGAATTGCCCACGACCTCACCTGAGGTTCCGCCACGGCCGGCCCCCTGGGGTGGCCCTGCCGCAGGCGGCCTGCCCGGTTTGGCACGGGTCCCTCCGGAGACTGGCGCCCCGATCGTCGCTCCAGCCGCGAATGCCACGGTGATCGCCCCTGCACCCGCAACCGGGGACCAGTCCAAGCAATGATTGGTACGCACGCTGTGGGGCGTGTGTGGCTCGCTGCAGCGATCGGAACGATCGCTTGCGATTGAGGCAAATACCCTAGAACGATCGCTGATGGTGAAGCAATTGAGCTACCTCAATTTGATTGTGAGTGGCAGCGCAAACAATGAATTTCCATGTTGTCACCAAGGAGATACCCATGAAAAGTCCCCCCCTGCTGCCGTTACAGGCCCGCAATCGCTCCGACGCGCACCCGCTGGCAAACAGAACCCGGACCTTGCTCGCCGCGGCTTCGTTTGCCGTCGGCGCATGGCTGCTGCCGGCCATGCCCTCCCTGGCTGCACCTGCGCCTGCACCGGCCACCGATCAGCAGGTGGCCACGGCCATCACGGGCGCGCAGAACTTCCTGTTCAATCAGTTCGTCGACGACGGCAACGGCGTCGGCCACTGGCCGGACTACAACGACCTCACCGGCACGTCGGCTGCGGTCGCCGCGCTGATCGAGTCCGGCAAGATGGCCGACCCGTTGTACCGGGCCAAGATCGAGAAAGGCATTGCCTACATCAAGAGCAAGGCCAAGCCCAATGGCGGCATCTACGACCAGTACAACCAATCGTATGAGACCGGCATGGCGCTGGTCGCGCTGGCGTTGTATGGCCAGGCCACCACCACGGACGCTGGCTACCGCACCGTCGTGCAGAACGCGGTCGATTTCCTCAAGAGCTACCAGAATATCGAAGGCTCCCAACGCGGCGGCGATTACGGACCGGCGGGCGAAGTGACCGCCACCAATCCGAACGCCTGCGGCTCGGATGTCAGTCGCTACTATGGCGCCTGGGGCTATTACCCGGGCGACACCAACAACGACAAGTGCTCCACCTCCGGTGACTTGTCGAACACCCAGTTCGTCGTCATGGGTCTGTGGTACGGGTCGCGCTATCTGGGCGCGCCCATCGACACCGCACCCTGGGCCAAGGCCTTGCTGTACTTCATCAAGAGCCAGCAACAGGCGACGGGCGGCTTCAATGTCTACCCCAACACCAGCGACTATTCACAGCGCACCGGAGCCGCCAGCGCGATGTGGTCGCTGGCGATGATCGGGCAGACCACGGCCAAGAAGGACCCGGCCGATACCAGCACGATGGTGCAGAAGGCCATCAACTGGTTCGCCACCGGAACCGACCAGGAAGACTACTACCATCCGGCAGCCTACACCTGGAACAATGGCGGCAGCGCCTACATGTACTTCGTCTATGCGATGTCCAAGGCGCTGACCGCCACCATCGGCCCGGCGGGTACGGTTGGCACCAACAACTGGGCGCTGGACATGAAGACCGAAGTGGTGAACAGCCAGTACCGCAGCACGGGCACCTACCCGGACAACAGCCCGTTTGACTCCTGGAACAGCCAGGGCGGACTGGATCCACAAGCCGTTGCACAGACGTCCTGGGTGCTGATGTCGCTGGCTTTCGCCAGCACCAGCACACCCTCGACGGAAAAGCTGCTGGCCCAGGAAGATCTGCTGGACAACATCGTGCGCGGGTTGGTCACGCTGCACACGACCAATGGCGTCACCATCAGTGCCGCGACGCGCGGCAATACGGCGGCGGCCAACCTCGGCCAGAACGTGGTGTTGCCAATCGGCTCGGTGTCGTTCACGCTGAACAACGTCCCTGTCGGTGGCACGGCCGTGCTCTCGATCCAGCCGCCCGCCGGCGCGCTCGATCCGACGCTGCCGAGCAGCTTCATCAACGCCGACGGCACGCTCAAGGAAGGCTTCAGCTGGTTCAAGATCGCCGGGGCCGACTGGAAGGGGCTGCCTTCGGTGCCGATCACGATCGACCGCAATCTGGGCGTCATCCTGGTCACCCTGACCGACGGCGGGCCGGAGGATGCCGACGGCGTGGCCAACGGCGTGATCGTCGATCCAGGTGCACCTGGTTTCGGTGCGGCCCAGGCTGCAGCACCGGTCGCGGATAGCGACAGCGGCGGGTTCTTCGGCTGCAGCAGCGGCAACGGTCGGCCCGATCCGACACTCGCCTTGCTGCTGATCGGCGGCATCGCATTCCTGGTACGCCGGCGCCGCGGTTGAACGGACACCGTCCGATGCAGGTCTTGCGAGACCCGCACTATGGGGCGGCCCTGGGGGCCGCCCCTTTCTTTTGGCTATTGCTCCTGTTGTTCCGGCCCGGCATGCCTGCGCTTGCCTGGCCCTTGCAGGACCCGGCCCGGTTCCTGCTGATCGCGCTGGTCTATCCGGTACTCGAGGAGATGACGTTCCGCGGCCTGCTGCAGCCGACCCTGTATCGGCAGCGCTGGGGCCCGGTACGCCACTGTGGCCTGAGCATCGCCAACTGGATCACATCCCTGCTGTTCGCCGCCAGCCACCTGGTGTGGCACGACGTGACGCAGGCGGCCGCGGTGTTCGTGCCGGGGCTGGTATTTGGCTATTTTCGGGACCGCTACGGACGCATCACCCCCTCGGTGTGGCTGCACGTCCTCTACAACACCGGCTTCGCGCTGCTGTTTGTCGGCCCGGCTCGCTGAACCGGTCCGCGCCTGCCTGCAAAGCGTGCCAAGCGCTGGCGCGGATCAGCGCGAGGCAACCCCATTACCGCGGCCGACTGCCTGCGGGCAACGGCCAGCCCTTGTCTGTTGGTGCCCTGCCGAGCCAGTCGGGTGGAGAGCTGATCCGGTTCAGGGCTGGCTCGATGCGCTGCGGAAGCCGAAGTACGGTCCGCTGTAGGTTGGCACCCGGAACATCTTGTCGAAGTTGCGCAAATAGCGCTCACCATAGACATAACTGCCGCCGCGCCGGGTGCGAAACGCGCCGGACGCCGGACCATGCGGATTGACGACCCCAGCGGCGTCGGCGCTGTAGTCGGAGGCCTGCCAGTCCCAGGTCCATTCCCAGACATTGCCCGCCATGTCGCGCAGTCCGTAACCATTGGCCGGATAGCTTCCCACCGATGTGGAAGTGCCTCGATCGTAGTTGGCCCGCGTCGGATCCAGCACGTTGCCCCACGGATAGGTCTGTCCAGCCAGTGCGCCACGTGCCGCCCATTCCCATTCGGCGTCGGTCGGCAGGCGGTAACCGTTGGCAGTCCAGTCCAACGCAGCATCGGCGAGGTCGATACGCCCGCTGCGGTAGACCACGGTGTGGCCCGCGTCCGTGAAGTACACCGGGTTGCGACCCTCCTTTTCAGAGCGCGCATTGAGCCACTTGACCACGTCGTACCAGCTGACCTGCGTCACCGGCATGTTGGTGCCGATCTGCAAGGCGCCGTTGCGCCCGGGAGAATCGAAATCGTAGCCGTTGGCGATGGCCCAATCGTAGACGACGCGCCATTGGGCATAGGTCGTCTCGTGGCGATCGAGCGTGAACGCGCTGACGGTCACGTTGTGCACCGGCGTGGCGTAGCTGGCGGGCGCGGCAGGATCGAGCAGGTTGTCGCCCATCGCAAAGGTTCCGCCGGGGATCGACACCATCGCCTGCACCGGTTCCACTGCGACCGGCGTCGCCGAGACCTGCGACGAGGTGAAGCCTTCGCCCGACGGACCGACCGCGCTGACAACAAAGAAGTAGGCCGTGTTGTTGGCCAGACCGCTCAGCACATAGGGGCTCGATACGCCAGCCACAGCGGTTCCGCTCAAGCGATTGACGCCGAACTCGGTACCGAAATACAGCTTGTACCCGGTGGCGCCTGCCGACGCGTTCCAGCTGAGCGTGACCTGCCCGTTGCCCTCGACGACGGCGAGTGCCTGCGGCGCGGCGGGCGGCGGAAATGCCTGTGGCGTTGCAGACACCACATACGACATCGCGCCCTCGCCATTGGCCGTGGTCGCGGTCACGCCGAAATAATACTGCGTGCCATTGACCAGGCCGCTAACCGCCTGCGGTGGTCCGGCAGATACCACCTTGAGGGGCGCTGACTTGGTCAGCGGCATCGCGGTACCGTAATAGACGGTATAGGTGGTCGGGTCTGCCGTGGCGTCGAACCCCGGATCCCAACTGACATCGACCCGTCCGGCCTGGACCTGAGCCCGCACGTTCACGGGCGCGGGCTGGGGCGGCGTCGCCGTCGGCGTGGCCGACACCTCGGCCGACAACGCGCCTTCGCCCTGGGGGCCCACGGCAGCCACGGCCAGGTAGACCGGCGCGCCATTGGGAAGGTCACGCATCACGTAGATGCTGTGCGCATCGGCGATCTTGGCGCTGGCTTTGGAGATGCCTGGCGACGGGCCGTAATAGATGGTGAACGACGTAGCCGAAGGGACATTCGACCAGTTCAGCGTCACCCGCTGCTTGCCGGCGTCGGCCGTGATGTCGGCCGGGGCCTGCAAGGCTGCGGCAGTCGGCACAGCCACCACCACCGGATCGCCACCACCACCACCACCGCAGGCGGCAAGCAGCAGCGCGGCACAGAACGACAAGCCGCCCGTCCACAGACGCAGGGACGGTGACGCTTGATGCGCCGCGAGCGAGACCGGATGGGAGAGAAGGGATGGTTGCATGCCGGCATGGTAGATGCGCTCGAACGTCCATCCATTGCACGAAATCAACGAATGCAACGCAATGGCAGATCAGGCACGGAGCTCGACGGGAATCCGGTCGGCCGCGCAACGGACCCGTCTTGGCTCCGGAGAACGCCGGCATGTCGTGGCCATGCTTGCCGGGAACGCATAATGGCGTCGCGCAGGCCTGGCCCCGACGCATTGCCGCAAACCTTGATCCGATCCATTTGTGCAGGAAGACCATCATGCGTAGATCCCTCTTGCTGCTGTGCTGCAGCGCCCTGATCGCTCCCCTGCTGGCCGCACCGGCGTGCGCGCAGACGCAGTCCTTTCCTGACCGGCCGATCCGGCTGGTCATCCCCTTCCCGCCCGGCGGCGGCACCGATATCGCGGCGCGCCTGGTGGGCGAAAAGCTGGGCATGGCGCTCAAGCAGTCGGTCATCCCCGACAACAAGCCGGGCGCGAACGGCGTGATTGCATCGGAATTGGTAGCCCGCGCAGCGCCCGATGGGTACACGCTGCTGGTGGCCACCGGGAGCAGCCATGCGTTTGCCCCGGCACTGGGCGTGAAGCTGTCGTTCGACCCGATCAAGGACTTTGCCCCGATCGCGCTGATCGGACAATTTCCCACCGTGCTGGTCGTGAACCCGGCAGTGCCGGCCAGGACCATGGGCGAGTTCGTCGCCTACGCCAAGCAGCATCCGGGCAAGATCAACTTCGGTTCGGCCGGCAACGGCAGCACCAACCATTTCCTGGGCGAACTGGTCAAGCAGGTCGCCGGCATCGACATGGTGCATGTGCCATACAAAGGGTCCGGCCCGGCAGCGGCGGACCTGCTGGCGGGCCAGATCCAGGTCATGGTCGACAGTGTGGCTGCAGCCAAAGGCAATATCGACGCCGGCAAGCTGCGGGCCCTGGGTGTCACCACGACGCAGCGGGTGGCGCAATTGCCCGACGTGCCGACCCTCAAGGAGGCCGGCTACGACATCGAGTACGCGGGATGGGTCGTGATCATGGCGCCAGCCGGTACACCGCCCGACGTGCTGGCCAAGCTCAATGCGGCCATCAATGGCGTGATGGCCGACCCCGCTGTGGTCGATCGCTACAACAAGCAAGGCATCATCATCCGCACGATGTCGCTGGCCGAGTTGCCGGTCTACCTGCGCAACGACAAGGAGCGCTGGGCCCAGGTCGCCGCCAAGGCCGGACTCAAGGCCGAATGAGCGGCCGCCGACAAGCAGGGTCGCACGCGGGAGCACCATCGATGATGTCCAGGATGTTCAAACCCCTTTTGCTGCTCATCGTGCTGGCCGCGGTGCAGGTGCCGGCCCTGGCCTGGAGCAACCATACGCTGGTGAGCTACCGCGCCTTTGACCGCATGCCCGAGGTGACGCAGGCAGCGCCGGTCGTGGCCGAGCCCCTGGAGGTCTTTCTCAAGGCGCAGGAATCCGCAATTGCCGACCTGCTGGCCAAACAGGAGCTCTGGGCGCGTGCCAACATGCCCTGGTACGCACCGCGCTCGGATGCGCTGGCGTTCAAGGTCGACCCGCAACGCAGCGACGCCGATCGCAGGCAGGCCTTTGTGACGGCCTTGCGCATATCCCCGCTGAGCCGGTTCGCGCTGTATGTATTGCCCGACCGGCAAATCACGGTGGACCCAGGCAAGTTGCTGGCCCACGACGCAGTCAATTTTCTGCCCGAACAACCCAATGACGAGCGGCGTTTCGCTCGGGTGCAACCCGGTGACACGGTGGCACCGCTGGCCGTGCTGGCGACGGCAACCGATGAACCGGATTACGGGCTGGACATCAACCTGTGGGACGACAGCCCCAGCGCCTGGGGCAAGACCTACGGCTTCGGCAAGCTGCCCTTTGGCAATCCGACCTTGTATTTCTCGACCCAGGCACCCTTTCACATGGGTTTTTATCACGAGGACTGGCTGATCTACAAGGCGGCGCCGTTCATCCAGCGCACCTACCCACTGCTGCGCATCGAGCAGTACAGCAGCCTGGCCGCACTGGCCTTTCGCAGCGGCCACGCATATTGGGGTTGGCGTTTCTCCGGCCTGGCGATGCACTACATCCAGGACCTGACCCAACCCTACCATGCTTCACTGTCACCGGGGGATTCCACGGCGCGGCTGATCGTCACCAATGCGATGGCGATGGCCGGCTTCCCCAGGCGGCGCGACGCGTTGATCGTGTTGTTGTCCAATCGCCACCTGGCACTGGAGAAATTCCAGAACGAATCGATGGTGGCCAATGCCCATGCCGGCCTCGACACCGCGCTGGAAGATGCGCTGCGCGATGGCAAGCGCGATGCCAGCTACCCGGCATGGACGGTGCTGTATGCACGCGACACTGTGTCCCGCGAGGCCCATGACAGCGCCCTGCGCACCGTGCGAGCCATCCTGGATGCGGTACCGCCAGCCTATGTCGCCGATCCGGCGTTTGATTTTGGCGTGAAGGAGTCCGGCATCCATTTGCTGGAGGCCATCGACAAACAAGGGGCCGACAAGCGCGCCGAACTCCAGGCAGAGGTGGCCGGCCTGCTTGCCCACCTGGGTGCGCACAGCCGCAATACCTTGCGCGGCATCTTGCGCGCTGCGCAACCCTGAGGCAAACGCTGGCCGCTATTGCGCCAGCGTCGCATCCGGTGGTTGGTCGCCAGCGCCCTGCTGCTGCGCATGCATGGCGTGCATGCGCAGCGTGTGGGTCGGAAGAGCGACCTGCGCGCCGTGGCGCTGCACGATCTGGCCGATCTTGATCAGTACATCCTGCTTGACATGCTGGTATTGCACCCACTGCGTGGTCTTCGCAAAGGCGTAGACCATCAGGTCCAGCGACGACGCGCCAAACCCGGTGAAATTGACGATGACGGTCTGGGTTGCATCGATGTCCGGGTGGCTCTCGAGCATGCTGCGGATGCCGTCTGCGACCGCCGGCAACGCAGCGAAGTCTTCATGACGCAGGCCGATGGTCTCGTAGATGCGCCGATGGCTCATGCGAGACGGGTTTTCCACCACGATATGGGTGAAGACCGCATTGGGCACGTAGATCGGATTCTTGTTGAACGCCCGGATCCGGGTGTGGCGCCAGCTGATGTGTTCGACCGTTCCCTCCAGGCTCTTGTCGGGCGAGCGGATCCAGTCCCCGACGGAAAACGGCCGATCCAGGTAGATTGTCAGACCCCCGAAGAAATTCGCCAGCAGGTCCTTGGCCGCGAAACCGACCGCGATGCCGCCAACCCCACCGAGCGCCAGCAGACCGGTGATCTGGAAACCCAGCGTCTGGGCGCCCATCAAGAGCGCCACGATCACGATCAGCAGCCGCGCCAGCTTGCCCAGCGCATCGACCGTGGTGTGGTCGACGACCTCGCCGCGGCGCACGCGCGCATCGATGATGTTGTGGCCGACCTTGCCGATGAAGCGCAACAGGAACCAGGCCACGCAGCTGATCAGCGCCACATCGCGCAACGCCATCACTTCGGCCAGGAAGGGTTCTTCCACCTGGTGCTGCACCACCCGCGCCATCACGCCGGCACCGATCACCCACATCGCGGCCAGCACCGGGCGACTGGCGGTCTGCACCAGCGCATCATCCCAGACCGATGCGGTGCGCGCGGTCACCTTGGCCGCGTTGCGCAACAACACTTGCGCGAGCTGGTTCAACAGGATCGTGACCAGTGCAATGGCGATCAACGAAGCAACCCACAGCTCAATCCCGATGGATTGGCTCAGGAACACACTCAAACGGTTCATGCAGCCAACTGTACGGTATGTGTCCACGGCGGAACCTGTTAAGGTGTTGGCGCCCGCGCCCGCGCGCGGGCGCAAAGACCATGTTGCGGGGGAACCGACATGCACGCTGACACGACTTTCGCATCCGGCACCGGCTGCGCGCCGGATCTGCCGCCCTGGTCCGACTTGCCGGACGACTGGTCGGCCTTGCGGGCAGCAGAGTGCGAGGCCATCGCGCTGCGCCGCAGGCTCCTGCTGGGTCTGGACACGGAACAGGCACCATCGCAGTGCGTTGCGGCTGCGCTGCAATTGCCTCAGGTCGGACTGGCATTGTCGGGAGGTGGCGTTCGCAGCGCGACCTTTGCACTCGGTCTGATGCGCGCGATGGCGCACGATCCGGCGCCCGACAGTGACGCCACGCCGGCCGGCCTGAGCCAGCACGGCCTGCTCGGGCGGCTGGACTATTTGTCAACCGTGTCGGGCGGCGGATACATCGGTGCGATGTACGGCCGCCTGGTCGCGACCTATGGAATGGTGCGCGCGCAGCAACTGATGGCCATCAGCGCATCGCCAGTCCTGGGCTGGTTGCGGCGCAATGGACGCTACCTGACACCCGGTGGCTCGCGCGACATCGGCATGGCGATCGTGACCTACCTGCGTGCCTGGCTGGCGATCCACGCGGAGTTCATGTTCGCCTGCATCGCGCTGGGGCTGGTGGTCGTGCTGCCCCACCTGTGGCAACACAGCCTGCAAGTGCTCGACGCCAACGCCTGGGAGCCCTGGCACACCGCCTGGTGGGCCTTGTCGCTGGCCTGGTGGACCGCACTGGCGCCCGGTCTGATTGCCGGCTACTGGGCCGCCCGCGACGGGCCCGATCCGACGTCCACCGGCACCCGCCTGGGCTGGCGCGATCTGATATTCGTGCTCGGTATCGCGGTCGCCGGTTACAGCTTGCTGCGCAGCCTGATCGTGAACGAGGCGCTCGACCCGATCCGTCACAGCCTGACCTGGCCTGGCGCTGGCGCGCTGGCGCTGGTGTCCGTCGTGGCGGGGCAGGTCGCCACCATGGCCTGGATGGCGTTCGACCGCACACCGCATGCACTGAAGGTGGCGCGTATCCGCAACACCCTGACGCGCAGCCTGCGCGCAGTCATGGGCGTCACCCTGGCCCTGGCTGGCATCGGCGCGCTGGACCGCCTGAGCTGGTGGATTCTGGAGGAACTGCAGACCGGCAACCAATGGCTGTGGAGCGGCATCGGCGCCGGCAGTGTGCTGGTCGTGGTGCTGCGGGCACTGGTACAACCGCTGCAGAAGGTCGCCTCCGAGACCACCATGCGTTCGCGTGAGTGGTTGCCACGCATGCTCAACATCGCCAGCCTGTTCGGCATGTTGGCCCTGGTGATGGCCCAGCTGGTGTTGTTCCAGTGGTTCGTATTTGCGCCCGAAACCTTTGCAGCCTTGCGCGATGTGCCGGCCTGGATACGCGCGGCGATGCTGGCCGGCGTCTGGCTGGCCTGGATCCTGCTGTCGGCCGGCAACACGCAGATGGCCAACACCTCGTCCTTGCACAGCTTCTACCGCGCGCGGCTGGCCCGCGCTTATCTGGCCGTCGGCAACCTGCGGCGCAACCTGGCCGATGCCCATGGCGAGCGCGCCGACGTGACGCGCGTGATCGACGGTGACGACACCAGTTTGCAGCACTACCGCCCGGAAAGCCGTGGCGGACCGATCCATCTGGTCAATACCTGCCTGAACCAGACCCGCGACGACAGCAGCGGCCTGTTCAACGCCGACCGCAAGGGCACGGCCGTCACCGCCAGCTGGCGTGGATTCGAGATCGGTGCACGCGGCTTTGTGGCCCTCAGGGAAGGCCAGGACGCCGGCACCCTGGGGCGCTGGATCGCGGTATCGGGCGCCGCCGCGTCGCCCGGCGCAGGCTCCTACACCTCGCGCGGCCTGGCGCTGTTGCTGTACTTTCTGGGCGTACGCCTGGGGCACTGGATGCGCGCGCCAAACGAACAGGACCGGCACCACCAGCACGGGTTCAGCCGCCTGTGCTGGCGGCTCATCCCCAAACCGATGATGCTCGCCAGCGAAGCATCGGCCACCTTTTACGGCGTCGAACGGCCATGGTGGTATTTGTCCGATGGTGGTCATTTCGAGAACTGCGGCGTCTACGCCCTGCTCAAGCGCGAACTCGACTTCATCATCCTGTCCGACGCCGGCGCGGACGGCAGCTACGAGTTTGCCGATCTGGAAAACCTGGTGCGCAAGGCGCGTATCGACTTTGGCGCCGAAATCGCGTTCTATACCCGCGAAGAAGGCGCCAAACTGTTCGCGCGCCCGACCAGCGAGATCACCATCCTGTCGCCGGAGGACATGGGCAATGTGCACTCCAGCCGCGGCGTGTTGCTGGCGCGCATCCGCTACCGCGAGCGACCCGGCCCGGTCCTGCCCGATGGGCGATGCGGGCCGACCGTCCGACCCGAAGGCACGCTGCTGGTCGTCAAGCCCAATTTGCACGACGCGCTGGACCTGGACCTGCTCGCCTATGCCCACAACCATCCGGCCTTTCCCCATGACGCCACGGGCGACCAGTCCTTCGACGAGGCACAGTGGGAGAGTTACCACCGGTTGGGAGAAGACTTCGGCCGCGCCCTGCGCGAAGACTGGCTGGCGCAATTGCCCGGTTGGCGCGAACCAGCGCGCCACGAGCACCCGATTGCAGCCCGTCTGGTGCCGGGCAACGATAGCGCCCGGCAAGCCAGTCCACAGCCGCTGTGGCGTCGCCATGCGCGCGCCGCCGCCATCGGCACGACGCTGGGCATCGGCGCCTCGGGTACCGTGCTGTTGTCGTTGTGGCAAATGCAGGACCAGCTGCAACGCAACCGCGTGGACCAGCAGACCGAAGCGCGGCAACTGTTCACCGACGTGTCCAAGGGGTTGCAGGACTTCGATGGCAGCTGCCCTCAGGTGCCCGAACATGTGATCACGCAGGCCGCCATGCTGCTGGAGTTGCGGGCCAGTCCGTCGATGCGCCCGCTGGAGCAGGCCGGCCTCGAACGCCTGGCGGCGCGCATCACCGACGAATGTGCCCAATCGCCGGCGCCCAACGAGGCCTGCGGCGTCAAATACCGGCGTGTCCAGGCCAGCCTGTGCACGCTGGTACGCAAACCGCCCACCGCCGGCACCGCCTTGAGCTACTGGCATCCGGGGGTATCACCTGCCGAGCAGGCGAGCGACAGCGAGGCACTGTGGCGGGCCGCATCCAGTCGATTCCCGATACTGGGCAAGCTGGGCAGCGGGGCCACCACCGCGCCACCGGCGCAAGCCGGGGACGCATCGCGCGCCTTGGCGCCAGCTCCTGCGACGGCCGCGCCCGGTTCCACCGAACCATCGGCCACAGCGACAGCCGTGGAGCCGCCACGGCCCATTGCTCCTGCAACAACCGGCGCTGCTGCTGCCGCGCCCTCGGCATCCGGACCATCGGCAACGAACGGCTTGCGCGCGTGCGCACGCAGTGATGTCAACAGCACGTTGTACATCCAGATTTATGACGAGGAGTCCCGCGGGCCGGCAACCGCCTTGCGACAGTCGTTGCTCGCCGATGGCACTGCGCCGCTGCTGGTCGCGCCGATCGACAACGTGGTGCGCAGTGCCGACCTGAAGCAGCAACGCCGACCCGTGGCCTGGCCGGCCCCCACACTGGTGGTGCACGATGCCGCTGGCCGAGCCTGCGCGCAGGCGATTGCCAATCAGATCGGTGCGCCGTGGGTGACGCCGGCCAACGGACAAACGGTGCGACTGCGCGAACTGCCCGCGTCGTTCAGGGCCCGACCCGGCGTGATCGAACTCTGGCTGCCGCCACCGGACAACACCACGACAGATGCGAGAGCCCCCCGCTGAACGGTTCTGTCATCCGGTGGGTGATCGGGGACCGGCTAGCGCTGCCGTCGACGGGTACCCAGCGTCAGCAGTGACATCGCCAGCGCGGTCGCCGCGCACAAGCCGATGCCCGCCACCATCGGCAGCGCACTGCCGTCGAGAAACAGGCCGACCAACGCCATGACCGCGGCACCGACCAAGAATTGCATGGTTCCCATCAGGGCCGATGCAGTGCCGGCGATGCGGCCGTGCCGGTCGAGCGCCAGCACGGCCGTCGTGGGCATGACCAGGCCCAGAAAGCCGAAACCGATGAACAACAGCGCCAGCAGCACGAACAGCCGGTCGACACCCGCGAGCGTGAGCAACGTCAACGACAGCATCGCGATGGCAAATCCAGCCACGGCGCGCTGCACCAACAGCGCCAACCCGATCCGCCGACCCAGGCGTCCGGTCAACTGCGCGCAACCGATGAAGGAAGCCGCATTGGCGGAAAACGCCATGCCGTACTGCCGTGGCGTCAGGCCGAAATGGTCGATGAGCACGAATGGCGAGTTCGCCAGATAGGTGAAGAAGCTCGAAACGCCGAAGGCGCCAATCAGTACCAGGCCCAGGAAGTGGCGGTCACGCAGCAAGACACCGTAACCCGACAAGGCGCTGGCCAGGCTGCTGGCCGAGCGCTGCGCGGGTGGCCGGGTTTCCTGCAGGCCAAAAGCCACCAGCAGCAGGCTCGCCAGCGCCAGCACAAGGATGGCCCAGAACACGCTGCGCCAACCGAGCCATTCGGTCAACAGGCTGCCCACCAGCGGCGCAAGAATCGGCGAGACGCTGAACACCAGCATCAACAAGGCCATCAGCCGCGCGGCATCATGGCCGGTATGCAGGTCGCGAACGACGGCCCGCGGCACCACAACACCGGCGCAGGCACCCATGCCCTGCAAGAAGCGGAACGCGACCAGCGTGCCGATGTCGCCTGCCATCGCGCAGCCGATGCTGCCCAGTGCGAACAGCACAAGGCCGACATACAGCGGCGCTCGGCGCCCGACCATGTCGGATACCGGACCGTAGACGATCTGGCCTGCACCCATGGCAATGAAAAACGCCATCAGGCTGGCCTGCACCTGCCCGGTGGACGCGCCAAGACTGCGTCCGATCGCCGGCAGGGCCGGCAGGTACATGTCGGTGGCGAACGGCCCGACAGCCGAGAGCAGCCCCAGGACCAGGGCCACTCGAAAGAAGGAATGTTTCATCAATGGAGGTGTCGCCAGGATGCCGGATGATTGCCTGTGTTGCGCGTGACCAGGCGGCGGTGCGACACCCCGAGCATAACGAAGTTGCCGCTGCCTGCACTGGCCGGCGCCGCCGTTGCCTGGCCACACCCCCGCTTGCCGTACCACAGGACACTGGCGGGGTTTTGCACCGCCGCGCCGATCGCGCCGCCAATTGGTCGTAGACTCTTCGGCATTGCCCGCGACCCATCCCTTCCTGAACCATGCCGCCTCCGTCGCCGATCATCAGCAGCCAAGCCCTGGGTTTTCGCTGGAACACCATCGATCCCTTCCTGTTTTGTGTCCACCATGACGACCGCTATCCACGCGGCAATGCCGCACTCGGCCCGGACGCGCCGCTGGACGGTCGCGACATCGGCCAGGACTTTGCCGGCAAGGACGGCTGGCGCATGTACCACGGCAGTACGGTTCCCGGCTTTCCGGCGCATCCACACCGCGGCTTCGAAACCGTCACGATCGTGCGCGAGGGACTGATCGACCATTCGGACTCGCTTGGCGCATCGGCCCGTTTCGGCGGGGGTGACGTGCAGTGGCTGACCGCTGGCCGAGGCATCGTGCACGCCGAGATGTTTCCGCTGCTCGCGCGCGAGCGGGACAACCGGCTCGAGTTGTTCCAGATCTGGCTCAACCTGCCTGCCAGCCACAAGATGGTCGAGCCACACTTCAAGATGTTCTGGTCGGAGCAGGTGCCGCACCACGATTTCCGCGATGCGGCCGGTGCCGTCACCACGGTGACCTGCATTGCCGGACAGCTGCGCGGCGCAGGCGACGAACTGCCGCCGACACCGCCACCCGATTCCTGGGCTTCCCAGGCGCATTCTGACGTTGCCATCTGGACCATCGCCATGGCGCCGGGCGCCCGTTGGACACTGCCAGCAGCGGCGGGCGCCGCGACCCAGCGCTGCCTGTATTTTTTTGAAGGCAGCCAGCTCACTGTCGGCGGCCAGCAGCAGTCCGGGCACGTCGGCATGCATCTGCACTGTGACCGTGACGTCGAACTGGTCAATGGTCCGACGCCGACGCAAATGCTGGTGCTGCAGGGCAAGCCGATCGCCGAGACGGTAGCCCAGTATGGCCCGTTCGTGATGAACAGCCAGGCCGAGATCCACCAGGCCTTTGCCGACTACCAGCGTACCCGTTTCGGAGGCTGGCCGTGGCCTGACGAGGCACCCGTCCATGGCAAGGAGCCGCGCCGCTTCGCTACCCACCCCGATGGCCAGTCCGAGCGGCTGAACATGCAACCCATTGCCTCTGGAGCACACACCGATGATTCTTGAGCTTGCCGACATCCGCATCCACCGCGGGCAGAATGCTGCCTTCGAAGAAGCGATCCAGCGTGGCCTGGCCACGGTGATCAGCAAGGCCAGCGGATTCCAGGGTTTCAGCGTCAACCGCGGCATCGAGAGCGCGGAACGCTACATCCTGCAGATTCGCTGGAACACACTGGACGACCACACCATCGGATTTCGCGAGTCACCGCAATTCGCCCAATGGCGCGCCATCGTCGGCCCGTTTTTCGCGGCGCCGCCGTCGGTGGAGCATTTCGACCTGGTCGCGCAATCGGCGTGACCGCTTTCCAACCACTACCAGCTACATCGCATGCACTATGTCTTTCCACCGGCGGCGCCGGTTTCGGTACCGGTGCGGGGCCAGGACGCACAATTTCCGGTCCATCGCATCTATTGTGTGGGTCGCAACTACGAGGAACACGCCAAGGAAATGGGCTTTACCGGACGCGAACCGCCGTTCTTCTTCCTCAAGCCCACCGATGCACTGGTGGTCGTTGCGGACGGCGCCACCGGCACCATGCCCTACCCCAGCCTGACCCGCAACCTGCACCATGAGATCGAATTGGTGGTGGCCATCGGCACCGGTGGCAAGAACATCCATGCGGCCGATGCGCACAAGCACATCTTCGGTTACGCGGTCGGTCTGGACATGACACGGCGCGACTTGCAAGGCGAGATGAAGAAGCAGGGCCGGCCCTGGTGCATCGGCAAGGCCTTCGACCATTCGGCGCCGATCGGGCCGATCACGCCAGCGCAGCAGGTACCGGCGATTGAACAGGCAGCCATCGCGCTGGCGGTGAATGGCGAACAGCGCCAGCACAGCACCGTGGCCAAGTTGATCTGGAACATTGCCGAAACCATCGAACACCTGTCCGCCGCCTGGGAACTGCAACCCGGCGATCTCATTTATACCGGCACGCCCGAAGGTGTCGCCGCAGTGGTCGCCGGAGACACACTGGAGGGCAGCGTCGACGGTTTGCCCAACCTGCGGGTGTCCATCGTCTAGCATTCGCACCCACCCCCCGCGTGCGCATGAGTCAGATCAAGCACTGCCGCAATTGCGGCGCGGCGGTGGTGCACCGTGTTCCCGACGACGGTGACACACGCGTGCGGGCGGTGTGCCCGCAATGCCACACCATCCATTACGAGAACCCGCTCAACGTCGTCGGAACGGTGCCGCATCTGGGTGACCTGGTGCTGCTGTGCAAGCGCAATATCGAACCGCGCAAGGGCAAATGGACTTTGCCGGCCGGATTCATGGAGCTCAATGAAACGACGGCCGAAGGCGCGGCCCGCGAGACCGTCGAGGAAGCGGGCGCCCTGTTCGAGATGGAAGGCCTGTTTTCCGTTCTCAATGTGGCACGGGTCGGCCAGGTACACCTGTTCTACACCGCGCGTCTGCTATCGGACCGTTTCGCTCCGGGATACGAGACCATGGAGGCACGGCTGTTCGCCGAATCCGACATCCCCTGGGACGAGATCGCCTTTCGCACGGTGAAGGAGACGCTGGAGCACTATTTCGCCGACCGGCACGCCGGTGCGTTGTCGATACACGTCATTGACATCGTCTAGAACGCTTCGACTGCATCGGCTGCACGGATGGGTTTCGCCGCGTCGCACGACAAACGGCGGCGATCCGTGTATAAGTTGATCGCGGCAGCAGTGACAAGGCGCGTGGTCACCAGTGGGGGTACGACATGAAGCAAGAGCAGCATTTTTGGGACGTCGACCTGGTCGAGCTGTTCCGGATCTGGATCGACGACCTCGGCACTTTCATGCTCACTGCCCTGGCCTTCGTCGGCCTGGCATTGCCGGTGCTGATTCCGACGCTGATCCTGTGGTACCTCTCGTCGATCAACTGGAGCATGTTGCCCTGACGCCGACACGACCATGATCGGGCGCTGCAACGTCAAGTCGCAACGCACCACGGTGCGGTATCGTGCACCAGACCCATCCAGACGGCCCACGACGAACTGAGCACCAGCGCCAGACCCGCCAGCCGTATGCCCCATTGGCCGGAGCCTGCGCCGCGCAGTCGCAGCCACAACCAGGGACCGGCCATCAGCGAGACACTGGTGCCTGCGGCAAACAGGGCCATCACGACGGCGCCGTCCAGCGGGTGCGCGCTCATGGCCGCCACCAGCACCGCCGAATACAGCAGGCCACACGGCAACAAGGCCCAGACTGTCCCCAGCGCCAGCGGCGCGCCGGTGCCCGAGCGCCCCACCCATGCACGCGCGCGCAGCCAGATCGCCTTGCCGAACTGCTCCAGCCATACCGGTTGCCCGGCCTTGAACAACAACACCAGCCCGAGCACGATGGCCGCCACATGCAACAGGGTCCAGACGGGGCGGATCGCCGCCGACTGGATCGTCAACCAGCCCAGCGCCTGCATCGACAGCGCCGCCAGGGCGCCGAGCAGGCCATAGCCGAAAACCCGTCCAAGCTGGAATGTCCACATGGCAGCCGTGCCACGCGGTGCGGCCGCCTTGCCGATGCCGGCACATGCGGCACCACACATGACAACGCAATGGGGCCCGCCCGCCAGCCCCATCAACAGGCCCGTCAAGGCCAATGAACTCTGCATCCGGGCAGCTTAGATGATCCGGGAAAACTGTGCTCGGGTGCGGTCAGTCTGCAGGTATCGGTCGAACACCATGGCCACTGCCCGCACGAAGAACCAGCCGGTTGCCGTGACCAGAATGCCGGTATCGTCGACCTGCACCAGGCCCTGTTCTTCGAGCACGTGCAGGGATTCGAGTTCGGTCGCGAAATACGACTTGAAGTCGACGAGGTAGGCCAGATCGATCGATTCGAACAGGCATTGCCCCTGGCACATCAAGGCCATGATCACGGCCCGGCGAATCAGGTCGTCGCGGCTCAGCGCCAACCCACGGACAACCGGGAATTGCCCGCGATCAATGGCGTCGTAGTACTCGGGCAGGGTCTTGGCATTCTGGCTGTAGGTTGCACCCACCCGGCCGATGGATGACACACCCAGCGCGATCAGGTCATGGTCGGGTTGGGTGCTGTAGCCCTGGAAATTGCGGTGCAGGCGACCCTGGCGCTTGGCCACCGCCAGCGGGTCGGAGGGCAGCGCAAAGTGGTCCATGCCGACATAGACGTAGCCAGCGCCCATCAGCGCCGTCAAGGAGCGCGACAACATGCTGACCTTGGCCGCCCCGTCGGGCAACTGCGACGCGTTGATGCGCCGCTGCGGCTTGAAGCGCGCGGGCAAATGGGCATAGGCGTACAGCGCGATGCGGTCGGGGCGCAGCTGCGCGATCTGTGCCAGCGTATGGTCGAAACTCTCGGGCGTCTGGTGCGGCAAGCCGTAGATCAGGTCGACGTTGATCGAGTCGAAGCCGGTGTCGCGCGCCGATTGCACCAGCGCAAACACATCCTTGGCCGGCTGGACGCGATGCACCGCCTTCTGCACCGTGGGATCGAAGTCCTGCACGCCAAAGCTCAGGCGGTTGAAACCCATGTCGTACAGGGCAGAGAGCCGGCCTGCATCCACGGTGCGGGGATCGACTTCGATGGCATATTCTCCGCCGGCGACCAGGCTGAAGCTGCGGCGCAACATGGCCATCAGGCTGCGCAGTTCCTCATCGGACAGAAACGTCGGTGAGCCACCGCCCAGATGCAATTGCGTGACCTTCTGTCGGTGCCCCAGCACCGCCGTATGCAGTGCCAGTTCGCGCTCCAGATACTGCAGGTATGGCGCGGCGCGGTCGTGGTGGCGCGTGATGATCTTGTTGCAGGCGCAGTAATAGCACAGCGATTCGCAAAACGGAATGTGCACGTACAGTGACAGGGGCAAGACCAGGGCGGACGCACCGCTGCGCCGCTGACTCAGGGCCTGTGCATAGTCCTGCGCGCCGAACGCCTCAACGAAACGGTCGGCTGTCGGATACGATGTGTACCGTGGTCCGGAAATGTCGAACTTGCGCAGCAAGTCCGGTGAAACGGTTTCAGTAACGACAGTTGGCATGGGTCCATCTCGCAAGCATGCGCCAATGTGCCTGAGCGGGACGTTGTCGATCTTGATATGCATCAAGATCGGCTCACAGATAGAGGAGCACAATTGATATATGTCAGGAGTTGCCATGTCCATTAGCGTTCCGACTCCGCTGGAGTCCCCATCGGTAACACCGATCGTGCCGCTGAGTTCCAACACGATCCGTGTTGCCTGCTCCAGTTGCAACTTGCGGGAGTTGTGCATGCCGATGGGCCTGTCCAACCAGGAGCTCGACAAGGTCGACGGTCTGGTGGCTGGCAGACGCCGCATCAAGCGCGGCGCCAGCCTGTTTCGAAGCGGAGACAAGTTCGCCAACCTGTACGCCATCCGCACTGGCTTCTTCAAGACCTGCATCACATCCGAAGACGGACGCGACCAGGTCACCGGTTTCCAGATGGCCGGCGAAGTCGTCGGGCTTGACGGCATCGTCAATGACCGCCACACCTGTGACGCCATCGCATTGGAAGACGCCGACGTCTGCCTGATGCCGTTTGGACGCATCGAAGAGCTGTCCACCGAGATTCCAAGCCTGCAGCGCCACGTGCACAAGATCATGAGCCGCGAAATCGTGCGCGAACATGGCGTCATGCTGCTGCTGGGCAGCATGCGTGCCGAGGAGCGCCTGGCAGCGTTCCTGCTGAACCTGGTGCAGCGCCTGCACGCACGCGGTTTTTCCCAGTCCGAGCTGGTGCTGCGCATGACGCGCGAAGAGATCGGCAGTTACCTCGGTCTGAAGCTCGAAACCGTCAGCCGCACCTTCTCCAAGTTTGTCGAGGACGGCATCGTCGAGGTCAAGCAGCGACATGTGCGCATCGTCAATGCCGAGGCGCTCAAGCAGCTGGTCAATCCCCAGATCTGCAGCTGACACCACCCCGCACGGCCCGCGATGCCGGTCGGGCCGGCTATGGCCGCTCGGCGTCTTCCCATTCAACGCGGTTGACTTCGGCGGGCGACATCGCCAGCAGCGCGGTCATGCCGCTGGCGAGCAGGGTCAGCAACCAGAACAGGAAAAACGCCACCGTGTAGATGCCTTGACGCGACATCTCCAGCGGCTGGCCTGCCCAGCGCAGATCTTGCGGATCGACCAGCGCAAACACCAGCATCTCCAGCACGCCGGCAACCAGAAATGCCGGCCATACCACCCACATCAGCCGTTTGGCCCACATACGGTCCCCTTTGTCCATTGACATGTTCAGGGTTTGGCCACGGTTGTCGCAGGCGGCTGCGGCGTGCCGGTCTGCGCGTGGTTGCGTGCCTGCTGTGCCGGTGCCAGGCTGGCGGCGGGATTGGCCAGCGTCTTGTTGATCTCCAGGCCCTGGCGGTAATAGTCCTGCGCGATCACCGGATCGGGGAAACGCAGCGCCAGGTACAACGTGACGAAGCCGGCGACCACCACGATGGCCGGTCCGGCGATCACCAGCCATACATGGCCGAACCTCCACCAGGGTGCGGGTGTCGTCGTATCGGTTGCCATCATGGATCCATCTCCTTAACGCGGGACCAGGAACACGGACTTTTCGCTGACCCGCTGGTCACTGCCTTGCTGCACGATGTCGAATCGTATCGGATGTGAACCGGGTTGCGCGCCTTCGTAGGGCAGTTGCACCCGAACCGCGATCCAGCGCGATTGCGTCGACGCGACGGTGAAATCCTCGCCCGACGCCAATGCAATACCGTCGAGTCCGCTCACGGAAAGCCGATAGCGCTGGTCGGCCTCGGTCGCATTCATCACCTGCAGCCGGAACACATTCTCGATCTTGCCGCCGGACACGATGCGCGCGAGCGCGCCCCGATCGCGCACCACGTCGACCTTGAACGGCGAGCGCAGCACCAGGCTGATCATCATTGCGACGACCACCGCCAGCAGGATGCCCGAATACAGCAGTACCCGCGGTCGCAACACATGGCGCAGGATCTGCGCTTGGCTCCAGTGCTGCTTGACCGCGTTCTGCGTGGAATATTTGATCAATCCCCGCGCATAACCCATCTTGTCCATCACGGTGTCGCAGACGTCGGCGCAGGCGCCACAACCGATGCATTCGTATTGCAGACCGTCGCGGATATCGATCCCGGTCGGACACACCTGCACACACAGGGTGCAGTCCACGCAGGCGCCCAGGCTCAGTGTGGTCGGATCGGCCTTGCGCGAACGTGCGCCCCGCGGCTCGCCGCGCGCCTCGTCGTAGCTGACGATGAGCGTGTCGTGATCGAACATGGCGCTTTGAAACCGGGCATACGGGCACATGTGCTTGCAGACCTGCTCGCGCATGAAACCCGCATTGCCATAGGTTGCGAAGCCGTAGAAGACCGTCCAGAACACCTCCCAGGAACCCATGCGCAACTGCAGCATGGCGCTGCCCAGTTCGGTGATCGGGGTGAAATAGCCAACGAAGGTGAAACCGGTCCAGAACGCCACGACCAGCCAGGCCAGGTGCTTGCCACCCTTGCGCAGGAACTTGTCGGCCGACATCGGCATCGCATCGCGGCGCATGCGCGCCGACCGGTCACCTTCGAATTTCTTCTCGATCCACAGGAAGATCTCGGTGTAGACGGTCTGCGGGCACGCATAGCCACACCACAGGCGCCCGGCCACAGCCGTGAACAGAAACAGCGACAGCGCCGAGATGACCAGCAGCCCGGTCAGGTAGATGAAATCCTGCGGGTAAAGAACCAGGTTGAAGATATAGAAGCGACGCGCACCGAGGTCGAACAAGACGGCCTGTCGCTGGCCCCAGTCGAGCCAGGGCAATCCGTAGAAGACCAGCTGCGTCAACCAGACCATGGCCCAGCGCCAGTTCGAAAACAGGCCGGAGACACTGCGCGGATAGATCTTCTTGTGCGCCTCGTACAGCGACACCATCTCGGGGTCGCCGGCGATGGCGCCGTTCGTTGCCACGCCGCCGCCAGCGGGCACGATCGGGATGATCTTCCTGCGCGAATCGCGCTTGGGTGACGTCACCTGCGCAACCTGTTCCGACTATTTGGACGCGATGGCGCCCTTGTTGGAGAAGCTCCAGACGTACGCGGCCAGCACCTGGATCTGCACCGGGCTGAGCTTGTCGGCCTGCGCCGGCATCTGGTTCGTCTTGCCGTTGTTGATCATCGCAATGATGGCGTTCTCGCCATACCCGTGCAGCCACACGTCGTCGGTGAGGTTGGGCGAACCTATCGCGGTGTTGCCCTTGCCGTCGTTGCCATGGCACGCCGCACATACACCGAACTTGGACTTTCCGAGCGAGGCGCGCAGCGAATCGTTCGGACTTCCCGACAGGCTCAGCACATACTGCGCGACATTCTTCACGTCGTCGGCGCTGCCCAGTGCCGCGCCCATCGGCGGCATGACGCCGATGCGACCCTGCGTGATGGTTTCGATGATCTGCGCCGGTGCGCCACCATGCAACCAGTCGCCGTCGGTCAGGTTCGGAAAGCCCTTGCTGCCGCGCGCGTCCGAACCATGGCATTGCGAACAGTGGTTCATGAACAGCCGCTCGCCGATCGCCATTGCCTGGGGGTCCTTGGCGATGTCTTCGGTCTTCATGGCGGCAAACCGTGCATACAGCGGCGCAACCTCCTCTTCGCCCTTCTTCATCTCGGCCGTGTGCTGACCAATCGACGTCCAGGACAGTGTGCCCTTGAAGGTGCCCAGACCCGGGTACAAGACCAGGTACACCAGCGCGAACACCACGGTGATGATGAACAGCCAGACCCACCAGCGCGGCAGCGGGTTGTTCATCTCGCGCAGGTCGCCGTCCCAGACATGGCCGGTGGTGTTGTCGTTGGCGGTCATTGCCTTGGCCTTGCCGCTGAACCACAGCAACAGCAGGCACGCCAGAATGCCGACGATGGTGATCGCGGTGACGTACAGCGACCAGAATCCGTTGGTGAAGTCACTCATGCTTGTTCCTCGTGCGATGCATCAGTCTTGTTCGAACGGCAGTCGGGCCGCCTCATCGAAGTCGTGCTTGCGATTCTTGGACCACGCCCACCAGACGATGCCCAGGAAAACCACCAGTGCAGCCACCGTGGTGATCGAGCGCAGGGTATTGATATCCATGTGTCGGCTCCTGCCTTATTTGAGCGCCAGACCGAGCATCTGCAGATAGGCGATGGTCGCGTCGAGTTCGTTCTTGCCCTTGACCTCTTCCATCGCGCCGGCAATCTGCGCGTCGGTATACGGAACACCCACCATGCGCAGCGCACGCATATGGGCCGGCAACGCGTCGGCGTCGACCGGAGTCTTCTCGAGCCACGGATAGGCCGGCATGTTCGACTCCGGCACCAGGTCGCGCGGGTTGTGCATGTGGATGCGGTGCCACTCGTCGTTGTATTTGCCACCGACACGGGCAAGGTCCGGGCCGGTGCGTTTGCTGCCCCACTGGAACGGGTGGTCGTAGACCGATTCGCCGGCCACCGAGTAATGGCCGTAACGCAGCGTTTCGGCGCGAAACGGCCGGATCATCTGCGAGTGGCAGTTGTAGCAACCCTCACGGACATAGATGTCGCGCCCGGCCAGTTGCAGCGGGGTGTAGGGCTCGACGCCCTTGATCGGTTCGGTGGTCGACTTCTGGAAGAACAGCGGCACGATCTCGACCAATCCCCCGACCGCGAGCACGATCAGGATCAGCACGATCATCAGGAAGTTGTTCGTCTCGACCCGCTCATGCGAGAGCATCGAGATGTTCTTGTCTTGGTTTGCCATGGTGGTGCTCTCTCAGGCGTGTGCGGCTGCAGTCGGAATGGCGACACTGACGGCCTTGCCGGCGGTGGCGGTCTTCCAGGTGTTCCACAACATGATCAACATCCCGCCCAGATACAACAGGCCACCCATCAGGCGCAGGAAATAGAACGGAAAGGTTGCCTTGACCGACTCGACGAAGGTATAGGTCAGCGTGCCATCCGGGTTGATCGCGCGCCACATCAGACCCTGCATCACGCCGGCGATCCACATCGCCGCAATGTAGATGACGATGCCGATCGTGGCGGTCCAGAAGTGGACCTCGATCGCCTTGACGCTGTGCATCTGCTTTTGACCGAACAGGCGGGGAATCAGGTAATACATGCTGCCCATCGTCACCAGGCCGACCCAGCCCAGCGCGCCCGAGTGCACGTGGCCGATGGTCCAGTCGGTGTAATGCGACAAGGCATTGACCGTCTTGATCGACATCATCGGACCTTCGAAGGTGCTCATGCCGTAGAACGACAGCGAGACGATCAGGAAGCGCAGGATCGGGTCATCGCGCAGCTTGTGCCAGGCACCCGACAAGGTCATGATGCCGTTGATCATGCCGCCCCAGCTCGGCGCCAGCAGGATGAGCGAGAACACCATGCCCACCGACTGCGTCCAGTCGGGCAAGGCGGTGTAGTGCAGGTGGTGTGGACCGGCCCACATGTAGGTGAAGATCAGCGCCCAGAAGTGCACGATCGACAGGCGGTAGCTGTACACCGG
>CAZLDV010000002.1:144124-144395 GCA_964558425.1 uncultured Rhodoferax sp. | reverse complement strand
CACGGTGGCGATGCTGTGGGGCTTGCCGTCGACATAGCGCATCGTGACCTGGCTCTTGGCGTCGGGGCGCAGGAACGGCAGGCGGCCGTCCTTGCGCAGTTCGGCCTGGCGTTCGACCAGACGGTGGGCATAGTAGATCGGCGCGGGCATCAGTACCGGCGTCTCGTCACAGGCATAGCCGAACATCAGGCCCTGGTCGCCGGCACCGGTGTTCAGATGGTCGTCACTGGCGTGGTCGACGCCTTGGGCGATGTCGTTGCTCTGCGTGTCG
>CAZLDV010000002.1:0-144114 GCA_964558425.1 uncultured Rhodoferax sp. | reverse complement strand
CTGGGTCGACAGCACCACGGTGTCGATGGTGTGCGGCTTGCCGTCGACGTAGCGCATCGTGATCTGGCTCTTGGCGTCCGGGCGCAGGAATGGAAGGCGGCCGTCCTTGCGCAACTGCGCCTGGCGTTCGACCAACCGATGCGCGTAGTAGATCGGCGCGGGCATCAGCACCGGCGTCTCGTCGCAGGCGTAGCCGAACATCAGGCCCTGGTCGCCCGCGCCGGTGTTCAGGTGGTCGTCGCTGGCGTGGTCGACCCCCTGTGCGATGTCGTTGCTCTGCTTGTCGTAGGCCACCAGCACCGCACAGCCCTTGTAGTCGATGCCGTAGTCGGTGTTGTCGTAACCGATCCGCTTGATGGTGTCGCGCGCGACCTGGATGTAATCGACGTGGGCGTTGGTCGTGATTTCGCCCGCCAGTACCACCAGACCGGTGTTGCACAGGGTTTCGGCTGCGACCCGGCTGAGCGGATCCTGCCGAAAGATGGCATCCAGGATCGCGTCCGAGACCTGGTCGGACACCTTGTCCGGATGGCCCTCGGAAACGGATTCGGATGTGAAGAGAAAATCGTTCGCCATAGAAGCTCCTTTGATGCGCAACCAACACATGGATTTCTGCGTTGCCTGGGCCTGCGGTGCTCTGGCGAACGCTTTAGCAGATTCAGCAGGCACAATGGCCGCCTGTGATGGCAAGCCATGGTGGGTGTCGCCCTGCAAGTAGTTCGATAACTCGGCGACCGGCCGATTCTACCTTCTGATGATGCATGTCTTTCGCTGGTTGGCCCGCTTGCCCTTGTGGTTGTTGCAAGGTCTGGGATGGTGGCTCGGCTGGGTATCGTTCCTGTTTTCACCGACCTATCGACGCAGGTTTCGGGAGAACATCGCCCAGGCCGGTTATCGCTTGACGGCGGTGTCGGGTGCCATCGGGGCGGCCGGCCGGATGGTCGGCGAATTGCCGCGGCTGTGGCTGGGCGCGCCAACGCACCACGAATGGGAAAACGACGCGTGTGTCGACCGGGCCTATGCCGCCGGTCGCGGCGTGATCTTTCTGACGCCGCATCTGGGTTGTTTCGAGGTCGCGGCGCAGGCCGTGGCGGCGCGTTATGCGCCACGTTGCGGGCCGCTGACGGTCTTGTACCGACCGGCTCGCCAGGCCTGGCTGGCCAAACTGATGCTGGCGGCGCGCAACCATCCAGGCCTGGTCACCGCGCCGACCTCTCTGGCAGGCGTTCGCCAGATGATCCGGTCGTTGCGCAAGGGCCATGCGGTCGGGCTGCTGCCCGACCAGGTACC
Source organism: uncultured Rhodoferax sp. (assembly GCA_964558425.1). Taxonomy (GTDB): domain Bacteria; phylum Pseudomonadota; class Gammaproteobacteria; order Burkholderiales; family Burkholderiaceae_C; genus CAISIP01. The sequence continues at coordinate 142,824 of CAZLDV010000002.1, read as the reverse complement.
GCCGGACGGCATGGGCGCATGGGCGCCATTTTTCGGCCGACCCGCGTACACCATGACCTTGTCGGCGCGATTGGCGCAGCAGACGGGTGCCGCCGTGGTGTTGGCGTGGGGTGAGCGGCTGCGCTGGGGGCGTGGCTTCCGGCTGCATTTTCGCGAACTGCACACGCCGCTTTCGCCCGATCTGGACACCGCCGTGGCCCAGGTGAACCGGGAAATGGAACGGCTGATTCGTGAATGCCCGTCGCAGTATCTGTGGGGGTATGCGCGCTACAAGCAGCCGAAGGGCGCTCCTTGACGGCGCAGGCAAGTCCATGCTGAGCCGCCTGGGCATCGGCTTCATGCGCGTGCTGGCTCTTTTGCCGCTGGCGTGGGTGCGGGCGCTGGGCTGGATGCTGGGCCGGGTGCTTTATCGCCTGGCTGGCGCACGGCGGCGGGTGGTGTGGGTGAACCTGCGGCTGTGCTTTCCGCAGATGCCCGCGCCGGCGCTGCGCGTGATGGCCCGCCAGACCTTCATCGCTTTCGCCCAGGCCTGGCTCGATCGGGGCTGGTTGTGGCATGGCAGCCCGCGCCTGTTGCAGCAGCGCTTGCGCCTGCGCGGAGCAGTGCATGAGTTGCAAGGCGATGCACCGACCGTCATCTTCGCGCCGCATTTCGTCGGACTCGATGCAGGCTGGACCGCACTGACGCTGAATCTGCCGCGCGCATTCACGACCATCTATTCCAACCAGGTCGACCCGCATCTGGACCGGTGGATCCTCGACGGACGCCAGCGCTTTGGCCGGCCGCGCCTGTTCGGCCGCGACGACGGCCTCAAGCCGATCGTGCAGGCATTGCGCGCGGGCCAGCCGCTGTATCTGCTGCCCGACATGAACATCACCCGCCAGGAGTCGGCGTTTGTGCCGTTCTACGGCGTGCCGGCGGCGACACTGACGTCCTTGTCACGCTTCGCCCGCTTGGGCCGGGCCAAGGTGGTACCGGTCACGACCGCGTTGACGTCCACCGGATACGACGTGCATGTCCATCCGGCCTGGGACGACTTTCCGACCGACGACCTGCAGGCGGATGCCGCCACCATGAACCGCCGTCTGCAGGATTTCATCGATCAGATGCCCGCGCAGTATTACTGGGTGCACAAACGCTTCAAGATGCGACCGCCGGGCGAAGCGTCGGTCTATTGACGCAGCACGCGCCGCGATGGGCGCGCGCCGTTGCGCGATCAGGCGTCGGAACCAGCTTGCGCAGTCGGATCGCCAGGGGACGCAGCCCGATCAGCCGCGGTCGTGGTGGCAGGCGCGGCATCCGCGGCGGCGTCACCGGCCGGATGTGCCCACTGCCACAATAGCTGCGAGACATCGTCGATGCCGCGGCGCTTGGTCGCCGAAAAGAGCATCGCGTGGCCGCCACCGGCCTGCAGCCGGGCAATCGACAAGGCCTTGAGACCTTCGACCCGGGTGAGCTTGTCGGCCTTGGTCAGCAGCAGCAGGAACTGCAGGCCTTGTTCCACGCGGGGCCGGATCATCTCCAGCAGGATTTCGTCGAGTTCGGTCAATCCGAGACGCGGGTCACACAGCAGCACGATGCCGTGCAGGTTCTCGCGCGTGACCAGGTAATTGGCCATGACCTGCTGCCAGCGGATCTTGTCCTGCCGCGGCACGGCCGCGTAACCGTAACCCGGAAGGTCGGTCAAGACGGCGTCGGTGACGCCTTGCTTGCCGAGCGCAAACAGGTTGATGTGCTGGGTGCGCCCCGGTTTGCGGGACGCAAATGCCAGCTGCTTTTGTTGCGTCAACGTATTGATGCAGGTCGACTTGCCGGCATTGGAACGGCCGACAAAGGCGATCTCCGGAACATCCAGCGCCGGCAGGAAATGCAGTTCGGGAGCGGTGGTCAGAAAGCGGGCGGTATGCAACCAGCCAGCGGCCAACTGCGCCGGCTTCGGCGCGACGGAGACGGCGGGGCTGCTTTTTGCGGTTGCGGGTCGGGATTTTTGTGTCATGGGTTCCATGGGGCTTGGCCCGCGGCCTGCATTGTAGAATGCACGCTGTTTTGCCCCCCCATCCTGATGCCCATCCCATGATGTCTATTGCCCGCCTGATGCTTGCCACCACCCTGGCATTGAGTTCGCTGACTGTTGTTGCGCAGGACAAGAAGCCTGATCTGGTCAAGGGTGAAGCGAGTTTCTCTGCCGTGTGTGCTGCCTGCCATGGCGCCGACGGCAACTCGGGCACACCGGAGAATCCCAAGCTGGCGGGCCAGCATCCCCAGTACCTTGTCAAGCAATTGCAGGAGTTCAAGTCCGGCAAGCGCAACAACGCCATCATGAAGGGCTTCGCAGGCACCTTGTCGGACGACGACATGGCCAATATCGCGTTCTGGTTGACGACCAAGCAAGCCAAGCCGGGCTTTGCCAAGGACAAGGCACTGGTCGCACTGGGCGAGAAAATCTACCGCGGTGGCATCGCCGAGCGCCGCATCGCGGCGTGCGCCGGCTGCCACAGCCCCAATGGTGCTGGAATCCCGGCCCAGTACCCGCGCCTGAGTGGCCAGCATGCCGTCTACACCGAGAGCCAGCTCACCGCGTTTCGCGATGGCGTGCGAGTCAACAGCGTTCCCATGACCGGTGTTGCCGCGCGCCTGAACGACCGCGAAATCCGGGCGGTGGCCGATTACATCGCCGGCTTGCACTGACGGCACGCCACGGGGCGATTCTTTCGCTGCCGGGCCGCGCGGACCGCACGGCCATGACCGGTGTTTTGCATCCGTTCGGTGGGCGGTCGAGCACCATTGCAGGAACTTTGTAAGTTCGTCCGGGTTCTGACGAACTCAGCAATGAAAAGGACTTGCCCATGTTTCTGCACACACGCAACAACGGTTTCTTGCACGACACGCCCAGCGATGTCACCCCACGAGGCGTCTACCAGGATCGTCGCGCGCTGATACGTGCCATGGCAGGCGGCGTGGCCGGCGCAGCCTTGATGTCCTGGGCAACACGGGAGGCGATGGCGCAATCGCCACGGCCCGGCAAGCTTGCGGCGTTGCCGGGTGCGCGCTCTGGCGTGGCTGGCGCGGTGACGATGGAAAAGCACACCGCCTACACCGATGCCAGCAGCTACAACAATTTTTACGAATTCGGCACCGACAAATCGGACCCGGCGGAAAACGCGCATACGCTCAAGACCACGCCCTGGACGGTCGAGATCGAAGGTCTGGTCAAGAAGCCCCAGAAGATCGCGCTGGAGGACCTGATCCGGCTCGGTGCCCAGGAGGAACGGGTCTATCGCCTGCGCTGTGTCGAAGGCTGGTCGATGGTGATCCCCTGGGTGGGTTACTCCTTGTCGCAACTCATCCGCAAAGTCGAACCGCTGGGCAGTGCAAAGTATGTCGAGTTCGTCACGCAGGCCGATCCGAAGACGATGCCTGGCATCGGTTACCGGGTGCTCGATTGGCCTTATGTCGAAGGTCTGCGCATGGACGAGGCGCTGCATCCGCTGACCTTGCTGGCATTCGGCATGTATGGCGAGATCCTGCCCAACCAGAATGGTGCGCCGGTGCGGCTGGTCGTGCCGTGGAAATACGGATTCAAGAGCGGCAAGAGTCTGGTCAAGATCCGGTTCACCGAGACGCAGCCTGTCACCGCCTGGAACCGGGCGGCGGCCAATGAATACGGCTTCTATTCCAACGTCAATCCGCAGGTCGACCATCCGCGCTGGAGCCAGGCCACCGAGCGGCGCATTGGCGAAGATGGCCTGTTCACCAAGAAACGCAAGACCGAGATGTTCAACGGGTACGAGCCGCAGGTCGGACAGCTTTACGCCGGCATGGATCTGCGCAAGTTCTATTGACCCTCATGCCGTGTCGGCGCCGGACAGGAACATGCGCATGCGTGCCAACCCCTGGCGTAGCTGGGCGGCCGTGATTCGCCGATCGCTGATGCATCCGGCGGCCAAGCCGCTGGTCTTTGCCGCCGCCTTGTTGCCGTTTGCCTGGTTGCTGTGGGGCGCCCTGACGCAGCATCTGGGCGCCAACCCGGCCGAGGCGCTGATACGGTCCACCGGTGACTGGACGCTGCGCTTCCTGTGCATCGTCCTGGCGGTCACACCGCTGCGCGTGATGACCCGCACGCCGGCCTTGGCGCGGCTGCGACGCATGCTGGGCCTGTTCGTGTATTTCTATGCGCTGTTGCACCTGTTGTGCTACAGCTGGCTGGACATGGGGTTGGTGGTCGGCGACATTGCCCGCGACATCGCGAAGCGACCTTTCATTCTGGTCGGCTTCCTGGCCTGGGTCTTGCTGACGGCCTTGGCCGCAACCTCGTTCAACCGCGCGATTCGACTGCTGGGCGCGCGCCGCTGGCAATGCTTGCATCGGCTGGTGTATGCGGTCGCGGGCCTGGCCGTGCTGCACTTTTTCTGGATGCGCTCGGGAAAGAACGATTTCACGCAGGTTGTGGTTTATGGCGCCATCCTGGCCACACTGCTTGGGTGGCGCGTCGTGCAGGCGCTGCGCCGCAGCCGGGGCCTCACGGGTCGCCTGCGCACCGGATGACGGTTCAGCCCGCTGCCAGCACGGCTGCCTGTTCGTTGCGCAATTGATCGGCCACCGATTCCCGTAGCCGGATCAACCGCGATTGCCCACCGGTGACCAGCACCTCGGCCGCGCGGCCGCGGGTGTTGTAGTTGCTCGCCATGCTCATGCAATAGGCCCCGGCCGACAACACGGCGAGCAGATCGCCACTCTCGACGGCCAGCGAGCGCGCATGGCCGAGCCAGTCGCCGCTCTCGCAGATCGGTCCCACCACGTCCCAGACCATTGCAGGCCGCGCGCGCGGCTGCAGCGGGACGATCGCATGGTAGGCCTGGTACATCGCCGGACGCGGCAGGTCGTTCATCGCCGCATCGACGATGCAGAAATTCTTCTGCTCGCCGGGCTTGAGGTAGAGCACTTCGGTGACGCAAACGCCGGCATTGCCCACCAGGGAGCGGCCGGGCTCCAGCATCAGGGTCCGGTTGCCGTAGCCGCGCGCGTCCAGCCTGGCCAGCAGCGTGGTCCACAACGCGTCGGCCGCGGGCGGCTGTTCACCGTTGTAGTCGATGCCCAGCCCGCCGCCAAAGTCCAGGTGCCGGATCGGGATGCCCTCGGCCTCGACGGCCTGGACCAGGTCCAGCATGCGATCCATCGCATCGAGGTAGGGCGCCTCCTGCGTGATCTGCGAACCGATGTGGCAGTCGATACCCACTACCTGCAGCCCCGGCAACGAGGCTGCACGGCGGTAGGTGGCAACGGTGCGTTCATGCGCGATGCCGAACTTGTTGTCCTTCAGGCCGGTGGAAATATAGGGATGTGTCATGGGGTCCACATGGGGATTGACCCGGATGCTGATCGGCGCCCGCTTGTCCATGGACACGGCCACCGCGTTGAGCACGTCGAGTTCGGCTTCGCTCTCGACGTTGAAGCAGGCAATGCCCAGTTCCAGCGCACGCCGCATCTCGGCGCGCGTCTTCCCGACTCCGGAAAAAATGACGCTGGAAGCCGCCGCGCCAGCGGCCACCACCCGTTCGAGTTCGCCGCCGGAGACGATGTCGAATCCGCAACCGGCCCGGGCCAGCAACTGCAGTACGGCCAAGGTCGAATTGGCCTTCATCGCATAGCAGATATGGGCGTCGCGTCCGGCCAGCGGTCGCTGGTAGGCTGCCAGGGCGTCCAGGATGGCGGCCTCGGAATATACGAACAGGGGCGTTCCGTGGCGCTGCGCCAATGCCGCCAGCGGCACGCGCTCCGCGCACAGCTGCCCGTCGCGGTAGGCAATATGGGGTGCGCCAGGCACGGTCGGCAGTGTCATGGGGTGGTCGCAGAGGAGGAGGGGAATGCGGGGACGGGCGCCGATGCAGCCGCGGCTGGCTTTCCCAGTCGCAGGGTCTGCGGCAAGGTGGCCCGGTGCGCTGCGGCCGGCTCGGTCGGGATGTACAAGGGGCCTTTCTGGCCGCAGGCGCTGAGCAAGACGGCACCAAGGGCAAGGGTACCGGTACTGACTAGAATTTGGCGGATGCGCAACATCGCGAAATTGTAATGACCGACCCGCAATTCATGGACCAGGCCGAGCAGGTGCTGCGGGCGATCGAGTCGGCGTGTGACCGCATCAACGATGCCACCGATGCCGATATCGACAACCAGCGCGTCGGCGGCATGGTCACCTTGACCTTTGCCAACGGCAGTCAGATCGTGGTCAACCTGCAAAAGCCGCTGCACGAGATCTGGCTGGCGGCCCGCAGTGGCGGCTACCACTATCGGTTCGATGCCGGAAGCTGGGTCGACACCAAGGGGCAGGGCGAATTGTTCGAGCGACTGTCGCGGGACGCCAGCGCCCAGTGCGGGCATTCGCTGGTGTTCCCGCCGCCGTAGGCCGACGGGCTAGTTGTTGCGATTGTTGCGGAACAGATCCAGTATCCGATTGCGTTCCTCGGCTGGTGGCACGACCTCCACCGCGCCGTTGTCGGCGCCCGGCAGCGGGGCGTCCAGGCCCAGGCTGGTGATGCCGCCGCCGTAGGCGTATTCGCTGAAATACCATTCGCCGCCGGTATTGACGACGCCTTCGGGCGCGGTGTAGTGCGCCTCCGGCACACCCTTGAGCGCATGCTCCATGTAGGAGATCCAGATCGGCAGGCTCAACCCGCCACCGGTCGCGTTGCTGCCCAGCTTGCGCGGCGTGTCGTACCCCATCCAGGTCACTGCCACCAGGCTCGGCTGGAAGCCGGCGAACCAGGCATCCATCGAGTCGTTGGTGGTGCCGGTCTTGCCGTACAGGTCGGGACGTTTGAGCGTGGCCTGTGCCCGCGCCGCAGTGCCTGTCCGAGCCACCTCATTGAGCAGGCTGTCCATGACGAACGCGTTGCGCGGGGAAATGGCCCGTACCGAGTCGTCCAGCACCTGCGGCTTGTATTCCATCAGCACCCGGCCGGTCTGTTCGCTGATCCTGTTGATCAGCCACGGATTCACACGATAACCCCCATTGGCAAAGACGGCGTAGGCCCCCACCATCTGCATCGGAGTGACCGAGCCCGCGCCCAGCGCCATGGTCAGGTAGGGCGGGTGCTTGTCGGCGTCGAAACCGAATCGCACCGCCCAATCGCGCGCATATTGCGGCCCGATGGCCTGCAATATGCGTATCGAGATCATGTTCTTGGATTTGGCCAGACCGGTGCGCAAGGTCATCGGTCCTTCGAACTTGCCGTCGTAGTTCTTCGGTTCCCACGGCTGGCCTCCCGTCACCGATGCATCGAAAAACAGCGGGGCGTCATTCACGATGGTGGCCGGCGTGAAGCCTTTTTCAAGCGCCGCCGAGTAGATGAACGGCTTGAAGCTGGAGCCGGGTTGGCGCCAGGCCTGGGTCACATGGTTGAACTTGTTTTTCTCGTAGTCGAATCCGCCCACCATCGCCTTGATGGCGCCGCCCAGCGGATCCATGGCGACAAAGGCGCCTTCGACTTCCGGCAGTTGGGTGATTTCCCATTTGTCCTTGGGCGTGCGCGCGACACGGATCACCGCACCGGGACGCAGCTTGATGTTGGGCGGGGCCTTGTCGGACAGACCCGAGCGGGCCGGCTCCAGCCCTTCGCCCGTGATCTCCAGCGTCTCACCGTTCTGCCGCACCGCACGGATCAGCTTGGGACTGACCTCCAGTACCACGGCCGACATCACGTCGCCGTTGTCCGGGTGCGCGTCCAGTGCCTCGTCGATGGCGTCATCCCTTGCCTGCCCGTCCTTGGCGGGAAGATCGATGAATTTCTCCGGACCGCGGTAGACCTGACGGCGCTCGAAGTCCATGATGCCGCGCCGCAATGCCTTGTAGGCCGCGTCCTGGTCTGCCGTTGTGATCGTGGTGTAGACGTTGAGCCCGCGGGTATAACTTGCATTGCCGTATTGGGCAAATACCAGCTGGCGCACCGTTTCGGCCACGAATTCGGCATGCACCCGGACTGCGTCCGGTCCGTCGCGCAGATGCAGCTTTTCTGCCCGTGCCGCGTCTGCCTGCTGCGCCGTGATGAAGCCGGTCTCCTGCATCCGGTCGATCACCACCAGCTGGCGTGCGCGCGCGCGCTTCGGATTCCTGATCGGATTGTTGGTGCCGGGCGCCTTGGGCAGGCCCGCGAGCATGGCAGCCTCGGCCACCGTGATGTCCTTGAGCGGCTTGTCGAAATAAGCCTCGCTGGCAGCGGCGAAACCGTAGGCCCGGTTGCCCAGAAAAATCTGGTTCATGTAGATCTCGAGGATCTGGTCCTTGGTCAGCAGGTGCTCCAGCTTGAAGGTCAGCAGCACTTCATAGATCTTGCGTGTATAGGTCTTCTCCGACGACAGGTAGACATTGCGCGCCACCTGCATCGTGATGGTCGATCCACCCTGGCTCTTGAAGCTGCCCAGGTTGGCCATCGCCGCACGCATCATGCCCTTGTAATCGACGCCGTTGTGCTCATAGAACCGATGGTCCTCGATGGCGAGCACCGCGTCGGTCATGACCTTGGGCATGTCCTTGAGTCGGGTCAGATTGCGCCGTTCCTCGCCGAACTGTCCGATCAGCACGTTGTCGGCCGTGTAGATGCGCAACGGCAATATCGGGCGGTAGTCGGACAGTGCCGATACGTCGGGCAGATTCGGAAACGCCACCGCCAGTGCGATCGCGATGACGATGGCCAGTGACACCGCGCCGGCCAGCACCAGGCCCACCATCCAGCGCACCAGCCACCATGCCGATTGCATGGGTGTTCGGTGGCCCGTGCGCGGCTTAGCCTGGTCGTCGGAATCGTTGGAACTGGATTTTCGTGACATAAAACCTTCGTAAGGGCGCGTCGATATTATAAAAACGGGTCTGTGGCTGCAACGCCGATCGGTCCTGCGGACCGGTTGCAGAGCGCCTGGTATCGAGGGCGCAATTGTCGGACCGCGCTGCGCTCGAATGCGTAACCGTCTGCTTTTGGCAACGTTTGTCGACGATCAAATCGGGAAAATCCTTTGCTGGACAAGGAGCTTACTGATAGCATTCAAGTGAAGTCTTAAGTTTCGCCGGTTCTCGATCGGCCAGTTTCAGGGGATAGCCTTGATCGCATTGGGGTCGTTGTTCAGTCGTCAGCCCGCACCGCTGCTGGGTCTGGACATCAGTTCGTCCAGCGTCAAGCTGGTCGAGTTGGGACGTGACAAGTCGGGCAACCTGGTACTCGAGCGTTGTGCCATCGAGCCGCTGGAACGTGGCTGGATCACCGACGGCAACGTCGAGAAATTCGATGAAGTCGCAGAGGCCATGCGTCGGCTCGTCAAGAAAAGCGGTACCAAGACGAAAAACGTGGCCATGGCCCTGCCGCCATCGGCCGTCATCACCAAGCGCATCGTCTTGCCGGGGGGCTTGTCCGATCAGGAACTCGAAGTGCAGGTCGAGGCGGAGGCCAACCAGTACATCCCGTTTCCGCTGGATGAGGTCAGCCTCGATTTTTGCGTCATCGGTCCCAGCAGCGCCTCGGTGGGCGACCTGGACGTTCTCATTGCAGCGTCCCGGCGGGAAAAAGTCCAGGATATCCAGGGCCTGGCCGAAGCCGCGGGGCTCAAGCCGGTCGTGGTCGACGTCGAGTCCTATGCATCGCGACTGGCCACCTCGCGCCTGATCGAGAGCCTGCCCAACAAGGGCGTCGGTACCATCGTCGCGTTGTTTGAAGTCGGCGCTCTGACGACCAGCATGCAGGTGATACGCGACGACGAAGTGCTCTACGACCGGGACCAGGCATTTGGCGGAGCACAACTCACACAGCTCATCGTGCGCCAGTACGGTTTTTCGCCCGAAGAGGCCGAAAGCAAGAAGCGCAGCGGTGAACTGCCGGACGACTACGAGTCGAACGTGCTCAAGCCCTTTGTCGAGAGCATGGTCCAGGAGATCGGACGCGCCTTGCAGTTCTTCTTCACCAGCACGCCGCACAACAAGGTCGACCTGATCATGCTGGCGGGCGGTTCGGCGGCCCTGCCGGGCCTGACGAATGCCGTCACAAAACATACCTCGTTCAGCTGTTCGCTGGTCAATCCCTTTGATGGCATGGAGATCGGCAGCGGAGTGCGGCTCAAGAAGATGACCCGCGAAGCGCCGTCCTATCTCACGTCATGCGGCCTGGCCTTGCGGAGGTTTTCGCAGTGATACGCATCAACCTGCTACCCCACCGCGAGGCGGCCCGCAAGCAGCGTCGGGATGCCTTCAATGTCAGCATCGGGGCGTCCTTTCTGATCGGTGGCCTGATCGCCGGGATGATTTATCTGTGGTTCCAGGGGCGAATCACCGAGCAGCAGGGCCGCAACACCATCTTGACCAGCGAGATCAAACGGCTGGAGGGCCAGATCAAGGATATCGCCGGCCTGGAGACCGAGATTGCCGCATTGCGGGCGCGCCAGCAGGCGGTGGAAGACCTGCAGGCCGACCGCAACGTTCCGGTGCACCTGATGACCGAGCTGGTCAGACAGATTCCCGATGGTGTCTACATCCTGAGCATGAAGCAGGTCCAGCAGATCGTGACCGTGCAGGGCGTGGCGCAGTCCAACGAACGGGTGTCCGAATTGCTGCGCAACCTGTCCAATGGGACACCCTGGTTCTCCAAGCCGGAGTTGGTGGAGATTGTCGCCGGTACCGTGACGATCGCGCCCCGCGATGTCAAGCGGGTCGCGAACTTCACGGTGCGCGTGAAGCTCAACCGTGCCAGCGAAGTGCAGAAGGTGGCGCAGGCACCGGCAGCGGGCGCGGTTGCGGCTCCCGCCAAGCCATAACAGGGTAGCGACATGGCTGGCAAACCCTCCAACAAAATCGATTTCGCCGCCCTGCAGGAAAAGCTGCTGGGGCAGTTCCAGGGTCTCGATCCCAAGGATCCGTCACTGTGGCCTGCAGTGCCGCGGTATTGCGCGTTTGCCGCGGTGATCATTGCCGTGGTGGCCGGCCTGTGGTTCGCCTGGCTGACCGATTCCGAAGCGGAGCTGCAGGCCGAGCAAGCCAAGGAAGTCGCGTTGCGCGCCGACTTCCAGACCAAACTGGCCAAGGCCGTGAATCTGGACGTGTTGAAGAAGCAGCGCGAGCAGGTGCTGCAGTACGTCACCCAGCTCGAGAAGCAATTGCCCAGCAAGGCGGAGATGGATGCATTGTTGTCGGACATCAACCAGGCCGGACTCGGCCGCAGCCTGCAGTTCGATCTGTTCCGGCCGGGACAGGTTGTCGTGCGCGATTACTATGCCGAATTGCCGATCTCCATTCGCGTTACCGGCAAATACCACGACATCGGCTTGTTCGCGTCCGACATAGCCAACCTGTCGCGCATCGTCACGCTCAACAACCTTTCGCTGGCACCCAAACCCGATGGCAGTCTGGTGATGGAAGCGACGGCCAAGACATTCCGTTACCTGGATGCGGCCGAAGTGCAGGCGCAACGCAAGGCTGGGGCCAAGAAATGAAGCGAGCGCGGATCGTATGCATGGGTGTGCTGGCGGGTCTGCTGACCGCATGTGGCGGGGGTGACGGCGAAGAGTTGCAGGCATGGATGGCGCAACAGCGCAAGCTGACGCATCCGAAAGTCGTGCCGATAACCGAACCCAAGGTGTTCGAACCCCAGCAGTACCAGCAACTGGCCTCGGTCGATCCATTCAGCAAGGACAAGTTGACGCAGGCATTGCAGCGTGATGGCGGGCAGACCGTTGCCAACAGCGCCCTGGTGGCGCCTGAGCTGGCGCGCCGCAAGCAGGCGCTGGAGGCCTTCCCCCTCGATGCGATGGCGATGGTCGGCAGCATGGTCCGTGACGGCAAGCCGGTCGCGCTGGTGCGGGTCAACAATTTGTTGTACCAGGTGCGCCCGGGGGATTACCTGGGACAGAACTACGGACGCGTAATGAAAATTGACGAGACAGAGGTTGCTTTGCGAGAAATCGTGCAAGACGCTGTGGGCGAATGGATCGAGCGCACCGCTGTGCTGCAACTTCAAGAGAGGGTGAAATGAATAATCCAATTGCACGCGCGGCCTTGCCGGTCTGGAAGCGGCTGTTCCTCGGTCTGAGTCTGGCCACGCTGGCCGTATATGCCCAGGCGCAGAACACCATCGAGGCCGTTTCCGGCGCCCTGCAAGGCGGCACGGAAGTCATCCGGATCGATCTGTCCAAACCCCTGACCGCGATTCCCAGTGGTTTTTCGATTCAATCCCCCGCGCGGATCGCACTGGATTTCCCCGGCGTGGCCAATGCCATGGGACGATCCACCGTCGAAGTGAACCAGGGCAATCTGCGCTCGATCAGCGTCGTGCAGGCTGGCGATCGGACCCGGGTGGTAGTGAATCTCAAGCAACCCGCCGCCTACAAGGCGCAGCTGCAGGGCAAGTCGTTGCTGGTGGTGCTCGACAGCGTGGTCGCCGCCGCGCCGGTCGTGACGCCGGCCCCGGTGTTCGCGGAAGGCCGCAATCGCGATACCTTGCCGATCAAGGACCTCGATTTTCGCCGTGGTGCCGACGGTGCGGGCCGCGTCATCGTGTCCCTGCCGAACAACCAGGTTGGCGTCGATGTGCGTGTCCAGGGCCAGTCGGTGGTGGTCGAATTCCTGAAATCCAGTCTGCCCGAAGGGCTGCGCCGCAAATTGGATGTCGCCGACTTCGGCACGCCGATCCAGACCGTGACGACCTTCCAGACCGGCGACCGGGTCCGGATGGTGATCGAACCGCGGGGACTGTGGGAGCACAGCGCGTACCAGAGCGACAACCAGTTCGTGCTGGAGGTCAAGCCACAAAAGGTCGACCCGACCAAGCTGACGCAGGGACCGGGCTACAACGGGCAGAAGCTGTCGCTCAATTTCCAGAACATCGAGGTGCGCTCGTTGTTGCAGGTGATCGCTGATTTCACCAACTTCAACATCATCACTTCCGATTCCGTCACCGGTGCCGTTACCTTGCGTCTGCAGGACGTTCCCTGGGACCAGGCGCTGGACATCATCCTGCAGGCCAAGGGTCTGGGCATGCGCAAGACCGGCAATGTGTTGTGGATCGCGCCGCGCGACGAGATCAGTGCCAAGGAAAAGCTCGAACTCGAATCGATCGCGGCGTTGCAGAGCCTGGAGCCGCTGCGCACCCAGTCGTTCCAGATGAACTACGCCAAGGCCGCCGACATCGCATCGAGCCTGACAGCCGGTGGCAGTGGCGCGAACAGCACGCGCATCCTGAGCGCACGCGGCAGTGTCATCTCCGAGCCAAGAACCAACCAGTTGTTCGTGACCGACATTGGCAGCAAGCTCGAGCAGGTACAGCAATTGATCGCCAAGCTCGACATCTCGGTGCGCCAGGTACTGATCGAGGCCCGCATCGTCGAAGCCTCGGATACGTTCGGCAAGTCGCTGGGCGTGAAGCTCGGTGGAGGCATCAATCCGCCAGGCGGCGTCAAGGTTTTCAGCCAGGGTGGCAGTGCGCTGAACTCGTCCTTTGGCTCGTCGTATGTCGAAGGCGCGGCGCAGACGACGTCCGGCAGTTTCGTCAATCTGCCCGCGGTCGGCCAGAACGGCTACAACCCGGCCTCGTTCGCGGTGTCGATCTTCAATGCCGCAGCCAACCGGTTCCTGAGCCTGGAACTTTCGGCGCTGGAGGCCGACGGCAAGGGCAAGGTCGTCTCGAGCCCGCGGGTGGTCACGGCCGACCAGATCAAGGCGCTGATCGAGCAAGGCACCGAATTGCCGTACCAGGTGGCGACTTCCAGCGGGGCAACCTCGATTGCCTTTCGCAAGGCCAACCTCAAGCTCGAGGTGACACCCCAGATCACGCCGGAAGGCAACATCATCCTGGACCTCGATGTCAACAAGGACACCGTGGGCCAGGCGACGGCGGCCGGTTTTGCGATCAATACCAAACACATCAAGACGCAGGTACTGGTGGAGAACGGGGGAACGGTCGTGATCGGTGGCATCTTCGAGTTGACCGAGAACGACAACGAAACCAAGGTGCCATTGCTGGGAGACCTGCCCGCCGTGGGCAATCTGTTCAAGACACGTTCGCGCATCGCCAACAAGCAGGAAATGCTGGTGTTCATCACGCCCAAGATGATTGCCGACAAGGCCGCCGTGCGGTAATTGGGTCGATGCCGCCTTGCAGCGGCAACGCGTACCGTGATCATCAGTCTGGTTGGTCTGCCCGGCTCGGGCAAGTCCACGGTCGGGCGCCATCTGGCGCGCCGGCTGCAGCTGCCGTTTGCCGATTCCGACCAGGTGATAGAGGCACGTCTGGGTTGTTCGATCCGCCAATACTTCGAGCAGGTAGGGGAGGAGCGTTTCCGTGATCTGGAGGCCGATGTCATCGATGCGTTGACGCGCGATCCGCGTCGCGGAGTGTTGTCGACGGGCGGCGGTTCGGTGCTGAGGCCGGAAAACCGTAGCCACCTGCGCGATCGCAGTCGGGTGATCTACCTCAAGTCGTCGCCGGAGGAGTTGTTCCGCCGCCTGCGGCACGACCGCAACCGGCCGTTGCTGCGGGTCGACGATCCGCTGGCCCGTTTGCGGGACCTGCACGCCATCCGCGACCCGCTGTACCGCGAAATCGCCCACTTCACGATCGAGACCGGCCGCCCATCGGTGGCAATGCTGGTGAACATGATCGTGATGCAGATCGAACTGGACGGCGCACCCCCGGCGCCGGCTTGAATCCGGGGCGTCGGGCTTCCCCTAAACTAGGGTCCTATGTCCCAGTTGCCGACCCCAGCGCGCGTGTCCATCAACCTGGACCAGCGCAGTTATCCGATCGTGATCGGCAGTGGCCTGCTCGGCGACAGCGCGACCTACGCCGATGTTCCGATGGCGGCCGCGGCGTTGATCGTCAGCAATGCCACGGTCTACCCGCTGTACGGCGCACGGTTGCAGGCGGCCCTTGCCGGCCGATACCGCCATGTGCACGTGCTCGTGCTGCCCGATGGCGAAGAGCACAAGAACTGGCAGACACTGAACCTGATCTTCGACGCACTGATGCACCACCGCTGCGACCGCAACACCGTGCTGTTTGCGCTTGGCGGGGGTGTGGTTGGTGACATGACCGGTTTTGCAGCCGCATCCTTCATGCGCGGCGTGCCCTTTGTCCAGGTGCCC
The DNA here is from genome assembly GCA_964558425.1 of uncultured Rhodoferax sp. Lineage (GTDB taxonomy): Bacteria > Pseudomonadota > Gammaproteobacteria > Burkholderiales > Burkholderiaceae_C > CAISIP01. The sequence goes on along the minus strand of CAZLDV010000002.1, from coordinate 127,715 downwards.
ACGACCTTGCTGGCGCAAGTCGACTCCTCGGTCGGCGGCAAGACCGCGATCAACCACCCGATGGGCAAGAACATGATCGGCGCGTTCTACCAGCCGCGCCTGGTGGTGTGCGATGCAGCGACCCTGGACACACTGCCTGGGCGCGAGCTCAGCGCCGGCCTGGCCGAGGTCATCAAATACGGCCCGATCGCCGACATGCATTTCTTCGACTGGATCGAGGCCAATCTGTCGGCACTGATGGCGCGCGATCCAGCCGCGCTGGCGCATGCGGTGCGCCGCAGTTGCGAGATCAAGGCCTGCGTTGTCGGGCAGGACGAACGCGAAAGCGGTGTGCGCGCGACGCTCAATTTTGGCCACACCTTTGCCCACGCGATCGAAAACGGCATGGGCTATGGCCAGTGGCTGCATGGCGAAGCAGTCGGTTGCGGCATGGTCATGGCAGCCCGGTTGTCGCAGCGCCTGGGCCTGGTGGACGGCGACTTCACGGACCGTCTGACGCAATTGATCGCGCGCGCCGGCCTGCCGGTTGTCGGTCCGCAGTTGCCGTTCCATCCAGATGGGCGCTGCAATGCCGACCGGTACCTGGAACTGATGCGCTTCGACAAGAAGGCGCAGGCAGGGGAGATCCAGTTTGTCGTGATTCAAGCGCCCGGCCGCGCAGTGGTGCGCGGCGCGCCCGACGACATGGTGCGCCAGGTGGTGGACGCCAGCTGCGTGTGACCATGTCGCTGGCGGTGTACGCATGTGATCCGGCGCGCTCGCGCGGACGCCGCCATGCGGAGCCGCCTGCGCCGACGCGCTCGGATTTTCAGCGCGACCGGGATCGTGTCATTCACTGCTCCGCATTCCGTCGGCTGGTCTACAAGACGCAGGTCTTCCTGAACCACGAAGGCGATCTGTTTCGCACCCGCCTCACGCATTCGCTGGAAGTGGCGCAACTGGGCCGATCGATTGCGCGTGCACTGGGCCTGCACGAAGATCTGGTGGAGGCGATTGCGCTGGCGCATGACCTGGGCCATACCCCGTTCGGCCATGCGGGGCAGGACGCGCTGAATGACTGCATGGCCGACTTCGGCGGCTTCGAGCACAACCTGCAGAGTCTGCGCGTGGTCGATCGGCTCGAGGAGCGGTATCCCGACTTTGACGGACTCAACCTGACCTTCGAAACACGCGAAGGCATCCTCAAGCATTGCGGGCAGCAGAACGCGCTGTTGATCGAATCCGGGGAACCCGCCTATGCCGACGCTGGCGGCGGTGTCGGCCGGCGCTTTCTCGATCGAACCCAGCCCAGCCTGGAGGCGCAACTGTGCAACCTGGCCGACGAGATAGCCTACAACGCGCATGATATCGACGACGGTGTGCGATCGGGCCTCGTCACGATCGAGCAGCTCGAATCGGTGGCCTTGTTCAAGCAATACCTTGACCAGACGCGCAGCCGCCACCCGCATCTGGGGGACACGACGCAAGATCGTCGCTTGCTCTACGAGTCGATCCGCCAGATGCTCAGTGCCCAGGTTTACGACGTGATCGACGTGACCAGCCGCCAGCTGTCGGTGGCAGCGCCGCAGGATGTGCGTGACGTGCGCGCGGCACCGCCACTGGTGCAGTTCTCCGAACCGATGCGGCGCGCCTCGGTGGAGCTCAAGCAGTTTCTGCTGCGCAACCTGTACCGGCACCCGCAGGTCACGGCCACGACCAACCAGGCCCGGCGTATCGTGCGCGATCTGTTCGCGCTCTACATGGAATCGCCCCAGGCGATGCAGCCTGGATTTGCCGCGCGCAGTGAGGCGGCCAGCCAGGATCTGGACGAATTGCAGGCCCGTGCCCGCGTGGTGGCCGACTTCATTGCCGGCATGACCGATCGCTTTGCGGTGCGCGAGCATGAGCGCATCACCGGCGAGCGGCTGCTGGCCTGATGCCGATGTGGCTGCAATGGATGCGTCGCCACCCGGAATGGGTGGTCGTGCTCGCTGGTGTGTCGGCGGCCTTGCATGTGGGCAAGATGTCGCCGGCGATCCCGGTGCTGCGCGAAGCCTTGGGCGTAAGCCTGTTGCAGGCGGGGTTCCTGCTGTCCCTGGTGCAATTCGCCGGCATGCTGCTCGGTTTGCTGGCAGGTCTTGCGGCCGACGGAATCGGCTTGCGGCGCAGCATGCTGACGGGGTTGCTGGTCTTGTCGATTGCCGGCGCCTTGGGTGCCTTGGCCGAACAGCCACGCACCCTGTTGTTGCTGCGCGCCTGTGAGGGCTTCGGCTTCCTGCTGGCCGTGACGCCGGCGCCAGGCCTGATCCGCCGGCTTGCGCCGGCCGGTCAACTGCCTTGGGCGCTCGGATTGTGGGGTACCTACATGCCGATGGGTACCGCCATCGCGCTGCTGGCCGGCCCCGCCGTGATCGACGCGGTCGGCTGGCGCAACTGGTGGTTGTTGCTGGCAGCCGTGACCACGGCGATGACCATCGGGGTCGCAGCGTTGATCGATCCCGACCCTGCGCGGCAACGGACGCTGGCTGATGGTCAACCACGGGGCAGCCCGCAGGTGACGTGGCACATGCGCGTGCGGCGAACCTTGTCCTCGCGCGGTCCGTGGCTGGTCGCGCTGTGTTTTGCGCTGTATTCCGGCCAGTGGCTGGCGGTGGTCGGGTTCTTGCCCTCGGTCGTCGCACAGGCCGGTCGTGGTGGCAGCGTTTCTGCGTCCTTGCTCGCTCTGGTCGCCCTGGTCAACGTGGTTGGCAACCTGGCGTCCGGGCGTTTGCTGCAACGCGGTGCGTCGCCCTGGCAGCTGCTTGCCGGCGGGTTCATTGCAATGACACTGGGCGCCGTGCTGGCATTTGCCGACCCGGGCTGGAACCAGGCCAGCGGCGCGGTCGCCTTGACGCGCTACCTCGGTGTCCTGTTGTTTTCCATGGTGGGCGGCTTGATTCCGGGAACACTGTTCTCGATGGCGGTGCAATTGGCTCCGGACGAGTCGAGTGTCTCGACGACCGTCGGTTGGATGCAGCAACTCTCGGCGCTCGGCCAATTTCTGGGACCGCCGCTGGTGGCCTGGATTGCCGCCAGCGCGGGTGGCTGGCAATGGACCTGGGTCGCCACCGGTGGTTGCAGCCTGCTGGGGTTGGTGATGGCGCGGCTGATCCAGCGACAATTGCACCATGCACGATACTGATCCCGACGCATATGCGTCGACCGTCGCCAGCGACATGCAGCACTGGCTCGAGAGCGCGGTGATCGGCCTGCAGCTGTGCCCGTTCGCGAAGGCGGTCCATGTGCGTGGTCAGATCCACTACCAGGTGAGCCGAGCGAGCGACCCGGACCAGCTGCTCGTGGAGCTGGAGCATGCCATGCGGGAGCTGGTTGCCCTGGAAGCCGCAGTACGCGATACCAGCTTGCTGATCATGCCCGACGCCTTGGCGTCGTTTCTTGACTTCAATGATTTTCTGGACCGGGCCGACGCGCTGCTCGAGGCGCTTGATCTGGACGGCGTGCTGCAGATTGCCAGCTTTCATCCGCAGTTCCAGTTTGCCGGCACGACGGTGGATGACATTGGCAACGCAACGAACCGGGCCCCGTATCCCACCTTGCATCTGCTGCGCGAGGACAGCATGGAGCGCGCGGTGGCCGCCTTTCCACAGGCCGAGTCGATCTTCGAGGCCAATATCGAGACCATGCAGCGCCTGGGCCAGGCCGGCTGGGATGCGCTTGGCGTGCGCCGTTCGGTGCCTGTGCCACCGCAGCCGGTGCGGGCGACGCGCCGGCGTGCTGGCACGATACGACGATGACCAGGAAAAATCGCGCTGGCGCGCCTCCCGGCGCAGGCAAACCGGTTGCCGACCCCCTTGCCGACCTGCTGCGTCCGGGCCAATCCATTGCCTTGTTGCAGGAGCTGCATATCCTGACGCGTGACGGCAAGCTCAATCAGGACTCGCGTCGCAAGCTCAAGCAGGTCATGCACCTGTACCGATTCATCGAAACCCTGTTGCTCGAACTGCTGGCGCAGAACGCGTCTGCGTACACGGGTCGCGGCCTGACGGTGGCTGACCATGGCGCAGGCAAGTCGTATCTGGGATTCATCCTGTACGACCTGTTCTTCCGTGCACGCGGCGATGGCTGGATGTATGGAATCGAGACGCGCGCCGAATTGGTGGAGCGCTCGCGGGTGCTGGCCGACAAGCTGGGTTTCTCCCGCATGGCGTTCCTCAATCTGACCGTGGCACAGTCTGCGTCGACCGCAGACCTGCCGGCGCGGATCGACGTGGTGACAGCGTTGCATGCCTGCGACACAGCGACCGACGACGCCATCCGGTTTGGCCTTGAAAAGTCGGCGCGAGCGATGGTGCTGGTGCCGTGCTGCCAGGCCGAGCTCGCGCGTTGGCTCAATGCCGGCAAGGCCCTGAACCTGCGCAGGACACCGTTGGCCGAGCTGTGGCGCCGTCCACTGCATACCCGCGAGCTGGGCAGCCAGTTGACCAACGTGCTGCGCTGCCTGTACCTGGAAGCCTGGGGCTATCAGGTGACAGTGACGGAACTGGTCGGTTGGGAGCACAGTCTGAAAAACGAGTTGATCATGGCCCGCCGCACGGGACAGCCGAACCGCAGCGCGGCGCAGCGGTTGCGCGACTTGCTCGCGCAGTTCGGTCTGGAGCAGCTGTTGCAGGATCGGTTTCGGCTACCTCCGGGTTTGCCAATCCAGCCTGCAGCCAGTTGAGCCGCGTGCCGAATCTTTCTGCAAGAATCGAGTCCGACAAGATCCCTGCAGTTCAAAGGATGCATATGAAGGTGTTGATGGGAACCTTGCTGGCGTTGCTGCTGGCCGGATGTGCGACCTCCAGCCCTGACATCGTGGCGCGCGGTGATGCGCAGCGGCTCTCGACGGTACAGGACGCGACGGTGTTGTCGGTGCGGCCGGTCACGGTGGACGGAAGCCAGTCCGGCATGGGCTCGATCGCCGGTGGCCTGGTGGGAGGCGTCGCCGGCGGCAGCGTCGGAGGGCGCCGCGAGGGCGTCATTGTCGGCGTGCTCGGAGCCGTTGCCGGCGCGGTCGCCGGCAATGCCATAGAACGCTCGGCCACGCGCGAGGATGCAGTGGAAATCCTGTTGCAATTGCGCAACGGTGAACGCCGCGCCATCGTGCAGGCGCGCGGTAACGAGAACCTGGTGCCAGGGGACGCCGTCGTACTCGTCATGACCGGCGCAAAAGCCCGCGTCACCCGCGCCCCTCGTTGACATAACGCGGTCAGATTACGGTTTTCCCAATTTCGTTGCCGTTTGCGGCACGGCAGGACATTGCCACATGGCCCGACTTGCACGCGTTTCAGTACCGGGATATGCCTATCACGTGATACAGCGGGGCAATAATCGGCAACCCATCTTTCTGACGGATGACGACCGGGAGACGATGCGTGACCTGCTGGCGCAAGATGCGAGGCAGTTCGATGTGGCGATCCATGCCTATGTGCTCATGGACAACCACTTCCATTTGCTGGTCACGCCGCAACAGCAGGACAGTCTGCCCAGGATGATGCAAGCCGTGGGGCGGCGCTATGTCCGCTACTTCAATGACTTGCATCGGCGTAGCGGAACCTTGTGGGAGGGGCGCTACAAATCCGCGCTGGTGCAGTCCGAGCGCTATCTTCTTGCGTGCATGGTGTATCTGGACCTCAACCCGGTGCGGGCCGGCATGGTCGCGCAGGCGCAGGACTACCGATGGTCCAGCCACGCGCACTACCTCGGCTTGCGAAGCGATCGACTGATCACGCCCCATGCCATGTTCTGGGAACTGGGCAATACGCCGTTCGCGCGTGAATCGCGCTATCAGCAACTGGTGCAGGCGGGCGTGTCACCCGAGCAGCGTTCTGTGCTGGGGCAGGCGGTCACCAGCGGATGGGCGCTCGGTGACGCTGATTTCATCCGTCAGTTGCAAGGCAAGACAGCACGTCGATTGACCCGTTCAGCATCCGGCCGCCCGCTCAAGTCAGCTCGGACTTCGGACTAGATCTCGCTCCCCTTCGGAAGGCTTTCCAGGATTTGTATCTGTCCCTGATTATTTATTGATGAATAAAAAATCGAGAAAATCTGACTCTGACCCCATTTAATTTTTTCGTCATTGAATGTTGCAGTGCACTAAACTGCTCATCCGGCCCGACAAGGCCTGTTCACGGCAGGGCAGGGTTGGTTTGGCGACGAAGGAGCAATCATGGCGACATTGGACGAAATCGGGCATCTGCAGCGCAACGGTCTGTACAGCGGTGCGCATGAGCACGACGCCTGTGGCGTGGGTTTCGTGGCCAGTATCCGGGGTGTCAAGTCGCATGACATCGTCAAGAACGCGCTGCAGATCCTTCAGAACCTGGACCACCGTGGCGCGGTGGGTGCCGACAGCCTGATGGGCGACGGCGCAGGCATCCTGATCCAGTTGCCGGACGCGCTGTACCGCGAAGACATGGCAGCCCAGGGCGTGGAATTGCCGGAGCCCGGCGAATATGGGGTGGGCATGATCTTCCTTCCCAAGGAGCATGCTTCGCGCATGGCCTGTGAACAGGAGATGGAGCGGGCCATCAAGGCCGAAGGCCAGGTGCTGCTGGGTTGGCGGGACGTGCCGGTGAACCGCGACATGCCGATGTCGCCGACGGTGCGCAAGAAGGAGCCGATCATCCGCCAGGTGTTCATCGGCCGCGGCAACGATGTGATCGTGCAGGACGCGCTCGAACGCAAGCTCTATGTGATCCGCAAGACCTGCAGCGGCTCGATCCAGAACCTCAAGCTCAAGCACAGCAAGGAATACTACGTACCGAGCATGTCCAGCCGGACCGTGGTCTACAAGGGCCTGCTGCTGGCCGACCAGGTGGGTCAGTATTACCGGGATCTGCAGGACCCGCGGTGTATCTCGGCGCTGGGCCTGGTGCACCAGCGGTTTTCCACCAACACATTTCCGGAGTGGCCACTCGCACATCCCTATCGCTATGTGGCACATAACGGCGAGATCAATACCGTCAAGGGAAACTACAACTGGATGAAGGCGCGCGAAGGTGTCATGTCTTCGCCGGTGCTGGGCGCCGACCTGCACAAGCTGTATCCGATCAGTTTTCCCAGTCAGTCCGATACCGCGACTTTCGACAACTGCCTTGAGTTGCTGACCATGGCGGGTTACCCGATCAGCCAGGCAGTGATGATGATGATTCCCGAGCCGTGGGAGCAACACAGCACGATGGACGGCCGCCGACGCGCCTTTTATGAATACCACGCCGCCATGCTGGAGCCTTGGGACGGCCCGGCGTCGATCGTGTTCACCGATGGTCGTCAGATCGGTGCGACGCTGGACCGCAACGGCCTGCGTCCGGCCCGTTACTGCGTGACCGATGACGACATGGTCATCATGGCGTCCGAGTCGGGTGTCTTGCCGGTGCCGGAAAACAAGATCGTGCGCAAATGGCGCCTGCAACCGGGCAAGATGTTCCTGATCGATCTCGAGCAGGGACGGATGATCGACGACGAGGAACTCAAGACCAACCTGGCCAGCATCAAGCCCTACAAGCAGTGGATCGAAAATCTGCGCATACGGCTCGACGACGTGGATGCACAGGCCAGCTCGCGGCCCATCAGGCCGGGCATTGCTCCGATGCCGGGGCCGGACAGCGCCGCCGACCGACCTTCGTTGCTGGACCGCCAACAGGCCTTCGGCTACACACAGGAAGACATCAAGTTCCTGATCGGCCCGATGGCGATGGCCGGCGAAGAGGCGATCGGATCGATGGGCAACGACAGCCCGTTGGCCGTGCTCTCGGACAAGAACAAGCCCCTGTACAACTATTTCAAGCAGCTGTTCGCGCAGGTGACAAACCCGCCGATCGACCCGATCCGCGAAAACATCGTGATGTCGCTGGTGTCGTTCATCGGGCCCAAACCAAACCTGCTGGACATCAACCAGGTGAATCCGCCGATGCGGCTCGAAGTCGCCCAGCCGGTGCTCGACTTCTCCGACATGGCCAAGTTGTACGACATCGAACGCCATACCCATGGCAAGTTCCGCAGCGCCATGCTGGACATCACCTATCCGCTGTCCTGGGGATATGAGGGCATCGAGGCCAAGCTCGCATCGCTGTGCGCAGAAGCGGTCGATGCGATTCGTGGCGGCAAGAACATCCTGGTCGTCACCGACCGCCGTGTCGACGCCAGCCAACTGGCGATTCCTGCGCTGCTGGCATTGAGTGCGATCCACCAGCACCTGGTGCGCGAAGGTCTGCGCACCTCGGCCGGCCTGGTCGTCGAGACTGGCAGCGCGCGTGAGGTGCACCACTTTGCGACTCTGGCCGGGTATGGCGCGGAGGCGGTGCACCCGTATCTGGCGCTGGAAACCCTGCACGACATGCACCAGCATTTGTCGGGCGATCTCGGTGCCGAAAAGGCGACTGCCAATTACATCAAGGCGATCGGCAAGGGCCTGTCCAAGATCATGTCCAAGATGGGTGTGTCCACCTACATGAGCTATTGTGGTTCACAGCTGTTCGAGGCGATCGGACTGAACAGCGACACCATCGAGAAATACTTCACCGGAACGCCCACCCGCGTCGAAGGGATCGGCGTGTTCGAGATCGCGCAGGAGGCGATCCGCATGCACCAGGCCGCCTTCGGTGACGACCCGGTGCTGGAGACCATGCTCGACGCCGGCGGCGAATATGCCTGGCGGGTGCGCGGTGAGGAACACATGTGGTCGCCCGATGCGATCGCCAAGCTGCAGCACAGCACACGCTCCAACAACTGGAGCACCTACAAGGAATACGCCCAGCTGATCAACGACCAGTCGCGCCGGCACATGACGCTGCGCGGGCTGTTCGAATTCCGCGTCGATCCGGCGCGCGCGATATCGGTCGACCAGGTGGAGCCCGCAAGCGAAATCGTCAAGCGATTCGCCACCGGCGCGATGTCGCTCGGATCGATCTCGACCGAGGCGCACGCGACACTGGCCGTGGCCATGAACCGCATCGGTGGCAAGAGCAATACCGGCGAAGGCGGCGAAGACCCGGCGCGCTATCGCCAGGAGCTCCAGGGCATTGCGATCAACCAGGGTCAGACGCTGGGTGACATCATGGGCCACGATGTCGTCGCCTCCGACTACGCGCTCAGTGGTGGCGATTCCCTGCGTTCGCGCATCAAGCAGGTGGCGTCCGGCCGCTTCGGTGTGACCGCCGAGTACCTGGGCAGTGCCGACCAGATCCAGATCAAGATGGCGCAAGGTGCCAAGCCCGGCGAAGGCGGCCAATTGCCTGGCGGCAAGGTGTCCGACTACATCGGCAAGCTGCGCTATTCGGTGCCCGGCGTCGGCCTGATTTCGCCGCCGCCCCACCACGACATCTATTCGATCGAAGACCTGGCGCAGCTGATCCACGATCTCAAGAACGTCGCGCCGCACGCCAGCATCAGCGTCAAGCTGGTCAGCGAGATCGGCGTGGGAACGATCGCCGCAGGCGTGGCCAAATGCAAGAGCGACCATGTCGTGATTGCCGGCCATGACGGCGGCACGGGCGCATCGCCCTGGTCCTCCATCAAGCACGCGGGCAGCCCGTGGGAGATCGGCCTGGCCGAAACCCAGCAGACGCTGGTGCTCAACCGGCTGCGCGGACGCATCCGGGTGCAGGCCGACGGCCAGATGAAGACCGGCCGGGATGTGGCGATCGGGGCCTTGCTGGGCGCGGACGAATTCGGCTTCGCCACGGCGCCGCTGGTCGTGCAGGGCTGCATCATGATGCGCAAGTGCCACCTCAATACCTGTCCGGTCGGTGTTGCCACGCAAGACCCCACGCTGCGCAAGAAGTTTGCCGGCAAACCCGAACATGTCGTCAACTACTTTTTCTTCGTGGCTGAAGAGGTGCGCCAGATCATGGCCCAACTGGGCATCCGCACGTTCGACGAGATGATTGGCCGCGCCGACCTGCTGCATACCGCACCGGGCATTGCGCACTGGAAGGCGCGCGGGCTCGACTTCAGTCGGCTGTTCGCCTTGCCGATGGTGCCGCCCGAGGTTCCGCGTTACCACGTGGAAGAACAGGACCACGGACTTGAGCGTGCGCTCGATCGGGTGCTGATCGAGCGCTGCCGGCCGGCGATCGAACGCGGCGAAAAGGTCAAGTTCATCGAGGTGGTGCACAACGTGAACCGTTCGGTCGGTGCCATGCTGTCGGGTGCCTTGACCAAGGTCCACCCCCAGGGCCTGCCCGACGACACCATCCGCATCCAGCTCGAGGGCACTGGCGGGCAGTCGTTCGGCGCGTTCCTGGCCGCGGGCATTTCCCTGTACCTGATCGGAGATGCCAACGATTACACCGGCAAGGGCCTGAGCGGCGGACGTGTCATCGTGCGTCCGAGCATCGATTTCCGCGGCGATCCCACGCGCAACATCATCATCGGCAACACGGCGCTGTACGGCGCCACCACGGGGGAGGCGTTCTTCGGCGGTGTCGCCGGCGAGCGATTTGCGGTGCGTCTGTCGGGTGCCACCGCCGTCGTCGAAGGCACCGGCGACCATGGTTGCGAATACATGACCGGCGGCACGGTCGTCGTGCTGGGCCGCACCGGACGCAACTTTGCCGCCGGCATGAGTGGCGGTATCGCCTATGTCTACGACGAGGATGGCCAGTTCGCGCAACGCTGCAACACTGCGATGGTGTCACTTGACAGCGTGTTGTCGGGGCGTGAGCAGACGGCCTTGGTCGATCCTGCCGTCTGGCACCACGGGCAGTCCGACGAGGTCCAGTTGAAGAGGCTGCTGGAGCACCACAACCGCTGGACCGGCAGCAAACGCGCACGCGACCTGCTGGACAACTGGGAGGCGTCCCGCGCGCGCTTCGTCAAGGTGTTCCCCATCGAGTACAAGCGCGCGCTGGGTGAAATCGCCGCGCGCAAGGCCGCCCAGGTGCACGCCGAGCTGCAGTCGCCTGCCAGGGCGCTGCGCCAGGGCGATGCGCTTGCCGCGGCAAAGTGACGCCGCAAGGCCCGTTCGGACACAAGCAGGATTGAACATGGGAAAAATCACCGGTTTCATGGAGTACCAGCGGCTGGAAGAGGCGTATCTGCCGGTCGAGCGCAGGGTCAAGGATTACCGCGAGTTCGTGCTGACGCTGGATGACGACAAGGCCAGGATCCAGAGCGCGCGCTGCATGGATTGCGGCACACCGTTTTGCAACAATGGATGTCCGGTCAACAACCTCATTCCGGACTTCAATGATCTGGTCTACCGCGGCGACTGGGAAAACGCCATTGCCGTCCTGCACAGCACCAACAATTTTCCGGAATTCACCGGACGGATCTGTCCGGCGCCGTGCGAAGCGGCCTGCACGCTCAATGTGAACGACGCTGCGGTCGGCATCAAGTCGATCGAACACGCCATCATCGACAAGGCCTGGGCGAACGGCTGGGTCAAGCCGGTCAAGGCGCGCCATCGCACCGGCAAGACCGTGGCGATCGTGGGCTCAGGTCCGGCCGGGCTGGCGGCCGCGCAGCAGTTGGCCAGGGTCGGCCACGATGTCACCGTGTTCGAGAAGAACGACCGCATCGGCGGCTTGTTGCGCTACGGCATTCCGGATTTCAAATTGGAGAAGTCGCATATCGACCGCCGCATCGCGCAGATGCAGGCCGAGGGTGTCGTCTTCCGCGCCGGTGTGCTGGTGGGCGACTTGCCCAAGGACAGCAAGGTCACCAACTGGGCCAAGGAAGCGATCTCGGCGGAACAGCTGACGCTGGAATTCGACGCCGTCGTGCTCGCCGCAGGCGCCGAACAATCGCGCGACCTGCCGGTGCCGGGCCGAGAACTCAAGGGTGTGCATTTCGCGATGGAGTTCCTGCCCCAGCAGAACAAGGTGAATGCCGGCGACAAGGTACGTGACCAGTTGCGCGCCGGCGGCAAGCATGTGATCGTGATCGGCGGCGGTGACACCGGCAGCGATTGCGTGGGCACCAGCAATCGCCAGGGTGCCGCCAGCGTGACCCAGTTCGAACTGATGGCGCAACCGCCCATCGAAGAGAACCGTCCGCTGACATGGCCCTATTGGCCAATCAAGTTGCGCACCAGTTCCAGCCATGAAGAGGGCTGTGCGCGGGAGTTCGCGATCGCCACCAAGGAGATCGTCGGCGAAAAGGGCAAGGTCAAGGGACTCAAGACCGTGCGCGTGGCGTGGCAGGACGGCAGGATGGCCGAGGTGCCGGGCACGGAGCAGCTGCTTGCCGCCGATCTGGTGCTGCTGGCGATGGGTTTCGTCTCGCCCGTGGCCGGTGTGCTCGATGCTTTTGGCGTGGCCAGGGACGCACGCGGCAACGCGCTGGCCAGCACCGAACCGGGCAACGGATATGCAACCAGTGTTGCCAAGGTGTTTGCCGCCGGTGACATGCGCCGTGGCCAGAGTCTGGTCGTCTGGGCGATTCGCGAAGGGCGCCAGGCGGCGCGTGCGGTGGATGCCTTTTTGATGGGGTCGAGCACCTTGCCGCGTTGACGGCGTAGCGCCATCGGGCGATGCTGGCCGTGCAAGCCATGTCGGGCGTTGTTGCGGTGCAACGCCGCCAGTGGGAAACCTCGTATCATTTGCAAGCCGGAGGTCTTCCGGTGCCTGACTTGCCTCATGGATGCATCTTTCCCCGATCCCCTTGTAGAACTGCGCGACCTGACCTTCGGTTATGGCGAACGCGTGATCCTGGACGGGATTTCCCTGACGGTGCCGCGCGGCAAGGTGACCGCGTTGATGGGCGCCTCCGGTGGCGGCAAGACGACCGTGCTGCGGCTGATCGGAGGCCAGGTCAAGGCGCAGAAGGGCGAGTTGCGCTTGTATGGCGCCGATGGCTTTCAGGATATCGGCGCACTGGACCAGACCCAGTTGTATGCCGCGCGCCGGCGCATGGGCATGTTGTTCCAGTTCGGCGCCTTGTTCGCCGATCTCAGCGTATTCGACAACGTCGCCTTTCCATTGCGCGAACACTCGACGCTGCCCGAAGGCATGGTGCGTGACATCGTGCTGATGAAGCTCAACGCGGTGGGCCTGCGTGGCGCGCGCCACCTGATGCCCAGCGAAATTTCGGGCGGCATGGCACGCCGTGTCGCATTGGCACGCGCGATCGCACTTGACCCGGAGCTGGTGATGTACGACGAGCCCTTTTCCGGCCTGGACCCGATCTCGGTGGGTACGGCGGCGCGGCTGATCCGCCAGCTCAACGATTCCATGGGCTTGACCAGCGTATTCGTTTCGCACGAACTCGAAGAGACCTTTGCCATTGCCGACCATGTCATCATCCTGGCCAATGGCAAGGTGGCAGCGCAAGGCAAGCCGCAGGACGTGCGCAACAGCGACGATCCATTGGTATCGCAGTATGTGCATGCCCGACCCGACGGGCCGGTGCATTTTCATTACCCAGGTCCCACGATCGAGCAGGATTTCGGCGCTGCGCCGGCCCCGTTGCTTCCATTGACAGGACAGTGGACGTGATCCGGCGAACGGTTGTCGTGGCACGGCGCTCCCCATGCGCCTCGGGAACCTGCCGATGAGCTGGTATCGACCGTCCGATGTCGGGTTTGCCTGGCGCAAGCAACTGGCGAACCTGGGGCTGGGCGCGCGGCTGTTCGCGCGGCTGCTGGGCTCCGCCGGCCCGGCTTTCCGGCGTTTTGGCCTGATTCGTGACCAAATCCACTTCTTGGGCAATTATTCGCTGGCCATCATCGCGGTGTCTGGCTTGTTTGTCGGTTTTGTGTTTGGCCTGCAAGGCTATTACACCTTGCAACGGTATGGATCGGCCGAGGCGCTGGGCCTGCTGGTGACGCTCACGCTGGTGCGCGAACTCGGCCCGGTGGTGACCGCGCTGCTGTTTGCCGGCCGGGCCGGCACCTCGCTGACGGCGGAAATCGGCTTGATGAAAGCCGGCGAGCAGATCAGCGTCATGGAGATGATGGCGGTCGATCCGGTGCAGCGCGTGCTGGCGCCGCGATTCTGGGCTGGGGTGATCGTGATGCCGCTGCTGTCGGCGGTGTTCAGTGCCACCGGCATCATCGGCGGCTGGGTTGTGGGCGTGCTGATGATCGGTGTCGACGCGGGTTCGTTCTGGAGTCAGATCCAGGGTGGCGTGGACGTCTGGCAAGACGTGGGCAACGGTTTGCTCAAGAGTGTCGTATTCGGTTTCACGGTGACCTTTGTCGCGTTGTTGCAGGGTTTCGAGGCGCAGGCCACGCCCGAAGGGGTTTCCAAGGCAACAACGCGCACCGTGGTGGTGGCCTCGTTGTCGGTGCTGGGCCTCGATTTCATCCTCACCGCGATGATGTTCAGCCTGTGATGGCCCGCAGTCGGCTCGCGCCCAAAGCTGGCGGCAAGAAGGAGTAATAGATGCAACGCTCGAAGATCGATGTCTGGGTTGGATTGTTCGTGCTGCTTGGCGCAGCGGCGGTGCTGTTCCTGGCTTTGCAGTCGGCCAATCTGCTGAGCCTGAACTTTCAGCCGACCTACCGTATCGATGCCAAATTCTCCGATGTGGGTGGACTCAAGCCCAAGGCAGCCGTACGCAGCGCAGGCGTACTGGTGGGCAGGGTGGAGGCGATCAACTTCGACGACAAGGCCTACCAGGCCCGTGTGACCATGGCCATGGACAGCCGTTTTGCGTTTCCGCGCGACAGTTCGCTCAAGATCCTCACCAGTGGCTTGCTGGGCGAACAATATGTCGGCCTGGAGCCGGGTGCCGACGAAAAGAATCTGGTTGCCGGTGATACGATTTCAAGCACCCAGTCGGCTGTGGTGCTGGAGAACCTGATTGGGCAGTTCCTGTACAACAGTGCCGCTGGCGGCAATGGCTCGCAGTCAGGGAAGGACAAGAAATGAACCGATCGCCGCGTTCCCGCGCCATGCGCCGTGCGCGCCACCTCCTGGCGGGCGGGCTTGTCATGCTGGCCTTCAGCGGTTGCGCGTCCGTCCCCAATCCGGACGCGCGCGATCCGTTCGAGCCCTTCAACCGCGGCGTCTACGCATTCAACGAAGGCCTGGACGAAGCGGTGCTGAAACCGGTGGCGACGGTCTACAAGCAAGTGACTCCGCCTTTGGTGCGCGCCGGCGTCGGTAACTTTCTCGGCAACCTGGAGGACGCCTGGTCATTCGTCAACAGCCTGCTGCAGGGCAAGTTGCGCAATGCGGTGGACAATTTTTTCCGCTTTGGCGTGAACAGCACGTTCGGTCTTTTTGGTGTGCTCGACGTGGCGGGCGAAATGCAGATCGATCGCCACTCGGAAGATTTTGGCCAGACCCTGGGCGTCTGGGGCTTCGACTCGGGACCGTATCTGGTATTGCCTCTGTTTGGCCCTTCCTCGATCCGTGACGCGCTGGCGTTGCCGGTGGACTGGAAAGGCGACATCGTCTCGCATGTGGACGATGTTGCCGTTCGCAACAGTTTGCGCGTGCTCAATCTGATCGACACCCGGGCCGGACTGCTGGGTGTCAGTTCTGCACTCGACGAGGTGGCATTCGACAAATACAGTTTCACCCGCGATGCCTTTCTTCAACGCCGCAGCAATGCCGTTTATGACGGCGATCCGCCGGACCCTGCTTCTGTTACAAATCACTGACCTGGGCCCGCTGGCGGTCTTCGCGCGCCGGCGGGCGATCGGGTATCGTCAACGTGTAGCCGCCGGGCCGACTGTCTCCTCACGATAGGCCCTTGTGGCCACAGAAAGAGTTTCCATGTATCGCCGAAAGTTTCACCTACTGCTATCGCTGCTGCTTGCGACCGTGGCCGCAGGGTCGCCTTTGACTGCCGCGGCGGCGGACGAACCGCCGGACGCGGTGATCCAGCGCCTGTCCAATTCGGTGCTGGACAACATCCGCAGTGACAAATCCATCAAGGCGGGTGACCTCACCCAGGTGATGGCACTGGTCGACGCCAAGATCATGCCCAACGTCAACTTCAAGCGCATGACCGCGTCGGCCGTCGGCCCGGCATGGCGTCAGGCCACACCGGAGCAACAAGCCCGTTTGCAGGAAGAGTTCAAGACCCTGCTGGTGCGCATCTATGCCGGTGCCCTGGCCCAGGTCAGCGACCAGACCATTCTGATCAAGCCCTTGCGCGCGTCGCCCGATGACAAGGAGGTGCTGGTGCGCACCGAGGTGCGCGGCCGCGGCGACCCGATCCAGCTGGACTACCGGCTGGAGAAGACCCCCGGCGAAGGCGCTGGCTGGAAAATCTACAACCTCAACGTGCTGGGAGTCTGGCTGGTGGAAACCTATCGCAGCCAGTTCGCGCGCGAGATCGCCAACAACGGAATCGATGGTCTGATCAAGGTCCTGGCCGAGCGCAACAAGGCCAACGTCGGGAAGGATTGAGGATGTTGGTCCTGCCAGCCGATCTCACCCGCAGCCAGGCCAGCGCCTGTCTGCGGATGCTGGTGCAGGGATTGCGCGCCTTGACCGACAAGGACCTGCTGGTCGATGCCGGCGCGCTGGAGCGGTTCGACTCCTCTGCCTTGGCCGTGCTGCTCGCGCTGCGCCGCGAAAGCATGGCGCACGGCAAGACCCTGCGCATCCGATCCTTGCCCGCGCGTCTGCACGATCTGGCGGCGGTGTACGGCATAGGGGAGTTGTTGTCGCCCGCCTGATGCGAAAGGCTAAAATCGCCGGTTCCCATGGCCGCAATCTCCTTTCAGTCCGTATCCAAGTCCTACCCGTCTCCGCGCTCCGACAAGAAATCGTTTCTGGCGCTCGATCGTGTCGATCTGACGATCGAGCAGGGTGAGTTCTTCGGTCTGTTGGGCCCCAACGGCGCAGGCAAGACAACCATGATCAGTATCCTGGCCGGCCTGAGCCGGGCCGATGCCGGCAGCGCCTCCGTGATGGGTTGTGACGTCGTGCGCGATAGCACGCTGGCGCGGCGCAACCTGGGCGTCGTGCCGCAGGAACTGGTGTTTGATCCGTTTTTCAATGTGCGCGAGGCCTTGCGTTTCCAGTCCGGCTATTTCGGTATCCGCCACAACGACGACTGGATCGACGAATTGCTCGACAGTCTCGGTCTGGCGGACAAGGCAGGCGCCAACACGCGCCAGTTGTCGGGCGGCATGAAGCGGCGGCTGCTGGTTGCGCAGGCCTTGGTGCACAAGCCGCCGGTGATCGTGCTCGACGAGCCGACGGCGGGTGTCGATGTCGAATTGCGCCAGACCCTGTGGAAATTCATTGCCAGGCTCAACCGCCAGGGGCACACGGTGCTGTTGACGACGCATTACCTGGAAGAAGCGGAGGCCTTGTGCGGCAGGGTGGCCATGCTCAAGACCGGCCGGGTGGTCGCGCTCGAGCGCACCAGCGAGTTGCTCAAGGCCGCGTCCAGCAACGTGCTGCGCTTCAAGATCGATGCCGAATTGCCGGAACACCTGGCCAGCCGGGCACGCATCACCGGACGGATCGTCCAGTTTCCGGCCCACGATGCGCAGGAGATCGAACACTATCTGGCGGCGGTGCGCGAGGCCGGCTTGAAGGCGCACGATGTGGAAGTGCGCAAGGCGGATCTGGAGGACGTCTTCGTGGACGTGATGGCCCGCCATGCGGACCAGGTGGCCGACGATGTCCGGTGAGCTGTCGACACCCCTGGTCCTGCCTGCAACCAGCATACAGGCCGGTGCTGCGATGATCGGCTGGCGCACCCTGTTTTACAAGGAAGTCCTGCGGTTCTGGCGCGTCGGCTTCCAGACCGTCGGAGCGCCGGTGCTCACCGCCATCCTGTATCTGCTGGTGTTTGGCCATGTGCTCGAAGACCGGGTCAAGGTCTACGACACCATCAGCTACACCGCGTTTCTGGTTCCCGGGCTGGTCATGATGAGCATGTTGCAAAATGCCTTCGCAAACAGCTCGTCATCGATGATCCAGAGCAAGGTCATGGGCAACCTGGTCTTTCTGCTGCTCACGCCCTTGTCCCATTGGCACTGGTTTTTCGCCTATGTGGGCTCCTCGGTGGTGCGTGGTCTGGCCGTGGGTGTCGGTGTGTTGCTGGTCACGTTCTGGTTTGCCGCGCCGCATGTCGAGGCTGCAGCATGGATTCTCGTATTTGCCTTCCTGGGCGCGGCACTGATGGGCACCCTGGGGCTGATCGCAGGCTTGTGGGCCGAAAAATTCGACCAGCTGGCGGCGTTTCAGAACTTCATCGTCATGCCGATGACTTTCCTCAGTGGCGTTTTTTATTCGATCAAGTCCCTGCCGCCGTTCTGGCAGGGCGTGAGCCACCTCAATCCGTTTTTCTACATGATCGACGGGTTCCGGTACGGTTTCTTCGGCCGCAGTGACGTCTCTCCGTGGTTGAGCCTGGCCATTGTTGCCGTGGCCCTGCTTGCGGCGACCACCGTGGCCGTGCACCTATTGCGCACGGGTTACAAGATCCGAAGCTGAGCGAGACTTACACATGAATGCCGACGAACTCAAATCCATCATCACCGCCGGACTGAACTGCAGCCACTGCGAACTCGAGGGCGACGGACGCCACTGGTACGCCACCATCGTGTCGGACGCGTTCGAAGGCAAGCGCCCGATTGCACGCCACCAGATGGTGTATGCCACGCTGGGAACCAAGATCCAGGCCGACGAAGTGCATGCGCTGTCCATGAAGACCATGACCAGCGCCGAATGGAAAGCGCATGGATAGGCTGCTCATCCGCGGTGGACGCTCGCTGGGCGGCGTGGTGCCGATCTCCGGGGCCAAGAACGCCGCGTTGCCGGAACTCTGTGCCAGCCTGCTGACGCGGGAGGCGGTCACGCTGGACAACGTGCCGCATCTGCAGGACGTCAGCACGATGACGCGGCTGATCCGCAACATGGGCGTGACGATTGCGCGCGGCGATGACGATGCGGTGCGGATCGACGCCAGCACATTGACATCCCCCGAGGCCCCGTACGAGCTGGTCAAGACCATGCGCGCCTCGGTGCTGGCACTGGGCCCTTTGCTGGCCCGTTTTGGCGAAGCCACGGTGTCGCTGCCGGGTGGTTGTGCGATTGGTTCACGGCCGGTGGACCAGCACATCATGGGGCTGACCGCGATGGGTGCGGACATCGTGGTCGAACACGGCTACATGATTGCCCGGCTGCGCAAGGGTCTGACCCGGCTCACCGGGGCACGCATCGCCACCGACATGGTGACCGTCACCGGCACCGAGAACTTTCTCATGGCCGCTGCACTGGCCGACGGGGAAACCGTGCTGGAAAATGCCGCCCAGGAACCCGAGATCAGCGACCTCGCCGAAATGCTGATCGCCATGGGAGCCCAAATCCAGGGACATGGCAGCAGCCATATCGTGGTCCAGGGCGTGACCGAGTTGCATGGCTGCCGACACCGCGTGGTGGCCGACCGCATCGAGGCTGGCACCTTCCTGTGCGCGGTCGCAGCCACCGGTGGCGATGTGCTGCTCTCGCATGGGCGGGCCGACCATCTGGAAGCGGTGATCGAGAAACTGCGGGCGGCCGGCGCGCAGGTTGAAGCAGTCGACGGCGGTATCCGGGTGCGGTCCAGCGGGCGGCTCAAGGCACAGAGCTTTCGTACCACCGAATACCCGGGATTCCCGACCGACATGCAGGCCCAGTTCATGGTGCTCAACTGTGTCGCCGAGGGAACGGCCACCGTGACCGAGACCATCTTCGAGAATCGTTTCATGCACGTCAACGAGCTGCTGCGCCTGGGGGCAAGGATCCAGATCGACGGCCGCCGCTCGGTGGTGCAGGGTGTGCCGAACCTGTCGGGCGCCAACATCATGGCCACCGACCTGCGCGCCTCGGCCAGCCTGGTCATCGCCGGTCTCGTGGCCGAGGGGGAAACCGTGGTCGACCGTATCTACCATCTGGACCGCGGTTACGACAAGATGGAGTCCAAGCTGCGGGCGCTGGGCGCGGACATCGAACGTGTATCGGCCTGAGGGACGCGCGATGATCACGCTGGCGTTGTCCAAGGGTCGCATCTTCGAGGAGGCGTTGCCGCTGCTGCAGGCGGCTGACATCATCGTGCTCGATGATCCCGAGAAATCGCGCAAGCTGATCCTCGATACCCAGCGAGCGGACGTGCGCGTACTGGTCGTGCGGGCCACCGATGTGCCGACCTATGTGCAATACGGCGGTGCAGACATGGGCATCACCGGCCTGGATACCTTGCTCGAACACGGTAGCGACGGGCTGTACCAGCCCCTGGACCTGCAGATCGCGCGCTGTCGCATCAGCGTGGCCGTGCGCGACGGTTTCGACTATGCGTCGAGTGTGCGCCAGGGATCGCGGCTGACGGTGGCCACCAAATACATGGCGATCGCGCGCGATTTCTTTGCCGCGAAGGGCGTGCATGCCGATCTGGTCAAGCTGTATGGCAGCATGGAGCTGGCGCCGTTGACCGGACTGGCCGATGCCATCGTCGACCTGGTTTCCACTGGCAGCACCTTGCGTGCCAACCATCTGGTCGAAGTCGAACACATCATGAACATCAGTTCACGGCTGGTGGTGAACCAGGCTGCGCTCAAGCTCAAGCAGGCACCGATCCGGCGCATCATCGACGCGTTTGCCGCGGTGGTGCAGCGGCAGGTGGAAGTGAGCGCATGACAGCGGTTGCGCGGCCATTGCGTCTGTCGACGCAGGATGCCGGTTTCGACGCGGCCTTCCGTGCGCGCCTGTTCTGGTCCGGCAGCACCGATGCCGCGATCGAGCAAAGGGTGGCGGAGATCCTGGCCGACGTGCAGCAACGTGGCGATGCTGCCGTGCTGGAGGCCACGGCGCGTTTCGATGGGGTGCGCGCTGACACGCTGGCACAACTCGAACTCGGCGCATCGGCGTTGCAGGCCGCCTTCGATCAGATTGCGGCCACGCAGCGCGAGGCCTTGCTGTTCGCGGCGGATCGGATTCGCAGCTACCACCTGGCGCAGAAAAAGGCCTGCGGTGAAAGCTGGAGCTACCGCGATGCCGACGGCAGCCTGCTGGGTCAGAAGGTGACGCCACTGGACCGGGTCGGCATCTACGTGCCCGGTGGCAAGGCCGCTTATCCGTCATCGGTGCTGATGAACGCGATTCCGGCGCAGGTGGCGGGTGTGGCGCAGATCATCATGGTGGTGCCCATGCCCGCAGCCAAGGGCAGCACCGATGGCCAGGGTGAGCGCAATCCGCTGGTGCTGGCCGCCGCCCATGTCGCCGGGGTGTCGCGGGTGTTCACGATCGGTGGGGCGCAGGCGGTGGGGGCCCTGGCTTATGGCACCCAGACCGTGCCCAGGGTGGACAAGATCACCGGACCGGGCAATGCCTATGTGGCGGCCGCCAAGCGCCGGGTGTTTGGCCAGGTCGGCATCGACATGATCGCCGGGCCGAGCGAAATCCTGGTGCTGGCCGATGGGTCGGCGCCACCGGACTGGGTCGCAATGGACCTGTTCAGCCAGGCCGAACATGACGAGATGGCGCAAAGCATCCTGTTGTGCCCGGACGCTGCCTATATCGACCGGGTGCAGGCCGAGATGGACCGCTTGTTGCCGTCCATGAACCGACGCGCGACGATCGCCGCCAGCCTCAATGGCCGCGGTGTGCTGGTGCACACCCGCTCGATGGAGGAAGCCTGCGCGCTCAGCAACCAGATTGCGCCCGAGCATCTGGAGGTCAGCAGCAAGGAGCCGCACCGGTGGGAACCCTTGCTGCGCCATGCTGGCGCCATTTTCCTGGGCATGTTCACCAGTGAAAGCCTGGGCGACTACTGCGCGGGCCCCAACCATGTGTTGCCCACTGGCGCCACCGCCCGGTTCTCCAGCCCGCTGGGGGTCTACGATTTCCAGAAGCGCAGCAGCCTGATCGAAGTCAGCGCCGCCGGCGCACAGGCTCTGGGACGGGTGGCATCGGTATTGGCCCACGGCGAAGGTTTGCAGGCCCATGCCCGGGCCGCCGAGCTGCGGTTGACGCCATGATTGCCGGTGCGAACAACCATCACCGGCAACAGCGAAGCCGCCTGCGTACGGTGTTGCGTCCTGCGATGCTGGCCTGCATCGTGGCGACCTTTGCCATCGATGCCGGCGCAATCAGCATCCGGGAGTTGCGCACGCTGGAGCTGACCGAAAAGGGCCGTGGCGAAGACTACGTGCAGTATTACCTCGTCGGTGCCATGGAAGGTGCGCTAGAGGCCCATGCCGTGATGGTACGTGGGGGAGCGAAGCCGGTCATGTGCCTGAATGGCCGCCGGCTCGAGCCGCGCATGGCCAAGCCCTTGTTTGACGGTGAGCTCAAGCGCAATGGAGGCCTGTATGAAGCCGACATGCCGGTCCAGCTGGTTCTCGTGAACGCGTTGACGACGGCCTATGCCTGCTGAGGCCTGCCACGGTCCGACCCCTTTCTTGACCCCGAGATGACTGCCAGCCTGACCTTGTCCGATCGCATCGCACGCCATGTGCGCCAGGACGTTGCGTCCATGCACGCGTATGCCGTGCAGGATTCGGCGGGACTGCTCAAGCTCGATGCAATGGAAAACCCGCATCGCTTGCCCGAGCCCTTGCAGCAGGAACTGGGTCGCCGCCTGGGCGCCCTGGCGCTGAACCGTTATCCCGCCGGCCGGGTCCAGGATCTGCGCCAGGCGCTCAAGTCCCATGCTGGCATTCCCAGTGGATTCGACCTGATGCTGGGCAACGGCTCGGACGAGATCATTGCCTTGCTGGCGCTGGCGCTCGATGTACCAGGGGCCGGCATCCTGGCTCCGGTGCCGGGTTTTGTCATGTACGCCATGAGCGCGCAGTTGCAGGGTCTGCGTTTCGTCGGCGTGCCGCTGACCGCCGACTTCGCGCTCGATCTGCCCGCGATGCTGCGGGCGATCGCCCAGCACCAGCCCTCGATCATCTATCTCGCGTATCCGAACAACCCGACCGCAAACCTGTGGGATGACGCCGCCATGGCGTCGATCATCGAGGCAGCACCGGGCTTTGTCGTGATCGACGAGGCGTACCAGCCGTTTGCCGGCAGGAGCTTTCTTGAACGCGTGACGCGCTATTCCCATGTGCTGCTGATGCGCACCATGAGCAAGTTCGGTCTGGCCGGCGTGCGTATCGGTTACCTGATCGGTCCCGATGCGCTGATCGCGGAACTGGACAAGGTGCGACCGCCCTACAACATCAGTGTGCTCAACGCCGAGTGTGCATTGTTCGCGCTCGAACACAGCGACGTCTATGCTGCCCAGGCACGCGACATCGTTGCACAGCGCCGCTGGCTGATCGCACAGTTGTCCTGCCTGCCCGGCCTGCGGGTCTTTCCCAGCGATGCCAACATGATCCTGGTGCGGCTGCCGGGTGCCGGCGATAGCGCCGAACGTGTGTTTGCCGGCATGCGCGCGCGCGGGGTACTTGTCAAGAACGTCTCGAACCTGCACCCGCTGCTGGCCAACTGCTTGCGTCTGACGGTCGGACTGGCCGACGAAAACAGGACGATGTTGTCCGCTCTGAAGGAGTCCCTATGAACCTCGCACCCGCAACAGCTGCTGGCGCGACCCGTGCCGCCGAAGTCACCCGCAACACCGCCGAGACGCGCATTGCGGTGCGGCTGGCGCTCGACGGCAGCGGTCGCTCGACCTTGCATACAGGGATCGGATTCTTCGACCACATGCTCGATCAGATCGCGCGCCACGCCCTGATCGATCTCGATATCCAGGCCGACGGCGATTTGCACATCGACGGTCACCATACGGTCGAGGATGTCGGCATCACGCTCGGTCAGGCGATGCACCAGGCATTGGGCGATCGCAAGGGCATACGCCGGTTCGGCCACGCCTATGTGCCGCTCGACGAGGCGCTCAGCCGGGTGGTCATCGATTTTTCAGGCCGCCCGGGCCTGATCATGCAGGTACCGTTCAAGAGCGGCATGATCGGCACGTTCGACAGCCAACTGGCGCATGAATTCTTTCAGGGATTCGTGAACCATGCCTTCGTGACACTGCATATCGACAACCTGCGTGGCGAGAATGCACACCACCAATGCGAGAGCGTTTTCAAGGCATTTGCGCGGGCCTTGCGCCAGGCGGTCGAGGTCGATCCACGCGCCGCGGGCACCATCGCATCGACCAAGGGCTCGCTCTGAATTCTGAACCCGGCGCCGCAGTGATCATCGGCGGCCGCAACAAGCATCATCATCATGGGCACGGTGCATAGCAAGACAGTGGCGGTCGTGGACTACGGCATGGGTAACCTGCGCTCGGTTGCCAATGCGGTGCAGGCGGCCGCGCACGGTGACGGCCATCAGGTCTACGTGACTTCCGATCCGCAGTTGATCCTCGCTGCCGAGCGGGTGGTGCTGCCGGGTCAGGGGGCGATTGCAGACTGCATGCGCGAACTGCGCGAGTCGCGGCTGCTCGAGCCGGTGCTCGATGCCGCCCGCTCCAAACCGCTGTTCGGCGTATGTGTCGGCATGCAGATGCTGCTGGACCACAGCCAGGAAGGCCGGCGTGGCGATGGCGGTTCGGGCACGTCCGGCCTGGGCCTGATTCCCGGCAACGTGCTGCGGTTTGAGCTGCAGGGGCGCCTGCAGGACGATGGCAGCCGCTACAAGGTGCCGCAAATGGGCTGGAACCAGGTATTTCAGACCGGGCATGGCGGCCCGGTGCACGCCCTGTGGGAGGGTATTGCCGATGCGAGTTATTTCTATTTTGTGCACAGCTACTATGTCAGACCGTCTGATACGCGCCACAGCGCAGGCGAAGCGGACTATGGCGGCCGCTTTACGGCAGCGCTTGCACGCGATAATATTTTTGCAACCCAGTTCCATCCCGAAAAGAGTTCTGACCAAGGCCTCGCGCTCTACCGCAATTTCCTTCGTTGGAAACCCTGATTTCCCCCAGCCGCCCGCGCACCATGTTGCTCATTCCTGCGATTGACCTGAAAGACGGTCACTGTGTCCGACTCAAACAGGGCGACATGGACCAGTCAACCACCTTCGGAGAAGACCCCCCGGTGATGGCCCGCAGCTGGGTCAGGCAAGGGGCGCGCCGGCTGCATCTGGTCGACCTGAACGGGGCATTTGCCGGACAACCGAAGAACGAGTTGGCGATTCGCCGCATCCTCAAGGACGTCGGCAGCGAAGTCGATGTGCAACTGGGCGGCGGCATCCGTGATCTCGATACGATCGAGCGTTATCTCGACGCCGGCCTGCGCTACGTCATCATCGGTACCGCCGCAGTGAAGAATCCGGGCTTTCTGCAGGATGCCTGCACCGCGTTCGGTGGCCACATCATCGTCGGACTCGACGCCAGGGATGGAAAGATCGCCACCGATGGCTGGAGCAAGCTGACGCGGCACGATGTGGTGGACCTGGGCAAGAAATTCGAGGATTACGGGGTCGAATCCATCATCTACACCGACATAGGCCGCGATGGCATGTTGTCGGGCATCAACATCGAGGCGACAGTCAAGCTGGCGCAGGCCTTGTCGATTCCGGTGATTGCGTCGGGCGGCCTGAGCAGCATGGCCGATATCGAGGCCTTGTGCGATGTCGAGAGCGAAGGTGTCGAGGGCGTGATCTGCGGTCGGGCCATCTACAGCGGTCAGCTTGATTTTTCTGCTGCGCAGGCGCGTGCCGACGAGCTCAACGGCTGAGCGCGCGACAGGCAACCGATGCTGGCCAAGCGCATCATTCCCTGCCTGGACGTGACCGGCGGACGGGTCGTCAAGGGCGTCAATTTCGTGTCATTGCGCGATGCCGGCGATCCGGTGGAAATTGCCGCGCGCTACAACGAACAGGGCGCCGATGAGCTTACCTTTCTGGACATCACCGCCACCAGCGATGGGCGTGGCCTGATCCTGCACATCATCGAGGATGTCGCGCGGCGGGTCTTCATTCCGTTGACGGTCGGTGGTGGCGTGCGCAGCAGCGAGGACGTGCGCCGGCTGCTCAATGCCGGGGCAGACAAGACCAGCTTCAATTCAGCGGCGATCGCCCATCCGGAGCTGATCGACGAGGTTGCCGGCAAATACGGCTCGCAATGCATCGTGGTGGCCATCGACGCCAAGCGCCGCAGCGACGCGGACGAACAACGCAGCGGACCCGATGGCTTGCCGGTGGGGGCGGGTTGGGATGTATTCAGCCACGGCGGGCGCAGCAACACCGGCCTCGATGCCCTGGCATGGGCCACCGAGATGGCGCGCCGCGGTGCCGGGGAAATCCTGCTCACCAGCATGGACCGCGACGGCACCAAATCCGGCTTCGACCTGCAACTCACGCGCGCTGTCAGTGACGCGGTCGACATACCGGTGATCGCCTCCGGCGGCGTCGGCAACCTGGACCACCTGGCCGACGGCATCGCGATCGGCGGAGCCGATGCGGTGTTGGCGGCCAGCATCTTCCATTACGGGGAATACACCATCCTGCAGGCCAAGCAGCATCTGCGCGCGCGCGGCATCCCCGTGCGGATCTGATTGCGCGGGCCATGCCGCGCCGCACGGCAGGCGTGGGCTCGATGGCTGACAATACCCGTATGCAATGGTTGGATCACGTCAAATGGGACGCCGCAGGGCTGGTGCCGGTGATAGCCCAGGAAAAGGGCAGCGGTGATGTGCTGATGTTTGCCTGGATGAATCGCCAGGCGCTCGAGCAGACGGCATCCAGCGGCCGTGCGGTCTATTTCAGCCGTTCACGCCAGCGATTGTGGTTCAAGGGGGAAGAATCGGGCCATGTCCAGCTGGTGCATGACATCCGGCTCGATTGCGACAACGATGTCGTGCTGCTCACCGTGACGCAGACCGGCCATGAACCCGGGATCGCCTGCCATACTGGCCGTCACAGCTGCTTTTTCCAGCGCCTGGCCGGAACATCGGCGTCGCGCGCCTGGGAAACCACCGATGCGGTCTTGAAAGACCCGCAATCGATCTACAAGTGAACCGACATGCCTGCCACTTCCACTGATCCCGAGAATCTCCATCTGGTGTTGCCGCGGCTGGCGGCGATCATCGAGAGCCGCCTGCCGCAGCGCGGCGGCGATCCCGATGCCAGCTATGTCGCACGGCTGCTGCAGCGCGGTCCGGATGCGTTCTTGAAGAAAATCGGCGAGGAGGCCACCGAGGTGGTGATGGCCGCCAAGGATGTGGACCACGCAGCGCTGCAAGCGGCCGCGCAGCTGGAGCTCGCAAAGAGCCGGCTGGTGGGCGAGATGGCCGATCTCTGGTTCCACTGCATGGTGGCGCTGGCGCATTACGGCTTGCAGCCAGCACATGTGCTGGCCGAATTGCAGCGGCGCGAAGGCACCAGCGGCATCGAGGAGAAGGCCCTGCGCAAGGCGATTGCGCGGGACGGCGCATGATGCGGCTTCGCCAATCCGATGCCGGGACAGGTCACGTGGCAAGGAGGTAAGGTTATGACGGATGTGATCGATGTCGTTCCCAAGGGCGAACAGCAGGCGCAGGCACTCAAATCCGTGGGCTGGGTGAGTTATGTGCTGCACCTGATCGTTGCGGTCGGTGCCATCGTGCCGGGCGCGCAGGCGGGTGCCTTGCTGCTGATCGTGGCGTTGGTGATCGACCTGGTGAAAAGGCCCGAGGCCCACGGCACCTGGCAGGCGTCGCATTTCTCCTGGCGCATCCGCTCGGTGATTCTCGCTGGCGTGCTGTATCTGCTCACCGCGCCGCTGTTCTTGCTGTTCATCATGCCCGGCGTGCTGGCCTGGATGCTGGTGTCGATCTGGTTCCTGTACCGGATCGTCAAGGGCATGGTGGCGATGCACAGCAACCAGCCCGTTGGCGCCTGATTTCGGAGGTTGACCCTTGGCTTACGATCCCGATTGCCTGTTCTGCAAGATTGCACAGGGCGCGATCCCGTCGCGCAAGGTGCATGAGGACGACCAGGTGTTTGCTTTCCACGATATCCATCCGTGGGCACCGGTGCATTTCCTGATGATCCCGAAGATGCATATCCCCTCGTTTGCGCAGCTCGAGCCAGCACACGCCGGATTGATGGGGCACATGATGACATTGGCACCCAGGCTGGCATTGCAGGCGGGCTGTCGGCCTTATCCGCACGGGGGGTTCCGGATCGTCAGCAACACCGGAACCGAAGGCGGCCAGGAGGTTCACCACCTGCATGTGCATGTGATGGGCGGGCCACGCCCCTGGCTGAGGGGTTGAAACAAGGGCGCTTTGCGTGTAGGGGTGGCCCAGGGGTCTAGAATTCGGCTTGTTGCAAAGGTCCCCCACGGGCTACGGTACCGCGGCATTGCCCTATTTCCTCGAGGAGTCACACATGGGTTCGTTTTCTATCTGGCACTGGCTGATCGTGCTGCTGATCGTTGTGATGGTGTTCGGCACCAAGAAGCTCAAGAACATGGGCAGCGATCTGGGCAGCGCCGTCAAGGGTTTCAAGGATGGCATGAAGGATGGCTCCACGTCGGTGGACGAACAACCTGTCGCGCCACCGTCGCAGGTGTCCAACGCCACCAAGGCGTCGGACACGACCACGATCGATGTGGAAGCCAAGCAGAAGTCCTGAAAAAGCAGGATAAGGCGTCGTGATCGATCTGGGTATCTCCAAGATGGCGCTGATTGGCGTCGTGGCGCTGATCGTCATCGGCCCGGAGAAGCTTCCGCGTGTGGCACGCACGGTGGGCACGCTGATGGGCAAGGCCCAGCGCTATGTATCTGACGTCAAGGCCGAGGTCAGCCGCTCGATGGAGCTCGACGAGCTCAGGAAAATGAAGGATACGGTCACCGAAGCTGCGAAGGACATGGAACATACCATCCAGAGCAACGCGAGCGAGATCGAGAAATCCTGGGCCGACGCCACGCGGATGGGTGACAACTCGCAGACAGGCGAGGCCTTCGATCTGCCGGTGAGCTATCCTGCCTATCGGCACCCCAACAAGCGCTGGCGCATCAAGCAGGGCGCCACGCCCAATTGGTACAAGGCGCGCAACGGTATCCGGACACGCGCCTTGTCGGGCGCGGCGCGGGTCGCCCGGTTCCGGCCGCGCAAGCCCGATTGAATCAACGGCAATCGCCAGGCGCCCCGGAATTCCCGTTCCGCCGGGTGCGGGCTCCACATGACACGATGACCGACTCGACCAACAAAGAAGACGAACTCGCAGGTACCGAGCAGCCTTTCGTGCAGCACCTGATCGAGCTGCGGGATCGCCTGATCTACAGCATGATCGGGTTGGCGGTGTGCATGGCCTTGTTGGCGATCTGGCCCAGCCCCAGCGGGCTGATCGACCTGATCGCCGCGCCGATACGGGCGCATATGCCACCGGGCGCCAAGCTGATCGCTGTCGGCGTGTTTTCTCCGTTCTTTGTTCCGCTCAAGGTCTTGATGATGGCAGGGGTGCTGCTGTCGTTGCCCTGGTTGATGTACCAGATCTGGGCGTTCGTTGCCCCTGGCTTGTACAGCCACGAAAAGCGGCTGGCGGTCCCGTTGATCTTTTTCGGCAGTGCGCTGGCGTACGGCGGCATTGCGTTCGTGCAGTTGTTCGTGCTCGACAAGATGTTTGCGTTCATCCAGGCGGTGACACCCGCCAGCGTGGCCGCGACACCGGATATCTCGTCCTATGTGGAAGCGATTCTTGGCCTGTACATTGCGTTCGGCGTGGCATTCCAGGTCCCGATCATCGTCGTCCTGCTGGTGCGCATGAACATGGTCAGCATCGACAAATTGAAGGAGTTTCGCGGCTATTTCATCGTGCTGTCGTTCGTCATTGCCGCTGTCATCACGCCGCCTGACATGATCTCGCAACTGGCCCTGGCGATCCCGATGTGCATGCTCTACGAGGCTGGCATTTTCGCGGCGAAATGGTTCAGCAAGAACACCCGTGCGCCTGAAGACGCGCAAGAGGGCGCCACAAAGGACAAGGGCTCCGCTTCATCCGGAACGCCCTGATGCACAGGCACCCAACGAGGCCGTCACGGTGGTGCGCGTCGTGGCTTCGGTCGCACGCCGGGCACGACATCGATCTCCAGCTGGGTGTCCTGTCGCTGCATGCTGAAACGCGAGGCGGTACCGGGCTTGAGTCCGGCAACCTGCGTCAGCAGTTCTGAAACACTGCGCACCTGGTTTCCGGCCACCGCGGTGATGACGTCTCCTGGGCGGATCCCGGCTTGGGCCGCGGGGCCGTTTTGCAACACCCCGGTAATGATGACGCCCTGACGGGCCTTGACGCCGAAGGTCTCGGCCAGTTCCGGGGACAGGTCATTGGGTTCGACGCCGATCCATCCACGCGTCACCTGTCCGTCCTTGACCAACCCGTCCATGACCTGGCGGGCGGTCGACATCGGGATCGCAAAGCCGATGCCCATGCTGCCACCCGAGCGCGAGTAGATCGCGGTATTGATTCCCAGCAGGTTTCCCTGGGTGTCGACCAGGGCACCGCCGGAGTTGCCCGGGTTGATCGCGGCGTCGGTCTGGATGAAATTCTCGAACGTGTTGATGCCAAGCTGGTTGCGCCCGAGCGCGCTGATGATGCCACTGGTGACAGTCTGGCCGACACCGAACGGATTGCCGATTGCCAGCACCTGGTCGCCCACCTGCGCCGCATCCGAGTTGCCGATCACCACCACCGGCAACTTGTCCAGATCGATCTTCAGCACCGCCAGATCGGTTTCCGGGTCGGTCCCGATCACCTTGGCCAGCGCCTTGCGGCTGTCGTTGAGGATGACTTCGATCTCGTCCGCGCCCTCGACCACATGGTTGTTGGTCAGGATATAGCCCGCAGCACTGACGATCACGCCACTGCCCAGTCCGGCACTGGGCTCCTGCCCCTGGTCGCCGAAGAAGAACCGGAACCACGGGTCGTTGGCGCGTGGATCGCGGCTGGCGGCCTTGCTGGTATTGATGCTGACGACCGCAGATGCCGCCTTTTGCGCCGCCAGCCGGAAGCTGCCAACCGGCACGCTGCCCACCGTCGCCGCGGGCGCTTCGATCAGGGTGACCGTCCGGTTGCCGGGGCCGGCTTTGCCCAGCCACTGGGGCTTGAGCGTCCCGACGACAAAGTAGGCCGCCAGCAGGACGGTCACTGTCTGCGCAAAGAGCAACCACAGGCGTTTCATGCACAAATTGTAGGCTGCACGGCACAATCGGATTGCACCATGACAGGCAAGTACCAAACGATTGCGATCGTGTCGCTGGCGCCGGCGAAGCCGGCGTTCGGTGCACCGTGCAATGGCTGTGGCGTGTGTTGCCTGGCCCAGCCATGCCCGATCGGCATGCTGCTGTCCTGGCGGCGGCAGGGCGCATGCGTGGCGCTGCAATGGGATGCACGGCTGGCCGCATACCGGTGCGGTGCGATCACGCAGCCTTTGCCAGTGCTGCAGCGCGTGCTGCCAGGCTGGATGCGTGGCATGGCAGCGTCGCTGGCTCCTGTGCTGGCGCTATTGGCCCGGCGCGCGATCGCGCTGGATACGGGATGTGACAGCACGGTGGAGCTCGAAAGCGACGTTCGGCCATCGGATGCCTGAGCGCGATCCCTGCCTGAAATGGCCGACAATCGTCCGGCCAGCCCGAACCAGCCGCAGTGGCTGCCAGGCGGCCACGCCTTGTACTTTCATGATCAGCCGACTTGTTCTCGCGAATACCTTTGACAGCGTGTTGCAACCGGAGCGGTTCCGCGACTTTGGTCCGAATGGTCTCCAGGTCGAAGGGCGCGCCGACATTCGCAAGATCGTGTCGGGTGTGACGGCCAGCCTGGCCTTGATCGAGGCCGCGGTGGCCCACGATGCCGATGCGGTCTTCGTGCACCACGGATTGTTCTGGCGTGGTCAGGATGGTCGGGTCACGGGCTGGATGAAGCAGCGGCTGGCATTGTTGCTGGCGCATGACGTGAACCTGTTCGCCTACCACCTGCCGCTGGATGCGCATCCGCAGTGGGGCAACAATGCCCAGCTGGCACTGCAACTGGGGCTGACAGCCCAGGCGCGATTCGGCGAGCAGGATCTCGGATTTCTCGGCACGCGCACGGATGGAGCCAGCTTCGAGAGCGCCTGCGAGCTCGCCCGCCATGTCGAGTCCGTGCTGCGCCGGCCGGTGACCGTGGTGGCTGCCGATGACCGGCCGTTGCAACGCATCGCCTGGTGCACCGGCGGCGCTCAGGGCTATTTCGAAGCGGCCATTGCCGCTGGCGCCGACGTCTTCATCACCGGTGAGATTTCAGAGCCACAGGCGCACTATGCGCGCGAGTGCGGGGTCGCCTTTCTCGCGTGCGGTCACCATGCAAGTGAACGGTATGGCGCGCCGGCGTTGGCGGGGCAGGTGGCTGCGCAGCTCGGCTTGGCGCATGTGTTCATTGACATCGACAACCCGGCCTGAGCGCGCATGCACAAGCCGATCGCCATCACCATGGGTGACCCTGCCGGGATCGGTCCGGAGATCGTCGCAAAGGCATTTCGCGATGCGCCAGAATGGACCCGAGACTGTTTCGTCGCAGGCGATGCGGACACCATGCGTCGCGCTGCCCACTGTATAGCGGGCCCAGGGTCCGTCGCCATGCCGGTGGCCGTGCTCATGCAGACCGATGACGCGCGCGATGCTCCACCGCGTTGCATTCCTGTCTTGCAAGTGACCGAACCGGGCCCTCCCATCACACTGGGCGTCGTCAGCGGCATGGCGGGACGCATGGCGGCGGACTGCGTCGTCTGGGCTGCGGACGCCGCCTTGCGCGGTGAGATTGCCGCCATGGTGACGGCGCCGCTGCACAAGGAGTCGCTGTCCGCGGCGGGTCCCCCGTACGACGGATTTCCCGGCCATACCGAAATGCTGCAGCACCGTGCCGCCATGGCGCGTGCCGTGCCGATTGGCCAGCTGCCGGTCCGCATGATGCTGGCCAACGACATGTTGCGCACGGTGCTGGTCAGCATTCACGTATCGCTGCGTGAAGCGATCGAAGCCGTGACGCGCGCCAACGTGCTGCAGACGCTCGAGATCACCGACAAGGCCTTGCAGGCCCTGCTCGGTCGCAAGCCGCGGATCGCCGTGGCGGGGCTCAATCCGCATGCCGGCGAAGGCGGTCTGTTCGGCCGCGAGGAAATCGATGCCATTGCGCCGGCGATCGACGCTGCTCGCGCCAGTGGCATGGACGTGTTCGGCCCGATTGCGCCCGACACGGTATTCATGCGTGCACGTTCCCGTGACGGTGCTCCAGGGGAGTGGGACGTGGTGGTGGCCATGTACCACGACCAGGGTCTGATTCCGGTCAAATACCTGGGCGTTGACACCGGCGTCAACGTCACGCTGGGCTTGCCATTGGTGCGCACCAGCCCTGATCATGGCACTGCGTTTGATATTGCAGGATCCGGACGCGCCGACCCTGCCAGCCTGATCCAGGCCATTCGCATGGCCCGTGCGCTGGCCGCCTTGCCGCCGGTGTGCAGCTGAAGCGGCCGATGCGCGCTGACGGCCTTACTTCTTCAGGCTGTCGCGGATCTGGCGCAGCAGCAGAATGTCTTCCGGCGTCGCGACCGGCGCGGGAGCCGGTGGGGGTGTCTCGCGCTTGAGTCGGTTCATCTGCTTGACCATCAGGAAGATGACAAACGCCAGGATGATGAAGTTGACCGCAATCGTGATGAAGTTGCCATAGGCAAATACCGGGACGCCGGCCTTCTGCAGGTCTGCCAGGTTTGCGCCCACGCCGGCAGGCACTTTTCCGAGCACGACAAACATATTGGAGAAGTCGATGTTGCCGACCACGGCGCCGACCAGTGGCATGATCAGATCCTTCACCATCGAGTCGACGATCTTGCCGAATGCGGCGCCGATGATGACGCCAACGGCGAGATCCATCACATTGCCCTTGAGGGCGAATTCCTTGAATTCCGACATCATGCTCACGGGGTATTCTCCTTGGTTGTGCGTGTCAGCGGGCAGTGTACGAGACTGCAGCCCGGACGATTGTAAATTCCCGGGCATGGATCGCGATGGGCGGCAAGGCGTGTCATGCCCCGGTTGGAGGTCCAATGGGCCGGGTCGGTCAGCTACAATTCCGCGCTGACCCCAGAGCGATGTTTTCATTGAGGATTCCCATGAGTGACACCCCTGTCGACAACAGCAAGCGGACGTGGATCATCGCGTCTGGCTGTGTTGGAGCAGTCGGCGGCGCCTTCACAGCCGTCCCGTTCATCAGTAGTTTCGAGCCATCGGAGCGCGCCAAGGCCGCCGGGGCGCCGGTCGAGGCCGATATCTCCTCGCTCAAGCCCGGTGAAAAAATGACCGTCGAATGGCGCGGCAAGCCGGTCTGGATCATGCGTCGTACTCCGGCGGAAATTGCGGCCATTCCGACCAACGACCCGCAGCTGGCGGACCCCCATTCCTTGCGCCATCCCGACGAGTTCACACCGGTCTACGCGCGCAACGAACTGCGCTCGATCAAGCCCGAGGTCCTGGTGGTGGTGGGAATCTGCACGCACCTGGGTTGTTCACCGTCGGATCGTTTCCAGACCGGTCCGCAACCGTCGTTGCCCGATGACTGGAAGGGCGGTTTCTTCTGTCCCTGCCATGGGTCCACTTTCGATCTGGCCGGCCGTGTGTTCAAGAACAAGCCTGCGCCGGACAACCTCGAAGTGCCTCCGCACATGTATCTGTCCGACAACCGGTTGTTGATCGGTGAAGACAAAAAGGCCTGACCCCATGACGACATGTTGCACCGGAGTTTCACGTGGCTGAAATGAAAGAGATTTCCCCCAACGCGCCCGCATCGGCGAAGCTGCTCAACTGGGTCGACAACCGATTTCCGTTGTCCAAGCTCTACAACGAGCACATGGCCGAGTATTACGCGCCGAAGAACTTCAACTTCTGGTACATCTTTGGCTCATTGGCGATGCTGGTGCTGGTGATCCAGATCGTGACCGGCATCTTCCTGGTCATGCATTACAAGCCGGACGCGGCGCTGGCCTTCGGTTCAGTCGAATACATCATGCGCGATGTGCCCTGGGGATGGTTGGTGCGCTACATGCACTCGACCGGAGCCTCCGCGTTTTTCATCGTCGTCTACCTGCACATGTTCCGTGGCCTGCTCTACGGCAGCTACCGCAAGCCACGCGAACTGATCTGGGTTTTCGGTTGCGCGATTTTCCTGTGCCTGATGGCCGAAGCCTTCATGGGCTACCTGTTGCCCTGGGGTCAGATGAGCTATTGGGGCGCGCAGGTGATCGTCAACCTGTTCGCGGCAATTCCGTTCATCGGCCCGGATCTGGCGCTGTTGATCCGTGGTGACTATGTGGTGGGAGACGCGACACTGAACCGCTTCTTCAGCTTTCACGTAATCGCAGTGCCGCTGGTGTTGCTGGGCCTGGTGGTCGCGCACATCATCGCATTGCACGAGGTTGGCTCGAACAATCCGGATGGAATCGAGATCAAGGCGACCAAGGACCAGAACGGGATTCCTCTGGACGGCATTCCGTTCCATCCGTACTACACCGTGCACGACATCTTTGCGGTCAGCATGTTCCTGATGGTCTTCAGCGCCATCGTGTTTTTTGCGCCGGAGTTCGGTGGTTACTTCCTCGAATACAACAACTTCATTCCAGCCGACCCGTTCAAGACGCCGCTGCATATCGCGCCAGTGTGGTATTTCACGCCCTACTATTCAATGCTGCGCGCCATCACCAGTGAAATGATGTACGTGCTCATGGCCTGTGTGATCGCAGGGTCCGCGCTGCTGGTGCTCAAGGTCAGGATGCCAGGTTTCCTCAAGCCGGCCATCCTGGTGGCCGCACTGCTGGTCATCCTGATGATGTGGAACATCGACGCCAAGTTCTGGGGCGTGGTCGTGATGGGCGGCGCCGTCATCATCCTGTTCTTCCTGCCGTGGCTGGACCACAGTCCGGTGAAGTCGATCCGCTATCGACCCAGCTGGCACAAGTACCTGTATGCGCTCTTCGTGTTCAATTTCTTCGTGCTGGGATACCTGGGTGTGCAGCCGGTGTCGGTGATCGGCGGACGTGTGTCGCAGGTAGGTACCGTGTTCTATTTCGCGTTTTTCCTGCTGATGCCGTGGTGGAGCACGCTGGGCGATCCCAAGCCGGTGCCCAAACGCGTCAACTTTGCCGCTCACTGAAGAAGCGGAGACAACCAGAATGAAAACAGCATCCATCGTCAGCAAGGCCTTGTGGGCCATCGTTGCCTCGCTAGGCCTGATCGCGGGCAGCGCGCAGGCCTCCGAGGGCGGCATACCCTGGGACAAGGCGCCCAACAAGACAAACGATCTTGCCGCACTGCAGAACGGCGCCAAACTGTTCGTCAACTACTGCCTGAACTGCCACTCGGCGGCATTCATGCGCTATAACCGTTTGACCGACATCGGCTTGACGCTGCAGCAGATCAAGGACAACCTGCTGTTCACGACAGACAAGGTGGGTGAGACCATGGTGGCCGCGATCGACCCGAAGGAGGCCAAGCTGTGGTTCGGTGGCAATCCTCCCGACTTGACGGTCATCGCGCGCTCGCGGGCCGCTGCAGGTCAGGGAACTGGCGCCGACTATCTGTACACCTATCTGCGTACCTACTACCCGGATGCATCCAAGGAGACCGGCTGGAACAACCTCGCCTTTCCGAACGTAGGTATGCCCCACGTGTTGTGGCAACTCCAGGGCACCCGCATGCCGGTGTACGAAGACAAGGAAGAACACGGCCACAAAGTCAGGATGTTCAAGGGATGGGAGCAGAAGTCCCCTGGCAGCATGACCACGAACGAATACGATTCAGCGGTTGCCGATCTGGTGAATTACCTGCAATGGATGGCGGAGCCGGCGCAAAACACGCGTACACGTGTCGGGGTGTGGGTCTTGTTGTTTCTGAGCGTGCTGACCTTGGTTACCTGGCGTCTGAATGCTGCCTTCTGGAAGGACATCAAGTAGCGCGCAAGTGGATCAGGCCTGGCCCGCTCGGGCGAGGCTTGTTGTTTCAGAGTGGGTTTGCACATCTGCATCCCACTCTTTTTCGTTTCGGCGCTGGCCTGGTGACATGCTGGTTGGATCCGGATTCGTTTTTTGATATTGAGGAGATCCCACCATGATGGTGCTGTATTCAGGAACCACCTGCCCATTTTCCCATCGCTGCCGTTTTGTCCTGTTCGAAAAAGGAATGGA
The DNA here is from genome assembly GCA_964558425.1 of uncultured Rhodoferax sp. GTDB lineage: Bacteria > Pseudomonadota > Gammaproteobacteria > Burkholderiales > Burkholderiaceae_C > CAISIP01. The sequence goes on along the minus strand of CAZLDV010000002.1, from coordinate 90,709 downwards.
CTTCGAGATCCGCGACGTCGACCTGTACAACAAGCCGGAAGATATCAATGTCATGAACCCGTATGGGCAGGTGCCGATCCTGGTCGAGCGCGACCTGATCCTGTACGAGTCCAACATCATCAACGAGTACATCGACGAGCGCTTCCCGCACCCGCAGCTCATGCCCGGGGATCCGGTGGATCGCGCCCGCGTGCGCCTGTTCCTGCTGAACTTCGAAAAGGAACTGTTCGTGCATGTGTCGACGCTCGAGTCGCGCGCGGCCAAGAGCAACGAGAAGCTGCTGGACAAGGCGCGATCGCACGTTCGCGACCGATTGACGCAGCTCGCGCCCATCTTCCTGAAAAACAAATACATGCTGGGCGAGGGATTCTCGATGCTGGATGTGGCCATCGCGCCGCTGCTGTGGCGTCTGGACTATTACGGAATCGATCTGAGCAAAAACGCGGCACCCCTGCTCAAGTATGCCGAGCGGATTTTTTCCCGCCCGGCCTATATCGAGGCGCTGACACCGTCGGAAAAGGTCATGCGCAAGTAACCCGCTGCCATTGGTTTGTTGATGATCGACGCTCAAGGCTCCACTTCGACCCGCCCCTATCTGATCCGGGCGCTCTACGAGTGGTGCACCGACAACGGCCTGACGCCGTACCTGGCCGTGCAGGTGGATGACACGGTGCAGGTGCCCCGCGAATACGTCAAAGACGGCGAGATCGTGCTCAATGTCAGCGTCGACGCGACCAGCGGCCTGCAGATCAGCAACGACATCGTGGCATTCAGCGCCCGTTTTGCGGGCAAGGCACGTGAGATCATGATCCCGGTCGACCGGGTCATTGCGATCTATGCGCGTGAAAACGGACAAGGCATGGCGTTCCCCCGACCCACTGTCGGGGCCATTGCCGCCGATGCAGTCCCGGTTGTCGAGACGGCGCCGCCTGAAGCGACCACGCCATCCAAAGTGCCTGCCTCGCCGCCTGAGTCGGACGTGAAGTTGGTGGAAATACCATCCTCCAAGAGCGGATCGACAGGTTCCGGGCCGCAGCCTGATCCTGCCGGCCCGAAAAAGCGTCCCAAGCTCACGCGGATCAAGTGAGCCGTGATGGGATGCTCTCCCATCACGTCGAATGCTTCTTGTAAAATTTCCCTGTGCCGATTTAGCTCAGTTGGTAGAGCAACCGCCTTGTAAGCGGTAGGTCGTCAGTTCGATTCCGACAATCGGCACCATGTGCAATCGACGCGCAGACCGTTTCAACGGGTGCGTGCATCCTGTACCTTCAGCCGAATCGAACGGTTTTCCCAACCCTTGGTTCGCAGGTGGGCCTCCAACGCAGGCACGAGCTGGCGCAGCTTGGCCGCCGCGGCGTTGTTGTCGAGCAGCAGGCACCATTGGGCCGCGTCGACCGGGCCCGGACGGACGGATGCCCGCAGTGTGGCAGGAATCAATGCTTCCACGGCCTTGAGCCGCGCCACCGAATCGCGGCTGAGCTCGGCGAGTCGCGCCAGGGTTGGCGAGGCTTCGGTGGCTTGCAGCAAGGTGACGGATCGGGCTTTTCGGTCCATGGCTGCGCTCGGCGGATGGAGGTGGGAACGCCGCTGATTATCACGCATCGATGGTCGGCGAAAGCCCATTCCATTGACCTGTCCGGGACCCGCAGGTTGCTGACGATGCTGGTGGCGGCCATGGCCATGTTGTTGATGGCTGCGGCGCTGCTGTGTATGGCAACAGGGTCGGGAGCGACCACGGCAATGACCGCGTGACGCGTCATGCGCATGCCTCGGTCGTGGGTGTCCGCAAGGGCGACATCGTGCGGGGCGGCGCCGCAAAGTCGCGGAAGTCGGCGCCATCGGCCGATCGACTGGCGCCCATCTGCATTTTGAGGTGTCGGTGCGTGACCTGCCGCAAGACCGGCAGAGGATCCTGAATGCGGGCAAGGTCCTGGCAGTGCTGCAACAGGCCGCGCTGCCAGCTGCCAGGTCAACGCGCTTGAAGGGCAACGCGCATGCTGGCCGACCCAAGGTCGTGCGCAGGTAAAATTCCCGCTGGTTCGTTCATGGGTTGGCACTGCGCAGCGCTTGTGTCAGGCAGGAGCGACCCCACTTCCACATCCTGTTTGAACAAAGGATTGCTCCTGCTGGTTGGCCCTTGTTGGTCTGTCGGCGGGACTTGCATGCATGGCGACCAATCTCCTGACCAAAATTTTCGGTAGTCGCAACGACCGCCTCCTCAAGCAGTACCGCAACGTCGTCAAGCGCATCAACGCGATGGAGGTCGACCTCGAAAAATTGACCGACGACGCCTTGCGCGCCAAGACCGACGAATTCAAGAGCCGGGTGGCGGCGGGTACGTCGCTCGACGAGCTGCTGCCCGAGGTCTTTGCCGTCGTGCGCGAAGGCTCCAAGCGCATCATGAAGATGCGCCATTTCGACGTGCAGCTGGTTGGCGGCATGGCACTGCATTACGGCAAGATCGCCGAGATGGGCACCGGTGAAGGCAAGACGCTGACTGCCACCTTGCCGGTCTATCTCAATGCGCTCACAGGCAAGGGCGTGCATGTGGTGACCGTCAACGACTACCTGGCCAGCCGCGACGCCCAGTGGATGAGCAGCCTGTACAACTTTCTCGGCCTGACAGTGGGCATCAATCTGCCCAACTTGTCACGCGAAGAAAAGCAGGCGGCCTACCGGGCCGACATCACCTACGGAACCAACAACGAATATGGTTTCGACTACCTGCGCGACAACATGGTCTACGAGGCCGCGGACCGGGTGCAACGTGGCCTGAACTACGCGATCGTGGACGAGGTGGATTCGATCCTGATCGACGAGGCGCGCACGCCCCTCATCATCAGTGGGCAAGCCGAAGACCATACTGCCTTGTACGTGGCCATCAACAAGATCGTGCCGTACCTGGAAGCGCAGGAAGGCGAGGAAGACATACGTACCGGCGAAGGTGTGACCAAGCCTGGCGACTTCACGATCGACGAGAAGGGCCGGCAGATCGTCCTGACCGAGCAGGGCCATGAAAATGCAGAGCGCATCCTGTCCGAACATGGTTTGCTGGCCGCCGGTGCGACCTTGTACGACCCGTCCAACATCGCGCTGATGCACCACCTGTACGCGGCCTTGCGCGCGCGGCATCTGTACCACAAGGATCAGCATTACGTGGTTCAGGAGGGCGAAATCGTCATCGTCGACGAGTTCACCGGTCGGCTGATGTCGGGACGGCGCTGGAGCGACGGCCTGCACCAGGCGGTGGAGGCGAAGGAAGGCGTGGCGATCCAGGCCGAGAACCAGACCCTGGCGTCCATCACGTTCCAGAACTACTTCCGCCTGTATGCCAAGTTGGCCGGCATGACCGGCACCGCGGATACCGAAGCCTACGAGTTCCAGGAAATCTATGGGCTCGAGACGGTCGTGATTCCGCACAACAAGCCCAGCCGACGCGAGGATCAGCTCGATCGGGTCTACAAGACGACGCGCGAAAAGTACGAGGCGGCCATCCAGGACATCCGGGAGTGCCATGGGCGTGGCCAGCCGGTGCTGGTGGGAACGACGTCGATCGAGAACTCGGAGATCATCGCCCAGCTGCTCGAACGAGAGAAGTTGCCGCACCAGGTACTCAACGCCAAACAGCATGCGCGTGAAGCCGACATCGTCGCGCAAGCCGGTCGGCCCAAGATGATCACGATCGCCACCAACATGGCGGGTCGCGGGACAGACATCGTTCTGGGTGGCAATGTCGAAAAATTGGTGCAAGCCGTGCAGGCCGATGCGGCGCTCGATGATGCGGCACGCGAGAGCAAGATTGCCGAGTTGCGCGCCCAGTGGCAGAAGGACCACGACGCAGTCACGTCCAACGGCGGCTTGCGCATCATTGCCACCGAGCGGCATGAGTCGCGCCGCATCGACAACCAGCTGCGTGGGCGCTCCGGACGGCAGGGCGATCCGGGATCATCGCGGTTCTACCTCAGCCTCGATGATGCACTGATGCGCATCTTTGCCGGCGACCGGGTGCGCGCCATCATGGACCGGCTCAAGATGCCCGACGGCGAGGCCATCGAAGCCGGTATCGTGACGCGCAGCATCGAGAGCGCGCAACGCAAGGTGGAAGCGCGCAACTTCGACATGCGCAAGCAGTTGCTGGAATACGACGATGTCTCCAACGACCAGCGCAAGGTCATCTACGAGCAGCGCAACAACATCCTCGACGCGCAGGACATGAATGCGCAGATCAGTGCCTTGCGCGAAGGTTGCTTTCACGATGTGGTGCGGCAATACGTGCCCGCCGAATCCGTCGAAGAGCAATGGGACATCGCCGGCTTGCAGAAGACCTTGCTCGACGAGTGGCAGATCGATCTGCCCTTGGCCGACATCGTGCAAGGCGCCAATGCCATCGTCGACAGCGACATTGTCGAGAAGGTGCAGGAAGCGGCGCATGCCGCATTTGCCGCCAAGGTGGCGCTCGTGGGCGACGAGAACTTTGTGCCGTTCGAGCGCATGGTGCTGCTGCAAAGCATCGACACCCATTGGCGGGAGCACCTCAGCGCACTGGATTACCTGCGCCAGGGCATCCATCTGCGCGGCTACGCACAGAAGCAGCCCAAGCAGGAATACAAGCGTGAGGCGTTCGAATTGTTCGGTCAGTTGCTGGACTCGGTCAAGAACGAGGTCACGAAACTCCTGATGACCGTGCGGATCCAGTCGGGCGAGCAGCTCGATGAGGCCGCGCAGGAAATCGAAACCCGTGCAGACAACATCAGCAACGTGACCTATTCGGCTCCCACCGAGACGGGCGAAGTACAGACCACGGTCGATGCCGACAGCGTGGCCAGGCGCACCGGCCTGGCAGCGGCGATGGCTGGTGGTCAGGTGCCGCGGGTGGGGCGCAACGAGCCTTGTCCCTGCGGCAGTGGCAAGAAATACAAGCAGTGCCACGGCAAACTGGTCTGAAGGATAGCCATGCCCGTCAATCTTCCCCCTGTAGACGCAGCTGATCTCCACCCGGTTCCCGGCGTGCGCATCGGCGTGACCGAAGCCGGCATCCGCAAGGCCCAGCGCAAGGACCTGACCGTCCTGTTGCTCGATGCAGGTTCCACCGTGGCAGCGGTGTTTACCCGCAATCGCTTCTGTGCCGCACCAGTCCAGGTGTGCCGCGAGCATCTGTCCAGCGCGATGCCGATCCGCGCCTTGCTGATCAACACCGGCAATGCGAATGCCGGCACGGGTGCACAGGGTCTGGAGCGTGCACGCGCCAGCGCCGCGGCACTGGCGCGGCGCCTGGGCGTGTCGGCGCAGCAGGTGCTGCCGTTTTCCACCGGCGTCATCATGGAGCCGTTGCCGGTCGATCGCATCGAGTCGGCCCTGCCCGCTGCGATAGCCGATGCACGGTCCGACAACTGGTTCGCCGCTGCCCAAGGCATCATGACGACCGATACGGTGCCCAAGGCCTGCAGTGTGCAGGTGGTGGTGGGCGGCGCCACGATCACGGTCACCGGCATCAGCAAGGGCGCTGGCATGATCCGCCCCAACATGGCGACCATGCTGGGGTTTCTGGCAACCGATGCACGGATCGCTCCGGCTTTGATGCAGCCGCTGGTACAGGACCTGGCCGACGCCTCGTTCAATCGCATCACGATCGACGGTGACACATCCACCAACGACTCGTTTGTCGTCATCGCCACCAACCAGGCCACGCATGCCACAGTCGATTCGCTGACCAGCGCCGATGGTCAGGCACTGCTGGCAGCCATGCGCAAGGTGGCACGGGAACTGGCCCATGCGATCGTGCGCGACGGCGAAGGCGCGACCAAATTCATCACGATCGCGGTGCAAGGGGGGCGCACCACGGCGGAATGCCGCACGGTGGCCTACGCGATCGCCCACTCGCCACTGGTCAAGACAGCGTTTTTCGCCAGCGACCCGAACCTGGGGCGCATTCTGGCGGCGGTGGGCTACGCGGGCATCGATGATCTGGAGCAATCGGGCATCGAGCTGTTTCTCGATGACGTGCATGTGGCCACCCGCGGCGGACGGCACCCGCAGTACCAGGAAGCGGATGGTCAGCGGGTCATGCGCCAGAGCGAAATCACCGTGCGCGTCGATCTGGGGCGGGGTGACGCCAGTGACACGGTGTGGACATGCGACCTCAGCCACGACTACGTCACCATCAACGCCGACTACCGCTCTTGATGGGTGGCACGACGGCTTGACGGCATTGCGATGAATGGAACGTTTCCATGGACGACCGACTGAACCACCTGCTGGTGCGCGCCGAACAACTGATCGACCGGATCGAGGCCGTGCTGCCGCAATCTTTGAGCGCTCCGGATTGGCAAGCTGCGGTCGCGTTTCGGTATCGCAAGCGCAGTTCGGGCCACGGCCGGCTGGAGCCGGTACGCCACCTTGCGGCGATTCGATTGCACGACCTGCAGGAAATTGCGCTGCAGAAGGAAAAGATTCGGCGCAATACCGAGCAGTTTGTCGAAGGCAAGACCGCCAACAACGTGTTGCTGACCGGCGCGCGGGGAACCGGCAAGTCGTCGCTCATCAAGGCCTGTCTGCAGGAGTTTTCCGGGCGGGGACTGCGCTTGATCGAGGTGGACAAGGCCGATCTGGTCGACTTGCCGGACATCGTGGATGTGGTGTCGGATCGACCCGAGAAATTCATCGTGTTCTGCGACGATCTGAGCTTCGAGGAGGGAGAGCCAGGGTACAAGGCGCTGAAGTCGATCCTCGATGGCTCGGTGGCCGAGACGACCGCCAATGTGCTTGTCTATGCGACCAGCAATCGTCGCCACCTGCTGCCCGAGTACATGAAGGAGAACCTCAGCTACACCCATACCGATGACGGCGAGGTGCATCCGGGCGAAGTGGTCGAGGAAAAAATCTCGTTGTCGGAGCGGTTTGGTCTGTGGGTCAGCTTCTACCCGTTCACGCAGGATGAATACCTCACCATTGTTGCGCAGTGGTTGCAGTCATTCGGCATCACCGGCGCGCAGATCGGGGCGGCCCGCCCGCAGGCGCTGGTGTGGGCGCTTGAGCGGGGTTCACGCAGCGGACGTGTGGCGTATCAGTTTGCGCGCGATTTCAGCGGACGCGCCCAGCCGCAGTGAACGACGAGTTGCCCTTGCGGGCGCATCCCCTGCGCGCACGCGAGGGTGGGGCGGATCGGCCGATGGTCGAAGTGGCCGTCGGTGTCCTGATCCGGCCACATGACGCCGCGTTTCTGATGACCAGCCGGCCCGTTGGCAAGGTCTATGCGGGCTACTGGGAGTTTCCGGGCGGCAAACTGGAACGGGGAGAAAGTGTCTCCGATGCGCTGCGACGCGAATTGCAGGAAGAACTCGGGATCGATGCACTGGAAATTGCCCCATGGCGGTCCAAGGTGGTCGACTACCCGCATGCGCTGGTGCAGTTGCATTTCTGCAAGGTGACAGCGTGGTCAGGCGTGCTGCAGATGCGCGAGGCACAGGATTGCAGCTGGCAGCAGTTGCCGGCGGCAGTGACACCGGTGTTGCCGGGAACCATTCCGGTGCTGCAATGGTTGGCGGCAGAACGCTCGCATCTTGGGCCGACCCATTGACGAACCGCTGACGCAGCTGGCTGAAAGTGCGTTCGGCGCGCGCCGTGCGATGCAGACCTTATTGCAAGTGCGTCGGATCGTCGCTCGCCTGGGCCTCCGGGTCGGCATTGTCGGCAAGCCGGAACGATTCGTCTGCCCAGGCTCCGAAGTCGATGTCCTTGCAGCGCTGGCTGCAAAATGGGCGGTAGGGATTGGACGACGCGTAGATGGAGTCGCCGCCGCATTGCGGACAGGCCACCACGCGGCTGTGTGCGCCTGGCTTGTCTGCGGCTGGCTGCGGCCCGGCATCGACCGGACTGTCGTGACCCGGGCGTCGTTGCGTCATGAGCAGAGCGTCAATTCGAATGCGCAATCATCGCTCGTGGCATGCAGCCGGTTGTCAGCCTCCTGGCGCATGAAGCGAATCGACACCATCAGACGATTGCCGCTGATTTCGGGAATGATTGCCTGCGCAGGGTCGAGAGACAGGCGCAGCAACTGGAAGGATTTGCCCTGTGGCAGGTTCTGCTGGAACTGACCCGCGGGCGCAATCACTTTCTGTGCCGAACCGGTTTGCCGCAACATGCGCATCAGCAGGCTGACCGATTCCGCCAAAGGCGCCAAGGTCGATGCCCATCGATGCAGGTCCGCGCGCCGCAAGGCTGCTGGCTGTTGTTGCCATGCGTAGTAGGCTGGCAGATCGAACTCGCAGGTGCCGCCCGGAATTCCGACCCGGCTGCGAATGCCCATCAGCCAGTCGTTTTCTGTCAAGGCGTGGCCGGGTTTTCCCTGTACGCTGCCCAATCCGGTGTAACACTGGTCGACTTGCGCCATGATGGCGTCGAGTGCGCTCTCCGATATCGCAGGATTGCCGCGGTAGCCACTCAAGGTCTGCCGTTGCTTTTCCAGATCCTTGAGCAAATCGGACTTGAGATCGGCCCTGGCGCCGACATCCATCACTTCAAAGATGGTCGCCAAGGCAAAGTGGTGGTCCAGCGGATGGTCGCGCGACACCAGCTCCACCATGCGACGAAACAGATGCTCGATGCGCAGGTAGGTCCGGATGCGCTCGTTGAATGGGTATTCGTACAGGATCACACGGTTGCTTCCATTAAACCGATGATAGCCCGAAGCGAGTCGCCAACTGGTCCACCTGCGCTGCAATGTGTGTCAACGATACGCCGGCGTTGAACAACACGATGTCGGCCGCGCGCAGGCGCATGTGACGTGGCGCCTGGCTGGCAATGATGCGTTCGACCTCGTCACGTGGCAAGGCGCTGCGCGCCATCACGCGGGCCAGCTGCACCGCATGCGGGCAATCCACGACAAGCACCTGGTCTACCCGTTGGCGCCATCGCCGCGACTCGACGAGCAGGGGGATGTCGAACACGATGCAGCGTGCGTCTGCTGCGATGGCATCGGCCTCCAGACGCGCGGACTCTTGCGCAACCAGGGGATGGATGATGGCCTCCAGGCGCGCGCGCGCGTGCGCATCGGCAAAGCTGGCTTGACGCATGCGTGCACGGTCCAAGGCACCGTCATCGGTGATGAAGGCAGCTCCGAAGCCGCGCGCGATGGATGCAATGGCCAGACCGCCGGATGCCGTCACCTGCCGCGAGATCGCGTCGGCGTCGATGAGCACCGCGCCGCGCTGTTGGAAAAGCGCGGCGACGGTCGTCTTGCCGCTGCCGATGCCACCCGTCAGTCCCAGCCGCAGCATCGCGTCATCTTGCAAGATGGGAGAACGGAAACGCGAACGGCAGCAGGTTCTCCAGCCGACCAGGTCCCGCCAGCATGGCGAGCAGGCCCGCACCCGCCAGGAAGGGGCCGAAAGGGATCGGAATATCGCGGTGGGCCAGACGTCCCGCCACCATCAAGCCGCCGCCGATGATCGAACCTACGATGGACGACAGCAAGATGATGGCGATCAGGTACTCGGCGCCAAACCAGGCGCCCAACCCGGCAAGCAACTTGAAGTCGCCATGCCCCATGCCGTGCTTGCCGGTCAGGCGATGGTGCACCTGGTAGACCGCCCACAGGCTCAGATAGCCCCATACCGCACCCCACACCGCCGATGGCAATGCAATGCTGGTCCAACCCATGGCCGAAGCAATCAGGCCCAGCCACAGGATCAGATAATTGAGATCGTCTGGCAATAGTTGGGTATCGAAATCGATGAAGAACTGCGCCACCAGCAGACTGGCCAGGATCGCCCAGACCATGCCCGTCATCGTCAATCCGTACATGCCCGCCAGCGTGGCGAACAGCGCGCCGGTCGCCAGTTCCACCAGTGGATACCGCACGCCGATGGGCGTGTTGCAGTGCGAACAGCGGCCACGCAGCGCAAGATAACTCAGCACGGGAATGTTTTCGTACCAGCGGATCATGTGCTGGCACTGCTGGCAGCGTGAACGCGGTCGCGCCAGATTGAAGGGTGCACGCTGCGGTGCGTCGGCTCCCGCCATGTCCGCACAGTTGTCGGCCCATTCCGCTTCGAGCATCTTGGGCAGGCGGTAGATCACCACATTCAGGAAGCTGCCCACAAGCAGACCCAGCACGCCGAAGGCGGCGCTATCCACCCCCGGCGACAGCCACATCAGACCACGGCGCCGAGCTTGAAGATCGGCAGGTACATGGCTACGACGATGCCGCCGATCACGGTGCCCAGAATCACGATGATGATGGGCTCCATCAGACTGGAAATGCCCGCAACCATGTCGTCGACTTCGGCTTCGTAGAAGTCCGCTGCCTTGCCGAGCATGTGATCGATCGAACCCGATTCTTCGCCGATGGCGCACATCTGCAGCACCATCGATGGGAACAGGCTGACGTTGGTCATTGCAACCGTCAATGCCGTACCCGTGGAGACTTCATGCTGAATCTTGACCGTTGCGCGCTCGAACACCGAATTGCCGGACGCTCCGCCAACCGAGTCCAGCGCTTCCACCAGGGGTACGCCCGCGGCGAACATCGTCGACAAGGTTCTGGTCCAGCGGGCGATGCAGGATTTCTCGACCAGCACGCCAAAAACTGGCAGCTTGAGCATGATCCGGTCCATGAAGTTCTGGACCTTCTCATTGCGTTTCCAGGCCTGCATGAAGAAATACACGCCGCCGCCGATCCCGCCGAAGATCAGATACCAGTACTTGATGAAAAACTCGCTCATCGCGATCACCACCAGGGTAGGCACCGGCAGGTCACCACCGAAGTTGGTGAAGACCTCCTTGAACGCGGGGATGACGAAGATCATGATCACCGACACCACCACGAATGCCACGATCAGCACCGTGATCGGGTACATCAATGCGGACTTGATTTTCGACTTGATCGCCTCGGTCTTCTCCATGTAGACGGCCAGCCGATCGAGCAGCTGATCGAGAATACCGGCCGACTCACCCGCTTCCACCAGATTGCAATACAGGTTGTCGAAATACAAGGGGAACTTGCGAAATGCCACGCTGAGCGATGTGCCGGTCTCCACGTCGGTGCGGATGTCGCTGAGCAACTTGGTGACGCGCGGGTTCGGATTGCCGCGGCCGACGATGTCGAACGCCTGCAACAGCGGAACCCCGGCCTTCATCATGGTGGCCAGCTGACGGGTGAATATCGCCATGTCCTTGGGCTTGATCGACTTGCCCCCGCCCATGCGACGCTTCTTGATCTTCGTCGGCGTGACGCCCTGGCGTCGCAATGTGGCCTGCACCTGATTGACACCAATGGCGCGGGTCTCGCCGCGGACCTGCTTGCCATTGCGGTCCTTGCCCTGCCACTCGAAAACGGTCTCGTTGATGCCCTTGGGTTTCGCAGTTGCCATATGGTCTCTCAACCCTTGTTAATCATTGGTGACGGCGAGAACCTCTTCCAACGAGGTCAGCCCCTGCTTGACCTTGAGCAGGCCGGAGCGCCGCAGCGACTCGACACCTTCCTTGGCCGCTTGCGCCGCAATATCCAATGCGCTGCCGTCACGCAGGATGATGCGCTGAATTTCCTCGGAGATCGGCATGACCTGGTAAATTCCGACGCGCCCCTTGTACCCGCCATTGCACGCAGAACACCCGACAGGACGGAAGGTAGTCCAACTGCTGTCGATCTCATTGGGTTTGAAGCCGGCATCGAGCAGCGCTCTCTCCGGAATGTCGGCAACCGCCTTGCAGTTGGGACACAGGCGACGCGCCAGACGCTGCGCCGTGATCAGGATCACGCTGGAGGCGATGTTGAATGGCGCGATGCCCATGTTGCGCATCCGCGTGAGCGTTGTCGGCGCATCGTTGGTGTGCAGGGTCGACAGCACCAGATGTCCGGTCTGCGCAGCCTTGATGGCGATGTCAGCGGTTTCGAGGTCGCGGATCTCACCCACCATGATGATGTCGGGGTCCTGACGCAGGAACGACTTCAGCGCGGCCGCAAACGTCAGGCCGGCTTTCTCGTTGACGTTGACCTGGTTGACCCCCGGCAGGTTGATTTCCGACGGGTCTTCTGCAGTGGCGATGTTCACGCCTGGCTTGTTGAGCAGGTTCAGGCAGGTATACAGCGAGACAGTCTTGCCGGAGCCGGTCGGCCCTGTCACAAGAATCATTCCATAGGGCCGACTGATGGCCTCCAGCAGCCGGCGCTTTTCTTCCGGCTCGTACCCCAGGGCATCGACACCCAGCTTGGCGCTGTTCGGATCGAGGATACGGATCACGATCTTCTCGCCAAACAGCGTGGGCAATGTACTGACCCGAAAATCGATCACCCGGTTGGGTCCGATCTTGAGCTTCATCTTGCCGTCTTGCGGCACGCGCTTTTCGGAGATATCCATCTTGGATATCACCTTGATGCGCGAGGCGAGTTTGTCCTTGATGGCAATCGGGGGGGCCGCGATCTCACGCAACTCGCCGTCAATGCGGAAGCGGACCCGATAGGTGTGTTCGTAGGGCTCGAAGTGCAGGTCGGACGCACGCATGCTGTAGGCATCGAGCAGCATCTTGTGCAGGAATTTGACGACCGGTGCATCGTCTACTTCGGAGACGGCCGCCTGTTCGTTATCGGTGACCCCGTCGGCCGCTGCCTCGTTGAAGTCGAACTCGCCACCGATGATCTCTTCCATTGTTTCGGTCGCGGACGTGGCATTCTCGTCGACCAGCTTCAATACCTTGTCATATTCGGCGATCACCCAGTCCACCCCCAGTTGGGTGGCAAACTTGATTTTTTCGATTGCCTCCTGGTCCGACGGGTCCGCGGTGGCAACGGTCAGGCGGTTGTTGCGTTTGCTCAGGACCACGACACGGTAGGACTGGCAGATTTTCGGATCCAGCAGGCCCTTGGGCAGACGCTGCTGGTCGATTGCATCGAGATCGATCAGCGGTGCCGCGTAGGCCGACGACATGGTGTGCGCCAGATCAGCTGCGGACACCGCGCCGGAGCCGGTCAATTCGGCGATGAAACTGTTCTTGCCGGACGTTGCCTTGCGATAAATATCTTCGGCCGACTTTTGCCCCAGCTTGCCCGCAAGAATCAACGCACGGCCCAAGCCAGGAAGGGCGACGGTGGAAGCTTCGCGGTTGGCTGTATCGACTGCGGACATGGGCTGAAAATGTACTACGGCGTGAAGTTATCGCCTAATCATCCCCGATTGCCTGCGTGAAGTAAATCGAAAGCAGGCCCATGCCATCCAGGAGGCGGCCGATTGACAACACAGCTTGTTTTGGTCGGGGTGAGAGGATTCGAACCTCCGGCCTCTACGTCCCGAACGTAGCGCTCTACCAGGCTAAGCTACACCCCGATTGCGGTCCAACAACAGGAAGAAATCTAGTTGTTTCGCACCAAAAGCTGACTCGATAATTGTATCAAACAAGCACTGCAGGGCCCCGCCGGCAGCTGCTGTGCGGCCGCGGTGGCACGGGATGCTTCGCGTGCGGCTGCGTCGCGAGAAAAGTCCAGCGCTCCGGTTTCCTTGACGATCGCGACCACTTGTTGCAATTTCTCGACCGCACCAGTCTCGATTGCCTCGGCGATCAAGCTGCGCTGCGCGGGTGTGCCCCTTTGCATGGCGCAGATGAGTGGCAAGGTCGCCTTGCCTTCGCGCAAGTCATCGCCCAGGTTCTTGCCCAGCACGTCGGCGTCGCCGGCGTAGTCGAGCACGTCGTCGATGACCTGGAACGCAGTTCCCAGAGCCTGACCGTACGTGGCACAGGTTTCTTCGATCGCGGCTGAAGCGCCAGCCAGGATGGCGCCGACGCGTGCGCTGGCCTCGAACAGCTTCGCGGTCTTCGATCGAATGACATGCAGATAGCCGGCTTCATCCAGCCCGGCGTTATGCATGTTCATCAGTTGCAGCACCTCGCCCTCGGCAATCACGTTGGTGGCGTCGGCGAGCACCGCCATGATGCGCATGTCTTGCGCTTCCACCATCATCTGGAACGCGCGGGAATAGAGGAAATCACCGACCAGCACGCTTGCCGGGTTGCCGAACGTCTCATTGGCAGTGGCATTGCCGCGGCGCAAGGCGGAGTCGTCGACGACGTCATCGTGCAGCAGCGTGGCGGTGTGAATGAACTCGACCACGGCTGCAAGGTTGAATCGCTGGATACCGGCGTAGCCCAGAGCGCCGCTGGTCAACAGCAGCAACGCTGGGCGCAACCGCTTTCCGCCTGCGCCGATGATGTAACGCGAAACCTCGCCGACCAGCGGCACGCCAGAGTCCAGCCGCCGTGAGATGACGGCGTCGACTTCGCGCATGTCTGCAGCGATCACGGCAAGGCCGGATGTCGGATGAATGGGAGAAGTCTGCAAGGTCCGGTCAATCGGAGTGAGCCGGCCATTATAGGAAGCCGGCGGGCGGCGCTTGCCGATGGTCGCAAGCAGATGGTCAAGCGTGCGGGCCGATGCTATACTCGCCGGCTGTGCGGAATTAGGTCCGCATGGTAATTTCGAAGACGCGCCGATCGGTTATCGGGTTTGCCGTCGTCAGATGAGAGGTCCACATGTACGCGGTCATAAAAACCGGTGGCAAGCAATATCGCGTTGCTGCCGGCGAAAAAATCAAAGTAGAACAGATTGCTGCGGATGTAGGCCAGGAGATTGTCATCGATCAGGTTCTGGCTGTCGGAAACGGCGCCGAGATCAAGGTCGGAACGCCCCTGGTATCCGGCGCAACTGTCAAAGCCACGGTCGTGGCGCATGGTAAGCATGACAAGGTCCGCATCTTCAAGATGCGCCGACGCAAGCACTACCAAAAGCGTCAGGGTCATCGCCAGCAGTACACCGAGCTGCAAATTGGCGATATCGCAGCCTGATGAAACTGTGAATGCGGGACTCCCGCTTCATTGCATACTGATTGGAGAAGTTAGATGGCACAGAAAAAAGGTGGCGGCTCAACCCGCAACGGGCGTGATTCCAAGCCCAAGATGCTTGGGGTGAAGGCGTTTGGTGGCGAGGCGGTGTCCGCTGGTTCGATCATCGTTCGCCAACGCGGTACCCGGTTCCACCCCGGCGTCAACGTAGGTATCGGCAAGGACCATACCTTGTTCGCTCTGGCGGACGGGAAGGTCTTGTTTGCGGTAAAGGGCGCGATGAACAAGCATACGGTCAACGTCACGACGGCTTGATCCGCTGCTTTGCCCCGGTATCAGACCCTGCGCCTGGCGCGGGGTTTTTCGTTTATGTCCCCGCCGTTTTGGTTGCCAATGACGTCGTGCGACTGGCGGACCTCGGGCCAGGACGACCTGCTTTCCTTCAGCCTGCCTTGACCGACTGCTCATGAAATTCGTCGACGAAGCCTTTATCGACGTTGCCGCGGGTGACGGGGGCGCAGGCTGCGTGTCGTTTCGCCACGAGAAGTACAAGGAATTTGGCGGGCCGAACGGCGGCGATGGTGGCCGGGGCGGTCACGTGTTTGCCGTGGCAGATGTTGGCCTCAATACGCTGGTGGATTTCCGCTTTTCGCGTCGACACGAAGCAAAGCGTGGCCAGCACGGAATGGGTTCCGACATGTTCGGGGCGGCGGGTGACGACATTACCCTGCGCGTTCCGGTCGGCACGATCATCTCCGATGCAGAGACGGGCGAGATCCTGTACGAGTTGCTCACACCGGGCGAGGTGATCACGATTGCCAAAGGCGGCGACGGTGGTTTTGGCAACATGCGATTCAAGAGCGCGATCAATCGGGCGCCGCGGCAGAAGACGCCAGGTTGGCCGGGGGAAAAGAAGAGCCTGAAACTCGAGTTGAAGGTGTTGGCGGATGTCGGCCTGCTGGGCATGCCCAATGCGGGCAAATCGACGCTGATTTCGGCCATATCGAATGCGAGACCGCGCATCGCGGACTATCCTTTCACGACCTTGCATCCCAACCTGGGTGTCGTCCGTGTCGGTCCGTCCCAGAGCTTCGTCGTGGCGGACCTGCCCGGACTGATCGAAGGCGCATCCGATGGTGCGGGCTTGGGTCACCAGTTCCTGCGCCACCTGCAGCGCACCCGGTTGCTGCTGCATGTGATCGACATGGCGCCGTTTGATGACAGCGTGGACACGGTCGCGCAGGCAAAGGCCATTGTCAACGAGCTCAAGAAATACGATGCAAAACTGCATCGCAAGCCCCGTTGGCTGGTTCTCAACAAGCTGGACATGGTGCCCGCCGAGAAGCGGGCTGCGATGGTGGCGGACTTCGTGCGGCGCATGCGTTTCAAGGGGCCGGTTTTCGAGATCTCCGCCTTGACGCACGAAGGATGCGAAGCCCTGGTCCATGCCGTCTTCAAGCAGGTGCAGACCCAGCAGAAGGCCGAGCAAGGCGAGCCAGTGGTCGATCCGCGATTTGCACCCGACGGTGCATCCTAGGCATCGTCTTCGCCAGACATTTCTTTGCACCATGCGTTCGAGTGAACCACCGCCTGTCCCGCGCCGGGCCAGGCGAATCGTCGTCAAGGTGGGATCGAGTCTGGTCACCAATGATGGCCGCGGGCTCGATGAGGAAGCCATTGGTGAGTGGTGTCGCCAACTGGCCTCGCTGGTTGGCGACAAGCGCGAAGTGGTGATGGTCTCCAGCGGCGCCATCGCCGAAGGCATGAAGCGCCTGGGCTGGAAGACGCGACCCCGGGAAATCCATGAACTGCAGGCGGCCGCGGCGGTGGGCCAGATGGGCCTGGCGCAGATGTACGAGACCAAGCTGCGCGCGCAGGGCCTGGGCAGCGCGCAAGTGTTGTTGACGCATGCCGACCTGGCCGACCGTGAGCGTTACCTCAACGCGCGCTCCACCTTGATGACTTTGCTCAAGCTGGGCATTGTGCCGGTCATCAACGAGAACGATACGGTTGTCATTGACGAGATCAAGTTTGGTGACAACGATACGCTGGGGGCCCTGGTGGCCAATCTGGTCGAGGCCGACCTGCTGGTCATCCTGACCGACCAGCGTGGCCTGTATACCGCCGACCCACGCAAGAATGCGGATGCCCGGTTCGTTCATGAGGCAAAGGCGGGCGATGCGGCGCTGGAGCTCATGGCCGGCGGTGCTGGCTCCAGTCTCGGGCGAGGCGGCATGATCACCAAGATTCTGGCCGCGCGCAGGGCGGCTGGATCCGGTGCGTCGACGATCATCGCATGGGGACGCGAGCCCGATGTGCTGCAACGGTTGATGGCCGGCGAATCGATCGGAACCCTGCTGGTGGCGCAGACCCAGAAGCAGCAGGCGCGCAAGCAGTGGATCTCCGATCACCTGCAGTTGCGCGGTGCAGTCACCGTCGATGCCGGCGCTGCTTCCAAGCTGCGGGCAGAAGGCAAGAGCCTGTTGCCGATCGGCATGCTCAGTGTCGCTGGCGAGTTTTCGCGTGGCGACGTCATCGCTGTTCGCGAGCCATCCGGTGCCGAAATCGCACGCGGCTTGGCCAACTACTCCAGCTTCGAGGCGCGTCTGATCTGCCGCAAGCCGTCAGCCGAACTGGAGCGGGTGCTGGGCTATGTGGCCGAGCCCGAGATGGTGCATCGCGACAATCTGGTGATCACGCGCTGACGCTCGCCAGGCTGGGTCCGTGCGGTTCGCACCTGCGTCGCAGACCCGGTTGGCGCGGCTGCCGTGCGGTTCAGCGCTGCACACCCGCGGAGGGCGCTTGCTTCAGTGTACGGATGATCGCCTGCGGCGATTGGGCGGACGCGGACCTGCCATCGCAGACGCCTTGTCGGGCCAGAGCCAGCGCATGCATCGATGGCTGGCTGTCGCTGAGCTTCTTCCATTGTGGATCCGCCACCACGTCCCATTTCCGGTCATTCCCGGCGCGTGCATAGGTCTTGACTTCCCCGGCCCGACACCAGATGCCTTCAAAGACCGCGTTGATGTTGCCACTGTCCGACTTCGCGACGACGACGTACCGCACGATGCCATCAGGCGAGACCGTCAGGCTGTCAGGATCGAGTCCGACCTGGACCGTTACATAACGCGGCATTTCGATCGGCACCAGCTTGTCGGTGCTGAAGCTGGCCGGGGGCGGGACCTGCAGCTCCTTCCAGTCGGCATCGAGGTCAGTCAGCTGCGCGAACGCTGCGGTCGTCATGGCGCAGCAGAGGATGGCAGCAGTGGTCTTATGGCGCATGTGGATCGTCTGGCTCGTCGACCACGACATTGGTGTTCGGGTCTGGTTGAAAACTGGCGCCGGGTGGCAAGGCAAACCCCGCGCGCGACGGCCCGTCGCCCACCAACAGATGGGAGTCATGGTCGCGCGAACGACTCCCGCTGCGCAGATAGCGGCTGCGCACCTCATGTCGCGGCAGGTAACGCGAGAGCTCCGTGAGGGCCATCTCGTAGACGCCACGCTTGAATTCGACCACCATGTCCAGCGGGACCCAGTAATCGTTCCAGCGCCAGGCATCGAACTCGGGGTGGTCGGTTGCCCGCAGATTCAGATTCCAGTCGTAACCAACCAGTTGCAACAGGTACCAGATCTGCTTTTGTCCCTTGTAGTGGCCCCGCGCATCGCGACGGATATAACGATCCGGCACTTCGTAACGCAACCAGTCGCGGGTACGTGCAACCACGCAGACATGCTCCGGCTGGAGCCCCACCTCCTCATGCAATTCCCGGAACATGGCCTGCTCGGGAGATTCCCCCCGATCAATGCCACCTTGTGGAAATTGCCACGAGTGGGTACGAATGCGCTTGCCCCAGAATACCTGGTTCCTCTGGTTGAGCAGAACGATGCCGACATTGGGCCGAAAGCCGTCCCGGTCAAGCATAATCAAACCCCAAATTTCAAACTGCGTCCATTATGCCCCGCAAGCTGCGCGCGGCAAAGGAATCGACCTCGCGCCCCATGCCATGAAAGCCTCCCGATTTTTCATCTCCACGCTCAAGGAAGCACCAGCGGACGCCGAAGTCGCCAGCCATCAGTTGATGATGCGCGCCGGCCTGATCAAGAAGCTCGGGGCAGGCATCTACACCTACATGCCGATGGGCTTGCGCGTCATCCGCAAGGTCGAGGCCATCGTGCGTGAGGAAATGAATCGTGCCGGTGCGATAGAGCTGGCCATGCCGGTCGTTCAGCCGGCCGAGCTGTGGCAGGAGACCGGGCGTTTCGACAAGATGGGCCCGGAACTGCTGCGTATCCGCGATCGCCATGAGCGCGACTATGTCGTCCAGCCAACCAGCGAAGAGGTTGTGACCGACATCATGCGGCAGGACATCAAGAGCTACAAACAGCTGCCGCGCAACCTCTACCAGATCCAGACCAAGTTCCGCGACGAGCGCCGCCCGCGCTTTGGCCTGATGCGCGGGCGCGAATTCATCATGAAGGACGCGTACAGTTTCGACCGCGATGCGGAAAGCGCCAAGGTGAGCTACCAGCAGATGGCGCAGGCCTATCGGCGCATCTTTGATCGTTTCGGGCTGCGCTATCGTGCCGTTGCCGCCGACAGTGGTGCCATCGGAGGCGACCTCAGCGAAGAATTCCAGGTGATCGCCGCGACCGGCGAGGACGCCATCGTCTATTGCCCGGACAGCGACTACGCCGCCAACATGGAAAAGGCCGAAGCGCTTGCGCCGCCGCAAGCCCGGCCCGTGCCGACGCAAGGCATGGCCAAGACCGCCACACCGGGCAAGAGCACCTGTGCCGACGTCGCGCAGTACCTGGGTGTGCCGCTTGAGAAGACCGTGAAGTCACTGGTGGTCACCAGCGAGGAAAAGGATGCCCAGGGTGCCGTCGTCCGATCGCAGGTCTGGCTGCTGATGCTGCGCGGCGATCACGACCTCAACGAAGTGAAGGCGAACAAGGTTCCGGGATTGGAGGCGGGCTTTCGCTTCGCGACGTTGCAGGAGATCGAAGATCACTTTGGCTGCAAACCGGGCTATCTCGGTCTGCTCAACCTGCGCAAGCCGGTACGCGTCGTCGCGGATCGGGAGGTGGCCCACATGGCCGACTGGATTTGCGGGGCCAACGAACCCGACTTCCACATCACGGGCGTCAATTGGGGGCGCGACCTTCCGGAGCCGGAAATCGTGGCCGATCTGCGCAACGTCGTGGCCGGCGACCCTTCACCCGATGGCAAGGGTGTGCTGGCGATCGAGCGTGGTATCGAGGTGGGCCATGTGTTCTACCTTGGCACCAAGTACAGCCAGGCCATGAACGCCACCTTCCTGGACGCGAACGGCAAGCCCCAGTTCATGGAGATGGGCTGTTACGGCATCGGCATCACGCGATTGCCGGCCGCGGCGATCGAGCAAAACCATGATGCGCGCGGCATCATCTGGCCTGATGCGATTGCGCCGTTCACACTCGTCATCTGTCCGATTGGTCCGGACCGCAGTGCGCAGGTCAAAAGCGCGGCTGAAGACCTGTATGCGCAGTTTCTGGCGGCCGGTGTCGACGTGATCTTGGACGACCGTGGAGAGCGGCCCGGCGCCATGTTTGCCGATTGGGAGTTGATCGGCGTGCCGCATCGTGTCACCATTGGCGATCGCGGCCTCAAGGACGGGCAGGTTGAATACCAGCATCGGCGCGATAGCGAGTCCAGCAAGCTGGCACTGGACACGGTATTCGGGTTTGTGACTGCCAGATTGGAGCCATGACGGCATTGCCAGCAAGTTTGCGCCAACCAACGCGACCGGACGCACCCGGCTTCTCACGCCGCAGCTGTCTGCTTGCCCTGGCAACTGGTGTGTTGACCACCAGCCGGCCTGGCGTGGCCTTGGCCGGGGGCCAGCTCGAAGAGCCGCTGATCGACTCGGTCCGTACCGCTCTGACAGCGTCAATCCAGAGTGCGGCGCCGCCGGTGCCGGTGTTTCCCGATACCGCATCGCGGCTGGCCTATCTGCGCTGGTTGGGCGCGATGAGCACCCGTTTGAGCCGACGCAAGGCGGATTTCGACACCCGCACCGAGTTCCTGCAAACCGTCTGGTATGAATCCCGGCGCGCCGGGCTCGACACCACGCTGGTTTTGGGGTTGATCGAAGTCGAAAGTGCGTTCCGCAAATTCGCGGTGTCGTCCGTGGGCGCCCGCGGTTACATGCAGGTCATGCCGTTCTGGGCCCGCATGCTGGGCAGCGAAGACGCCTCGGTGCTGTTTCACATGCAGACCAACCTGCGCTTTGGTTGCGTCATCCTGCGCCACTACCTGGACCGGGAAGACGGCAACCTGTTTCTGGCGCTGGGCCGCTACAACGGGTCGCGCGGCAAGGCGCCGTATCCGAATGCCGTCGTCGGCGCGTCCCGGCAATGGGAGTACCACACAGCCTGATCCCCAGACCTGCCATGCGAACGCCTGCGCGGACGCGGCGATCGTCTCGCAGAATCGGGTTGCCTGTCAGCCTTGCCTGGTCAAGACCTGCTGCAGTTCACCGTTCTCGTACATCTCCATCATGATGTCCGATCCGCCGATGAACTCGCCCTTGACGTACAGCTGCGGAATCGTCGGCCACTGGCTGTAGTCCTTGATGCCAGCCCGGATTTCCGCATCTTCGAGCACGTTGACCGTGGCAATCTCGCGGGCTTCGAGACCGCAGGCCTTCAGGATCTGGATCGCGCGGCCAGAGAAACCGCATTGGGGAAATGAGGCGTTGCCTTTCATGAACAGCAAGACCGGGTTGGACTTGACCAGTTCATCGATGCGTTGTTGCGTGTCACTCATGGACATACTCCTTGTTCAGCGTGGGTCGGATTATTTCATGACGGCGGTCACGGCGCAGCGAACAACCTTGTCCGTCACAGGTCTTGCGCAATCCAGCGACCACCGGTGCAGCGCCAGTGGCCGGCCAGATCATGGCGGTGCGACAGGTCCCGGAAGCCGGCTGCGCGCAATAGCGCGTGCACGGCCACGCCTTGATCGTAGCCGTGTTCCAGCAGCAGCCAGCCGCCGCTCACTAGATGCATCGGAGCGCCCTTGATGATCTGCCGGATGTCGCGCAGGCCATCGGATCCCGACACCAGCGCTTGCGACGGTTCGTGTGACAGCGCACGCAGATGCGGGTCGGCTTCTGCCACATAGGGCGGGTTGGACACGATGCAGTCGTAGCGCCCGTCAATCGCGTCAAACCAGCTGCCATGGACCATTCGCACGGACAAACCCAGGCGATCGGCGTTGGACTGCGCCACTGCCAGTGCCGGTGCGCTCGCATCCACCGCGTCCACCTCGGTGGCAGGGCGGTGTTGCTTCACGGCCAGCGCGACGGCGCCGCTTCCGGTTCCGAGGTCCAGCAGTCGCGCGGGCGGGCCGGCCTGGTCCGCAAGGCCCAGCAACTCCAGCGACCACTGGACCAGGGTCTCGGTGTCCGGCCGTGGCACCAGCACGCGTTTGTCGACGGCCAACGCAAGCCCGTAGAACTCCTTGGCGCCAAGGATGTAGGCCAGCGGTTCGCCCGATTGCCGCCGCTGAACCGATTGCCGGAACCGGTCCAGCACCGCTTCGGACACGGCGTCGGTGTCATGGCTCAGAAGCCAGCTGCGCGCGGCGTGCAGCGCATCGCTGCCAACGCCATGCGCTGCCAGAAACAGCAGATCCGCGTCGAGTTTGTCCAGCCCGGTGTCGCGCGCCGTGCGCAAAGCGTCGGCCACCGTCGTCATGGCGTCGCCCGGTTCATCACAGGCCACCCATCTCCAGCGCCGCCAGCTGTTCTGCCGATTGGGCCGCCTGCAAGGCGTGAACCACATCGTCGAGATCGCCTTCCATGATCATGGCCAGCTTGTACAGCGTCAGGTTGATGCGGTGATCGGTCAGCCGCCCTTGGGGAAAGTTGTAGGTGCGGATCCGGTCACTGCGATCGCCGCTGCCGATCAGGCTCTTGCGCTGGGCTGCGTCGCGTGCCGCGCGCGCGCTGCGCTCCTTTTCCTGGATGCGCGCAGACAGCACCTGCAAGGCGCGCGCCTTGTTGCGGTGCTGGCTGCGGTCGTCCTGGCACTCCGCGACGATACCCGTGGGCAGGTGCGTGATGCGTACCGCCGAGTCGGTCTTGTTGATATGTTGTCCGCCCGCGCCACTGGCGCGGTAGGTGTCGATCCGCAGGTCGGCCGGATTGATCTGCACCGCAACCGACTCGTCGGGTTCAGCCAGCACGGCCACGGTACAGGCGCTGGTATGGATGCGGCCCTGGGTTTCCGTGACGGGTACCCGTTGCACGCGGTGGCCACCGGATTCGAATTTGAGCGTGCCATAAGCGCCTGCGCCGACGATGCGCACGACCACTTCCTTGTAACCGCCCAGCTCCGAGGCCGATTCACTGATGATCTCTACCTTCCAGCCGCGGTGATCACAAAAGCGCGTATACATTCGCAATAGGTCGCCGGCAAACAGCGTCGATTCGTCACCTCCGGTGCCAGCGCGGATCTCGATGAAGGCGTTGCGCGCATCGTCCGGATCCTTGGGCAACAACATGCGCTGCAGTTCCGCCTCCAGCTGTGCGATTTCCGCGCCCGCGGAGTCGATCTCGTCTTGCGCCATGGCCGCCATCTCGGTGTCCTGGGCGGCGCTGTCCAGCAATTCGCGGCCCTGCTGCTGATCCGACTCGCGCTGGCGATAGCGTTCCCAGCGCCCCGCCACAGCCGCCACCTCGGCGTGTTCGCGTGACAGCGACAGGAACTGGTTCATGTCCTGCATGATGTCCTCGCGCGACAACAGGAACTCCAGTTCGCCCAGACGGGTGGCGTAACGCTCGAGCTGGGTGCGAAAAAAGGCTTTCATCGTGCTGGAATCTCATGGCTGGCCGGTGCTGCGTTCGCAAGCTCGGCGATATGGGTGGGCTGCGGCCACCGCCGGATCGCGCATCCCGGCATCACCGGGCGTTGCGGGCAAGGCTGGCCAGCTAACGTTCCTTGCGCAGAAAAAAGTGCTGAACCGCGGAACTCGCCTGCTGGCGCGCCTGGGCGTCGGCTGTGCGCAACTCAGCCATGGCACCATGGAGCATCTTCTGGGTCAGGCCGCGGGACAAGGCCTCGAGCACGGTGTCGACATCGTCCCCCTTGGCCAGCAACTTGCGTGCTCGGGCAATTTCCAGCGCCCGCCATTCGTCGGCTTGTGCATTGAGTTGCTGGATCAAGGGTACCGAGCCGCGCTGGTCAACCCAGTGCATGAAGCTCATCACGCCAGCGTCGATGATGGCTTCTGCCTGGGCGACTGCTGCCTGCCGGTTGGCCCGCCCTGTCTGCACGACATGCGCCAGATCGTCGACGGTGTAGAGGTAGATATCCTGCAGCGCCTTGACTTCGGGCTCGATGTCGCGCGGTACGGCCAGGTCGACCATGAACATCGGTCGGTGCCGCCGGCGCTTGAGGGCGCGTTCGACGGCGCCCAGGCCGATGATCGGCAAGGTGCTGGCGGTGCAGCTGATCACCGCGTCGAACTCGTGCAGGCGATCGGGCAGATCGGCCAGGCGCATGACCGTCCCTGCCACCTGGTTTGCCAGCCGTTCGCCTCGCTCCAGCGTGCGATTGGCGACGGTGATGGCCTGCGGCCTGCGTGCGGCGAAATGGGTGGCACACAGTTCGATCATGTCGCCAGCGCCGACGAAAAGCACCTTGACGTCGCCCAGATCTTCGAACAGCTGAGCGGCCAGCCGCACCGTGGCAGCGGCCATGCTGATGGAATGTGCGCCGATTTCCGTCGATGTCCGCACTTCCTTGGCGACAGCGAATGAGCGCTGGAACATCTGGCTGAGCGTGGAGCCCAGCGCGCCCGCCCGCTGGGCGACCCGTACTGCCTCCTTGAGCTGGCCCAGGATCTGGGGCTCGCCCAGCACCATGGAGTCGAGTCCGCTGGCCACGCGAAAGGCGTGACGCACGACGGGGTCGTCTTCCAGCAGATACGAGTGTGAGCGCAGTTCAGCACTGGAGATGCCGCCCGCTTGTGCCAGCCAGTCCAGTGCGGGTTCAAATTCGGGGCGCTCGCCGGCGCAGTAGATCTCGGTCCGGTTGCAGGTCGAGACGATCGCAGCCTCGGGCGGTCGGCTGAGCGCGCTGCGCAATCCGTGCAAGGTCGGCTCGATTTGTTCACTGGCGAACGCCAGCCTGCCGCGCAGATCCAGCGGCGCGGTGGTGTGGTTGATGCCTAATGCCCAGACTGCCATAACGTGGTGATCCGCCGGATTATAAAATTCTGGCCATCATGGGGCTCATCGGTTTGGTCAATCACCTTGTCAATTTCGCATGGCCAGGCCTTGCGCTGGCGCTATTGATGCCTTTGTTGACCCGCTGGACGTCGATCGGACGCAGGGCGCCAGCCGGTTTAGCCCGGCAGATGCTGGTGCTGGCTGGCGTCAATCTTGGCGTGCTGGTCGCCGGACTGTTGTGGTTCGGGCACGACGGCAAGATGGCAACCTACCTGACCATGGCCAGCGCCAGTGCCTGCGCCACCTGGATGCTGCTCAAGGCCTGGCGACCCTGATGCCACCAGCCGCTGTGCACCGTCGGTGGCACGGCAGCTCGGCGATGGTGACCGATGTCGGCGGGTTGGCGCACAGGGCGAACCCATCAATCTGGCGCAAACAGGTCGACCCGATCGGTGATGATGCCGTCGGTTGCCAGTGCATCCAGCTGCTGCGCGATGGACGGATCGTTGACCGTATAGCTCAGGCAGCGCAAGCCACTGGCGTGTGCTGCCGCAACGGTGGCCGTGTTCCACAGGCTGTAGTGACAGACCACGGCCACGCAATCGAGCCGGTCTGCAATGGTCAGCCAGTCTGGCCGGGACTTGTCCAGCAGCAAGGCCCGAGGCAGGTCCGGCCTGCTGGCCTGCGCGGCTTCCAGCGATTCGATCGCGAACGACGACAGCAACGGCGGTACGCTCGCGCCTGCCCACAGGCGGGCGGCATTTTGCGCCACCACCGAGCCAGTTTCACCCTCGCATCCCGGGGTCGGCTTGATTTCGATGTTCAGGTGGTAATGGTTGGTGCGGCAAAAATGCGCGATGTTGTCCAGGCACGGCAGGGGCTCGCCCGCGTACTGACGCGAATGCCAGCTGCCGGCGTCCAGTTGCGCCAGCGTTTGCCAAGGCAGATCGCCACCTGCGCCGGATCCGCCGGTGGTGCGTTCCAGCCTGTCATCGTGCATCAGGAATGGCACGCCATCCTGGCTGAGCTTGACATCGCATTCGAACATCCGGTAGCCATGGCGAGCGCCCACACGCAATGCCGCCAGCGTGTTTTCCGGCGCCAGTTTGCCGGCACCCCGGTGTGCAATCCAGCGTGGATACGGCCAGAGGTCCATCATCCGATCCGCTT
Source organism: uncultured Rhodoferax sp. (assembly GCA_964558425.1). Lineage (GTDB taxonomy): Bacteria > Pseudomonadota > Gammaproteobacteria > Burkholderiales > Burkholderiaceae_C > CAISIP01. The sequence goes on along the minus strand of CAZLDV010000002.1, from coordinate 64,493 downwards.
GCCGGTGGATGCGTCGAAGGCATGCAGCCGGCCCTCACGCGGCGTGACGTGGATCGTCGAGCCCAGCGTTGGCACCGGGTGCGACTCCTCCATGCGCAGGATCACGACCTCCTTGCCAGAGCCGTGCGACCAGCGCCCGTACACCAGACGCTCGGCTCCGAGCATCTCGACCGCTTCCACCTGCAACGCCCAGCCACTCGCCGTGATGTCCAGGTGCTCCGGGCGGATGCCCACGATGGTGTGCGGTTTGGCATGGGGCGCATCCCACAGCAGGTTCATCGGTGGCGATCCGATGAAACTGGCCACGAAGGTGGTTGCAGGGCGCGCATACACCTCTTCGGGCGTACCGAACTGCTCCATGACGCCGGCGTTCATGACCATCATGCGCTGGGCCAGCGTCATCGCCTCGACCTGGTCGTGGGTCACGAACAGCGAGGTGATGCCCAGTTCGCGGTGCAGCTTCTGGATCTCGAGGCGGGTCTGGGCGCGCAGCTTGGCATCGAGGTTGCTCAGCGGCTCGTCGAACAGGAACACCTGCGGCTGGCGCACGATGGCGCGCCCCATGGCCACTCGCTGGCGTTGTCCGCCCGACAGCTCGCGGGGCTTGCGTGCCAGGTAGGGGCCCAGTTCGAGGATGGCTGCTGCCTTGTCGACCCGCGTCTTGATCTCGGCCGTCGGTACCTTGGCGATCTTCAGTCCATAGGCCATGTTGTCGAACACGCTCATGTGCGGGTACAGCGCGTAGTTCTGGAACACCATCGCGATGTCGCGCTCGGCGGGCTCGCGGTCGTTGACGACGCGGTCCGCGATCAGGATCTGGCCGTCGCTGATCTCTTCCAGGCCGGCCACCATGCGCAGCAGGGTCGACTTGCCGCAACCCGAGGGCCCCACGATGACGACGAACTCGCCATCGTCGATCCGCGCACTGACGCCATGGATCACCTGGTTGCTGGTCTTCCCTTTCCCGTACCGCTTGAACACATTCTTGAGTTGTACCGATGCCATGAGGTAGTGCCTTGAACTTATTTTTCCGCATCCACGAGACCCTTGACGAACCAGCGTTGCATCAGCATGACCACCAGCGCCGGTGGAATCATGGCCAACAGCGCGGTCGCCATCACGACGCCCCACTCGGTCTGCGCGTCGCCTCCGGAAATCATCCGCTTGATACCGATCACGACGGGATACATGTCTTCGCTGGTGGTCACCAGCAGCGCCCACAGGTACTGGTTCCAGCCATAGATGAACTGGATCACGAACAGGGCGGCGATCGACGTCGTCGACAGCGGCACCAGCACGTCCTTGAAGAACCGCAGCGGACCGGCACCATCCATGCGCGCGGCTTCGACCAGTTCCTCAGGCACGGTCAGAAAAAACTGGCGAAACAGGAAGGTGGCGGTCGCCGATGCGATGAGCGGAATCGTCAGGCCGGCGTAGGAGTTGAGCATGCCCAGGTCGGATACCACCTGGTAGGTTGGCGAGATACGCACCTCGACCGGGAGCATCAGCGTGATGAAGATGGCCCAGAAGAAGAACATCCGGAACGGAAACCGGAAATAGACAATCGCAAATGCCGACAGCAGCGAAATCGCGATCTTGCCGATGGCGATGACCAAGGCCATGATCAGGCTCACCGTCATCATCCGGCCGACCGGTGCGTTCGATCCGGTGCCGCCGCCGGTGCCGTTCCAGGCGTTGCGGTAGTTTTCGACCAGGTTCCCGCCCGGCAACAGCGACATCGGCGGGTGCACGATGTCGGCGGTCGTGTGGGTCGATGCGACAAAAGTCAGGTAGAGCGGAAACGCGACGATCAGCACGCCCAGCACCATGACCACGTGCGTCAGGAGGGACAACAGGGGGCGCCGTTCAACCATGCGCTTGCCACCCTGCTGCGGCCGCGAGGCCCACGACCGACTCGGCTGGCCATGCACGCTGTGCGGGAGAGGGCAGTTTCATGTCAGTAGTTGACCTTCTTCTCGACGAAACGGAACTGCACGACCGTCAGGACGACGACGATTACCATCAAGACCACCGACTGTGCGGCGGAACTGCCCAGATCCATTGCCTTGAACGCGTCGTAATAGAGCTTGTAGACCAGGATCGACGTGCTCTGGCCGGGCCCGCCCTGGGTTGCCGTGTCGATGATCGCAAACGTATCGAAAAACGCGTAGACGATATTGATCACGAGAAGGAAAAACGTGGTCGGCGACAACAACGGGAACACGATCGTCCAGAAGCGGCGCCAGGGTCGCGCACCGTCGATCGCTGCCGCTTCGATGAGCGATTTCGGAATGCTTTGCAAGCCAGCCAGAAAGAACAGAACGTTGTAGGACACCTGCTTCCACACCGACGCCATCACGACCAGCGTCATGGCGTTGGTGCTGTCGAGCAGCGGGTTCCACGCGATATCCATGGCGCGCAACCAGTACGACACCAGGCCGACACTGGGCGCGAACATGAAAAGCCACAATACGCCGGCCACTGCGGGCGCCACGGCGTAGGGCCAGATCAGCAAGGTCTTGTAGACCAGGGCACCCTTGACGACGCGGTCGGCAAACACGGCCAGGAACAGCGAGATGGCGATGCCCAGCCCGGCCACCAGAAAGGAAAAAAGCGCGGTTGTATAGAACGACGCCAGGTAGGTCGGGTCGTTCCACAGATTGCGGAAGTTGTCCAGCCCGACCCATTCGACCGATGTGCCAAACGCGTCAGACTGCTGGACCGACTGCAGCACCGCCTGCGCCGCTGGCCAGAAGAAAAAGACTGCAATCACGATCGCCTGGGGTGCCAACAGCACCCAAGGCAACCAGCGGGAGCGAAATACGACCCGCTTTTCCACTATTTGGTTTTGTTGGCTTTTTCGAAGCGTTCCAGCAGTTCGTTGCCGCGGGCGACGATGCTGTCAAGCGCTTCCTTGGCGCCTTTCTTGCCGGCCCAAACCTGCTCGAGTTCTTCGTCCTCGATGGTCCTGATCTGAACATAGTTGCCCAGTCGGATACCCCGCGACTTGTCGGTGGTCTTGCGGATCATCTGGTTGACGGCGACGTCGGTACCGGGATTCTGCTTGTAGAAGCCGGATTTTTCGGTCAGATCGAACGCAGCCAAGGTGACGGGAAGGTAGCCGGTGCGCTTGTGGCTCGCCGACTGCACTTCCGGACGGGAAATGAAGGTGAAAAACTTCGCGATGCCCTTGTATTTGTCGGCGTTCTTGCCGGCCATCACCCACAGGCTGGCGCCACCGATCACGGTATTTTGCGGTGCGCCAGGCACGTCCGGGTAATACGGCAGCGGCGCAATGCCCCAGGCAAATTTCGCGTTTTTGGCCACGTTGCCGTAAAAGCCGCTGCTGGTGGTCATCATGGCGCATTCGCCCGACACGAAACTGGCCTCGGGTCGGTTGTCACGCCCCTTGTAGACGAACAGGCCTTGCTTGGCCATATTGGCCAGATTCTCGATATGGCGCACGTGCAGCGGCGAATTGATCTTCATCCGTGCGTCCATCCCGCCAAGACCATTGCCCTTGGTCGCGAATTCGACGTTGTGCCAGGTCGAGAAACTCTCGAGCTGGGTCCAACCCTGCCAGGCGATGGAGATCGGACATTGATGGCCATTGGCCTTGAGCTTGGCGGCCGCGAGCACGACCTCAGGCCAGGTGCTGGGTGCCTTGGCGGTGTCGATGCCAGCTGCCTTGAAGGCATCCTTGTTGTAATAGAAGACCGTGGTCGAGCTGTTGAACGGGAAACTCAGCATCTGGCCGTTGGGCGCGGTGTAGTAGCCGGCAACCGCAGGGATATAGGCCTTCGGGTCGAATTTCTCGCCGGCATCCTTCATGACCTTGCCAACCGGCACGATCGCGCCCTTGCTGGCCATCATGGTTGCCGTGCCCACCTCGAACACCTGCAGGATGTCCGGCGCATTGCCGGCACGAAAGGCGGCGACCGCCGCCGTCATGGAGTCGGTGTAGCTGCCCTTGTAGGTCGGGATGACCTTGTACTGGTTCTGACTGGCATTGAACTCCTTGGCCAGGTCGTTCACCCATTCGTTGTTGACGGCCGTCATCGAGTGCCACCACTGGATCTCGGTCTGCGCATAGGCAGACACGGAAAGGGCCGCTGCGCAGGCGGCCAGAGCCAACTTGATTTTCATCGGATTTCTTCCTCTTCTAAATGGCTGATGCTAGCCGAATATCGTGCTGCGTCGATTACACCCATTCGGGTCGAGATGCGATAGAGGGATTTCCATGAGTGGGGCGACGCGGTAAATAGAAAATTGCTGCACTGCGGTAACATCTTCGGGTCCGACCTCGTGGCAGCCCGGCGCAGCACAGGGGCCGGCGCATCCCGCAATCAGCCGGGGCCTCGCACCACCACCGCCACCGACACTGCCCATGAACGCTCCCATCCGACCAGAACAACTGTTGCGCGTCGTCGATCCTGGCGCCGCCGCCGAGCGCATCCGCGAGATTCCCTACAACTACACGTCGTTCTCCGATCGGGAAATTGTCATCCGATTGCTCGGCGAAGCGGTCTGGGCAACGGTGCAGCGGCTGCGCGACGAACGCCGCACCGGCCGTTCCGCGCGCATGTTGTACGAGGTGCTCGGCGACATCTGGGTGGTACAGCGCAATCCGTACCTGCAAGATGACCTGTTGCAGAACCCCAAGCGACAGCGCTTGCTGGTCGAGGCCTTGCAGCACCGTCTGACCGAGATCGGCAAGCGGCGCACCCCGCACCTGGACGCCGAGCGCGACGCCATGGTTGGCGGGTTGCTGGATGCGGCTCAGGCGGCCGTGCAGCGGTTCGACCGCAGCTTCGTCGACATGCAGGCGCTGCGGCGCAAGACGCACAAGCTGCTTGGCAAGCTGACGGCGCGCGACAACATCAAGTTCGACGGGCTCAGCCGGGTGTCCCATGTGACCGATGCGACCGACTGGCGTGTCGAATACCCGTTTGTCGTGTTGACCCCCGACTCGGAGGCCGAGATGGCCGGCCTGGTCAAGGGCTGCATCGATCTGGGCCTGACCATCATTCCCCGAGGCGGCGGTACCGGCTACACCGGCGGCGCCGTTCCGTTGACATGGAAGAGTGCCGTCATCAACACCGAAAAGCTAGAGGCCATGTCCGAGGTCGAATTGCGCACGGTACCCGGCCATGGCGCGCCGGTGCCGACGATCTGGACCGAGGCGGGCGTGGTGACCCAGCGCGTGGCCGATGCGGCCGAACGGGCCGGCTTCGTGTTCGCCGTCGATCCGACCTCGGCCGAGGCGTCCTGCATCGGCGGCAATATCGCCATGAATGCCGGCGGCAAGAAGGCGGTGTTGTGGGGGACGGCACTGGACAATCTGTTGTCCTGGCGCATGGTGACACCGCAGGCGACCTGGCTGGAAGTGACCCGGCTCGATCACAACCTGGGCAAGATCCACGATGCGGCGATGGCCACGTTCGAGTTGCGGTATTTCAAGGCCGACGGCCAGACGCTGGAGCGCACCGAACGCATGGAGATCCCTGGCTCGCGATTTCGCAAGGAAGGGCTGGGCAAGGATGTCACCGACAAGTTCCTCAGTGGCCTGCCGGGTATCCAGAAGGAAGGCTGCGATGGATTGATCACCAGCGCGCGCTGGATCGTGCACACGATGCCGCGTCAGATGCGCACTGTCTGCCTGGAATTTTTCGGCAATCCGCGCGACGCGGTGCCCGGCATCGTGGACATCATCGACTTCATGTTCGCCGAGCAGAAGCGCTCGGGCGTGCTGCTGGCGGGCCTGGAGCATCTGGACGATCGGTATCTGAAGGCCGTCGGGTATGCAACCAAGTCCAAACGCGCCAGCGGCAGTGGTTCGGGGCTGCCCAAGATGGTGCTGATCGGCGACATTGCCGGCGACGACGCCAACGCGGTGGCCCGCGTCACCTCCGAGGTGGTGCGGCTGGCGAACCAGCGCGGTGGCGAGGGCTTCATCGCCATCAGCGCCGAGGCGCGCACGAAGTTCTGGCTCGATCGCAAGCGTACCGCTGCGATCTCGCGCCACACCAATGCGTTCAAGATCAATGAGGACGTGGTGATTCCGCTGCCGCGCATGGCCGACTACACCGACGGCATCGAGCGCATGAACATCGAACTGAGTTTGCACAACAAGCTGGCCTTGTGCGATGCCTTGCTGGCGTTCTTCGCGCAACCGCGGTTGCCGCTCGGGCGCCACGAGGACGATGCGCAGGTGCCCCCCGAAGAGCTGCTGGAAGACCGGGTGGCGCAGGCCCGTGGCTTGATCGAACAGGTGCAGGCGCAGTGGCGTGGCTGGCAGGACGACCTGGATGGCGTGTTCGTGCAGTTGCAGGACCACAGCCTGCGCGCCAGCTGGAAAACCCAGTTGCGTGCGCCCATGCGCCAGATTTTCTCTGGCGCAGCGTTCGAACCGATCTTGCAGGAATGCATGGCCATCCACAAGCGGGTCCTCAAGGGCCGGGTCTGGATCGCGCTGCACATGCATGCCGGAGACGGCAACGTGCACACCAACATCCCGGTCAACAGTGACGATTACGACATGCTGCAGACGGCCCACGCCGCGGTCAAGCGGGTGATGGCGCTGGCGCGTTCGCTCGGTGGCGTGATTTCGGGCGAACACGGCATCGGGATCACCAAGCTGGAGTTCCTCACCGACGAGGAACTGGCGCCGTTTGCGCGCTACAAGCAGCAGGTTGATCCCGAGGGCCGCTTCAACAAGGGCAAGCTGCTGCGCCCGGACACCGACGCAGCGTCGGGCGCGACCGACCCCGGTGTGCGCCACGCCGACCTGAGTGCCGCCTACACGCCGAGCTTCGGGCTGATGGGCCACGAGTCGCTCATCATGCAGCAGTCCGACATCGGTGCGATTTCCGATTCGATCAAGGACTGCCTGCGCTGCGGCAAATGCAAGCCGGTCTGCGCGACCCACGTGCCGCGGGCCAACCTGCTGTACAGCCCGCGCAACAAGATCCTGGCCACATCGCTGCTGGTGGAGGCTTTCCTGTATGAAGAGCAGACGCGGCGCGGCATCAGCATCAAGCATTGGGAGGAATTCGAGGACGTCGCGGACCACTGCACCGTCTGCCACAAATGCCTGTCGCCGTGCCCGGTGGACATCGATTTCGGCGACGTGTCGATGCACATGCGCAATCTGCTGCGCAAGATGGGCAAGAAGTCGTTCCGCCCGGCCAACGCGGCAGCGATGTTCTTCCTCAATGCAACCCATCCGCAGACCATCAAGTTGGCACGCATGGCCATGGTGCAGGTCGGGTTCAAGGCGCAGCACCTGGCCAACGACTTGCTCAGGAGGGCGGCGCGCAAGCAGACCCGGCATCCGCCCGCCAGTGTGGGCAAACCGGCTCTCAGGGAGCAGGTGATTCACTTCATCAACAAGAAGATGCCCGGTGGCCTGCCCAAGAAGACCGCGCGCGCCTTGCTCGATATCGAGGACGCGCAGTACGTGCCCATCATTCGCGACCCGGTGCTGACCAGCCCCGAGACCGAGGCGGTGTTCTACTTCCCGGGCTGCGGCTCCGAGCGGCTGTTCAGCCAGGTCGGCCTGGCAACGCAGGCGATGCTGTGGCACGCCGGTGTACAGACGGTACTGCCGCCAGGTTATCTGTGTTGTGGCTATCCGCAGCGTGGCGCCGGGCAGTTCGACAAGGCGGAAAAGATCATTACCGACAACCGGGTCTTGTTCCACCGGATGGCCACGACGCTGAACTATCTGGACATCCGCACCGTCGTGGTCAGCTGTGGCACCTGTTTCGATCAGCTCCAGGGTTACAAGTTCGAGGAAATCTTCCCCGGTTGCCGCATCGTCGACATCCACGAATACCTGCTGGAGAAGAACATTCGGCTGCACAGCGGTGGCGCCTATCTGTACCACGATCCCTGCCATACCCCGATGAAGCAGCAGGACCCGATGAAGACGGTGCGGGCGCTGGTGGGTGGTGCTGCGCCGCAGAACGTGATCGAGAGCAAGCGCTGCTGCGGCGAAAGTGGCACGCTGGGCATCACGCGGCCCGATATTTCGACCCAGGTGCGTTTTCGCAAGGAGGAGGAGTTGCGTCGCGATGAAGCCGCCTTGCGCGCAACGGGAGCCGTCGCCGCGCAAGCCAACCTGAAAATCCTGACCTCCTGTCCCAGTTGCCTGCAGGGACTCAGTCGATACCGTGACGATCTGCAAAGCGGCCTGCTCGAGGCCGATTACATCGTGGTCGAGATGGCGCGCCATATCCTGGGCGAATCCTGGCTGGAGGACTATGTCGCGCGGGCGAACGCAGGAGGCATCGAGCGCATCCTCGTGTAGGCGTGCGGCAGGCTACGCCTGATTGCGCTGGCGCGATCGACCATGACCCGATACGGGGTAACGCGGTGCGGTGGTGACCGCCGGTGCGAAGCGTGCTACCTTTGCCGGCGCGCCGTTCGCGCGCGCAGCGTGGCGACATACATCAACGATTTTTCACGAGGATTACACGATGGCAGGCTTGCAGGCCGGTACGCCGGCACCAGAATCGATAACGGTCCATGGTCAGTCCAGGGTGCTCGAAATCCGTTTCAACGACGGTGCCTTTTTCCGCATTCCATTCGAGCTGATGCGGGTCTACTCGCCCTCGGCCGAGGTCCAGGGGCACGGTCCGGGGCAAGAGGTGCTGCAGACCGGCAAACGCGCAGTGGAACTGGAGACCCTGGAGCCGGTTGGCAACTATGCGGTGCAGCCGCGCTTTTCGGATGGGCACGAGTCCGGCATATTCTCGTGGGACTACCTGTATTTCCTGGGCGCGCAACAGGACAAGCTGTGGAGCCAGTACGAGTCCCGGCTGCTGGAGGCGGGTCTTGACCGTGACGCCCCGATGGTGCTGGCATCCGGTCACGGTTGCTCCAGCCATTGACAGGTGGCCCGATCGCGTTTCGTCAATTAGGCGACAGATTTCCCATGTCCCCGCGGGGTTGTCGCGGGGTGGATTGCATTAGGCACTAGCATCGGACCCCATGACCACGACCCATTTCGGCTTTGAATCTGTCAATGAGGCGGAAAAGGCGCGCCGTGTCCGTGGTGTCTTCGATTCGGTCGCGTCGCGTTACGACCTGATGAACGACCTGATGTCGGCCGGTCTGCACCGTGCCTGGAAAGCGTATGCGGTGATGGTTGCGAACCTGCAGCCCGGCCAGCAGGTGCTCGACATCGCTGGCGGCACCGGCGACCTGGCCAAGGCGTTTTCCGAGCGGGTCGGCAGTGGTGGTCGTGTGATTCTCTCCGACATCAACGAGGCGATGCTGCGCACGGGCCGCGACCGGCTGATCGACGCGGGTTGCGCGCTGGACTGCGTGGTCTGCGACGCGGAGCTGCTCCCGTTTGCCGATGCCAGCTTCGACCTGGTGAGCGTGGCCTTCGGCCTGCGCAACATGACGCACAAGGACGCCGCGCTCAAGGAAATGAACCGCGTCCTCAAGCCGGGCGGCAAATTGCTGGTGCTCGAATTCTCCCGCGTGGCCAAACCGCTGGAGAAGGTCTACGACTGGTATTCGTTCAAGATATTGCCCCGGCTCGGCCAATGGGTCGCTGGCGATGCGGACAGTTACCGCTACCTCGCCGAGTCGATCCGCATGCATCCGGGACAGGACGATTTGAAGGCGCTGATGCAGGCGTGCGGATTTGGCCATGTCGATTACCACAATCTGAGTGCCGGCGTCGTGGCCCTGCATGTGGGTATCAAGTGCTGATGCGCCTCTGCGGCGATGTGCATGGTTTGTGTGGGTGGGTTTGACAAAAAGGGAGGCAATATGATGAAGTTCTGGAGTCTGGTGCTGGGTGTTGCGCTGGTATTGACCGGCGTGGACGCGGACGCACGGCGCTTGGGGGGTGGTGGATCTTTTGGCAAGCAGTCGGGCAATGTGATGAATCGCCAGGCACCGGCAGCGCCGGCACAGAACGTGACCAATTCGGCCGCAAAGCCGGCCACACCTGGCGCGGCGACGGCACCCAGGCGGCCGTTGGGCGCGATGCTCGGCGGCCTGGCCGCCGGCCTGGGCCTGGCCTGGCTTGCCCATTCTCTGGGCTTTGGCGAGGGGTTCGGACAGGTCCTGATGCTGCTGCTGTTCGCCGGGTTGGCGCTGGTCGCGTTTCGCTGGTTCATGCGCAGTCGCCGGCCGGCCACGCAGGGGCAAGGCGCCGGACCTTTTGCTTTCCAGGGGGCGGCAGGCGGCGCTTCCGTGCAGGAGCCACGACCCTACCGTCCGGAGAATGTCGGCAACGATGCGTCGGCGCGGCCTTGGGAGCGCAGCAATGCGATGCCCTTCGAGCCTCTGGCGTCGGGTGGCGCCGGTGGCTCGATGATCGGTTCCGCGTTGGCCGGCTCGCAAACCTGGGGTATTCCCGCGGGCTTTGACATGCAGGGATTCCTGGATGCCGCCAAGGCAAATTTCGTGACCCTGCAGGCGGCGTGGGACAAGTCCGACATCTCCTCCTTGCGGGCCATGATGACCGACGAGATGCTCAGTGAAATCCGTACCCAGCTGGCCGAGCGTGAAGCCCATACCGGTGGTCCCGCCAACCATACCGACGTGGTCATGATCGACGCCAAGCTGCTCGGCATCGAGGATATCGGGTCCGACTACATGGCCAGTGTCGAGTTCTCCGGCATGATCCGCGAGGAGCCCTCCGCCGGTCCGAGTCCGTTCCGTGAAGTCTGGAACATGACCAAGCCCAAGTCGGGCGCGAGTGGCTGGCTGGTTGCGGGCGTGCAGGCGCTGCAATAGGGTGTTCTTTCCTTCGCCGGGCCGTCCCGAGCGCGACGGGAGCCCGTCGGTTTGCCGGCGCATGCGGCCGGGCTTTCCATCGGCGGGGTGAATACGGGAATAATCGGGGACATGGTCACACCACAGTCCCCTTTTCTTTTGCTCGAGAACCTGGCGCATTCCGTGCTGTCCCGCTTCCCGCCGCCGCCGTGGGCGGTGCAGGAGGCGCAGCGTCGCATCGTGTTGCTGCTCAACCATGTGTTGATGCAGGAGCCGGCCGCCACCTCCCGCATGGTGCGCCGAAGCGGCTCCGTGGTGCTGGCGCAATGGCGCGGCTTTTCGATCCGCTTGCTCGTCACGCCCGCCGGCCTGCTGGATCTGGCTGCGGCCGATGCCCGTTCCGATCTGAGTCTCACCGCCACTGACGCATCGGCCGCGGTCATGGCCCGGTCCCTGCTTCGGGGTGACAAGCCCGCCATCCAGATCGAGGGCGACGTGCAGTTGGCGGCCGATGTCAACTGGTTGGTCGACCATGTCCGATGGGATGTCGAGGACGATCTGGCCCGTATCGTCGGGGATGCGCCCGCGCACGCGTTGGGCGCGGTCGCACGGCGCATGGGCCAGGTATTGCGTCAGTTTGTCGCCAAGGCCCCGGCTTCTGTGCAGCCGGACGGGCAGGCGCCATGACGCGTGTGACGCGCGGCATCTTCATCGTCTGGGTGGTTTTCCGCTATGGCCTCGATGAGCTGCTGCTGAACAGTTTCCGCCAGCCCTGGTTGCGCATGGCCGGACGGATCGTGTCGGTGGGGCGCCGGCTCGATGCGCCGCGCGGCGTTCGGCTGCGCATGGCGCTGGAGCGGCTGGGCCCGATCTTCGTGAAGTTCGGTCAGGTGTTGTCGACCCGGCGCGATCTGCTCCCGGTCGATGTCTCCGACGAATTGGCGCGCCTGCAGGACCGGGTGCCGCCGTTTGATTCGGACATCGCGATCCGCTCGATCGAACGCGCATTTCGCAAGCCCCTGAACGAAATCTTCGCATCGTTCGAGCGCGAACCGGTCGCCAGCGCCTCGATTGCGCAGGTGCATTTTGCGGTGTTGATCGACCGGCAGGGCAAACGCCACGACGTCGCGGTCAAGGTGCTGCGACCCGGCATGTTGCCGGCGATCGAGAAGGACCTTGGTTTGATGCGCACGATGGCCTCCTGGGTGGGTGGGCTGTCCAGTGACGGGCGCCGCCTCAAGCCGCGGGAGGTCGTGGCCGAATTCGACAAATACCTGCACGACGAGCTCGACCTGGTACGCGAGGCCGCATGTGCCGCGCAACTGCGCCGCAACATGGCCGGGCTTGATCTGGTGCTGATTCCCGAGATGCACTGGGACTTTTGCAGCCCTGATGTGATCGTGATGGAGCGCATGCGCGGTATTCCGATCAGCCAGGTGGATCGCCTGCGCGCCGCAGGGGTCGACATACCGAAGTTGGCGCGCGATGGCGTGACGCTGTTTTTCACCCAGGTCTTTCGCGATGGGTTTTTCCATGCGGACATGCATCCGGGCAACATCCAGGTCAGCGTGGAGCCCGAAACCTTCGGTCGTTACATTTCGCTCGATTTCGGCATCGTCGGCACCTTGACCGAGTTCGACAAGGAATACCTGGCCCAGAACTTCACCGCGTTTTTCCGCCGTGACTACAAACGGGTTGCCGAGTTGCATATCGAGTCGGGCTGGGTGCCCCCCACAACCCGGGTCGACGAACTGGAAGCGGCCGTGCGCACCGTCTGTGAGCCCTATTTCGATCGTCCGCTCAAGGAGATCTCCCTGGGCATGGTGCTGATGCGGCTGTTCCAGACGTCGCGGCGCTTCCAGGTCGAAATCCAGCCGCAGCTGGTCTTGTTGCAAAAGACACTGCTCAATATCGAAGGGCTTGGCCGTGATCTCGACCCCGAGCTGGACCTGTGGAGCAGCGCCAAGCCCTTTCTTGAGAAATGGATGCTCGAACAGGTCGGTCCGCAGAAATTGCTGGAGCAGCTCAAGGAAGAGGCGCCGCGTTACGCCAAGCTGTTGCCCGGCTTGCCACGCTTGCTGGACAGCTATCTACGCCAGCATCCCGCTGATTTGCGACGCGAGGTCCAGGAGTTGCTGATCGAACAGAAGCGCACCAATCGTCTGTTGCAGGGCATGGTCTACGGTGGCGTTGGTTTTGCGCTGGGCCTGCTGGTCATGCAGGTGCTGGTACGGGTCCGGCTGTTCTGATTTCCTTCGGCCAGCATCCTTGCAAAACGCCGCGCTGCCTATAATTGAAGGTTTTGCAATCCTTCAATCCGGGTCCATCAGCATGCCGATCTACGCCTATAAATGTGATTCTTGCGGCTTTGCCAAGGACGTGTTGCAGAAAATCTCCGATGCGCCTTTGAGTGACTGCCCGTCCTGCGGCGCCGGGACTTTTCGCAAGCAACTCACGGCGGCCGGTTTCCAGCTCAAGGGTTCGGGGTGGTACGTGACTGATTTTCGCGGAGGCAACAACGGCGCCGCGGGCAAGACCGATGCCAAGCCGGGCGAGTCGGTCGACGGCAAGACCGAGGGGGTATCCGATGCGCCCGCAGCCAAGAGCCCGGATACACCCGCGGCCAAGAGCACGCCAGCGCCGGCGGCCGAATCCGCACCAAAGAGGTCTGCGACGCCCCCCAGCACCGGTTCGGATAGCTGAGCCCTGCCGATTTTCGCTCCTCGATGTCTTTTCGCAAATACCTCATCACCGGACTGCTGGTCTGGTTGCCGCTGGCCATCACCGTCTGGGTGATGTTGTGGCTGGTGGGCATGCTGGACGGTATTTTTTCGGCCTTCCTGTCGGGCCTCGAAGCCGTGTTGCCGTTCGGTGGCCCGCATCCGGTGATCGAACGCCTGCGCACGATCCCCGGCCTGGGCGTGATCCTGGTGTTCCTGACGTTGCTGTTCACCGGCGTGGTCGTCTCCAACGTCGCAGGACGCTGGTGGGTGCGGCAATGGGATCGCCTGTTCGCCAACATCCCGTTCATCAAGTCGATCTACAACAGCGTCAAGAAGGTGTCCCACACGCTGTTCTCGAAGGACGCGAAGGCGTTTCGCACGGCGATGCTGATCCAGTATCCGCGCGCAGGCGCGTGGACAATTGCCTTTCAGACCGGTGAGCCACAGGGCGAAACCGCCAGCCATCTGGGACCCGGGTTCGTCAGCGTCTACGTGCCGACCACCCCCAATCCGACCAGCGGGTTTTTCCTGATGTTGCCCCGCTCGGAAGTGATCGAGCTGAACATGAGCGTCGACGAAGCACTCACCTACGTGATCTCCATGGGTTCCGTGGCGCCAGGCGTGGCGCCACGACGGATCGAACCCCTGCAACCCTAGCCTCTGTCGGCCTGCCGGCCGGCCATTGAAAGTCCCCATCCATGACCATGCGTACCCATTATTGCGGCCTTGTGACCGAAGCCCTGCTCGGTGAAACCGTCAGCTTGTGTGGCTGGGTCAACCGCCGCCGCGACCATGGCGGCGTCATCTTCGTCGACCTGCGCGACCGCGAGGGCTTCGTGCAGGTGGTGTGCGACCCGGACCGTGCGGAAATGTTTGCCCTCGCCGAAGGCCTGCGCAATGAATTTTGCGTGCAAGTCCACGGTATCGTGCGCGCGCGGCCCAGTGGCACGGTCAACGACAACCTGCGCAGCGGCAAGGTCGAAGTCCTGTGCCACTCCCTGGTGGTGCTGAACCCGTCGGTGACACCACCGTTTCAGCTCGACGATGACAACCTGAGCGAAACCACGCGGCTGACGCACCGCGTGCTGGATTTGCGCCGGCCTTACATGCAGCAGAACCTGAAGCTGCGTTACCGGGTGTCGATGGAGGTGCGCAAGTTTCTCGATGCGCAGGGTTTCATCGATATCGAGACTCCGATGCTGACCAAGTCTACCCCCGAGGGCGCACGCGACTACCTCGTGCCCAGCCGTGTGCATGCCGGCTACTTCTTCGCGTTGCCGCAGTCGCCGCAGCTGTTCAAGCAGCTGTTGATGGTGGCGGGTTACGACCGGTACTACCAGATCACCAAATGCTTCCGCGACGAAGACCTGCGCGCCGATCGCCAACCGGAGTTCACCCAGATCGATATCGAGACCTCGTTCCTGGGTGAACAGGAAATCCGTGATCTGACCCAGGCGATGATCACCGCGGTGTTCAAGAACACGATGGACGTGGATCTGGGTGCGTTTCCGGTGATGGCGTATTCCGACGCGATGCACCGCTTCGGATCGGACAAGCCGGATCTGCGCGTCACGATGGAATTCACCGAACTCACCGAGGTCATGGCCGACGTCGACTTCAAGGTCTTCTCCAGCGCCGCCTCGTCCAAGGGCGGCCGTGTGGTCGGTCTGCGGGTTCCGGGCGGCGCGCGTGATGGCAGCGGCCTGACCCGCGGCGACATCGATGCCTATACCGAGTTCGTCAAGATCTACGGCGCCAGGGGTCTGGCCTATATCAAGGTCAACGACGCGTCGGCTGGCCCTGGCGATGCCGCCGGTCGCTGGCCTGGTCTGCAGAGCCCGATCGTCAAGAACCTGCACGACAAGGCTCTGGGTGAGGTGCTGGCGCGCACCGGCGCCCAGGACGGTGACCTGATCTTCTTTGGCGCCGACAAGTCCAAGGTCGTCAACGATGCGATCGGTGCCTTGCGCCTGAAGATCGGCCACAGCGAGTTCGGCCAGAAGAACGGCCTGTTCGAAGCCGGCTGGCGACCGCTGTGGGTGGTCGACTTTCCGATGTTCGAGTTCGACGAGGAGGCACAGCGTTACACCGCCACGCACCACCCCTTCACCGCGCCCAAGGACGGACACGAGGACTGGATGGCCACCGCCCCGGAGAAATGTGTCTCCAAGGGTTACGACATGGTGCTCAACGGCTGGGAGATGGGAGGCGGCTCGGTGCGTATCCACCGTGCCGACGTGCAGCAAAAGGTGTTCGATGCGCTCAAGATCACGCCGCAAGAGGCACAGCTCAAGTTCGGCTTCCTGCTCGACGCACTGCAATACGGCGCGCCACCGCACGGTGGGCTGGCGTTCGGGCTGGACCGCATCGTCACGCTGATGACCGGCGCCGAGTCGATCCGCGACGTGATAGCGTTCCCCAAGACGCAGCGAGCCCAGTGCCTGCTGACCGACGCGCCGTCGGCGGTCGACGAGAAGCAATTGCGCGAGCTGCATATCCGATTGCGTTCGGTGCAGCCAGCTTGAGCGTACGGGCGCGCGTGCAGTGCACATGGTTCATGCAATCCGCCCATGGCGGTGGCGACGGTGACGCACGGGCGGTGCACGCGAGACGGGAGCGTGGAGCAGAATGCGACAGTGGCCACGCGCAGTCGCACCCCATGCCCAGGTCCTACAAGATTCCCCAATCGGTGCTGGTGGTGATCCACACGCCGGCGGCCGAGGTCTTGCTGATTCAACGGGCGGATGCCGACGATTTCTGGCAGTCGGTCACGGGCAGCAAGGACGATCCCGGCGAAGCCTATCGGGCAACGGCAGCGCGCGAGGTGCTGGAGGAAACCGGCATCGATTGCCGGGTCGGTTCGCCACTGGCCGATGCACTGTTCGACTGGGAGTTGGAGAACGTGTACGAGATTTACCCGCGCTGGCGCCATCGGTATGCGCCTGGCGTCACGCGCAACACCGAGCATCTGTTTGGTTTGCGCGTGCCGGCCCGGACCCCGGTCCGGCTGAACCCGCGCGAACATCGCGCCTACCGGTGGTTGCCGTGGCAAGAGGCGGCGGATGCCTGCTTTTCACCGTCCAACGCCGAGGCGATCCTGATGTTGCCGCGCTGGCTTGCCGGCGAGGGGGCGCGATGAACATCGTGCGGGTTGCCACCTACAACATCCACAAGGGTGTGCAGGGCGTGGGCCCGGGACGCCGACTCGAGATCCACAATCTGGGCCATGCGGTCGAGCAACTCGACGCCGACATCGTCTGCTTGCAGGAAGTGCGCAGGCTCAACCGGGGCGAAGCACGCTATTTCGCCCACTGGCCAGACGTGCCGCAGGCCGAGTACCTGGCACCGCCAGGCTACGAGGCGGTGTACCGCACCAATGCGACGACGCGCCATGGTGAACATGGCAATGCCATGCTGTCGCGCTGGCCGGTGCTGGGCCACCAGCACGAAGACATGTCCGATCATCGCTTCGAGCAACGCGGGTTGCTGCATTCGCAGGTCAACCTGCACGGGCAGGCCGTGCATGTCGTGGTTGTCCATCTGGGCCTGATCCGTGCCAGCCGCATGCGCCAGATCGCGCAACTGGAGCGTTACATTGCACGCGAGATTCCGATCCATGCGCCGCTGATCGTGGCCGGCGACTTCAATGATTGGGGCACGCTGGTGCAGCGCGAGATGGCCGGCATGGGGCTGCTGGGTTTCGCCGGGCCGACGCAGCCGACGTTCCCCTCGCGCATGCCTCTGGCACAGCTCGACCATGTCTATGCGCGTGGCTTGCTGCCCCATGGTTTGCTGGTGCCGCGCGGGCGGATCTGGTGGCGCATGTCCGACCATCTGCCGTTGGTGGCGGAGTTCGAGTTGCCGGACCTGACCTGACGGCCTCGATGGCCAGACCCCTGGAACGGCATCACATCCGGCTGCTGCAAGGCGGAACGGAGCTCTTTCCGGCAATGATCGAGGCGATTGACGCTGCGCGGCTGGAAGTGCGCCTGGAGACATACATCTTCCATATGGATGCCTCCGGTGAACAAGTGGCCGACGCGCTGGCGCGGGCGGCATCGCGGGGTGTGCAGGTCTATCTGACCATGGATGGCGTCGGCACCCCGCAGTTGCCAGTGCCATTGGAGCAACGGTTTTCCGATTGCGGCGTGCATTGGCGCATCTACATGCCGCTGGGGCGTCTGGGCGTTTTCATTCCGAGCCGGTGGCGGCGCTTGCACCGCAAGCTGTGCGTCGTCGATGCGCAGACGGTGTTCTGCGGCGGGATCAATATCCTGGATGATCTGAATGATCCCTTCTTCGGACAGCTGCAGGAGCCGCGGCTCGACTTTGCCGTGCAGGTCACCGGGCCACTGGTGCAGGATGCACTGGAAGTGATGACGCGTTTCTGGTGGCGCATGACCGTGGCGTCCGACGTGCTGGATCGTGAGTTCCCTGCCGCCTGGCGCGTGCTGCAGCAGCGCATGCGCAAGGCCTTGGCCGAACGCAAGGGGGCATCGGGCCTGCATGCCGATCCGCCACTGCCGGTCTTGGGTTCGCTGCGTGGCCCCGGGGCGCGGGCAGACCTGGTCTTGCGCGACAACCTGCGCAACCGGCGGCGCATCGAGCGGGCCTACCTGCGTGCGATCGGTGCAGCGCGGCGGGAAGTGATCATCGCCAACGCCTATTTCCTGCCCGGGGCGCGATTGCGCAAGGCGCTGATTGTGGCGGCGCAGCGTGGTGTGCGGGTACGCCTGTTGTTGCAGGGACGGTATGAGTATTTTCTGCAGTACCATGCCGCCCGGCCGGTCTACGGAGCGCTGCTCGATGCCGGTGTGGAGATCCATGAATATGCGGCCAGCTTTCTGCATGCCAAGGTCGCCGTCGTGGACACCCGATGGGCCACCGTCGGGTCGTCCAATCTCGATCCTCTGAGTCTGCTGCTGGCGCGCGAGGCCAACATCGTGGTGCGCGATACCGGGTTTGCGGCCTTGCTGCGCGACCGGCTCGAGCTTGCCATGGGGGAGGGCGGACACCGGGTCGACGCCGCCGCCTACCTCAACCGTTCATGGGGCCAGCGCATCCGGGAAACCCTGGCCCTGATCATGGTGCGCGCGGGCCTGTTCCTGATTGGCCGGCGCTATTGATCCTCGGTAAGCCCCGCGCGCTACAGAGCGGTCCGTTCACTGTTACGATCTGCCGATGTTGATGCAGACCCCTACCTCCATGACTGCTGCCGACTCCGACGAAGGCGTTCCGGTATCGCTCAAGATCCGCCAACGTCTGGTGGCCGCACGCAAGCGCTACCACGCCAATGACAACATTGCCGATTTCATCGAGCCCGACGAATTGGAGCGGCTGCTCGACGAGGTCGAAGACAAGATGAAAGGGGTGCTCGACAGCCTGGTGATCGACACCGAGAACGACCACAATACCGACAATACCGCGCGCCGGGTCGCCAAGATGTATGTCAATGAGGTGTTTCGGGGCCGCTATGTGAAGCCCCCGGTGATCACCGAATTTCCGAACGCCGAACACCTCAACGAGCTGATGATCGTGGGCCCGATCACCGTGCGCAGTGCCTGCAGCCACCATTTTTGTCCGGTCATCGGCAAGATCTGGATCGGCGTCATGCCCAACGAGCACACCAACGTGATCGGTTTGTCGAAGTACGCGCGCCTGGCTGAATGGGTGATGGGCCGTCCGCAGATTCAGGAGGAGGCGGTGGTGCAGCTGGCCGATCTGATCCAGCTCAAGACACAACCCGACGGGCTGGCGATCGTGATGCAGGCCAGCCACTATTGCATGGCCTGGCGAGGCGTCAAGGACATGGACAGCAAGATGATCAACTCGGTCATGCGCGGCTCGTTTCTCAAGGATTCCAACCTGCGCCGTGAATTCCTGTCGCTGATTCCTGGAAAGGGCTGACGCCATGCTGGTCCGACTTCTGTATGCCAGCCGCGCGGTGGACACCACGCATGAGGCGATCGATGCCATCCTCACGCAATCGCGGCAATCCAATCCGGCCTGCGGCATCACCGGCATCCTGTGCTATGGCGGGGGGATTTTCCTGCAGGCGATCGAGGGCGGGCGCATGGCCGTGAGCGACCTGTTCGGTCACATCCAGAAGGACAAGCGGCACAAGGATGTGGTGCTGCTGCATTACGAAGAAATTGCCGAACGCCGCTTCGGTGGCTGGACCATGGGCCAGGTGAACATGTCGCGCATCAACACCTCCATTTTGCTCAAGTACGCGGAGAAGCCCGAACTCGATCCGTATGCGGTCTCGGGCACGGTCTCGCTGGCCCTGCTCGAAGAGTTGATGGCCACCGCATCGATCATGGGACGCGCCTGAGCGGTTCCGGGTTGCGGCGGCAGGATCGGCGCGCAGTGTGTCGTCACAGCAACTGCTGATCGGTTGCGACTTCAGCAGCCGGCCCGACCATCGCAAGCCGATCGTCATCGCGCGCGGCCACCTGCAGGGCAGCTCGACCGTGGTCCTCGATTGCCTCCAAACCCTGAACTCCCTGCAGGCATTTGCGCACTGGCTGGTGCAGGAGCCGCAATGGCTGGGCGGATTCGACTTTCCATTTGGTCTGCCGCGCGAACTGGTGCTCGCACAGGCATGGCCCACCGACTGGGAAGAGAACATCCGCTGCTATGCCCGCCTCAGCCGGGCCGACATCCGGGACCGCTTTGCCGCCTTTTGCGCGGCGCGACCGGTTGGCAGCAAGTTTGCACACCGTGCGACCGACCATTGGGCCGGGTCGAGCCCGTCGATGAAATGGATCAATCCGCCAGTGGCCTTCATGCTGCATGCCGGTGTGCCGGCGTTGATCGATGCCGGCGCGTGTCTGCCAGGGCTGCATCCGGGCCATGCGCACGACGTCGACGCGCACGGCCGGCCGCGGCGTGTCGCGCTCGAAGCGTATCCGGGGCTGCTCGCGCGCGAGTTGCTGGGTCGCGCCAGTTACAAGAGCGATGATCCCGCCAGGCAGACGGCGCAGCGGCGTGCCTGCCGCCAACATGTGCTGGAGGGTTTGCAGGACGGCCGCACGCGGTTGGGATTGCGCCTGGCCGTGACGCCCGCACAGCGCATGCTGTTGCTGGACGACGGCCGAGGCGACCGGCTCGATGCGGCGTTGTGCCTGATGCAGGCCGCCTGGGGTTCCCGGCAAGGGTGGCCTGATTTCGGATTACCGATGCCGATCGACCCGCTCGAGGGATGGATCGTCAGCGCAGTGCCGACGCACCCGAATTGATGGGCGCCTTCAGCAGCGACGCCCATGCATCGCGCCTCAATGGCCGCCAGGCATCACGTTTTCCTCGAGCTTGCGCGCCAGCAGGGTAACGGCCAGTGCTGCCGGGCAACCGGGCAATGTCTGCATCAGCAACTGCCGGCGCATCACGGCCTGGCGTACTGACGGGTCTGCCGGTATGTCGGCCAGGTGCACCAGACGCACCCCGCGTCCCGGTTCGGTCACGACGAAGCGGTCGAGCACCTGTTGCAGCTGGCCGGTAATCGCGCGACCATCTCCCAGACGGGCAGTCTGATTGATCACCATGTGGATGTTTTCGCGCTTTTGCTGGCTGGCCAGTACCTTGATGGTTGCGTAGGCGTCCGTCAGCGAGGTGGGCTCGGGCGTGGCGACCACCAGCACGACCGACGCCAGCGAGACGGCGAACAGGACCACGTCGGAAATGCCCGCTCCGGTGTCGAGCAATACCACGTCGTAATGCGGAATCAGGCCGTCGATGATGTGCAGGAACTGCGCGCGGATCTCCGGCGTCAGGCGCGAGTACTCCACCATGCCGGAGCCGGCCAACAAGACCGAGAACCCCCCTGGCGCCTGGATGATCGCCTCGTCAAGCCGCGATTTGCCGCTGAAAACGTCGTGCAGCGTCACCTTGGGGTACAGGTTGAGCACCACGTCCAGGTTGGCCAGGCCCAGATCGGCGTCCAGCACCAGCACCTTGTGCCCCCGCTTGGCCAACGCCGCGGCCAGATTCGCGGACACGAAGGTCTTGCCCACGCCGCCCTTGCCACTGGTCACCGCCATGACCTTGCCGTGCGGAGTCAACGGCACCTGCGGTGTCGCCGCTTCCGGGCCCTCTGCGTCGCGGCGCAACTGTTCGCTCATGGTTGGCCTCCGCCCGTTGCGCTACCGGCCGTGTCGACCGCCGCCTGTTCAAGCCATGCCGGCTCCCCCAGCGCTAAATGACCAAACAAGAGATTTTTCTCCTCGGCACTGACCGCAATCGCCTGTTGATGGTCGATGCAGACACGATTGCGCCCTTGTGCCTTGGCCTGATACAACAGGCTATCGGCACGTTCTATCCACAATGGAGCGGTCGAGCGGACCCAGGCCGGCGCGTACGCTCCTCCGATACTGATGGTGGCGCGTATCGAAAGGCTGGCGCCAACAGGTATCGTCAGTGACTCCACTGTCATGCGGATCCGTTCGGCCACCGCTTCGCCAACCGACACCAGACAATTGGGCAATACCACGGCAAATTCCTCACCTCCGTACCGCGCAACCGAGTCCATTGGGCGGATGCAACGCGAAAGGCACTTGGCAACCGCTTGCAGCACCTGGTCGCCGGCCAGATGCCCGTGGGTATCGTTGACACGCTTGAAATTGTCGATATCCAGCATCAACAACAGAGCGGGTTCGCCTGAGCGCGCGACACCATCGATTTCGCGTTCCAGAATCGACATGAACTGGCGCCGGTTTGCCAGCCCCGTCAATGGGTCCTTCAACGACAGCTCGCACAAGCCGTCGATCACCTTTTGCACGAATTCGGTCGGATGGTGCGCACTGTCCGGCAGAATCACCTTCGCACCGTGTTCGAGCAAGGCACGTGCGTTGTCCAACCGGAGGTCGCAGATGTCGACGACGGACGATGCGATCGATGAGTTCACAGCCAGGTGGTGGATGGGGACGGGAAAGTTTAACAGCATGCCTGTGACGCCAGACCCAGGGAATACACCTGTCTGCCAGGCCTGTTGGTCGATGCCGCTGCAATTGCCGGCGCTCAGATGGACGCAGGCGTCGCAGGTTGGCCGCACACACGGCAGTCCGGATTGCGCGCAATGCGAATCTCGCTCCATTCCATGACGCGCGCGTCGAGCATCTGCAGGCGTCCGGTCAGCGCGGAGCCCTGACCCGAGAGCAGCTTCAAGGCTTCTGCCGCCTGCATGGTTCCGATGATCCCCACCAGCGGAGCAAACACGCCCAGGGTGGAACAGAGGGCCTCCTCGAATGCGGCCTCGGGCGGGAACACGCAGGCATAACACGGCGAGTTGTCGTCGCGTGCATCATAGACACTGAGCTGGCCGTCAAACCGGATGGCTGCGCCCGAGACCAGCGGCTTGCGGTGTCGGACACAGGCGGCATTGAGCAGATGCCGGGTGGCGAAGTTGTCGCTGCAATCGAGCACCACATCGACCGAGGCAAGCAGGCGATCGAGCAGGGCCGCATCGGCGCGCCTGTTCACGCTGGTCACGCGAACGTCCGGATTGATGGCCGCGATGGCGGCGGCGGCCGAGTCGCACTTGTGCACGCCGACCCGGTCCGTCGTGTGCGCGATCTGGCGTTGCAGATTGGTCAGATCGACCACGTCATTGTCGACCAGCGTGATCTGGCCGACGCCGGCCGACCCGAGATACAGCGCCACCGGTGACCCCAGCCCACCCGCACCCAGGATCAGGGCATGACCGGCGCAGATGCGCTGCTGGCCTTCGACGCCGATTTCGTCGAGCAGGATGTGGCGCGCGTACCGCAGCAGTTGCAGGTCGTTCATGTTGCCGGTGACACGCAGCGCGCAAACGACATCCTTCAGTTGCTCTTGGGTTCTTCCTTGCGTTCGGTCTGGGTCTTGCTGACCATCACCGGCCGCCCCTTGAGCTGGTTGAGGGCCTGGATCAGCTGGAAGTCCTTGTCAGAGCCGAACTCGGGAATCTTGCGGTCGGCCACCGGCTTCTTGCTCTCTTCCTCAAGTTGTTTGAGCGCCAGTTCCCGCGCCTTTTCGCGCGCGACATCCTTCTTCTCTTCTCCTTGACCGCTGCTGAGGTGCTTTTCGAGGTCGGCCTCACGGGTTCGCAAGGCGGCGAACAGGTTGCCGTCCTCGGTCTCGTCGATCATGACGTCGGGCACGATGCCCTTGGCCTGGATCGAAGCGCCGCTCGGTGTGTAATAGCGCGCCGTGGTGATCTTCAGGCCGGTGTCCGGGCCCAATGGGCGCACCGTCTGCACCGAACCCTTGCCAAAGCTCTGGCGACCCATGATGGTGGCCCGCTTGTGGTCCTGCAAGGCGCCGGCGACGATCTCGCTGGCCGAGGCCGAACCTTCGTTCACCAGTACCACCAGCGGAACATTCTTGATCGCGGCCGGCAAGCGCTTGAGCGGGTCGCTGGCGCCGCGACGCAGGTAGGCCTCTGGCGAGGCGCGGTAGACGAACTTGCTTTCGGGCAACTGGCCATTGGTCGACACCACGGTGACGTTCTCCGGCAGGAAGGCGGCGGAGATGGCCACGGCCGCATCGAGCAGGCCACCCGGATCGTTGCGCAGATCGAGCACCAGTCCCTTCAGATTGGGTTCCTGCTTGTAGATGTCGTCGATCTTGCGTACGAAGTCGTCGACCGTACGCTCCTGGAACTGGCTCAGCCGGATCCAGGCGTAACCGGGCTCCATGACCTTGCTGCGCACCGACTGGGTGCGAATTTCCTCACGTACGATGGTGACGGGGAAGCTGCGGTTCTCGTCCCGCCGCAGGATCGTGAGCGTCACCTTGGTGTTGGGCTCGCCGCGCATGCGCTTGACCGCGTCATTGAGCGACAACCCCTTGACCGCGGTATCGTCGATCTTGGTGATCAGGTCATTGGTCTTGAGGCCGGCACGAAAGGCCGGTGTACCTTCAATTGGCGAGACGATCTTGACCAGACCGTCCTCCTGGGTGATTTCGATACCGACGCCGACAAACCGTCCGGACGTGCCTTCGCGAAATTCCTTGAACGACTTCTTGTCGAAATACTGCGAATGCGGATCCAGACTGGACACCATGCCGGAGATGGCGTCGGTGATCAGTTTCCTTTCGTCCACCGGCTCGACATAGTCGCTCTTGACCATGCTGAAAACCGCGGCCAGTTGCTGCAGTTCTTCCAGTGGCAGTGGCGCCAGCGTTCCGCGTGCCACGGTCTGCAGCGACACCGTCGTCAAGGCGCCAGCGATCACACCCAATGCGATCCAGCCGGCAACTTTCAGTTTGTGACCCATGATGCTTGTTCCTACCTAGAGAATGGAGAACGCCGCGCCGCCCCCGGGGTGCTGCGGCACCCCGTCGGAAACCCGTTGCCAACCCGTGCCGTGCCTCTGCGGCCGGGTCAATATACACCTTGGAGCGAGGAGCGGCGCGCAGGTTCCGGCAAGTTGGAGGTTCAGCCACAATAAACGCGCAAGTCGCGCATTTTTCAGCCGCGTCCCTGCGCCGCCACGGCTTTTGCGGCCGCTTCGGCTGCATCGGCGTCGCCCAGGTAATAGTGGCGAATCGGTGCCAGCGCTGCGTCGAGCTCGTAAACCAAAGGGATGCCGTTGGGAATGTTGAGCCCGACGATGTCGGCGTCGGACACCTTGTCCAGGTATTTCACCAGCGCCCGGATCGAGTTGCCGTGCGCCGATACGACGACGCGTTTGCCGGCGCGGATGGCCGGCGCCATGGTGTCGTCCCAGAACGGCAGGACGCGGGCAACCGTGTCCTTCAGGCATTCGGTCAATGGGACCTGACCGGCGGATAGCCCGGCGTAGCGCAGGTCCGAGCGCTCGCAGCGCGGATCGTCGGGGTCCAGCGCGGGCGGTGGCGTGTCGTAGCTGCGCCGCCAGGCCAGCACCTGGGCGTCGCCATATTGTTTGGCTGTTTCCGCCTTGTTCAGTCCCTGCAGCGCACCATAATGGCGTTCGTTCAGGCGCCAGCTGTGCACCACCGGCAACCAGGTCCGGTCCATTGCGTCAAGGCAGTGCCACAAGGTCCGGGTGGCGCGCTTGAGCACGCTGCAATAGGCCAGATCGAAGTCCATCTGTTGCTCGCGCAGCAGCCGGCCCGCGTATGTCGCCTGCGCGATGCCGGTGCTGGTCAGGTCGACGTCGGTCCAGCCGGTGAAGCGGTTCTCCAGGTTCCAGGTCGATTCACCGTGGCGGATCAGTACGAGCGTGTGCATGGTTTCCATTCAGGGTCGAAGCGCCTCGGAAGGCGTAGTGGCGGTGCATGGCTGGGGCGGCCAGGGTCCGTGCATCAGCGGTTTTGACCGTTGCGCCGACCGTGGTCTTGTCCGCCATTCTAAAATGCCGCCTGTTGCGCTTCGTCGCGCAGTATCCATTGCCAAGGAATGCCGTGAAATTTGTGATCGAGAACTGGATGTTGGTGCTGGTTGCCCTGTCGTCGGGTGCCATGTTGTTCATGCCGATGTTGCGTGGGGTGGCCGGCGGAGGCGTCACGACGGCCACTGCCGTGCAGCTGATCAACCGCGAGAAGGCGGTCATGATCGACGTCTGCGAGGCGCAAGAATATGCCGCCGGTCATCCGGGTGGCGCGCGCAACATTCCGCTGGGTCAGCTGGAAGCCAAGTTGCCGGGGGCTGTGAAGAACAAGGCGGTCCCGCTGATCCTGGTGTGCCAGAGTGGCGCGCGTTCTGCGCGTGCCGTCGCCGTTGCCAAGAAGCTCGGCTACGAAAACGCGCAGTCCCTCTCCGGCGGCCTGGCCGCCTGGAAGAGCGCCAGCCTGCCGGTCGAGAAGTCCTGAATCGAGGTGGCGCGCGGTTGCTGCCGGACCGACGCCCCCGTGTCTGTTGAAAGCCATCCCCATGCAATCCGTGACGATGTACTCCACCGCGACCTGCCCTTATTGCATCCGCGCCAAGCAACTGCTCAAGGAGCGGGGCGTTGCGCGGATCGACGAGATCCGGGTCGACCTGAACCACTCCGAACGGGCCCGCATGACCGAGCTGACCGGTCGGCGCACCGTGCCGCAGATCTTTATCGGCGAAACCCATGTGGGTGGGTGCGATGACCTGATGGATCTCGACAGCCAGGGTGGCTTGCTGCCCTTGCTCAACGCCGGTTGAGCCGGTTCCGGTTGTCCTGGCGCACCTGAGATAATGGCGCGTCGTGTCGGCGATGCCGCGCGGATCGGCGATCCGCTTGCGGTGCTCGGCCCGCCCCCCTCAACCCCGAAAGTGACCTCATGGCCGAAGAAAACACCCCCACGTTCCAGATCCAGCGCATCTACCTCAAGGAATCGTCGCTGGAGCAGCCCAACTCGCCAGCGATCCTGCTCGAAAAGGAGCAGCCGACCGTGGACATCCAGTTGGGCGTCGAGGCCAACCCGGCCGCCGACGGCATCTATGAAATCTGCGTGACGGCCACCGTGCATACCAAGCTCAAGGAACGCACGGTGTTCCTGGTCGAAGTCAAGCAGGCCGGCATCTTCGAGATCCGCAATATTGAACAGGAACAGATGAGCCAGATCATGGGCATCGCCTGTCCACAGATCGTCTATCCGTATCTGCGTGCGAACGTTTCCGACCTGATCCAGCGCAGCGGCTTTCCGCCAGTGCATCTGTCGGAAATCAACTTCCAGGCGATGTACGAGCAGCAGCGCGCGCAGGCCGCCGAAGCCGGCACCGCCGACAGCATCACCCAATAATACGATCGGAGCGCCAGCGGCAACCGGCGCGTCGACGATGGACGTCGCTATCGTTGGAGCAGGTGCCTGGGGTACGGCACTGGCGGTGAACCTGGCTGCCAGGGCCAACACTCCGCATCGGGTGCGCCTGTGGACGCGTGATGCGGCCCAATGGGCGGCGATGCACCAGAGGCGGCTGAACCAGCGCTATCTGCCGACGGCGCCGTTTCCGCCCTCGCTCGAACTGGGTATCTGGCCGGCGCCGCCCGTATCGTTCGGGGCGGCTGTGACGGACCGGGCAACCGCGCTGGGTCATGTCGATCTGGTCATATTGGCCACACCGATGGCCGCGCTGCGCGGCATGCTGAACCAGCTCCAGGATTGCGCAGTGCCGGTTGTCTGGCTGTGCAAGGGTTTCGAGCCGGCGCAGCCCGATGGGACGGACAGCAGCGGTCCCGCGGTCGGGTTGATGGCGCATGAGGTGCAGGCCCGGGTCGCGCCCGCCTTGTCGGCCGGCGTGCTCAGCGGTCCCAGTTTTGCGCAAGAGGTCGCGCAGGGCAAACCGGCAGCGCTGGTGGCGGCCAGTGCCCACCCGAGGGTGCGCAGCGCCATCGTCGATGTTGTCCACGGCGCGCAATTGCGTGTTTACGCCAGCGACGACATCGTGGGTGTCGAGGTGGGCGGCGCGGTGAAGAACGTGCTGGCCATTGCTGCCGGCCTATGTGATGGCCTGGAGTTGGGCATGAATGCGCGTGCCGCCTTGATCACGCGCGGACTGCATGAAATGACCCGTCTGGGTGTCGCACTCGGAGCGCGTGCAGAGACCTTCACCGGCCTCAGCGGCCTGGGCGATCTGGTGTTGACCGCCACCGGCGACCTGTCACGCAACCGACAGGTCGGCCTGGCGTTGGCGCGCGGTCAAAGCCTGGCGCAGGCGGTGCAGTCCCTGGGCCATGTGGCCGAGGGTGTCTTCTGTGCCCGCACCGTCGCCGAGCGGGCGCGTGGACTGGGGGTCGAGATGCCGATCAGCTGCGCCGTCGATGCCCTGCTCGATGGCCGGCTCGACCCGCGCCAAGCCGTCGCGGCCTTGATGGCCCGTGAGGCGCGCGACGAGCATTGACGGCGCGGCCCCGCCCTGGCGCGCTGCAAGTCACTGCGCAAATGCCGGCAAGGCTGCCCAGGCGGGGTGCGCGCGGCGCTTCAGGGTTCTTCGGGGCGCTCGCTTGCCTCGCTGTAGGCCAGCCGCACGTAGATCGGCGCGAACGACTCGGCCTGGGTGATGTCGATCAGGCACTCCTTGGCCAGCTCCAGCAGGGCGATGAAGGTCACCACCAGTACCTGCGCTCCCCTGGCGGGGTCGAACAGGGCCTCGAATGCAACGAAGCGTTGCCCCTGCAGGCGGCGCAACACGATGCCCATGTGTTCGCGCACCGACAACTGCTCACGCGAGATGTGGTGGTGCTGCACCAGCGTGGCGCGCCGCAGGATGTCGCGCCAGGCCTGCTGCAGGTCGGCCAGGTCGACATCGGGGAAACGGGGCGCCAGCGCCTGCTCGATCGCCACCTGCGCGCGCAGGAAGTCGCGTCCCGCCTGCGGCAGCGCGTTCAGTGCCGCCGCCGCCAGCTTGGTCTGTTCGTATTCCAGCAGCCGGCGCACCAGTTCGGCGCGCGGGTCTTCGGCCTCTTCACCGGGAGCCGCCTTGCGCGGCGGCAACAGCATGCGCGACTTGATTTCGATCAGCATCGCCGCCATCAGCAGGTATTCCGCCGCCAATTCCAGGTTGCGGCCCCGAATCTCGTCGACGTAGACCAGGTACTGCCGCGTCACGCCTGCCATCGGGATGTCGAGGATATTGAAGTTCTGCTTGCGGATCAGGTACAGCAACAGGTCCAGCGGACCTTCGAAGGCTTCCAGAAAGACTTCCAGCGCATCTGGCGGGATGTACAGGTCTTGCGGAATGGCGAACAGCGGCTCGCCATACAAGCGGGCGAGCGCCACCTGATCGACCACCTGCGGCATGCTGGCAAGGTCCGCGGTTGCGTTGGCGAGATCGTCGGAAGCGCGCATGGCCGATTATCGGTCTCGCTGCTGGTCGCACCACGGCGCTGCCGCGGCGCGACGCACGCCGTCAGGTCGGATCGGTCTGGTACACGTAGGGCTTCTGGGGCACCTGGGCCATCCGATAGTGCTTCCAGACGGTCCGATCCAGCTTCTTGTCCCACAACAGCTCGCGCCCCTGGCGTTGCAGTGATTCGAGCTCGGGCTTTGCCGCCTTGAGCTGGGCGATGAACTGGGTGGTATCGGACTGGTAGTCCGGGCGACGGAATATGGACATAGACTTGAACCCTCGTGACAGCGAAGTTTACAGGGAGCATGGTGTGGCAGATATCGAGGGTGTAGCGGGTGCTGTTTCTGTCCAGGTCCGGGCATACACGATTTATGGCCGACGCGTCTGAGCGACCACGGCTGCTGCGCGGTGCGACGCTGTTCGCGTGGCTGGTGCTGGTGTGCCTGGGCCACGTGGCGCTGGTGCTTGTGGGGGCCCGCGGCATGGCCGAACCGGTGCCCTGGCTCATCGTGCTGGGTCTGGCTGGCTTGGCCGGCAGCCTGGCGATGGCCTGGATTTCCTGGCGCAGCGGGAGCTGGATCGACCAGACGCCTGATGCTGCCAGCCATGCGCGCCGCCTGCAGCAGGCGGTCGATCCGCTGCGCTTGCAATTGCGTGCGTCCGAGACCCGCTTGCGTGAGGTCATGGATGCCGTGCCCGCGGGTCTGGCGATCTACGACAACCAGGACCGGCTGTTGCTGTTCAATCGGGAGGTCTCGCGCCAGTATCCCTATTGCAGCGAACAACCGGTGATCGGCGAGACCTACGAAAACCTGATGCGCCGCGCGCTGGCGGAGAACCGGATTGCAGACGCCGTGGGCCGTGAGGAGGAATGGCTGGCGTTGCGCATGGCGGGCCGTGGTGCGCTCGATACACCGTTGTTGCGCCATACCGATGATGGCCACTGGGTGCATTTCCATGAAATCCGCACGCCTTCGGGCTACCTGGTCATGACGCGGCTGGACATGACGCCGATGGTGGAAAAAGGTCTGGCATTGGAGCGCGCCAACGAGCAGTTGTTGCGCCTCTCGACCACCGATGGCCTGACCGGAATCGCCAATCGCCGGATGTTCGATCAAACGCTGCATGCCGAATGGCAGCGCTGCGCCCGCAGCCGCTCCGACTTGTCGCTGCTGATGATCGACATCGACCATTTCAAGCGCTACAACGACCATTATGGTCACCAGACTGGCGACGAGTGCCTGCGCCAGGTTGCCCGCATCCTGCTGATGTGTGCCAAGCGGTCGGGAGAACTGGTGGCGCGCTATGGCGGCGAGGAGTTCACCATCCTGTTGCCCGGCACGGATGCGTCTGAAGCCATGGCGATCGCGCAACGCTGCCTGCAGCAGATGGAGGGCGCGCGGATTCCGCATGCAGACTCCCCGGTGTCACCGTGGCTGACCGTCAGCATCGGCGTGGCCAGCATGCAGGTCACACCGGCCGAGGCGCGCTCGACCCTGCTGCAACAGGCTGACAGCGCCCTGTACTGCGCCAAGAAGGCTGGTCGCGCCCGGGTCGAGCTGTACGACCCGGTGACGGTCAACGCACTCGCAACCCGGCCTGCGCCCCTGTGAGCGGCTCCAGCAGGTAGATCCCGGGGCTGGTCTTTTCGTCCGCATGGCTGGCCGCCAGGACCATGCCTTCGCTGATGCCGAACTTCATCGTGCGTGGCGCCAGGTTGGCAACCATCACCGTCAGCTTGCCGACCAATTGCTCCGGTCGGTAGACGCTGGCGATACCGGACAACACGTTGCGCGTGGCGGCCTCACCCACGTCGAGTGTCAATCGCAGCAGCTTGGTCGAGCCTTCGACCGCCTCGCAGGCCACGATCTTGGCGACGCGCAGGTCCAGTTTGGCGAAATCGTCGATCGTGATCGTCGGCGCGATGGCTTCGCCACCCGGCAACGGCGTCTCGACCAGCGCGGGGGCTGGCGGTTCGAACAGCGCTTCGAGTTGCTGCAACTCGACCCGTTGCATCAGGTGCTGGTAGACCCGGATGGCGTGGCTGGCACCCAGCGGTTGCATCGCATCGGACCAGTGGCTGCAGGAGGCACCCAGGAACAGTTCAACCTGCCGGGACAGGGCCGGCAGGATCGGTGTCAGGTAGACGGTAAGCACCCGGAACGATTCCAGCGCGGCGCTGCAGACCTGGTGCAGCGTTGCCATGTAACCGGCCGCAGCGTCGGGTTCGGCTGCCGCCTTCTTGGGCAGGCCCCATGGCTGCTGCTCGTTCCAGTAGCCATTGACGACGTCGGCCAGCCGCATGATTTCGATCACCGCCTGCAGGTAGTTGCGTTCGTCAAAACGCCTGTGCACGACGCCGGATGCGGCCCGCAGTTGTGCCACCAGGGCGGCATGCGGATCGTCGGCGGCATGCTCGACCAGCGCGGCCAGCTTGCCGTCGAAGTGCTTGTGCACGAATCCGGCCGCGCGGCTGGCAATGTTCACGTATTTGCCAATCAGGTCGCTGTTGACCCGCAGCATGAAGTCTTCGGCATTGAAGTCGATGTCTTCGTTGCGGCCGCTGAGCTTGGCGGCCAGGTAATACCGCAGCCACTCCGGATTCATGCCCAGGCGCAGATACTTGAGCGGGTCCAGGCCGGTGCCACGGCTCTTGCTCATCTTCTCACCGTTGTTGACGGTCAGGAAGCCGTGCACGAAGACGTTGTCGGGCGTCTTGCGGCCGCTGAAATGCAGCGTTGCTGGCCAGAACAGCGTGTGGAACGTGACGATGTCCTTGCCGATGAAGTGGTATTGCTCCAGCGCCGGGTTGGCCATGTAGGCCTCGTAGTCCTGGCCACGCTTGTCCAGCAGGTTCTTCAGCGAGGCCAGGTAACCGATCGGCGCGTCGAGCCAGACGTAGAAATATTTGCCCGGCGCATCCGGAATCTCGATGCCGAAATACGGCGCGTCGCGGCTGATGTCCCAGTCACCCAGTCCTTCGCTGGTGCTGCCATCCGGGTTCTTGCGCACGCTGAACCATTCCTTGACCTTGTTGGCCACCTCGGGCTGCAGGCGTCCATCCTGCGTCCAGCGCTGCAGGAATTCCACGCAGCGCGGATCGGACAACTTGAAGAAAAAATGCTCTGACGACTTGAGCACCGGCGTGGCGCCTGTCAACGCCGAATACGGCGCGATCAGATCGGTGGGCGCATAGACGGCCCCGCAGACTTCGCAGTTGTCGCCGTATTGGTCCTTGGCGTGGCAGCGTGGGCACTCGCCCTTGATGAAGCGGTCCGGCAGAAACATGTTCTTCTCGGGGTCGAAGAACTGCTCGACGGTGCGCGTTTCTATCAATGAGCCGTCAGGATGGTCGCGCAGGTCGCGGTAGATCTGCCGCGCCAATGCATGGTTTTCGGGCGCATCGGTGGAATGCCAGTTGTCAAAATCGATGTGAAAGCCGTCCAGATACGGTTTGCGTCCGGCTGCGATATCGGCGACGAACTGCTGCGGCGTCTTGCCGGCCTTGTCGGCCGCGATCATGATCGGCGCGCCATGTGCGTCGTCGGCGCAGACAAAATCGACCGCATGGCCCTGCATGCGCTGGAAGCGCACCCAGATATCGGCCTGGATGTACTCCATGATGTGGCCGATGTGGAAGTTGCCGTTGGCGTACGGCAGGGCGGTGGTGACGAAGAGTTGGCGTGGCATCAGGCAGGGCAGGGTGGTTCGGCGCAGGCGGTGTCGCCGCAAGCGGTGGATTTTAGTCGGCGCGGTCGGCTGGCTCAGCGCAGGCGCAGCGGATCGCGTCGGCGTTCCTGGCGCAGCGCACCGGGGGCGCCCGGATCGATCGGGCATGGGTCGACCCAGCCAAAAAAGCGCACCACCGCGTCGCGCTGGCGCAGCGTATCGGCGCGCCCCAGTGCGATCAATTCCTGCGTGTATTCCGGCTCGAACAACAGATAGCTGGCCAGGGCTGCGCCGCGAAAGTCCGACGTGTCCGCGGTAACACCGACGCCACCAAGCAAGGCGCGGACCGGCCTGGGCAAATTGCCGACATGCCTGGCGGCGATGGCGTCGATCCGTTCGGACGGCGAGATCATCAGCAGGTTGATGGGACGCAGCCCACTGGCCGCGCGCGCCTCGGGCGGAACCAGCTCGATGGTGTGGTTGATGCGCCTGACCCGTTCGACGTCGACCGTGAGTGCGTCCAGGAAGATGTTGGACAAGGTGTGGCCTGCGATCTGCGCCAGCGTCGGGTACTGGTTCGGTGGCGCCTTTGCATTGTCGATGGGCGGTTCGTACAGCCGCCCGGCACCCACGACCAGGATCCGATTGGCACCCAGATGGATGGCGCCGGCCACCGGCGCTGACTGGCGCATCGATCCGTCGCCGAAATACTCGCTGCGCCCGCGGATCTCCAGGGCCTTGGCTGGAAACACGAACGGTATCGCCGACGATGCCAGCAGGTGCTGATGGGTGATACGCTGGCGTATGCCGAACCGCTGCGACCGTGTCCAGGGCTCGATGCTGTCGGCGCCCTCGAAGAAGGTGGCATGTTCACCCGAGCTGTAGCTGGACGCTGTCACCGCGATGGCATGCAGCCTTCCTTGCGCGACATGGTCGTGCAGCTGGTCCAGCGGCACCATGTCGCGCAGCAGGTCCAGCAGCGGCGCGTTGTCCAGCAGCGAGCGCGGCTTGAGTTTTCGCCAGTGCGCCAGCACCCAGCCGATCGACATCAGCGTCAGCCAGCTTGCGCCCGAGCGCAGCATGCCGATCGAGTCCGCGCGGTAGACCTGCCCGACATGAAAATGCTTCCAGACATCGACCATGCGCCGCACGGCGGTATCGAAGTCGTCGGCGCCGCAGGCCAGGGCCGCGGCGTTGATGGCGCCAGCCGATGTGCCGGTGATGACGGGGAAGGGGTTGTCCTGCGACCACACGGCACATGCGATGCGGATGTCGGCAATCGCCTCGAGGACCCCGATCTGGTAGGCCGCGCGTGCGCCGCCGCCGGTGAGCAACAATCCGGTGACGGGAGACGGCTGCGGCGGGTCAGACCAATCAGGCGTGTCGGAGCGGGGGGTCATCGGTGCATTATGGTGGTGCGCGGATGCCGATTCCATCACGATTGACCCTGATCGGATCTTTGCCTGTGACGGGCCGCTAGACTAGCGCCTTTGGCACAACCCCGACATTCAGGAGCAAGGCATGGCAGTGACGGAACAGGCATTGACGCAGGCGCTGAGCACGGTCATCGACCCCAATACCGGTCAGGATTTCGTCGCGGCACGCACCATCCGCAACCTGACGGTGTCGGACGGCGACGTGGCCTTCGACGTGGAACTGGGCTATCCCTGCAAGAGCCAGATTCCGACCTTTCGCAAGGAGCTCATTGCCGCGGCGCGCACGGTTCCGGGGGTCGGCAATGTGTCGGTCAACGTGCACATGAAGATCGTTGCGCATGCCGTGCAACGGGGTGTGCAGCTGATGCCGCAGGTCAAGAACATCGTCGCGGTGGCCTCTGGCAAGGGCGGTGTCGGCAAGAGCACGACGGCCGCCAACCTGGCGCTGGCGCTGGCCGCCGAAGGTGCGGCGGTGGGCATCCTGGACGCCGACATCTATGGCCCCAGCGTGCCGATGATGCTGGGCATCAACGCCAAGCCGGAGTCCAGTGATGGCAAGACCATGGACCCGCTGGAGAACTACGGCGTGCAGGTGATGTCGATCGGTTTTCTGGTGGCCCAGGACGAAGCCATGATCTGGCGCGGCCCGATGGCCACCCAGGCGCTCGAACAATTGCTGCGCCAGACCAACTGGCGCGACCTCGACTACCTGGTGGTCGACATGCCGCCGGGTACCGGCGACATCCAGTTGACGCTCAGCCAGCGCGTGCCCATCACCGGCGCGGTGATCGTCACCACGCCGCAGGACATCGCGCTGCTCGACGCGAAGAAGGGCATCAAGATGTTCCAGAAGGTGGGCGTGCCGATTCTGGGCATCGTCGAAAACATGGCGGTGCATGTCTGCAGCCAATGCGGGCATGCCGAGCATATCTTCGGCGCGGACGGTGGCAAGAAGATGGCCTCCGACTATGGCATGGACTACCTCGGTGCCTTGCCGCTGGACATGCAGATCCGCCTGCAGGCCGACAGTGGCAAACCCACCGTCGTGTCGGCGCCCGACAGTGAGGTCGCTGCGATCTACCGGTCGCTGGCGCGCAAGGTGGCGGTGTCGATCGCGGCCAAGAACAAGGATTTCACGTCCAAGTTCCCGTCGATCAAGATTTCCAAGGACACTTGAAACATTTGCCGTTGTCTATCCGTGCCGCCTGGCGGCATTTCTTGTGAGGCACCATGAGTCCTTCCGGCCGTTCTTCCCCTGGCGCTGGCACCGTGGTGCTGGGCAATGTCGACGACATGCGCGAGCGCATCCGGCGCAAGCGCAAGCTCAAGGGGCGACAGCCTGAGGCGCAGGCGCTGGCCGAGGTGCGCGCGCTGATCGGCGCGCCGCCGCAGGATGGGCACCGGCGCGATCTGCTGATCGAATACCTGCACCAACTCCATGACCAGTACCGCTGCCTGCATGACCGGCATCTGGTGGCGCTGGCCAGCGACATGCGTATCCCGATGACCGAGGTGTTCGAGGTCGCCACCTTCTACCACCACTTCGATGTCGTCAAGGGCGATGCACAGGCTCCGGGCCTGACCGTGCGTGTCTGCGACAGTCTCAGTTGTGCGCTGCAGGGGGCCGGCGAGCTGCTGGCCAGGTTGCCCGCCTTGCTGGGCGCCGATGTCCGGGTGATCGCGGCACCCTGTGTGGGGCGCTGCGAGCAGGCACCGGTGGCGGTCGTGCACCAGAACCCGTTGCCCCATGCCGATCTGGAGTCGGTCGCGGCGGCGGTTCGCTCTGGCGCACGCGCGCATCCGCGCGCAGCCGATGCCGGCGCGTTCGCAGTCTCGGCCTGCGTCCAGAAAAGCGTGACCGACGGCTCTGTCGACAAGGATAGTGCGCCGGACTATGTGGGGTTCGACGCGTACCGCGGCGCCGGCGGGTATCGGCTGGCGGCGGCCGTCATGGCGGGCCAGCAGCAAGCCGAAGACATCATCCAGGCGATGGAACACTCCGGCCTGCGCGGACTGGGCGGTGCCGGTTTTCCGGCCGGGCGCAAATGGCGCATCGTTCGCTCCCAGACTGCGCCGCGTGTCATGGCGGTCAACATCGACGAAGGCGAACCGGGCACTTTCAAGGATCGCACCTATCTGGAACGTGACCCGCACCGTTTCCTCGAAGGCATGCTGGTCGCAGCCCAGGTGGTTGGCGTCGACGCCTGCTACATCTACCTGCGCGACGAGTACCACGGCTGCCGTGCCATCCTGGAAGCTGAACTCGCCCGTCTGCGCGCGGACGCGCCGTTTCCGTTGCCGATGATCGAACTGCGCCGCGGTGCCGGCGCCTATATCTGCGGCGAAGAGTCCGCGATGATCGAGAGCATCGAAGGCAAACGCGGCGAGCCACGCATGCGGCCACCGTACATCGCCGAGGTCGGCTTGTTCGGCCGCCCGACGCTGGAGCACAACTTCGAAACCCTGTATTGGGTGCGCGACATCGTCGAAAAGGGCCCGGACTGGTTCAGCGGGTTCGGGCGCAACGGCCGCAAGGGGCTGCGTTCGTTCAGCGTCAGTGGCCGGGTGCGCTCGCCTGGCGTGAAGCTCGCGCCGGCGGGCATCAGCCTGCGCGAGCTGGTCGACGAATACTGCGGCGGCATGCTGGACGGGCACACGCTGTACGCGTACCTGCCAGGCGGCGCATCGGGCGGCATTCTGCCGGCCAGCCTGGCGGACCTGCCGCTCGATTTCGACACCCTGCAACCGCATGGCTGCTTCATTGGTTCGGCCGCCGTGATCGTGCTCGGCCAGCATGACATGGCGCGCGATGCTGCGCTGAACATGATGCGATTTTTCGAACACGAGAGTTGCGGCCAGTGCACGCCGTGCCGGGTCGGCACCGCCAAGGCGGCGCAGCTGATGCGCTCGCCCCAATGGGACAACGCCACGCTGGAGGACCTGAACCAGGTCATGGTGGATGCGTCCATCTGCGGCCTGGGCCAGGCGGCGCCCAATCCGGTGCGCTGTGTCCAGAAGTATTTTGCGCAGGAGGTCCGCTGAATGTTTGCGCCCACCACCGTGGCCGAAGTGACCGCCGCCACCATACCCTTTGCACTCAACGGTCAGCCGGCCCAGGCCTATGCGGGTGAGACGATCCTGGACGCCGCGCGCCGGCAGGGGGTCGAGATACCGCGCCTGTGTTACCTGGACGGATACCGCGCCGACGGCAATTGCCGCGCCTGTGTGGTCGAGATCGCCGGCGAACGGACCTTGGCGCCGAGTTGCTGCCGCAACGTGACCGCCGGCATGGAGGTGCGCAGCGACAGCCCGCGCGCGGTCAAGAGCCAGCAGATGGTGCTCGAGATGCTGCTCTCCGACATGCCCGATCAGGGCTACAAATGGAACGACACCGACGGCGCGTCGCCGCACGGTGAACTCAGCGACTGGGCCGCGCGGATGCAGGTGGCGGTGCGCCCGGCACTGCAGGCGCTGCGCCGCGAGCAGCCGGCGGCCGATCTGTCGCACCCGGCCATGGCGGTCAACCTCGATGCATGTATCCAGTGCAACCGCTGCGTTCGCGCCTGCCGCGAGGAGCAGGTCAATGGCGTGATCGGCTATGCGCAGCGGGGGGCGCACAGCGCGATCGTGTTCGACCTCGACGACCCGATGGGCGACAGCAGCTGCGTCGGCTGTGGTGAGTGCGTGCAGGCCTGCCCGACCGGCGCACTGATGCCCAAGTCGCAGATCGGCTCGCAGGTGGTCGACCGCAAGGTGGACTCGGTCTGCCCGTTCTGCGGCGTCGGCTGCCAGCTCACCTACAACGTCAAGGACAACCGCATCGTCAGTGTCGACGGCCGCGATGGTCCGGCCAACCACAGCCGCCTGTGCGTCAAGGGCCGCTACGGCTACGACTATGCGCACCATCCCCAGCGGCTCACGCGCCCGCTGATCCGCAGGCAGGGCGTACCCAAGGCCTTGTCTGCGTCACTGGATCCCGGCGACTGGAGTTCGGTCTTTCGCGAGGCCAGCTGGGAAGAAGCCCTGGACAAGGCGGCGGGAACCTTGCGCGGCTTGCGAGACCGGCATGGTGCCAAGGCGCTGGCTGGTTTCGGATCGGCCAAGGGCAGCAACGAAGAGGCCTACCTGTTCCAGAAGCTGGTGCGCACCGGCTTCGGCTCGAACAATGTGGACCATTGCACGCGCCTGTGCCATGCCTCCAGCGTCGCTGCCCTGCTCGAAGGTGTCGGTTCGGGCGCGGTGAGCAACCAGGTCAACGATGTCGCCAATGCGGGCCTGATCATCGTCATCGGATCCAATCCGACCAGCAACCACCCGGTGGCAGCGACCTGGATGAAGAACGCCGCCAGGCAGGGCGTGAAGATCGTGCTGGCCGATCCCAGGGTCACCGACATCGGCAGGCACGCCTGGCGCATCCTGCAGTTCAAGCCGGACACCGACGTGGCGATGCTCAACGCGCTGATCCACACCATCATCGACGAAGGTCTGGTCGACGAAGACTTCATCCGTGAGCGCGCCGCCAACTACGAGGCACTCAAGGAGAACGTCAAGGCCTACAGCCCGGAGGCGATGGCGCCGATCTGCGGGATCGACGCGCCGACCTTGCGCGAAGTGGCGCGCGAGTATGCGCGGCCCGCTGGTTCCAGACCCGGTGCCGTCAAGGGTTCGATGATCCTGTGGGGCATGGGCGTCAGCCAGCATGTGCACGGCACCGACAACGCGCGCTGCCTGATTGCGCTGGCCACGGTGGCCGGGCAGATCGGCAAGCCGGGCTCCGGCCTGCATCCGCTGCGTGGCCAGAACAATGTCCAGGGCGCCAGCGACGCCGGCCTGATCCCGATGATGTTCCCCAACTACCAGCGTGTCGACAAGCCCGGCGCCCATGCCTGGTTCGAGGACTTCTGGGGCAGCAATCTGGATGACCGCCCGGGCTACACCGTGGTCGAGATCATGCACAAGGCACTGGCGCCGGACAGTGACCCGCACAAGGTCCGCGGCATGGTCATCATGGGCGAGAACCCGGCCATGAGCGACCCGGATCTGAACCATGCGCGCCATGCGCTGTGCAGCCTCGAACACCTGGTGGTGCAAGATATCTTCATGACCGAAACCGCCTGGTTGGCCGATGTCGTGCTGCCAGCCACCGCCTGGCCCGAGAAGACCGGCACCGTCAGCAATACCGACCGCATGGTCCAGATGGGTCGCCAGGCGATCGATCCCCCGGGTGAGGCCCGCGCCGATTTGTGGATCATCCAGCAACTCGGTCAACGCCTGGGGGCCCATGCACCCAAGGACGGCGCGGCGCCGGGTGCCTTGCACTGGAACTATCCCGGCGAGCATCACGGCGTGGCGGCGGTGTACGAGGAGATGCGCCAGGCGATGCACGCCTCGATTGCCGGCATCAGCTGGGAGCGGCTGGAACAGGCGTCCAGCGTCACCTATCCGTGCCTGGACGCGGACGATCCCGGCCAGCCGACGGTGTTCATCGATCGTTTTGCGACCGACGATGGCCGGGTCAAGCTGGTTCCAGCCGACATCATTCCTGCCGACGAACGGCCCGATGCCCACTATCCGTTCGTGCTGATCACCGGCCGCCAGCTCGAACACTGGCATACCGGCAGCATGACACGGCGCTCCGAAGTGCTCGATGCAATCGAGCCGATGGCTACTGCCTCGATGTGTGGCGCCGACATCGCGGCCCTGGGCGTGTCGGCCGGCGACGTGGTCACGGTGCGTTCGCGGCGCGGGCAGATCGCGATCCACCTGCGCCGCGACGACGGGACACCGCGTGGTGCGGTGTTCATTCCGTTTGCCTATTACGAGGCGGCGGCCAACCTGCTCACGAATGCGGCGCTCGATCCGGTGGGCAAGATTCCGGGCTTCAAGTATTGTGCGGTGGCCATTGTCGCCGGCGGTGTCCCGAGCGCGGTGTCCGGTTATGGCGCGACGGCAGTGGCCTGACAGCGTCGGGTTGTTTCGCCCCTGCGCGGCCTGCGGTTGCGGCGATCCGCTACATTCGGCCAGATATGTCTTGCATCCGACCGACCCGGCACGTTGCCGTCATCATGCGCCGTCAGCGTGTCGAAGGCGCCATGCGCCGCTGGCAACCCTGGCGCTGGGTGCTCGACAGCGTGGTGCCGCACGAGGCGGCATTCGGCTGCGTGCCCCGCCTGCTGCGCGATGATGACGGTGCGCAGCACTGGCTGCATCCCGGCTTCGAGGTCGCATTGTTCAGGGATGATGCCGAAGGCTATTTCCTCAACGCAAGCACCGATGCCCCGTGCTGGTTTGTGATGTGGCGCCTGCAACAGGACACCGCCTGGGGGCCCGAACCGATGCCGGTGCCATGCATGGTCTCGCTGAGTTACCACGATGCGGGCCGCTGGCTCGATGCCCAGGAAACGGTGGAGCAGGTGCCCTTGCCACACGATGTGCGGGACTGGTTGCAGGCATTTGTCGACGAGCACCATGTGATCGAGCCCAAGCGCCGCAAGCGTCCGGAGAGTTTTCGTTCGCTGCAGGACCGGTTCGGCAATCCGGTGTCGATCAGCGTCGGCAAGAAATCCGGCGGTGGCCATGGTTGACGGATTCCTGGGGCGATGGTCACAACGCAAGACAGCCGCGCGCCAGCAGGTTGTGACGGAGCAGGAGGCCGGCGCCACGGCCACGCCATCGCCCGGCGCAACCAGCGACCGGCAGCCACTTGCGCCATCGCAGCCGGTGGCCATCGCATCGCCGAACGCCGCGTCACCGGCAACGCAGCCGGAGCCGGCAGTTGCGTTGCCAACGCTGCAGGACGTCGCCGATCTGACGACTGAGTCGGACTTCAGCCCCTTCGTTTCACGCGCCGTGGCGCCGCGGGTGCGCAACGCGGCCATGAAGAAGCTGTTCGCCGATCCGCACTTCAACGTGATGGACGGGCTGGACACCTATATCGACGACTATTCCGTGCCGGACCCTTTGCCGGTGGCCATGCTGCGCAAGATGGCCAGTGCCAGGTTCATGCAGCTGGTCGATGACCCGCACGATGGACACGAGCAGGGCGCGGCCGAGGCCGCGCAACCGGTTGCCAGTGCGACCGACGTTGCAGCCGCTACGCCTGTTGCCACTGACACCGAGACTGCCGCCGCCCAGGGCGCAACCGACACTGACGATGCCGAGTCCATTTCGGCCGTCCCACCAGACGCCGACCGGGAGCCACCCTGCGCATGAAAACTCTGATCTGTGATTGCAACAAGACCATGGATTTGGATCCGAGGGCACTCGGCGCCACGTTGAATGAAAGGCTGACACTGCATTCGAGTCTGTGTCGGCGCGAGGCCGGCTCCTTTCTGCAGGCCTTGCAGACGGGCGACGGCGTGGTCGTCGCCTGTACCCAGGAACAGCGCCTGTTCGGCGAACTGGCGCACCAGGCCGAAGCGCCGGAGATGCCCATTCGCTTCGTCAACATTCGCGAGACCGGTGGCTGGAGCAAGGACGGCGGCAAGGCTGGTGCCAAGATGGCGGCCTTGCTGGCCGTCGCCCACCTGCCCGACCCGGAGCCGGTTCCGACCGTGTCGTTCGACAGCCAGGGGCGGGTGCTGATCATCGGCAAGGCGGACGCGGCCCAGCAGGCGGCGGCATTGCTGGGTGAGGACACGGATGTCACCGTATTCAGCACCGGTGCCGGTGCCGGTGACGTGATGCAGGAGAGGCGCTACCCGGTATTGACCGGCGACATCGTGAGCCTGACCGGATGGCTGGGTGCTTTCAGCGTGTCCTGGACGCGCAACAACCCGATAGACCTGGACCTGTGCACCCGCTGCAACGCCTGCCTGGTGGCCTGTCCCGAAGGGGCGATCGGGCTGGACTATCAGATCGACATGCAACTGTGCCGGTCCCATCGCGCCTGTGTCACGGCCTGCGCGGGGGCAGGCGCGATCGACTTCAATCGGGCGCCGGCCAGCATGCGCGAGCAGTTCGACATGGTGCTCGACCTGCGCGCGCGGCCGGCATTCTCGCAACACGCGCATCCGCAGGGCTATCTGCACTGGAATGGCCGCGACCTGCAGCCCTTGCTGCAGTGGCGTGCCTTGGTGGGCACTTTCGATAAGCCGCGGTTTGTCGCCTACCGGCAGAAGATCTGCGCGCACAGCCGCAACGAGCGGGTAGGGTGCAACGCCTGTGTCGATGTCTGCTCGGCTTCGGCGATCAGCAGCGAGCCGCAGCGCCAGCGCATCGTCGTCGATCCGCATCTGTGCGTCGGTTGTGGTGCCTGCAGTACCGTGTGCCCGACCGGGGCACTGGCATTCATGTACCCGCGTCCGGTCGACCAGGGTCAACGCATCCAGACCGTGCTGTCGGCGTATCTGCGCAGCGGGGGCAAACAGCCGGCACTGCTGCTGCACAACCAGCAAGGTGGCAGCCGCATGCTGGACGACCTTGGACGGGCGGCGCGGCTGGACCCGGATACCCACGGCATCCCGGCGCGTGTATTGCCGCTGTCGCTGTGGCACGACCTGTCGGTCGGGATCGAGTTGTGGCTCTCGGCGATCGCCTACGGTGCTTCGCAGGTCTGGATGCTGACCACAGACGAAGATGCGCCGCAGTACCGCGATGCGCTGGAGCAGCAGATCGCAGTTGCCCAGGCCATCCTGACCGGGCTGGGATATGGCACGGGCCACCTGCGGCAATTGCAGGTGCGCGATGCCCGCGACCTGGCGCAACTCGACCAGGACCTGCAGGCACGCCCGGCGCTGGGCGTCGCGCGCAGCGGCGGGTTTGCACAGCAGCCCGACAAGCGCGCCACGCTGGAGCTGGCGCTGGCCCATCTGGTGGAGCACGCGCCAGTGTCCCCTGCGGCGTCGATCGCGCTGCCGGACCAGGGCTCACCGCTGGGGGCGGTCCGTGTCGACAAGAATGCCTGCACCTTGTGCCTGAGCTGTGTCAGCGCCTGCCCGGCGTCTGCGTTGCAGGACAACCCGCAGACGCCGCAACTGCTCTTCATCGAGAAGAACTGCGTGCAGTGCGGCCTGTGCGTGACCACCTGTCCCGAGAAAGCGCTGACCCTGGTGCCGCGGCTCGACACCTCGCCGCAGCGCCAGGAGGCGGTTGTCATCAACGCGATGCAACCCTACGCCTGCATACGCTGCAGCAAGCCGTTCGGTACATTGAAGGCGATCGAAGCGATGCTT
Source organism: uncultured Rhodoferax sp. (assembly GCA_964558425.1). Taxonomy (GTDB): domain Bacteria; phylum Pseudomonadota; class Gammaproteobacteria; order Burkholderiales; family Burkholderiaceae_C; genus CAISIP01. The sequence goes on along the minus strand of CAZLDV010000002.1, from coordinate 21,028 downwards.
GGCAAGCTGGCCGGCCACAGCATGTTCCAGGGTGAGGCCCTGGAGCGTCTGAAGATGTGTGCGGACTGCCGGGTGATCGACATCCATGCCAGTCGCAACGAGGTCAGGATCACCGATCCATGACCGCACCCGATCATGGCTTCGTGCTGAACGCACGACGAAAGGAAAGACATGCCATCGAGCGGTTCCGTCTCCGGCGCCGGTCTTGACGAGGAGACCGCGCGCGCGGAACTGTACGGTCTGTTGGCGCAGCTGTACTACGCGCCGCTGTCGAGCGAGCTGGCAGCCGCGCTGCGGGTTGCAGTGACCGAGGCGCCGGTCGCGGGCGGGCGGCTGGAAGGGCCCTGGCATGCGCTGGTTGCAGCTGCCCGCGACGGTGACGATGCCTCCGTCGCAGACGAATACGTGGCGCTGTTCGGTGGCATGACGCGGCCCGACGTCTACCTGTACGGGTCGCACTACCTCAGCGGTTTTCTCAATGAAAAGCCGCTGGCGAAGTTGCGCGGCGCGCTGGCGGAACTGGGGCTGGCGCGTGACGAATCGGTGACGGAAACCGAAGACCATCTCGCGTGCCTGTGCGAGGTGATGCGTTACCTCATTGCCGGGCAGGATGTGGCGCTGGCCAACCTCACCCACCAGCGGGCGTTCTTCCGCGAGCATATGCAACCCTGGGTCGGGCAGCTGCTCGACACGATCGTGGCGCATCCGGATGCGCGCTTCTACGCGGCTGTGGCGGAGTTCACCCGCACGTTCTTCGACATCGAGGCGCAAGCGTTCGACATGCTGGTCTGACAGCGCAGGCCGTTCGCGCGGGACGCTGTTGCAGCGACCGCGCACGGGCGTCGAGCGATCGCTGCGTCAAGGCTATGCACGCGGCTGCATATCACCGTACACTCGGGCCAAACGCTTAGTACAGCGACCGGCCACCTGCCGGACCTATAAGGAGACAGAGATGAGCGATTCCTCGACACGATTGTCACGTCGCAGCATTTTTGCCGGTGTGGGCGCCGCAGGTGCCATTGCCGCCATCACGCGCATCGTGCCGGCACCACAACACGCCCCAGCCGCGCCGCCCCAGGTGGCGGACAAGCCAAAGCCCAGGCGCGGTGGTGGCTACACGCTGAGCGAACACGTGAAGCAGTATTACGCAACCGCCCGTCTGTGACGCCGGTGTTTCCAGCACGACTTTGGAGAGTTTCATGTTGTTGACCCGAAAGAGCGCGTCCTCGAGCCATGCAATCCATGCGCCGTTCGTCCACAGTCTGCGTCGCGGCTTGTCGCAGGCGCTGCCCACGATGGACCGTCGCGCATTCCTGCGCCGTTCCGGCCTGGGTGTCGGTGTCGGCCTTGCGGCTGGCGAATTGGCCCTGCTCAAGAGGGCCGAAGCCGCGCCATCGGGACCGGCCATCGGGGCCGGCAAGATCGTGGTCAAGCGCACGGTCTGCACCCACTGCTCGGTTGGATGCGCGGTTGACGCGATCGTCGAGAACGGTGTCTGGGTGCGTCAGGAGCCGGTGTTCGATTCCCCCATCAACCTGGGCGCGCATTGCGCCAAGGGCGCTGCGTTGCGCGAACACGGCCATGGTGAATACCGGTTGCGTTACCCGATGAAGCTGGTGGACGGCAAGTACCAGCGCATCAGCTGGGACACGGCGCTGGACGAGATCAGCGCGCGCCTGCTGGCGCTGCGCAAGGCCAGTGGCCCGGATGCGGTGTACTGGATCGGCTCGTCCAAGCACAACAACGAGCAGTCGTACCTGCTGCGCAAGTTCGTCAGTTTCTGGGGCAGCAACAACTGCGACCACCAGGCGCGCATCTGCCACTCGACCACGGTGGCCGGTGTTGCCAACACCTGGGGCTATGGCGCCATGACGAACAGCTACAACGACATGCGCAACAGCAAGGTGGCGTTGTATATCGGCTCCAACGCAGCCGAAGCGCATCCGGTGAGCATGCTGCACATGCTGCATGCCAAGGAAACCGGTTGCAAGATGATCGTGGTCGACCCGCGCTTCACCCGCACCGCGGCCAAGGCCGACGAATACGTGCGGCTGCGCTCGGGCACCGACATCCCGTTCCTGTTCGGATTGCTCTACCACATCTTCAAGAACGGCTGGGAAGACAAGCAGTACATCCACGACCGCGTCTACGGCATGGACAAGGTGCGTGAAGACGTGCTGGCCAAGTGGACGCCGGACAAGGTCGAAGAAGTGTGCGGCATCAAGGAAGAGCAGATGCTGCGCGTCGCCACGATGCTGCACGAGAACAACCCGGGCACCATCGTCTGGTGCATGGGCCAGACCCAGCACAGCATCGGCAATGCGATGGTGCGCGCCTCCTGCATCGTGCAGCTGGCGCTGGGCAACGTCGGCAAGTCCGGTGGCGGCGCCAACATCTTCCGGGGTCACGACAACGTGCAGGGCGCGACCGACATCGGCCCCAATCCGGATTCGCTGCCGGGCTACTACGGCATTGCCGAAGGTTCGTGGAAGCATTTCGCGAACACCTGGGGCGTCGATTTCAACTGGATCAAGAGCCGGTTCGCGAGCGCCGAGATGATGTCCAAGCCCGGCATCACGGTCTCGCGCTGGATCGACGGTGTGCTCGAGGACAACCAGCTGATCGACCAGGATTCCAACCTGCGCGCGGTCTTTTATTGGGGCCATGCGCCGAACTCGCAGACCCGGGGGCTGGAGATGAAGCGGGCGATGGACAAGCTCGACCTGCTGGTCGTGGTCGATCCGTATCCGTCCGCCACCGCGTCGATGGCGGCCATGCCGGGCCGCCCGGAAGACCTCAATCCGAACCGCGCGGTCTACCTGTTGCCGGCGGCGACCCAGTTCGAGACCAGCGGCTCGGTGACGGCGTCGAACCGCTCGCTGCAGTGGCGCGAGAAGGTGATCGAGCCTCTGTGGGAAAGCCGCAGCGACCAGATGATCATGCACCAGTTCGCGCAGAAGCTGGGCTTCGGGGTCGAGCTGTCGAAGAACTACAAGATGCAGAAGGTCGGCGGCATGGACGAGCCGGTGATCGAGGACATCCTGCGCGAGATCAACAAGTGCGTCTGGACGATTGGCTACACCGGTCAAAGCCCGGAGCGGCTCAAGGCGCACATGCGCAACATGCACCTGTTCGATACCAAGACGCTCAAGGCGCGCAGCGGCAAAGACAAGGAAACCGGCTACGACCTCACCGGCGACTATTTCGGCCTGCCCTGGCCGTGTTTCGGCAACCCGTCATTGAAGCATCCTGGCAGTGCCAACCTGTACGACACGTCGCGGCACGTGATGGATGGCGGTGGCAACTTCCGGGCAAACTTTGGTGTCGAGCGCGACGGCGTCAACCTGCTGGCCGAAGACGGTTCCCATTCGCTGGGCGCCGACCTCACCACCGGCTATCCCGAACTCGACCATATCCTGCTCAAGAAGCTCGGGTGGTGGGACGAGCTCACGATTGCCGAGAAGGCGGCCGCCGAAGGCAAGAACTGGAAGACCGATTCTTCGGGCGGCATGATGCGGGTCTTCATGCAGAACCACGGCTGCCACCCGTTCGGCAATGCCAAGGCGCGTGCGTTGGTATGGAATTTCCCGGATGGCATTCCGCAGCACCGTGAACCGATCTACAGCAACCGCGCCGATCTGGTGGCCAAGTATCCGACCCATGACGACAAGAAGAATTTCTGGCGTCTGCCCACGCTGTTCAAGACCTTGCAGACCAAGAACGTCGCGGACCGGGTGCAGGACAAATTCCCGCTCATCATGACCTCGGGCCGGCTGGTCGAATACGAGGGCGGCGGCGAAGAAACCCGCTCCAACCCGTGGCTGGCCGAACTGCAGCAGGAGATGTTCGTCGAGATCAATCCCAAGGTGGCGGCAGAAAAGGGCATCCGCAACGGCAGCCGGGCCTGGGTTTCGACACCCACCGGAGCGCGGCTCAATGTGCAGGCACTGGTGACCGAGCGGGTCGGGCCCGATACGGTGTTCCTGCCGTTCCATTTCTCGGGGCGCTGGCAGGGCGCGGACATGCTGGCGTATTACCCCAAGGGTGCTCATCCGATCGTGCGCGGCGAAGCGGTCAACACCGGCACCACCTACGGCTACGACAGCGTGACGATGATGCAGGAGACCAAGACGACGGTCTGCAACATCGAGGCGGCATGATGCGAGCTCGGCACGCAGACCCGGGCGCCAACAACACGATCAGGAGACAAACATGGCTCGGATGAAGTTCATCTGTGACGCTGAGCGTTGCATCGAATGCAACGGGTGTGTGACGGCGTGCAAGAACGAACACGAGGTGCCCTGGGGCGTGAACCGCAGACGGGTGGTCACGCTCAATGATGGCGTGCCGGGTGAGAAGTCCATCTCGGTCGCCTGCATGCATTGCAGCGATGCGCCGTGCATGGCGGTGTGCCCGGTCGATTGCTTCTACCATACCGAAGAGGGGCTGGTACTGCACGACAAGGACGTCTGCATCGGTTGCGGCTATTGCTCGTATGCCTGTCCGTTCGGTGCGCCGCAGTTTCCTTCGCAAGGCACATTCGGCGTGCGCGGCAAGATGGACAAATGCACCTTCTGCGCCGGCGGCCCGGAAGAGCATGGCAGCGAGGCGGAGTTCGAGAAGTACGGCCGCAACCGGCTGGCCGAAGGCAAGTTGCCGGCGTGCGCCGAGATGTGCTCGACCAAGGCTCTGCTGGCCGGGGACGGCGATGTCGTCGCCGACATCCTGCGCAATCGGGTCGTCATGCGCGGCACCGGTGCGGAAGTCTGGGGCTGGGGGACAGCCTACGGATCGCAACAGGCGGGTCAGCCCGGCGGTGCGTCCTCGACGGAGAAAAAATGATGAGAACCTCTGTCCTGTTGCCATTGGCGATCGCGTTTTTGGTGTCGGCCTGCACCGAGAAGCCGCAGACGCTGGATCAAAAACGCCCTGACGCGGCGCCGTACGCGGGCACCGGCACCGTGTTTGTCGATCCCGGCTGGACCGCTGGTGACAAGAACAGCTGGGTGCAGCACCTGAAGGTGCGTACCCAGCGTGGACAGAACGACTATTACGGCAACACGAAGTGAACCTGGCGAGAAGGAGCGCGTGATGATCAAGGGCTTGGGCGTTGCAATCGGGACCCTGATGCTTGCCAGTGCGGCCAGTGTTGCGCTGGCGCAGGAAGCGCCGGCCGCGCCGGCCAGCGTCGCAGCGCCCGCCGCGACCGCAGCGCCGGCCATCACAGCGGGCGTCGGTGGCATCCAGGGTCAGAACATCTTCGCGGTCAAGCCCGACGCCAGTGCGTTGCCGGGCTATGCCGAGCAGACCAATGGGCAACGCGCCAAGTTACAGCCGGGCAACAACGCGCCGATGTGGCGCCAGGTCAGCCGGGGTGTCACCGGCTACAGCAGCCTGCCCAAGAGTCAGGCGCCCGAGGCAGGCAACCTGATCCAGCCGTTCGTGCAATATCCCGGATCGCGCTGGACCACCGCTGGCGAGGCGTGGCGGCAGGTGCGCAACCAGTGGATCATTCCCTATGGCGGCGCCTTGCTGCTGATCGTGCTGGGTGCGCTGGCATTGTTCTATCTGGCCAAGGGGCCGCTTGGCCATGCTGACAATGCGCCGCCGGGGCGGATCGAGCGCTTCACACCCTTCGAGCGCTCCGCGCACTGGGCCAACGCCGCCGCATTTTCCGTCTTGGCGATTTCCGGCCTGGTGATGGCCTTTGGCAGGTTCGTGCTGCTGCCGTTCTTCGGGGCCGATCTGTTTGGCTGGCTGACCTACACGCTCAAGACGGCCCACAATTTCGCCGGACCCCTGTTTGCGGTTTCCCTGGTCGTCATATTCTTTACCTTCCTCAAGGACAACCTGCCGCGCAAGGGTGACCTGACCTGGCTGGCCAAGGCGGGCGGCATGTTGTCGAGCCATGAAGTGCCGTCACACCGCTTCAATGCCGGTGAGAAGCTGGTGTTCTGGGGTGGCGTGTTGCTGCTGGGCGCCATCGTCGTCGGCTCCGGCCTGGTCATGAACCAGTTGTTGCCCTCCTTGCGTTATGAGCGCGCAACGATGCAGGTCGCGCACATGGTGCATGCGGTTGCCGCTGCGCTCATGATGGCCATGTTCCTCGGACATATCTACATCGGCACGATCGGCATGCGTGGGGCCTACAAGGCGATGCAGACCGGCTATGTGGATGATGCATGGGCCCGCGAGCACCATCTGCTGTGGTACGACGACATCCTGGAGGGCAAGATCCCGGTGCATCGCTCGCAGCCCGAAACACCGGTGGGCAAACCCCTGCAAGCGTGAGGTGCAAACAATGACTTCCTGGACAATGACCGTGATGGCCGGTGTGATCGGTTCGGCATGCGCCTGCTCCGCTGCACTGGCCAAGTTGCCGCCGCTTTCGCAGGAGGCAAAGGCCGCTGCCGCTGCCGCCGCCGAAAAATCCGCCTGGAGCAACAAGGTGGCTGCGTACGAGTTGTGCCAGGTGCAGGACAAGGTTGCCGCGCGGTACTTTGCGAGCGCCCGCGCGGCGGGCAAGGACGCCAAACCGGCAGTGCCGACTGCGCCATGTGCCGATCCCGGGGCGTTTGTCGCGAAGGCGGCCCCGTCCATCGAGTCCGCAGGTGCCCATTCCCCCGCCGCGACGACCAACCAGCCACCCAATGCCAAGCCGGCCGATGCGCCGCCCAATCCGGTCGCAAAGCCCTGATGCCGTCCATCGGTGCGCAACCGGCGCCATGAGGCGTCGGCATTTCTGCGGTAGCCTTGGTCCATGTTGAAAACACCGCTGCCGCTGCTGCCCCACCTGACCCGTGTCCGGGTCCCGTTGACCCGGTCCATCGATGCTGTCAATGAATACGGCGAACGACAGGCGGTCTCGATTCCGGCCGAACGCGCGCTGACGGTGTATGTCGACAAGCGCGAACTGGTCACCCTGATGACGCTGGGCGCGATGCCCGAACTGCTGGTGCTGGGCTATTTGCGCAACCAGCGGCTGGTGCAATCGGTCGCCGAAGTGGAGTCGATCACGGTCGACTGGGAGGTTGGCGCCGCAGCCGTGCGCACGCGCCATGGTGTCTCCGATATCGAGCAGCGCACGGCGCGCCGGGTCGTCACCACCGGTTGTGGCCAGGGCAGCATGTTCGGCGACATGATGGATGCGGTGCAGCGGCTGGAGTTGCCAGGGGCAACGCTGACCCAGTCGCAGTTGTACGGCATCGTCGATACCATCCGCCTGCAGCAAAGCACCTACAAGACCTCGGGTTCGGTGCACGGGTGCGCGTTGTTCCGTGGCGAGGAACTGCTGGTGTTCGTCGAGGATGTCGGCCGCCACAACGCCATCGACACGATCGCTGGCTGGATGTGGTTGCAAAGCGATGGGTACGGTGCTGGCGCGTCGACTGTCGATGCTCCAGCCATGTCCGGCGCCGACAAGGTGTTCTACACCACCGGCCGGCTGACCAGCGAGATGGTCATCAAGTCGGCGCAGATGGGTATTCCGATCGTCATTTCGCGCAGTGGCATCACCCAGATGGGGCATGCGGTGGCGCAGGATCTGGGCCTGTGCGCCATCGGACGGGCCCTGCATCGGCGCTTCCTGTGCTTCAGTGGCGTCGAGCGCTTGCAGTTCGAGGCGGACCTGGTGCGTCCTCGTCCGAGTGTGGCCTGAACGCCGGTCGGGCGGCCCAGCCGCTGCAAGGGCATTCACGCATCGGCTAAGGTAGCGACCATGCATGCTTCTTTCTGGCAGATGGGACTGCGCTCGTTGTGGCGCGATGTGCGTTCTGGCGACTTGCGCCTGCTCATCGTCGCGGTGACGCTGGCGGTGGCGGCATTGACCGCGGTCGGTTTTTTTGCCGACCGGCTGCAAGGCGGATTGCAACGCGACGCACGCCAGTTGCTCGGCGGCGACGTGGTGCTGTCCACCGACAACCCGGTCTCCGCGGCGATCCTCGACAAGGCGCAGGCGCTGGGACTGCGCAGTACCACGACGATCAGTTTCCCGACCATGGCCCGCGCCACCGATGCGCAGGGCGGCGCCAGCCGTCTGGTGGCGCTCAAGGCGGTGCCGCAGGGCTATCCGCTGCGTGGCAGCCTGACGGTGGCGCAGACGGCGGGCGCAGCCGGTGCGCCCACGCGCGAGGTGCCCGCGCCCGGCGAGGTCTGGGTCGACGCGCCGCTGCTCGAATCGCTGAACCTGCAGGTCGGTGACACGCTGTTGCTGGGCGATGCGCATCTGAAGATCGGGCGCATCATCGTGATCGAACCCGATCGTGGCGGCGGCTTCATGAACTTCTCGCCCCGGGTGATGCTCAACCAGGTCGATCTGGCAGCCACCGCGCTGGTGCAGCCGGCCAGCCGGCTCAGCTACCGGTTCGCGGTAGCCGGGGAAAATCCGGCTGCCACCGCATTCGGCGACTGGGTCAGCCAGCTGCTGGAAAAGGGTGACCTGCGCGGCACCCGGCTGGAGACGCTGGAAAATGGCCGTTCGGACATCCGCCAGACGCTGGACCGCGCCGAAAAATTCCTCAATCTGGTGGCCTTGCTGGCTGCCATGCTCAGTGCGGTGGCGGTCGCACTGGCCGCGCGCGGATTTGCCGCCAACCATCTGGACGACTGTGCGATGTTGCGCGTGCTCGGCCTGGGCCAGCGCACGATCGCGCTGGCGTATATCGTCGAGTTCGGTGTGGCCGGCCTGGTGGCCAGCGCGCTCGGCGTGGCGATCGGGTTCGGCGTGCACTACATTTTCATCGCCCTGCTGGCCGGCCTGATGTCGGTCGGATTGCCGGCCCCGTCGTTGTGGCCGGTGGCCTTTGGCCTGGGCATGGGCCTGACGCTGCTGGTGGCCTTTGGCTTGCCGCCGGTGCTGCAACTGGCGCAGGTTCCGCCGCTGCGCGTCATCCGCCGCGATGTCGGCAACCTCAGGCCGGCGTCGCTGGCGGTCCTGGGCGTCGGCGTGGCGGGCTTTGCCGCGTTGCTGCTGGCGGTCAGCCGCGACCTGATGCTCGGTCTGATTGCGGTGGGCGGTTTTGCCGGCGCAGTGCTGGTGTTCGCGAGCCTGTCGTGGATCGCGGTGAAGCTGCTGCGCCGTGCCGTCAACGAAACCACCGCGCCGCGCTGGCTGGTGCTCGCCACGCGCCAGATCTCCGCGCGCCCGGCGTATGCCGTGGTCCAGGTCAGCGCGTTGGCGGTTGGCCTGCTGGCCTTGGTCCTGCTGGTGTTGCTGCGCACCGACCTGATCAGCAGCTGGCGCCAGGCGACGCCCGCGGACGCACCCAATCGCATCATCATCAACGTGATGCCCGAGCAATCGACGCCGTTCCAGAACCAGCTGCGCGCCGCGGGCGTGCGTGACTACGACTGGTATCCGATGATCCGGGGGCGGCTGATCGCCGTCAATGGCAAGCCGCTGGTGCCCGAGGAGCTGGCCGACGAGCGCGCGCGCCGGCTGGCGGATCGGGAATTCAACCTGTCCTACAGTGCGCGGCAGCCCCCGCACAACGACATCGTCGCCGGCAAGTGGGTCGACGAGGAGGCCGGCGCGATCAGCATGGAGGAAGGCATCGCCAAGACGCTCGGGCTCAAGCTCGGTGACAGCTTGCGCTTCGACATGGCGGGCATCCCGGTTGAATCACGCATCACTTCGCTGCGCAAGGTGGACTGGGGTTCGATGCGGGCCAACTTCTATGCGCTGTACCCGGTCAGCCAGCTGCCCGAGGTGCCGCTGACCTACATGACGGCGTTCAAGGCGCCGATCGCGCGTGGTTTCGACAATGCCCTGGTCCACGCGTTCCCGAACATCACCAGCGTGGACATCAGCGCGACGCTCGCGCAGGTGCAGATGATCATGAATCAGGTCGTGGGCGCAGTGGAGTTCCTGTTCGTGTTCACGCTGGCCGCCGGCCTGGTGGTGTTGTTTGCGGCGATCACCGCGACACGCGAAGAGCGGGCCCGCGAGTTTGCCGTGATGCGGGCGGTCGGGGCGCAGGGACGATTGTTGCGCCAGGTGCAACGCGCCGAACTGGCGGGCGTCGGCCTGCTGGCCGGCGTGCTGGCGTCCCTGGTGGCGATGGTGGTGGGCTGGTCGCTTGCGCGCTATGTGTTCAATTTCAGCTGGACCGCCGCGCCGTGGGTGCCCTTGGCAGGCGGGCTGGCCGGTACGCTGCTGGCGATGATCGCCGGATGGTGGGGACTGCGCGATGTCTTGCGCCGGCCGGTCATCGAGACCTTGCGCCGGGCCCCGCAGTAGTGCGGTGAGGGACATTGGACCGCATCGCGACCCTGCGGCACCTGCGCCGCTTCGAAACCCCTTGTGCCTGGGTCGGCGGCACCAGCGCCGTACCCGCGCCCACCGCGCGGCTCCCTGACTTGACGGACCTCGATCGCGCCGGCACCGAACCGCTCACGCCGCGCGGTTCAGCGGCCGCATGCGCACGTCCTTGCGCAGCTTGTCGAAGCCGCGCCAGGCGAACACGCCCAGCAGCGCCGATAGCAGAAACAACCAGGCGCTCAGTCCGGTCGATCCCGGCACGTAACCCTTGGCGTCCCAGCCCAGGTACAGCGCCATGCCCAGGAACGGCGCGAATGCGCCGCGCACGCCGGTCAGCGTGACGTGGATGCCCATGTAGGTCGAGATCTGGTCGCGCGGGGCGAAGTCGTTGTGACCGAGTTGCCAGGCCAGGTTGCCGCCACCGTTGACGACGCCGGTGATGACGCGTCCGACCGCCAGCCACGCCAGCGAAAACGTCCAGGCACCCCAGAACATGACCAGCACGCCGACCACCCAGGCCGCATTCTGCCGCGCGCGGAATTCGGTCACGTGGACCTTGTCCAGGTAACGCGCCCAGAACGGCATCGTGGCCAGGTTCAGCGTGAACGGGATCAGCATCACGATGCCGATGCTCACCACGTAACTGGCGCCCAGTTGCTTGGTCACCAGGTAGACCAGTGGCGGCTCCAGCATCATGTTGGCGGCGCCCGAGGTGAACTGGTGCCACTGGTAACGCGCATACAGACTGTCCTTGCGCAGTACCGCAATGAAGCCGTCGCGGCGGTGGCCATCCTGCGTGCCGCGCCGCTCCATCACACGGTGGCGCTTCTCACCGCGCACCAGCACACCGCGAAACAACCAGACGCCGACGCAGCCCAGCAAGGCCCCCGCACCGTAGACATAGCGAAAATTCGACGGGTCGGCATCGAGCACCCAGCCGGCCAGGCTGGTGGTGAGCACCACGGTCAGGCTGGTGATGGCCTGCAGCCGTCCGGTCGCACGTGCGCGCAAAGCGCGGTCATAGTTCAGGCTCCAGGCCACGCTGCGCACGGTGATGATGCCGGCGATCAGGATGCGGCACAGCACGACGCTGGCGAGCAGCACCATCGCACCGGTGTGTGAACGTGGACTCAGCGCGATCGCCGCCACGCACAGCAGCACCAGCGTCTGCAGCGCCACCACCATCGGAATCTTGGATCGGCCGGTCGCGATACGGGTCCAGAAAAAGCTGGACAGATTGCCGAACATCGGCGCGGCCGAAATGACCGCGATGACCCACGGTTCGACGTCGAAGGCCTTGGCAGCGACCACCGAGACGAATCCACCCTCCATCAGGCTGGTGGCCAGCGGCAGGGTCAGCTCGCTGAGCTGCTCGCGTCGAAAGCTCTTGCGCACCGCCGGATCGAGTTCGGGCAGCTGGAAGAACGTGTCGAAGGAGTGCATCGGCAATGGGAGGCCCGGTCGGCCGATTCTACGGGTGCACAGTCACGGCACGGGACTATGGTTCATGCACCGAAACGTCGCTGGTTGCAACCGGTCTGGTGCGGATCGATCCGCATGCAGATTCAAGCCTGGCGCACGGGCTGCAGCAACACGACCAGCGCACCGGCGCCACCTTGCGCAGGCCGCGCCTGCACAAAAGCCAGCACCTCGGTCTTCTGGACCAGCCAGGCAAATACCTTGCGCTTGAGCACCGGCGCCTTGCCCGGCGACCCCAGGCCTTTGCCATGCACGATGCGCACGCAGCGGATTCCCAGCTGGTGCGCCTCGCGCACGAAGGCCGACAGCTGCTCGCGCGCTGCATCGCTGCGCAGGCCGTGCAGGTCGAGCTGGCGCTGGATGCTCCAATGCCCCATCCGCAGCTTGCGCGTGACGTCGGTGCCGATGCCGGGGCGCCGGAAACTGAGCTGGTCATCGATGTCGAGCAGCGTGGTCACGTCGAATTCGTCGCTGATCGATTCGGACAACACGGCCTGATGGTCGCGCAGGCGTTGGAACGGGATCGGCTGGGGCGGCGCCGCATCCAGCGACGCCCGTCCGTGGTGCGGCAACAGGTGCACCGCGCCCGCGGCGAGCAGGAACAGGTCACGCGCGCTGGCTTGTCGCCGCTGCTGCTGCGCCAGCGCTTGCGCCTGCCGTGCCTGCTCCAAGGCCAGGTCGCGCGCCTGCGCGTCGATCTGTTGTTTCACCTGGCCCAGCTCGGCCAACGATCGCACCGATTTCATACCAACCCCCGCTCGGCCATCGACAAGGCCTGGCCTGGCGCGACGATGACATGGTCGAGCACCCGCACGTCGACCAGCGCCAGCGCCGCGCGCAGCGTCTGCGTCAGCGCTTCGTCGGCGCGCGAGGGCTGCACCGAACCACTCGGATGGTTGTGCGCCAGCACGACCGCGGCGCACTGGTGGTGCAGCGCGCGCAACACGACTTCGCGCGGGTAGACGCTGGTTTGCGTCAGCGTGCCGCGAAACATCTCTTCCATCGCCAGCAACCGGTTCTGCACATCCAGGAAGAGTACCGCAAATACTTCGTGGGCACGGGCTGCAAGGTGTAATTGCAGATAGTCCTTGACGGCGCCGGGCGACGCAAACGCCGCGCGTTGGCGCAGCTGCTGTGCCAATGCCCGCCGTGCCAGCTCGAGGACCGCCAGCAACTCGGCGCGTTTGGCCGGCCCCAGGCCCTTGATGCCTTGCAGGTCGGTGGCGCTGGCGTTGAGCAGGCCGGCGATGCCATCGAAGCCACCCTGGCCCTCGCCATTGGCCTTGAGGTGCAGCAACTCGCCGGCCATCTGCAATACGCCCTTGCCGCGGATGCCGGTGCGCAGCAACAGGGCCAACAATTCGGTGTCGCTGAGTGCGGCTGCGCCCCGTGCGAGCAGTTTCTCGCGTGGGCGGGTCTCGGCGGGCAGGTCCTTGAGCGGCATGGTGGTGTTCAGGGCCATCAAGGGCAACACAGGCGCCCGGGCAGCGGGATTTCTACAATCGGGCCCAGGCGTTGTTCTGGACCCGGTGCGATTGTCCGGGTCGTGCCGGGCAATGCCGCTGCATCCATCCATGATTGGGTGGACGGATTGCCGGGTGTGGCGACGCATGCGCCGCCTGGTACGGACTCTTTTCCCGGTCTTGCGATTTCTACAATGCTGCCATTTCCGATGCTCGATACCATGACTGCCACTCTTCCTCGCGTTGACGCCGCTTCCTTCCTGACCTTGCACTACCGGCTGGCCGGCGCGCAGGGCGACATCATCAACACCTTCGGGGGCAAACCGGCGACCTTGTCGCTGGGTTCGGGCGCCTTGTCGCCGGCCGTCGAGCAGTGCCTGATCGGCATGGAGGAGGGCAGCCGTGCCACCTTCGAATTGCCGGCGGGTGCCGCGTTTGGCGAGCGCCAGCCCGGGATGCAGCAATGGGTGGCGCGCAGTCTGTTGCAACAGCTCGGCGACCCGGCCGAAACCTACCGGGTCGGCGACGTCGTGCAATTTCCCACGCCCGACGGGCAGGCCAGTTACGCGGGTTCGGTGGTCCAGGTGCGCGAGGAGGCCGATGGCCAGGGTGTCCTGTTCGACTTCAACCATCCACTGGCCGGCCAGCCCGTCGTGTTTGAAGTGCAATTGATCGGCGTGTTGTGACCATGGCGCCCGCGGAGATCATCCTGGCGGAGCCGCGCGGCTTCTGCGCCGGTGTGGACCGCGCGATCGACATCGTCGAGCGCGCCTTGCGCAAGTTCGGCGCGCCGATCTATGTGCGCCACGAGATCGTGCACAACACCTATGTCGTCAACGATCTCAAGGCCAAGGGGGCGATCTTCATCGAGGATCTGGACGATGTGCCCGCCGGCGCGACGCTGATCTTTTCCGCCCACGGCGTCAGCCGGGCAGTGCACGAGGAGGCGCGTGTACGCGGCTTCCAGATCTTCGATGCCACCTGCCCGCTGGTGACCAAGGTCCATGTCGAGGTCGCCAAGCTGCACCGGGAAGGCTACGAGTTCATCATGATCGGCCACAAGGGGCACCCCGAGGTGGAGGGCACCATGGGCCAGCTCGATGGCGGTATCCATCTGGTGGAAGATGTCGCCGATGTCGCGCTGCTGCGGCCGGCGCAGACCGAGAAGCTGGCCGTGGTGACGCAGACCACGCTGAGCGTGGACGACGCCGCGCAGATCGCCGCCGCGATCAAGGCTCGCTTTCCGAATGTGCGCCAGCCCAAGCAGCAGGACATCTGCTACGCGACGCAGAACCGGCAGGACGCGGTCAAGCTGCTCAGCCCGCAGGTCGACCTGGTGATCGTGGTCGGCAGCCCGACCAGCTCCAACAGCAACCGATTGCGCGAAGTGGCGCGCAAGCTCAATACCGAGAGCTACATGGTCGACAACGCCGATGAATTGCAGAGTGCCTGGTTCGAGGGCAAGCAGCGCATCGGGCTGACCGCCGGTGCTTCGGCGCCCGAAGTACTGGTGCGCCAGGTGATCGATCGCATCAAGGAGATGGGCGCGGTGTCGGTGCGCCGGCTCGACGGCATCGCCGAGACCACCAAGTTTCCGCTGCCCAAGGGCTTGAAGTTGTAGCGCCCGCTTGGCCGCGGGCCGCTTCCCAGGCGCTGCCCGCGATGCGCGGCGGGCGATGTTGTCCAACCAGCCGCAGGCGTCAGCCCGGGATGGCAATCACGACACCGGCTTCGTCCACGCTGGCCAGCACGGCCTGCCCGACGACCAGCCGCTCGCCGGGGAGCGCAAACCCCACCATGCTCAGGTTGTCGGCCAGGCGCAGGCTGACTTCTCCGCCGCTGCGCCCGGGGGCCGCGCGCACCACCGTGGCGCGCAACAGGTTGCGCGCTTGGGCCGGTTCGATCCGGCAGGCCACTTGCACCGCGGTTGCCTTGCACAAGGCCAGCACCGGCTTGCCACGCGCCAGGTCGAGCAGTTGCACGCTTTCGCGCGTGATGCGCGCAAACAGCCGTTCGCCATGCGCCAGCGTCAAGCCCACCCGCACCAGGCCCTGGGTTCGGGTGAGCCCCTGCACATGGCAGGGAAACTGGTTGCGCATGCTGGTACGCAGCCCACTGGCCGCCAGGCCGGCGGCATGGGCGGAGCCCACCGCGCTGTCATGGAGCCCGGCCATTACCCGCACGCGGGCATGTTCGAACTGGTCGGCGGCTTCCAGCACCCGCCGACCAGCGTCGGTGAGCGTCGCACCACCCCCGCCGCGGCCGCCGACCGCCTTTTCCACGATCGGTGTGCCGGCCAGGTTGCCGAGTGTCTCCAGCGCCTGCCAGGCCGCCTTGTAGCTGACCCCGGCACCCCGCGCGGCCTCCGAGATCGAGCCGACCATGCCGATGCGCCGCAGGATGTCGATGCGTTTGTCGGTTGTGGCATGGCCCAGGACATCGGCCAGTGCGGGTGTGGTGCGGGTCAAGGACAGGCCTTCGTGTGAATGCGCCGATGGTAACCAGCATGGTTATACTTTCGCTATTCCATAACTGAATAGCGAGGTCGTGCCATGGTGCGCTGGTGGATGGCGGTGTGCATGTTGACGGTGATGAGCGGCTTGGCGCGTGCCGCCGAGGTGAGCGTTGCGGTGGCGGCGAATTTCACCGCGCCGATGCAGAAGATTGTCGCCCTGTTCGAACAAGCCAGTGGCCACAAGGCGGTGCTGTCGTTCGGTTCGACCGGCAAGCTGTATGCGCAGATCCGCAATGGAGCGCCGTTCCAGATTCTGCTGTCCGCCGACGACAAGACACCCGCCAGGCTCGAAGCCGAGGGGCAGTCGGTGGTCGGCATGCGTTTCACCTACGCAGTCGGAAGACTGGCGCTGTGGAGCAGCCAGGCGGGACTGGTCGACGCACAAGGGGCGGTGTTGCGATCGGGACCGTTCAAGCGCCTGGCGTTGGCGGACCCGAAACTGGCGCCATATGGCGCCGCAGCCGTCCAGACCCTGACCCACATGGGCTTGCTCGCCGACCTGACGCCGAAGATCGTCTACGGCGAGAACATCGCGCAGACCTACCAGTTCGTCTCCACCGGCAATGCCGAGATCGGTTTCGTCGCGCTGTCGCAGGTTTTTTCCGATGGCAAGCTGGGTAGTGGATCGGCCTGGATCGTGCCGTCCGACATGCACGCGCCAATGCGTCAGGATGCGGTTCTTCTCAAGACCGGCGAGAACGCGCCTGCGGCACGCGCGTTGCTGGCCTTTCTGCGCAGCGATGCTGCCCTCGCGGTGATCCGGTCGTTCGGATACGATCATTGATGTGTTTGGACTGGACCATGCTGCACTGCAGGCGATCGGGCTGACAATCAAGCTGGCGGTCTGCACCACCGCCCTGCTGTTGTTGGTCGCGATCCCGCTCGCCTGGTGGTTGGCCAACACCCGCTCGCGCTGGCGGGTGCCGGTGTCGGCCCTGGTGACCTTGCCGCTGGTCTTGCCGCCCACCGTACTGGGCTTCTACCTGCTGGTGTTGATGGGTCCCCATGGCCCCTTGGGCCAGTTGACACGGGCGCTGGGCATGCCGACGCTGGCGTTCAGCTTTACCGGCCTGCTGATCGGCTCCATCGTCTATTCATTGCCGTTCGCGGTCCAGCCCATCGTGCATGCATTCGACGCCGTCGGCCGCCGTCCAATGGAAGTGGCGGCCACCTTGCGGGCGCGGCCGATCGACGCATTCTTTTCGGTCGCACTGCCGCTGGCCCGCCCGGGCGTGATCACCGCCACGATCCTGTCGTTTGCGCATACCGTCGGTGAATTCGGCGTGGTCCTGATGATCGGCGGCAACATCCCCGGCCAGACCCGCGTGATGTCGACGCTGATCTACGGCCACGTCGAGGCGATGGAATACGACCAGGCGCACATTTTGGCCGCCGGCATGGTGGCATTTGCCTTTGCCGTGTTGCTGGGCCTGTCGCTGATGCAGCGCCGCATCGGACGCCTGTTTGCATGAGTCCGTCCAGCGCGATGCGCGTGCGCCTGCGACTGGACCGCGCGGCGTTCACGCTGGATGTCGACCTGCAGCTGCCACCCGAGGGCATCACCGTGTTGTTTGGCGCGTCGGGTTGTGGCAAGACCAGTCTGCTGCGCTGCATCGCCGGGCTCGAGCGCGCGCGCGATGCGTATGTGCAGGTGCAGGACCAGGTCTGGCAGGACGATGCCTCCGGCATGTTCCTGCCCACCTGGCGCCGCTCGCTGGGTTATGTGTTCCAGGAGTCCTCGTTGTTCGAGCACCTCGATGTGGACGCGAACCTGCGCTACGGCCTGCGGCGCGCCCGTTCCAGCGAAGCGCGCGCCATGCTGGATGACGCGATCACGCTGCTGGGCATCGGCGGTCTGCTGCGCCGCCGGCCGGGCGGACTCTCCGGTGGTGAACGCCAGCGGGTCGCGATTGCCCGCGCGCTCGCCACACAGCCCCGCGTGCTGTTGCTCGACGAACCACTGGCTGCCCTGGACCCGGCGCGCAAACAGGAGGCCTTGCCCTGGCTGGAGCGTCTGCGCACGCAGTCGCGCACCCCGATGGTGTACGTCACGCACGCGGTGCAGGAACTCACCCGGCTGGCCGACCATGTCGTCGTGCTGGACCAGGGCCGGGTGCGCACCCAGGGCCCTTTGATGGAGGTGCTGTCGTCGCTGCAGCATCCGGCCTTGATCGGTGAAGAGGTGGGTGCGGTGCTGGCCGGTCAGGTCGTCGAGCGGGACAGCCGCTGGCACCTGAGTCGATTCGCGTTCGATGGTGGCAGCGTCTGGCTGCGCGACACCGGCCTGGCGATCGGGCAATCGGCGCGGCTGCGGATGCTGGCCAGTGACATCAGCCTGTCGACGGTGCCGCCGTCGCCGTCGAGCATCCTCAATCTGCTGCAGGGCCATGTCCAGGCGTTTGCCGCAGACACCCATCCGTCGCAGGTGCTGGTCCAGGTGCGGGTCGGCGCGAACATCGTGCTGGCCCGTCTGACAGCGCGCTCCTTCGACCAATTGGCGCTGTCGGTCGGGCAGGCCGTCTGGGCCCAGGTGAAGTCGGTCGCGCTGGTGCATTGACTGCGCGCAGGCGGTGCCGGGCCGATGTCGTCAACGCAGGGGGTGTCTTGGTCCATGGCCTTGCCGCCGGGACCCGTATCGCATGGCCGATCGCATGCGCCGGCCGGCTGTGCTGGATTGCCGGCTTGTCTGCAATCAGCTTGAACGCGCCTGGACAACTTGCAGCACTTTGCGGATCTCGGCGTCACTGACTTCGGGTGTGCTTCCTGCCCACGCGATGAACCCGTCCGGACGCACCAACACCAGGGCGGCGCCATAGCGCAGGACTTCTCCTTCCGGCGCGGCCACAACAATCGTCAACGGCAGATTCCGTTCCGCCGCGCTGCTCCGAAAGCCTTCGATGGTGGCTGGCGGCACTCCAATGGCCAGCAAGGAGAAACCCGTCCCAAGGGCCTCGATGACGTTCTCTCCAGAGGGCAATGATGCGGGCGCCAGATGGTGACCGGCGCGCGCCTCGAAACGGTGCCAGCCCTTGGCGCCAGATACCCCGTCAGCAGCGGCGTCAAGCGACACCACGGGAGAGCCTTCGTAGTTCGGCTCAAACCCATGGATCTCGCCAACCGCGCCTGCGCTGCGTTCTTGCCAGGCTTGCTCGAACGCTGCACGATCACGCAAGGGATCATGAGCATCCAGAAAGGCGCGGTCGTTCTCAATGGATTTGGCGATGAAGTCGTCGATGGTCGACCTGAACACCGGGCGGCGTTCAGCGTCGTAGGAATCGAGCAGGCCTTCACTGCCCCAACCCTGCAAGGTGGCCGCGAGCTTCCAGCCAATGTTTCTCGCGTCCTCCAGACCCGAGTTGACGCCATACCCACCATACGGCGGATGGCTGTGCGCGGCATCACCGGCGATGAACACACGGCCCTTGCGGTATGCGTCCGCGAGCATGAACCTCAGGTCCCAGAAGCCGATGTGTTGCAGCTCCATGTCGAACGATGCACCGACAGTTTCGTGGAGATAGGCACGGAAATCGAAGTTGTCGGCAGTCGTGCCTGACGGAACGGGTGCATGGAAGAACCAGGTACTGCCAAGGACCACACGTCCAAAGAACTTCCAATAACCTTGCAATTCGGGATGCAAGACGTTGTAGAAGGATTTGCCTGGATACCGCTCCAGCAGTTGGTGAAGTTCAACCGATCGAAAGACCAGCAGCACCATTCGTCTGTCATGGTCGGTGTGGGTTTGCGTGATGCCCGCTTGCTCGCGCACCAGCGACCGCGCGCCATCGGCACCCACGACATAGGGCGCATGCAAGACACGCGCAGGGTGGTGCGCACGATCCCGGACCGAAACCGACACGCCGTCCTCGTTCTGGATCACTCCGTCGGCTTCCCAGCCGTACAGCGTCTGAACCTGCGCAATTTCCGACACGCGTTGACGCATCACTGCCTCCGTTGCGTATTGGGGCAAGCGCTCGTTGGCCTGGGAGTAGTAAGGGTTGACCAGATCGCGTTGGAGCCAGTCGTAAGAATACTTTCCCAGCAAGGTGCGATAGGCCGTCACGCCGCTGATGCCATAGCCCGAGGGAATGGTGCGGGCCGCGCGCAGCTGCTTCTCAGCGCCCCAGGCATGATAGTGCTCCATGGTGCGCTGGGTCAGATTTTGTCCCTTGGGAATGGGTTGCGGCTGGAGGTGCTTTTCGACGACGACACAGCGCACACCCCGCTGTCCCAACTCGATGGCTGCTCCCATGCCGACCGGGCCACCGCCAACAATGATCACATCGGCGTCGTTCGAATGCCCGCCCTTGGTCGGAAGTGTCCGAATCGCTTCCATGGTCCGTTCCCAAAAAATTGATTCTATGGTGATGCGATGTTGCCGGTCCGACAGCTTCTAAAATGCCACGATGCTCGACATCAATCTTCTGCGCAGAGACCTCGACGCAGCCGTGGCCCGGCTGCAGACCCGCAAGAATCCCCAACCGTTTCTGGACGTCGACCAGTTCCGCGCGCTGGAAGCGGAACGCAAGACCATCCAGACCCGCACCGAGGAGTTGCAGGCCCGGCGCAACAGCCAGAGCAAGCGGATCGGACAGCTCAAGTCCCGGGGCGCCGCGGGGCAGGCCGAGGTCGACGCGGTGATGGCCGACGTTGCCTCGATCAAGGACGAGTTGGAGGCATCGGCCGCGCGGTTGGAGCAGATCCAGCTCGATCTGCAGGCGGTGTTGCTGGCAGTCCCCAACCTGCCGCACGCCAGCGTGCCGGTTGGCGCGGGAGAGGCCGACAACCAACTCGTGCGTAGCTGGGGCACGCCCCGGGTGATGGATTTCCCGATCAAGGACCATGTCGATGTCGGCACGCCGCTGGGACTGGACTTCGATCTCGGCGTCAAGCTGGCCGGTTCCCGCTTCACCGTGCTCAAGGGGCCGATTGCGCGACTGCACCGGGCGTTGTCGCAGTTCATGCTCGACGTGCAGACCGGCGAGCATGGCTACACCGAGTGCTACACGCCGTATATCGCCAACGCCGACAGCTTGCGCGGCACCGGCCAGTTGCCCAAGTTCGAGGGCGACCTGTTCGCCGCGAAGAAGGGCGGCCAGGACGCCGAGGACCACCCGGACACCGCGGCCTTGTATCTGATTCCGACCAGCGAGGTGCCGCTGACCAATTTCGTGCGCGACGCGGTGTTGCCGCTGTCGGCGCTGCCGATGCGCCTGACCGCCCACACCCCGTGTTTCCGCTCCGAGGCCGGCAGCTATGGCCGCGACACGCGCGGCATGATCCGCCAGCACCAGTTCGACAAGGTCGAGATGGTGC
>CAZLDV010000001.1:106808-170630 GCA_964558425.1 uncultured Rhodoferax sp. | reverse complement strand
TGCTCCAGCATCTCGGCCAGCGCCTGCAGGATCTGGGTGCGCCGTTCGCCGGGCTTGGGTCGCTTGCGCACCACGGCGACAGGTGGCTCGCCCGACGGTTCGGCTGCGCTGAGACTGGTCTGGGCGTCTGGCATGGTGGCAACGAGGATGGAATTTTTATTCTCGCATAGCGCCACCTAAGGACAAACCCGCAGTCAGTGCGAGCGGATCATGGTGCCAAACGGCTGGTCCGTGAGAATTTCGAGCAACAGGGCATGCGGCACCCGGCCATCGATGATGTGTACGGACGCCACACCACTCTTGGCAGCATCCAGCGCCGAGGCGATCTTGGGCAACATGCCGCCGCTCAGGGTACCGTCGGCAAACATGCCATCGATCTCGCGCGCGCTGAGGTCGGTCAACAAATTGCCCGCCTTGTCCAACACGCCTGGCGTGTTGGTCAGCAGCAGCAGCTTCTCGGCCGCCAGCACCATCGCCAGCTTGCCGGCAACGACATCGGCATTGATGTTGAAGCTCTGGTTGTCGTCGCCAAAGCCGATCGGCGTGATGACCGGTATGAACGCATCTTCCTGCAGCGCGCGCACCACGCTGGGGTCGATGCTGACGATGTCGCCCACCTGACCCACATCATGCTCCCGCGACGGATCCTGGTTGTCGAGCATCTTGAGCTTGCGCGCGCGGATCATCGCGCCGTCACGACCGGTCAGCCCCACCGCCTTGCCGCCGGCCTGGTTGATCAGGCCCACGATATCTTGCTGCACCTGGCCGGCCAGCACCCATTCGACCACTTCCATGGTCTCGGCATCGGTGACCCGCATGCCCTGGATGAACTCGCCCTTCTTGCCCAGTCGCTGCAGCGCATTCTCGATCTGCGGCCCGCCGCCATGCACCACCACCGGATTGATGCCCACCAGCTTGAGCAGCACCACGTCTTCGGCGAAGTCGGCCTGCAGCGCCGGGTCGGTCATGGCGTTGCCGCCGTACTTGATGACCATGGTCTTGCCATGGAACTTGCGGATATACGGCAGGGCCAGCGCGAGGATTTCAGCCTTGTCGCGCAGCGCGATATGGGAGGTGTCGGTCATGGGCGGAAAGCGGTGCAGGGTGATGACGTGCCATTGTGCAACATCACCGCAGGCGGGTTACTTCAAGTCGCTGAACACCGACTCCACATAGCCCTGCACACAGGTGGTCAGGACCGACTTGATGGCATCCACGTCGTCGCGCTTGACCGCATCGCGCAGTATGGCGAGCTGGACTTCGAGCTGCGGCCAGGGCAGGAACTGCTCGTGCGCCTTCATGATGCGCGGATGCTCGGTAGCAGCCGGATTGTTGCCGATCAGCAGCTCCTCGTAGAGCTTTTCACCCGGCCGCAAACCGGTGATCTTGATCGCAATGTCGCCGTCCGGAACAGTCTCATCGCGCACGCTCAAGCCGGACAGCTCGATCATGCGCCGGGCCAAGTCCATGATCTTCACCGGTTCGCCCATATCGAGCACGAACACCTCGCCGCCCTTGGCCATGGCGCCGGCGTGGAGCACCAGTTGGGCCGCCTCGGGAATCGTCATGAAATACCGCGTCACCTCGGGATGGGTGACCGTCAATGGTCCGCCGTTGGCCAGCTGCGCGCGGAACAGGGGCACCACGCTGCCGCTGGAGCCGAGCACGTTGCCGAAACGCACCATGGAAAAACGCGTCTTGCCATTGGCCGCCGCCAGCGCCTGCAGCACCAGTTCGGCCATGCGCTTGCTCGCGCCCATGACGTTTGTCGGCCGCACGGCCTTGTCAGTGGACACCAGCACCAGATTGGCGACATTGCTTTCGGCGGCGGCAAGCGCGACGTTGAGCGTGCCGAACACGTTGTTGACGATGCCCTCGGCCGGGTTGCTCTCGACCAGTGGGACATGCTTGTAGGCCGCCGCATGGTAGACCCAGCTCGGCCGGTATCGCCCAAAGACTTCCCGCAGGCGACGCGGGTTCGTCACGCTGCCCAGCAGCGCGACGATGGCCACCTCCAGCTTGCGGCTCGCGCACAGCGACAGCAGCTCCTGATGGATCGTGTACAGGCCGTATTCGTTGTGATCCAGCAGCACCAGCTGCGCCGGCTGCTCGAGCGCGATCTGCCGGCACAACTCGCTGCCAATGCTGCCACCAGCTCCGGTGACCAACACCACGCGGTCGGTGGTGGAACGGGTCGCGACGCTCGGGTCCGGCATGACCGGATCGCGACCCAGCAGGTCCTCGACGTCGAGGTCCTTGAAGTCCCGCACGGTGATGCGGCCGCTGGCCAGGTCAGCGATGCCCGGCAAGGTACGAATGTGCGCCGGCACCGACCGCAGGCTTGCAATGATCTCGTTGCGCCGCGCTCGGGTCGCGCTGGGCAATGCCAGCAGAATCTCGGTGACGCCGCGGTGCTGGACCAGGTCAGCAATCCGATCCGGCAGATAGACCAGGGCGCCATTGATGCTGCGCCCCGCCTTGCGCGCATCGTCATCGATGTAGCCGATGAGCCGGTAATGGCGCAAATTGCCGATGGCCGCGGCTGTCTGTACGCCGGCTTCACCTGCGCCGTAGATCAGGATGCGGGACTCCGGTGCTTGCCGATCGACCGCGATGCCAGCAAGCCAGAACCGGGCCAATGCACGACTCGAACCGGCCAGCAGCAGGAAAATGATGGGCTGCAGCACGCCCATGCTGCGTGGCACATCGGGCCAGCGTTGCCAGACCAGCAGAGCGAACAGCACGGCGCCATAGATGGCCACGGCCTTGGCAATGGCCATGAGGGCCGCGAGCCCGGTGTACCGAAAGATCGCCCGGTACAGACCCAGGCGGATGAACACCGGAATGGCAAGCAAGGGCGCCAACGCATACACCCTCCATTGCGCAGCCACGGGCCAATGCAAGGCATCTAGCCGCAGGCTGAACGCAATCCAGGTGGCGAGCAAGGCCAGCACGATGTCCATCAGGATGACGGTCATTTGCTTGCCCAGCCTGGGCATGGACAACAGGGTCTCATGCATGGGTCTGTTTCCTGGACAAGGACACACTGGCGCCAAGCAACCACAGCAGCGTCATTCCGAGTGCCGCATCACGAAAGGGTGCGTTCATCATGGCCGTTGTCGCAATCGCAACGGTCAGCACCGTGGTGATGGCTCCGCCGACGCGGCGGTCGTTCCAGCCGTGTCGCATGAAACGCACCAACAACCAGACCAGCATCAGCATGCCGGGGACACCGGTTTCCATGCCTGTCAACAGGAAATCGTTGTGCGGATTGTTGATATTTGCAAACTGGGCGTGCAACTCCGGTGGCTGCGTCGAGCCGAGCTCAGCCCACACCGTGCGCCAGTGCGGCAACCAGCTGCCCAGGCCGGTGCCCATCACCGGATGCGCGACCATTCCCTGCACGGCCTCCTCGTACATCCGCCATCGCACGCCGACGCTGGTGCTGTAGTTGCCCCTGGCAATGACCGAGTGCACGTTGTCGGCCAGATCGACGAACCGCAGTCGGGTGACCGGCGAGGTCTGCCAGACTATCGCAACACATACCGCGACGAAGGCCAAGCCAGCCAAAGACGCACGCAGGGACCGATAGCGGTGCAGCAAGCCCACCAGAACCAGCACGACCAGCAACAGCTGCGCATTGCGCGACATGGCGTGCAACGCAACAGTGACGGCCAGCACGCAGGCCAGTACCAGCAACAGCCATCGATTGGAGCGGGTGCAGGTCTGACCCATCGCGAGCACAACGCACAGCCCGCAGACGGTGGCCATGGTAATCATGTTGCCGCTACTGAAATTGTTGCGCGACTGCAGCAGGCTGCTCCACAGTGCCCAATCCGGCAGGCCCACGACATGTTGCAGCGCCACGATCAGGGCCGCGATACAGGAGCCCGCCGCCAATCCGACGAAGGCCATGCGCGACTGCGCCTGTGACAACATCATGCCCAGGCACAAGACCAGTGCGACCCGCATCACGTGAAACAGCCGGGTGCCGGTGTCGGGAAACCACGTGCCGCTGGCAGCCACAAGAATCGTCCAACCCAGCAACAAGGCAAGGGGCGCCAGCATCGGCAGCCCGCGCAGACGCTGCAGGTTTGGCCGCCAAGGCGACTCAAACACCATCACCACCAGCAACGCCAGCAGATTCAGGTAGAGAACGCCAATCGGGAAATATGCGCAAAAGCCCCAGCTCCAGCAGACCCATCCTGTGAGCCGGTGGCTGACAGCTGGCTGGTCTCGGATCGCCAAGGCATTCGGAACGCCCGAATCAGTCCTTGACAGCAAACTCGTCCTTTTGACGCCCTTGTGCAACCAGTGCGGACAACCACCGTGGCATCAAGCCCCGGCCGCTCCAGGTTGCACCGTCGGGCCCACGGTATTTGACGGGAACCTTGACCCCGCTGGATGCCGCCGGTTTGGCCCGCGCCTTCTTGGCCGGCGCTGCGCCGCGACCCTTGGCCTTGGTGACGCGGGTGCTCGCCGCGTTCAAATCCTTGACCGTGATGCCAAAGGCCTGCATCGTGGCCACGATCTCCTGGACCGTCTTGTCGAATTCCTTGGCGCGAATATCACTGGCCTGCTTCTGCAGTTTTTCGATCTGGCCCTGGATATCAATCAGATTGGTCATTGCATTACCTTGAAAATAGGGAATAAGTAGCGCCCTATATGTCGCGCTTATAACGGTGGCATTTTAGTGTGTGACATTGTCCCGCCGCATGACTTTCACGGCCGTCAGCGCAAGTATTTTCAGATCAAACCAGAACGACTGCTTTTGCAGATATTGCACATCGAGCGCCACCTTGTCCGGAATCGGTATCTCGTCGCGCCCATTGATCTGCGCCCAACCCGTCAGCCCGGGCATCAGCGTGTGGACACCGTGCGCGGTACGCAGTGCGATCAGGTCATATTGATTGAACAATGCAGGTCGTGGACCGACAAAACTCATGTCGCCCTTGACAATACTCCACAACTGCGGAATCTCGTCCAGGCTGCTCTTGCGAAGGAATGGGCCGATGCGCGTCAAATACGATGCCGGGTCTACCATCAAATGGGTTGCCACGGCCGGCGTGTCGATGCGCATGCTGCGAAACTTCGGCATCCGGAATATGGCATTGTTACGTCCCACACGGTCGGACCAATATAACGCCGGTCCGCGCGACGTCATTCGGACCAGCAACCACACGATGGCGCAGGGCAGCAGCAGCAGCAGCGCCGACGAACACGCCAGCACCACGTCGAAAGCACGCTTGCCGAACATCGGCGGTCTGACCTTCGGGAGCGAGCCTCCGGCGCGGCGCAACCCGTCGTCGACGCCCATTGGCGGGGCCCAGCCCAGTTGCCTGCGGGTATGCCCAATATCCACCTGCAAGTTGCCGCACAGGCGTTGCACCGTCGCCCTGCGCCCCAGCACCCGGCCCAGCATGCTCAAGACACCTGTGGGAACAGGAAACAGCCTGGATCGGCAACCAAGGGCCGCCGCCAGACGCCGCAACAACACAGCAGTGGACAAATCCTCGCCGTCACTGACGAGGAAGACCTGGTTGGCAGCCGCTGGCATGTCGACACATTGCACCAGCAGGTCGACCAGATTGCCCAGCGCCACCAGGCTTCGGCGATTGCCGGTCACCGAGGCCAGCGGCAGTGGTACACCGCGACGGAGCCATCGCAGCATCGTTGCAAAATTGCCCTGAACACCCGGGCCATAGACCAGAGGCGGTCGCACGACCACGATTTCCATGCCTGAGCGCGTACCGATCTGTCGCAATCCGGTCTCCGCCTCGTGCTTGGAAACGGCATACGGGTCAGACGGTTGTGCGATGTCCTGCGCCGTGAATGGACACCCGGGCAGCGTTTCTTCGCCGTTCACCTTGATCGTGCTCAGGAAGATGAACCGGCGGACACCGGCCTGCGCCGCAGCATGTGCAAGGCGCAGTGTCGCAGTCGTGTTGACCCTGCGAAACGCGGCCATCGGATCGGCCTCGGTATCGGATATGACGTGCACGCGCGCGGCGGCATGCACCACGACATCCTGCCCTTGCACAATGGGAAGCCAATCGATCTCGGTGGCCAGATCCACGGTCACGAACGGCCGCGCGCGCGGGTCCAGGACAGTTGTGGCGCAGCGCACGACGGGGGTCACGATATGACCGGCATCGACCAACGCCGTCAGCAGGGAGCGTCCGACGAAACCCGCCGAACCGGTCAGGACAACCCGCATGTCAGCCCTGCCCCACCTGGGCCAATATGTCTGCGGCCATTGTCCGCATGATGCTGCAGCGCGAATATTTCGCGACAAAATCGGTTCTGGCGGCAGTGACCATTTTCAGTTCATCCAACGCGGTCGCGGCAGCTTCGACGTCACACGGCGGGAATACCGCGGCATTTTGAATCTCGGCGCGAATGAAATCCGCGGCAAAACCCGCCACGCCGGCCCAGATGGGTTTACCCATCGCACCATATTCGAATATCTTGGATGGCAACACCTTGCGGAATGCCTCGTAATCGTTCAGGTGCACAAAAAGTATATCGGCGGCCTGGTAAGCCTCGATCAACTGCTGACGCCCGATTGGCGGATGCAGTTCGACGTTCCCGACTCCGGATTCCTTCAGCGCCCCTTCCAGCTGCCGACGCCGGCCACCATCGCCGATCAAGATGAACCGTACCCGCCCTTCCAGGCGTTTGGCAAGCAACGGCACGATCAGATGCAACCCCTGACCCGCGCCTATATTGCCGGCGTACAGGACACGCAATATCGCCTGCCGGGGCTTTCCCGGTGTCGACGGTTGCGCCAAGATGAAGGCGTCATCGATGCCGTTCGTGTGAACGCTGTATCGCACCCGCGGATACCGCTGCCTGAAATACGGCAGAAACCCGGCCGATACCAGGTTCACCGTGCGTGCGGACCGGATGGTCCAGGATTCCAGCCGGGACAGGATTGGAAACAACATATGCGCCGGTGTGGGCGGCAATACCTCGTTCATGGTATCGACAAAGATATCCCGGATATCGAGATACAGTGGACAACCGCAGCGCCGTGCAATCCAGGCGCCAAGCGACGCAGTCATCAACCGGGACGACGTGGCGAACACCAGGTCGTACCGCATGCCGCGTATCCGCCGCAACGCAGCCCAGGCGAACGTCAGGAATGCCCGGGACTGATCGAGCATGCCGCTGCGATGATTCGCCAGCGCAATCCGATGGATCGTCAAGGCGCCGCAGCGCTCGTCCTGCGGCGCATCAACGGCGAAGCTCTGGTAGCGATTGGGCAAGGTCGTGACCACGTCGACCCGCGCGCCGCGGGGCAATTGGACCAGCAATTCTTGCACCAGCGCGGTGGCGCGAAACGATCCGGCGGAAAGATCGGGTTCGTAGTAGAAACTCAGAATCAGAATTCTCACGCGCCGCCCCAGTCGATGATGGTGCGCAAGGCGCCCTGGTGCAGGTCGGCCACGAGACACTGGCCGGGAATGCTCTGACCAAAACCGGGATGCCAGGTGCTGGCGACCAGCTGCACCGCGCCCGGCTGCTCGAAACGCACGACCGCGATGACCGCGCCAGCCGCGCGCACGAGCCAGTCGCCGTGCTCGGGCGCCAGCGTCAGGTCCGGATGGAAATGAAACCGCGCCTGGGCCAGGCGGTGCTCGCCTGAGACAACATCGTCGATACACAGCCGGTGGCGCCCGGCAAACCAGCGCCGCCGATGCAGATTGCGCCCCGGCAGACGACGGTAGCCATCGTGATGCGCCTCGATGGTTACGCCGTCGGCGTCCTGGAAGGCACGATCGACCACCGTCCGTGCACGACGCGCGACCCGGAATCCACCCCAGACTTCGGAGGAGTCCTGCCCATCGATCTGTACCGTGTTGTGTGCCGCCGTTCCTCGCTGACGGACACGCTCGGGGCTGGTTCCGTAACACGAGGTGCCGGAATGCACGATCACGCGCTGCGCTCCGATGGACAACTCGAAACTCAGCGAATCAGCATGGGCATGCGCGGGCAGGTAGTCGGGCCCTATGGGCGCGGCATCACACAGTGCCACGGCATCGGGCCAATCGAGACGAAAATAGCCGCTGTCGGAAAGTGGTCGCAGTTGCACTGCGATGCCATCACGATCGGGGCCGGCAAGGCGCGTCTCGCCGGCAGTCAATACGCCCAGCCGCTGTGCATAGGCTCGCAGTTGCGCCGGTGACGGCGCAACTGCGATGGCCGTGTCGTTGAACAAGGCCAGTTCGCCGTCGGGATGGCACATCGCCTCCAGCCAGTCGCACATGCGCTGCGCGGCAGCGCACCAGCCCCGGAGGGTTTCGTCCGTGATGGCGCCGCTCGCCGCCTGCGCGATATTGATCAGGTCCAGCAGGTCCTCCAGAAAGAGCGCGTGGTACATCGGACTGCGCTCGAAGTTGCCGCCGTCCGGCAAGACCTGTTCCGGCAGTTCCCGCTGAACGATCGCCAGGCCACGGGCCAACCAATTCTGCGCTTCGTCACCCTGGAAATACAACCCGGCCATCAACAATGCCTTGCCATTGACGAACAGATGGTTGCCCAACAGATGCCACTCGATCCGGCGCGACAACCAGCGCGCCTGTATGGCCAGGCTGTGCAGGGTCGGGCCGGACAGCGTATTGCCGCGCAGCGACCACTTGATCCAGTTGGCGATTCGCAGCGAGGTGGGATAAGGTGCCCACCCCACCCCGCGGCCAGGCACCTGATGCGCAACCCAATCGTCCATCAGCGACAGGTGCCACGGCAGCCGCTCCCGGGCCCCGAACGCATTCAGATCATCGAAGTAATGCTGGTTGTACCGCCACAGGACTTCGCGCTGGGGACCATCCCAACCCAACTCGGCCAGTGTGCCGGCCTGGTTCAGGAAATCGAACATGGCTGGCCCTGTCATGCTGGGTGCGCGCTGCGCCGATGTACGCCAGACGCCCAGCGTGCGACGCGGCGGCGGCGGGCCCAGGGCGGGTCGCGGCCGATACAGGCGAAACCAGACCCGTCCAAGCAGCTGGGATGGCTTCAGATGGCGCAGCGTATGCCAGTATCGGCCCAGCAGCACGGCTGTTTCGCTCAACGCGGCGCGCTGGCCAGTTCGATGCTCACACGGGCCACCTCGAGCACCTGATCCAGCGGAATCGGTGGCGCGCTGCGCTGCCGGACTGCGTCCACGAAGGCCTGGGCACACGCGCTCTGCCCCTTGTCCTGACGCCACAGATGGAACCGGCGAAACCCGGGCCAACCAAAACCCGACAACTTGCGGAAATTGTCCAGCTGCAGAATGCGACCCCCGGCAAAAACCTCCAGCCGCTCCTTGGGAAATGCCTTGTTGCCATTGGCAAAATAATGGACCGTGCCGATCGAGCCGTCGGCGAACGCAAGCTGGAGCGACACCGTATCGCCGGTGGCCGAGGCCATCGCCAACAACCGATGCCCAATGATCGGCGATGCAGCCAGAAACCGCAACAGATCGATGAAATGGCAGGCTTCGCCCAGGATGCGGCCACCCCCCGTGACGCTGTCCTGCGTCCAGTGGCTTGCCGGGATCGCACCCGCGTTGACGGTCATCACGAACGACTTGGGCCCCGGCAGACCGGCCAGCAGCGACACCATCTTGCGTACCTGTGGCGCGAATCGCCGGTTGAAACCCACCATCAGGATCGGGGTGACCGCATTGCGCTCGCGCGCCGTTCGCGCCGCCTGCTCGATGCGGTCCAACTCATCGAGCGTCAGACACAAGGGCTTCTCGACAAAGACATGCTTGCCGACCGCCAGCGCCTGCAGCACGAAACCAGCATGGCTGTCGTGGCGCGTGGCGACGACCAGCGCGCCGACTTCGGCATCCTGGAACACGGCATCGGCATCGGTCGACGTGCGCGTGAATCCGAACTTGCGCCCTGCATGTAATCCGCTCACCCCGGCACCAGAGACGATGGTATGCAACGACGCACCCGCGGCCTTGAACGCGCCTATCAGCACGGCGGTCGCATAGTTGCCCGCGCCGATGAACGCCAGCGTGGCGGCATCGGCGGGATCCGCCCTGGACGGCGCACCGGCCCTGAGCGTGACGGTGCTATCGCGCAGGACGTGGTCGGGCACCTGTTGCGCCGACGCATACTGCAGCACGATGCCCAGCGACGGACCGGCTCCTCCCACCAGGGCATAGGCCTGCTGCGCATCGGCCAGCGCAAATCGGTGCGATACCAGCGGCTGCACATCGAGCCGACCATCGGCCATCATGTCGAGCACCGCTTCGAAATTGCGCTGCTCGGTCCAGCGCACGAAGCCGATCGGATAGTCGATTCCATGTTCTTCGTAATGGGTGTCGTACCGGCCCGGTCCATAGGAACAGGACACCTGGAACGTCAATTCCTTTTCATAGAAGTCGGCGCGCGAGAGTTCCAGCCCGGTAACGCCCACCAGCACGATGCGTCCCCGCTTGCGGCACATCAGCGCCGCCTGGTGCACCGGCTCGCTGCTCTTGGAAGAAGCGGTGATCAACACGGCATCGACGCCCCGTCCACGCGAGAACGCCATGGCCAGCTCGACCGGATCCTGGCCGGCGGCCAGATCGACCACGTCGGCGCCCATCGCGCGGGCCAGCGCCAGCCGGTCGGGGTCGAAATCAATGCCCAGTACCCGGCAGCCATGCGCCCGCAACAACTGAACCGTCACCAGGCCGATCAGGCCGAGCCCGGTCACGACCACGGCCTCGCCCAGCGTTGGCTGCACCAGCCGGATGCCCTGCAGCCCGATCGCGGCCAACACGGTGAACGCAGCGGCTTCATCCGACACCGCATCGGGCACCCTGGCGCAGAGATTGACCGGCACCGCGACGACCTCGGCGTGCTTTCCATTGCTGGCCACCCGGTCGCCCGGCGCAAACCCCGTAACGCCCGGACCACACTCGAGTACCGTTCCGACATTGCAGTAGCCCAGCGGCAATGGCTGGTCGAGCTTGTTGAAGATTGCCTCCATGGTCGGCATCAGGCCGTCGGTGCGCATCTTGTCCAATACCATCCGCACCTTGTCGGGTTGTTGCCGCGCCTTGCCGATGAAGCCGGCCTTGCCGAAATCGATCAGCATGCGCTCGGTGCCGGCCGAGACCAGGGTCAGGCTGGTGCGCACCAGCAGCTGACCGGTCCGTATCGCCGGGCAGGGCACCGATGCGATCTCGGTCGTTCCCGCCTTGAGGCTTTGCAATAACTGCTTCATGGTGCCACTTGCGCCTTGCTGGCATTGCGTCCATGCCGACCGATCCACCCCAGCAGCAGCAACAGGGCGACGCCCCAGGCCAGACCATAACTGGAGATGACGGAATTGCGCAGTGTATCGATGGCAATGAAAATGGTGAACACCAGCGTCAACGTCGCACCCAGCAAGGACAGCGGCTGCGGCGGCTGCACGACGGCAGACCAGATCCAGGCCAGTGCCAGCGTGATACCCGTCAATGCCGCAAAGACCATCACGCCCAAAAGACCCACCTGGGCATATATCGAAAACGGATAGGGTGCACTGACCGAGCCGCCTGGCAGATCGGGCCACATCGCGTTCCAGACGATCAGGTTGTCGTCCGTGGTGAATCCGTCCAGCGGCAGGTCAAGCCCATAGAACGGATGCCTTGCGGGAAACACCATCGGGTAATAGATGGCCGGCGCCGCGGTCCTGAAAATGACAGAGTTGATGAGAAAAAGGGATTTCTCCGCCACCGCCGGCATGGACAACAACCGGCTGCGAAACTGCTCCAGCTGGTCCGCCCGCTGCACCTGGGCATCGGTCGGCAACGGAGCCGCTGTCGCCGGGGCCTGGTTCGCACGCGTTGGCCCTTCCGCCAGCCCCAGCATCGGCACGAAGACCAGCGCCACATAGACAACCAGCGCAACAAGCAAGGCGACCGTGGCATGCCGGAGCATGTGACTCCGGGCGCCGAGCCGGGAATGCCGCGCTATCCAGAATGGCAGCAAGACGGCCAGCAAATAGACGATGGGCTGCTTTTTCTGGAACAGCAGCAAGGTCAGCACCAGGCCCACCATGGCGACGACACCGGCAAATCCCCTTTTGACCGGCCACAGCAACTGAACAAGCAGACTGGACAGAACCGGCAGGATCACATACAGGTTGATGAACTCGGGAATCGACAACGCACCAAACAGCATCCAGCGCGCCGTCACCCATGACTCATAGCTGGAGACCCAGGCGTGCGCATTGCCGAATGCGCCACCATGCCACAATGACCCTGCGGCGGCGGCAAAACTGCCAACCCACATGACACCGACCCAAGTTGCACGCGGGCTGTGCACGGCCCGGTTGAAACGCCGCAGCCGCTCCCCCGCCCAAACCACGGTCGCCATGTAGCTTGCCGCCATCACCAGCAGCGGCACATGCAGCAGCAGCAGCAGGTTCAGGAACTCGCGGCTGGAAAGCACCGGCACATCGACGCCCGCATAGATACGGTACAGTAGGCGCGCGGAATCGGGCCCCCACAACAGCAACGCGGCCCCCAGATACGACGTCAGAAAGTAGACCAACCCGAAGACGGTCAGCGGCAGGCAATTGAAACCGGACAGCTTCATGCGCCAACGGATGGTTTCAACATCGACAAGATCTCGCTCACCTGCTGCTCCCATGTGTATTTTGTCAGCGCCAGTTGGCGTGCGGCATCGCCCAGGACCTGCCGGCTCTCGTGCTGTGCAACCAGATACAGCAGCGCATCACACAACTGGTCCACGTTGCCGGGGTCGGTCAGCAGGGCTGCGCAGTCAGCCAACCGGTCCGCGCCGTCTGGCACCCCCTGACGGCCGATGTGCCAGGAGCCCTTGAGCACTTCGCCGATCTGCTCGAGCTCCGATGCGACGATGGACTTGCCCATCGCCATGTATTCGAACAGCTTGGTTGGTGATCCGAAAAATCGGCTGCCATCAGGATTGGGTACATGCGGCGACAACAGCACGTCCGAGATCGCCAGGTAGCGCGGCGCCTCGGTCTGCGGCACCAGGCCGGTGAAGGTGAACAGGTCCACAGGCACATCGGCCAGCAAGGCGCGGACACGGGGCATCAACTGTCCATCGCCGACAAAGACGAAATGCACCTTGTTGTCGCGCAACCACTGCAGCCGGTCGTGCGTCAACTGCACAATGGCACGCGCCATCACGTCCACGCCGTGCCAGGGGCCGAACGTACCGACAAAGGTGCATACCACTGCGTCCGGTGCGATGTCCAGCCGCGCGCGCAGTGCCAGGCCGTCGGCGGGCGGAAATCGATCGCGGCGAAACACCTGCGGATCGACACAATTCGGATACGACAGGATACGCCCGGGTTCGATGCCACGCTCGAGCAGTTCATCGCGCAGCACATCCGACACGACGACGATCAGTTGTGCATGCCGCAGGTTGATGTCCTCGATCCTTTGCGCCACGGCAGAGAACCGCAACGGTGTACCCCAGTGCTTCGATATCCAGACCTCCGAACCGTTGTATTCGATCACCAACGGGACGCCCAGACGCCTGGCCAGCGCCAGACCGGAATAGTTGACGAGGCAATTGCGCTGGTAGACCAGTTCGACACCCGCCAGCGCAACCTGCTGTCTCGCCAGGTAACGGTCGAAAACGCCCTGGAACATGTAGCCGTTTACCTCGAGCGGGATTCCACCACTGGCCTTGATCGGCACCGTCGTGATCGCGACGTCACGGTCGATCAGCGGCAGGTCTTCCGCCGTGAAGACATGAATCGGGCAACCCAGCCTGGAGAATCCGTTTACCACACCAGCCACATGTCCGATCGACCCGCCTGCCTGGACACCGAACCAGAGGTTCGTCTTCAGGTAGGCCACCGAGGGCCGCGCCGACAAGACCTTGTGCTGCGACCGCGGCAGTTGCGCCAGGCTGCGGCTTGCCCGATCGGCCCTGTAAACGGCCCAGGCACCCTGGATCGAACCCCAGATCAAGCGCCATGGAGAGAACAGCCAGATCGCCACCCGACTGGTCGGCTGACGCAGGCCCGCATAGTCGACGACGTCATAGGAACGCGCCCGGACCAGCGACGCCAGCAACAGCATCAGATTGAGGTACGGCTGGTAGTTGTGATCGCTGACGACGATCCAGAGCGAAAGTTCAGGCCCGCCCATCTTGGCGAGTGCACGCGCGATGGCCACCGGCGAGCTGCGCTTGAGTTCACCGAGGCAGACACTCTCGACCGCGCCGTACGCAGCAGCACCCGTGACCCGACCCATCACCTCCTTGGTGAGCGGGTAGGCAGAAAACAGCATCAGCCTGGTCGCCGGCTTGGGGTTGGGTGGCGTCATTTTTCTTTCGGTCTCGCAATCGCGATGATGGATCGTGTCTCGAAAAGCACGTTGGCCGCACCCTCACCGAGGATCCGGAAAACGAAGCGCACGACGCGCACCACGACGGGCTTGATGCAGCGCACGCGGACCCACGCCGCCCTGGAAGAAGTCGGCTCCACGGACCCGTTGACTTCGATCGTGTCGAAATGCATTGCACACATCTGACGAATTGACTCGCGTGTATATCCCACCCGGTGCGTCACATCCATGTACCGCTCGTGGCTGGCCAGCAGCCAGTCCATGTTGGGAATATCGATGACAACCAGTCCTTGCGCCGGATCGAGCACCCGCGCAATCGCCTGCAACAGATTGGAGCCATCCTGCTTGCCCATGTGTTCGAACATGGCCTTGGTGACGATGGCCTGCACCGACCCGCTCACCAGTGAGGACATGTAATGGGCGGCATCCGCGCAGATCAATGGAATGCCTTGGCCATTGGCCCGATCCACCTCCTGCTGCGCCACGTCCAGGCCCGTCACATTGGAGAATCCATGATCCATCAGCCATGCGATCAGCGACCCGCTGCCGCTGCCCAGCTCAATGATCCTGGCGTCGCGCGGCAACCGAAGCAGGACGCCGTAATTGGCGTCGAAGTACGGCCACAGCCTCTTGAGGTCCTGATAGAGCTCTCCACTGACCAGGTTCGAATGCCCTGAGTGGTAGTGCTGTCTCAACGATGCTTCTATCGAATCCATTGTGCTCCCTGCTGCCGGATTGCAAGTACAAACTGACTCCCGAGCAAGGCGAGGACCAGGATGTAGGCACAGGATGTCGCCGCCGCGACCGCCACTGCCCCAAACTGCGGTTGCAACCACCATGCCAGTGCCACCATGACCCCCAACCCGACAACCCAACTGAACACGAGGTTCCATGGAATCCCCTGCGCCGCCAGGTATTGCGATATTACCGAGATGAGACTGAGCGCCAGCACACCCGGCAGCATCAATTGAAACAGCAGCACGCTCTCGACAAACTGCGCGCCAAACACCAGCGGAACCAGGATCGGCGCAAGCACCACGGCAAGGGCGCATGCCACCAGCATCATCAAGGCCACGTATTTCAAGGCCCGCAGCGTCAGCACGCCGCGCCCTTGCTCGTCCCCGACGAGTCTGGGAAACAGCACGACACCGATTGTCGCAGGCAGCATGACCATCAGATCCGCCAGTTGCATGGCAATCGACAGATGCCCGACCTGTTCGGCCGTTCCCTGGTTGGCCAGCAACAATCCGCCGACTCTGGACAACAGGAAACCCAGCAACGCAGCCAGGTAGGCGCGCACGCCGTAACCGACTCCGGATCGGAACAAGCGCCAGTCGCCGCGAACCGGCAGCTTGACCGGCAAAAAGAACACCAGCAGCATCGCGACAAGAACCGTCGCCAAGGCATTGGCCAGCACCGCCGACTTCACGCTCAATCCAACCGTCAATGTCGCCAGCGCGATGAGGATCAGAGGCAGCAAACGCGCCAGCAACTCGGTGATATTGAATTGACGCAGTCGATCCACACCCAGCAACAAGTTGCTGATCAACAGACAATACAGCGCGGGTCCGACGGTCAGGGCAGCCAGGCAGACGGTCCAGGCATCCAGGCTCGGGAACAGATGGGGAACCACAAGCAGCAGCACCACGATGGCGGCCAACCCGATCGCCAGCGAAACAATCAGGCTGTTGACGGCCAGTGCGGTCAGTCGGGATCGGTCGGCCGATACCAGGTACACGTTGCTCGAGTGCAGTCCCAGAGACCCCAGTTGCAGGGAGATGCCGACCAGCGAGATCGCCAGAAAATAGTCTCCGCGTCCTGCCGGGCCCAATTCGCGCGCAACCACGATGCTGGTCAATGTGCTGAACGAGATGGCGAGCAGGCGGGCACCAAACGTGCCCATTACCGCACGCTTCACGACGTGGCCTCGATCGATGCCATCAGGCACGCCGCAGGAGGGCCATCAGCACCTCCCGACAGGAAGGAAACACGCGCGTGGGCCAGATCAGGAACAGGCGCTGCTTGAGGCTGCGCTCCAGCCACGGCGTGTAATTGAACGACTGCATGTCGTCCAGATGGAGTCCGCCCAGTCGCGCCAACTGGCGCAGGTCGTCCATCGTGTACTCGCGGTGATGGCCAATGAAGGGCACCTCGGCGTCATACAGCGACTGCATGCCCGGATGGATTGACTGCCCCCGCAGCAACTGGACGCGCTTGGGCCAGTATGCGAGATTGGGCACCTCCAGCAGCAGGCGACCGTCAACGTCGAGGTGCTGCTTGAGGTTCTGCAGCATCTGCCGGGGCGAAGATGCCAGATGTTCCAGCACCGCCATGTTGGTAACCAGGTCGAACCGGGCACCGATGTCGACCTTGGTCTCGGAGAAGTCCTCGTCCACCACCGTGATGCCTTCGGCCTGCAAAAACCCGGCCAGGCGATCGAACGCGCCCGCGTAGTAGCCATATTTTTCCGCCAGCGTCACCGCAACGCCGCAGCGCGCCAGTGCCAGCGGGAACACCGCCATGAAGCCACCGACGTCGAGCACCGTCGTGGCGCGCTTGCCCGCACCTGACGTGGCTGCGTTGAACATGCGCAAGGCATGCGCATAACGGACTTCCGATGCCCGCAGATAGCCCGCCAAATCGAATTGATCGGGACCCCATGCCGGATTGTGACGCGCGATGAGCCGCAACTCGGCGTCACCGAAAAACGGAAGAACGTCGTTCAATGACTGCTGAAATCGCCGCTGGAACGCGGCAAGGTCGACCCGCATGGCATCAGCGGCCATGGTTCGGCATCAACTCAAAATACCAGGCACTGACAGCCCAGTACGGCAGCTTGTCGGCCATCGCAGTATTCCAGTTGCAGACGGACGGAGTGTCCGGCAGGAGTTCACCCGAGAACGGGCCACACAGAAAGGCGAGGTTGCGCCAGTGGGTCACGCTCAGGCCAGCGGCGGCAGCCATATCCGTAATCCTGGGGCGCGTGAAAAAATGCACGTGCCCCGAGCTCGAATTGTATGGGAGGCTACCGGCATTGCCTGTCTCGAGCGGTCGCCGTCGACCGAGCAGACGACCAGTACGGGACGGGATCCTGGCCAGGATCGACAGTATCCAGCCCACGAAAAACAGCCGTCTGGCGAAGGACTCGATTTCAAACGGGCCACGCCCGTTGGGGATGCTCACCAGGATGCGTCCACCGTCGGCAAGCAGGCGCCTGGCTGCGACAAGTGTTTCAGAGGGATTGGCAACATGTTCGAGTACATCGGCAAGCACGACCACGTCGAAGGTTTCGCGCAAGCTGGTCAGCACTTCGACGGACTTGACGTCGAATCGCAGACCCTCGGTTGCAAACTGCCTGGTGGCAAAGTCGATCGACGGCACATGCAGGTCAATCCCCGAAACCTGGTCTCCCGTGTGGGCGAGGAAGCGCGTCACCGCATGCCCGTTGCCGCACCCGATATCGAGTATGCGCAGCCCACCACCCGTCTTGTGCCGACGTATTCGATCCAGGCTGTCGCGCATCAACCTGACCTTCTTGGTGTGCCCATAGAGGTTTTCCGGCAGCAAGCCGTCATGCAGATAGGAGCGATCGTTCATCATGGCTCACTTGCGCGCAAAGGCGACCACGTACCAGCCGAGCCAACCGAAGTACTTCTCCAGCAAAGGGCGCACCCATTTCGGGCTATTTTGAAACAGGCCGGGTTGTACGTGACAGACCTTCAGGTCGACAGAAGCAAATGCGCGAAACAGCTTGCGAACCCCGAACCGGCTGTAGACCTTGACGATCGGCATCGCCGAATCAGCGTCCACGCGGTATTCGATTTCCGACATCAGGCGACGATAGCTCTTGCGGAACAGTCCGCCTTTCAAGACTCCGCCGATCAACAGCGTCGACAACCAGTAGAAGTAGGAATCCCGGTGGTACAAACCGACAATGGCGATCCCGCCCGGTCTGAGGACACGAGAAACCTCCGCGATCGCCTTCTCGGTATCGGGCGTATGGTGCAACACGCCAAACGAGTAGACGACGTCGAACATACCATCGGCGAACGGCATGTTTTCTGCGTCGCCCAGATTGGTCCTGGTTGCAAGTCCTTCGA
The DNA here is from genome assembly GCA_964558425.1 of uncultured Rhodoferax sp. Taxonomy (GTDB): domain Bacteria; phylum Pseudomonadota; class Gammaproteobacteria; order Burkholderiales; family Burkholderiaceae_C; genus CAISIP01. The sequence continues at coordinate 152,216 of CAZLDV010000001.1, read as the reverse complement.
GCGCCAGATGCTTGACGGCATGACGCAGATGCTCCTGGCTGAGGTCCAGCGCTGTCATCCGATTGCCGTTGACGGCAAACCGATAGTGATCGCTCCCGAGGCCCACGCCGACCTCGAGGACATCCTTGTCTCGCCACGCGTCGAAACCCATCACGCGGTCAAACCAGGGGCCGTACTCGTTATACCGGTGATACCGTATTGCCCGGTAATATTCCAGCGTCTCCGGCTGCTGGTCCTGCACCGTCACGGCTCCACACGGATCGTTGTCCCATTGCTTCTGTATTTCAATCTTGTCCTGGTCCATCGGAACCCCCACTATTCGCCTCGCCTTGCGGCTGCAGGCTGACCTCCAGCCATGTCTGGAACGCCACGCCACGACAACGCCAAACCAGCTTCTGGCAGCGGGTCAGCAAACCATAACTGATGGAGTAGGCACTGTCTTCGACCTGTAGCTCCCATCGTCCTGCACCCTGCCATTGCAGCAGAAACCGCTTGCCGCCCCGCTGCAGTTGCACCGTGCCATCCGCGGTGCGCCCGATCGTCGTGTCCTTCGTCAGCAGCAAGGGAATCTCGAACAGGTGCTCACCCCGGCCTGCGAAATCGTCCCGAACGGTCAACCGGTGATCGGCGTGGCGCAGTGTGATGGACCGCGTGGGGATGACGGGTGAATCCAGTCGGGCGTAGCCCCGGTGACGGCCCCGGAATCGATCTTCAGCATCACCACTTTCCCATTCAAGCAGTTCTGGACGGGCATCGTCATGCAGGTTCCACAGATAGTCCGGTCGGATGAAGCGGTTGATTTCCTCTCCGTCCACCATCGGCGTATTGTGGCTGGCCGTGGAGCGAAACCGGTTGCGCGCTTGATAGTCCGCAGTGTAGAGATAGGCTCCGCTGTCGGACACCAGATGTTCACCACAGAGCACAAGCTCGAAGGCCAGTGCATCGTTGTGGCCGTGTCCGCCGCGACCGGCCAGGCCCAGGGGACCACAGTCGATGAACACGTGATCGATGGCGTTGCGCATGATGAAAAAGCCACCGTCCGGAAATGCCCGCGATGCCGGGGCGCCGACGTCGGGCGGCCGCTCGGTGACGCGCCGGGCTGCTGCATGGCCCAGCCACCAGGCCAACTCCGACGGATCCCCATGGAAGCCGCATTCCAACGACGCGTCGCCCGTGACGGCACCGACCAGCGCAGGCAGATACCGGTGATCGTTGATATCCTGCCCCCCCATCGGCAAGGCACGTGCATCGTCGGCATCGCCCCACAGCGGGACCGACCCGTCGGGGCGGGAGTAGGCGAGCGTGAAATGCGCCATGGCACGCAATCGATCGCGGTAGGCGCGCGGCACATCGAATCCCGCCTTGATGCGGTACTGGGCCGGGAACAGAAACAATTCCAGCACCAGTCGGTGGTAAGGCACCGACGCCTCGAAATCCACGCCGTCGGGAAACACCTGCAGCGGCATTTCTTCCGACAGGATGCACCAGCCCAGCCGGTGCCAGCGGGCAGCCCGGCCGCGTCCGGCAAAGAACAGGCCGGCAAAGACCAGCCCCGCGGCATCGGCCGTGTAGTGGTTGCCGTTGACATCCGATTTCTCCAGGTGGCGCGCGGTGAAATCACCATGCAGGTACAGCATGCGCAGGAACCGGGCGCGAAATGCGGCCTCCTTCCAGGCGTCACTGGCATGAAACACATGGAACAACCATGTCCAGCTCAGGATGCGCAGCGCAACCTCCATGGTGCAAGCCCAGTTGATCGAGTGGGCATAGGGATTGGCGTCCATCCACTGGGCGAGGATGTCCCGCGCAAAGGCCGCATAACGCTCATCGCCCGTCAGATGGAAAGCCTGCCCGACCGGAATCATCCACTGCAGCCGAGACAGCTCCCACGGAAACTTGACATCACTGGGTTGCGAAAGATTGTTGTACTCGATGCGGCGGAAGTAGGCCGGCTCCCAACGGACCCCGGTCTTGTAGTCCATCTGCCAGTCTATGGTCGGTCCCAATGACAGCGGGCCGGAACCCATCAGGTCGACCTCATGTGTCAGCGCACGCTCGGCCGCCTGCAGGATGCGTGGTCGCCCGGAAAAGCCGTCAGCCTCCCGGCTGGCATCGACAGGCAGGTCGAACGCGGTTGCATAGGGCTGTTGCGCCAGGTCGTCCCAGCAACTGCCAAGGTCCGCATACTGCAGTTCTCGCAACAGACGCGCGGTATCCATGCGGCGTGAACGCACTGGTGCGATGTAGCGCTCTGCCTCGCCCGCGAGTTCGGACAAAATCCTTTGCACAATGACCTTCGGCGGCTTCTTCAGCCCGCGCTGGATTTTCAGAAGCAGTTCACCGGTCATTCTGGCGCAGGGCACTTGCAGCCCACCGTCGTCGATACGGCGCTTTGTCGCCGTGGCCTGATCCTTGCGGACAAGGGCCGAACGGCGCGGCGCTAGTTGCTTCCGTCGATCCAGTAGTCATACCAGGCGGTCAGGTTGAACAGCGTCCACAGGTACAGGCTGCAATCGCGTTTGCCGCTCTTGTGGGCCTGGACCAGCCCCTGCACGTAGTCGAGGTTGAAGAAGCCGCGCTGCATCAGCCGGGACGACAGGATCGACTTGGCCACCCGGTCGCCGAACGACCCCCTCAACCACTCACTCATTGGCGCACCGAAACCCATCTTCTTGCGGTAGATGAGCTCATGGGGAATCAGGCCCTCGACCGCCTTCTTCAACAGGTACTTGGCTTCGTTGTTGCGGATCTTGTATTCCATCGGAATGTCCATGCTGAACTCGACCAGCTTGTGATCGAGGAATGGAACCCGCGCTTCCAGCGAGGTCGACATGCTGATCTTGTCGACCCGCATCAGCAGCAACTCTGGCAGTCGCAGCTTGAACTCGTTGTAGATCATGCGGGTCAACACATCCTGCCCCGGATGCTCGCGGTCGAGCCTGCCTGCGAATGACTGGATGATGTTGAACGAGTCGGCACGCAGATAACTCTCCGGCAGCAGGCCGCTTTCGATCAGTTCGGCTGGCATCGCGCACGGCGTGATGCTGCCGGGCCGCACCAACTGGTCTTTCAGCGTGTCCCAGAACACCGTGGCCCCGGACCAGAAATGCTCGCGCCCACGGGCGGCCCGGTCGATGATGTCGGCGTAGATCTCGTAGCGTGGCTGCACCTTGGCAGCCAGCGCAGCCAGCGCGGCGACCCCCTTCTGGGCGACGCCCGGCAGGTATTTGCGAAACGGCTGCCAGTATTTGCGGTACAGCTCGAGGTAGCCCATGTAGCTGGCATAGCCGCAGAACTGTTCGTCCGAGCCTTCACCCACCTGCACGACGGTGACGCCGCTGTCACTGGCAAGCTTGGATACGAAATACAGTGGAATGCAGACCCAGTCGGCGATCGGTTCGTCCTGATGGTGGATCAGTTCGTCCAGATAGCCGATCATGTCGTTCTCGTCGATCAGAATCTCATGGTGGTTCGTCTTGAACCGCTGGGCGATCATGTCGGCGTATTCGAGTTCGTTCAGGTGCTTGTAGTCCTTGAACCCGACGGTGAAGGTGTCGACCGGTCGGTCCATGTGCTGGCTCATCAGCGCCACGTTGGTCGAAGAATCGATGCCGCCGGAGAGGAACACGCCGAACGGGACATCCGACATCATGCGTTTTTCCACCGCCTGATTCAGGCGCTCGCGAATACCGTCGACATAGTAGGTCTCGCGCGCCGCCGCATCCATGCCTGCGACGACCTCGGCCGGAACCCCCTGGCCGGGCACCATGTCCCAATAGCGGGTCGAGCGGAACCCGCCATCGGCGGAGACTTTCAGATAGTGCCCCGCCGGCAACTTGAAGATGCCCTTGAACATCGTCATCGGGGCCGGCGTCGTCAGGAACGACAGGTAGTGGTACATCGCCATGGGATCGACGTCGCGCTCGATATCGGGGTGCGCGACGATGGCCTTGATCTCGGACCCGAACAGCAGCAAGTCGTCTTGAATGGAAAAGTACAAGGGCTTGACGCCAATGCGATCGCGCACCAGAAACAGCTCCTGCCGGCGGTCGTCCCACAAGCCGAAGGCGTAGTCACCCTCGAGCCGTTGCAACAGGCCATCGATGCCCCACTGTTCGTGGCCATGGACCAGCACCTCGGTATCGGAGTGGTCGGTCTGAAACCGATGCCCCAGGCGGACCAATTCCGCGCGCAGACCGACGTGGTTGTAGATCTCCCCGTTGAATGTCACCCAGATCGAATCGTCCTCGTTGGCCATCGGCTGCGTCGCCGCAGTGCTCAGGTCGATGATCGACAGGCGCCGATGCGCAAGCCCCACACGCCCGTCGCGGCTCAGCCAATTTCCCTCCCCGTCCGGGCCACGGTGCACCATCGTGTCGCGCATGCGCGAGAGTATCGATTCGTCCACACTGCGGTTGGACTTGAAATAGAAGAGACCGGCAATGCCGCACATAGGAATAGCTGCCTGAAGAGGGAATCGATCAGATCGTGAACTGCTGCTCGACGTCCAGGCTGATGCGGGTTGCCTGCACCTGCTCCCCGAGCGAAATCGGCCATGGCGCGGATCTCAGCAACGCGTCGGCCAGCAACTCGACCTCCCGGAACTGGCCCTTGTCGACCGTCTTGGAACTCCAGCCCTCGTGCTTGCCGCCGACGACCGTCAGCGACTTGAAGTCGTCCATGCTGATCACCTTGCCATCACCGAAGATGTCCATGCGCTCTTTCGGGTAGCCTTTGTCGCCGAGCGCCGTATAGGTGAGCGTGCAGACGGAGCCGTCGTCATAGGAAACCGTGGCGACGAAATTGTCGTTGCGACGCCACTGGCGGGATGCAGGGCGGATCGCGCTGGCCTTCACCTCGAGCACTTTGGCGCCGGTGAGCAGATTGAACAGGTCGTAGATATGGCAGGCTTCGCCGATGTTGCGTCCGGCTCCTTCTTCGCCATGCACCCAGTGCTCGGCGGGCATGAATCCGGCATTCATGCGGTAATTCACGATCAACGGCGTCGTGCGCTGCGCCAGCAGCGTGCGGGCTCGTTCGATGGCCGGCGCGAACCGGCGGTTGAAACCGGTAAGCAACAGGGGCCCGGTCGGATGTTCGCGGTAGAAGTCCTCGATCCGTGACAACTCCTGCGCATTGACCGCAAGCGGCTTTTCGACGAATACATGTTTGCCGGCGCGCAGTGCGGCCAGCGTCATGTCGGCATGCAGGTTGTGCCGGGTTGCGATCATGACCAGGTCCACTTCCGGATCATCGAGCACTTGCTGGTAGTCGGTGGTCGCATAGGACGCCTGGTATTGCGAGGCGACCGCCTTGGCATTGGAACCGGTCCGGCTCATGACCGCGCGCAGCTGGTAACGATCCCGCAACTTGTACATGTTGGGCAGGTGCATGCCTTGCGCAAAACCACCAGCGCCGGCCAGCGCAACGCGCACCTTGCCGCCTGCCGCTGCGGCGGCAGCGGCGCGCAACACGACCTTGCGCTGCTGGACGGTCCTGGATGGAGGGTACTCGAGCACGACGAGCAGCGGCCTTTCGCCACCGCCCTTGAGCGCCTCGTATGCGTCGCCCGCCGCGTCGATCGGAAATGGCGGGCGGGACAGATTGGACAGATTGACCTTGCCGCTGGCGAGCAGGCCGAGATAAGCCTCCATGTTGCGGTTCTCCGTCCAGCGTACAAACGGCAGGGGGTAGTCCTGACCACCTTCTTCGTAGACCGGGTCGTAGCGCCCGGGGCCATAGGAGCTCGAGATCAGGAAATCGAGCTCCTTCTTGTAGAAATCCGCCCGGTTGAGCGCCAGGCCCACATCGCCCACCAGCACCACACGCCCCTTCTTGCGGCAGGCCTGCATGGCCTCGCTGATGATCTGGTTGCTGTCGGACGCCGCAGTCACGATCACGGCGTCGGCGCCAAATCCATCGGTCAGCTTGTGGATGCGCTCGACGTAGTCCTCGTGCCGAGGGTCGACACCGGCGAACATGCCGTTGGCCATGGCCAGGGCGATGCGGCTGGCATCGAGGTCCACCCCGACCACCTTGCAGCCGTTGGCCTGCAGGAACTGGCAGCACAGCTGGCCGAGAATGCCCAATCCGACCACGACGAAGGTTTCACCCAGGGTCGGCTGGGCCCGGCGAACGCCCTGCATCGCAATGGCGCCCAGCGTCACGCTGCAAGCCTGCTCCAGACCTACATTTTCCGGCACCTTGACCGCCAGGTTGACAGGAACGTCGATGCATTCCGCGTGGTTCGCAATGCCGGCGCCTGCGCAGGCGACGCGCTCACCCACCGCGAAACCCTGCACCTGCGGGCCTACCTCGATCACCTCACCCGCGGCAGAGTAGCCCGTCGGACTGCCAGCAGCCAATTTACCCATGACCCGATCCAGCGTACGCTTGACGCCTTGATCCCGCATCATGTCGAAAACACGCTTGACGTTGTCAGGTTGCTTGAGGGCTCTTTTGTACAACGGCAACCCCGACAGCTTGACGCCGGCCATTTCCGTTCCGACACTGATGCATGAATGCGTGACGCGTACCAGGATATTGCGGTTACCGACCAGCGGAGCCGGTATGTCCTCGACGACGACCGAACCGCCCTGCACCAGTACTTGTTTCATAGTTAGATTGCCCATTGGCACCCAAATAAACCTCGCGCCAAAGAGCCCAGTCCGTTGCCCGTTGGTGATACGGGCCGCCAAAACAATGAAGGTCAACGGCACCCCGAACGCGCCGGGTCACCGGCAACGGCATGAAGCCTCGCAGACCATCCCGGTCGAAGCCTCTGACTCACGAAGCGCCACTGGGCTCGCGCACCTCGTTGCAATCTCCGCTGTCCGGGCTCACCGGCGGCCAGGGAAGGAGCGGGACGCACACCGGCTATCTACCCCGGCGCGAAAAACCGCAAGTGTAATTCAGAGCCCGTTGGTGCGACTGCCAGGCCGGCCCCGCCCGGCCCGCGATGGGCGCGGCATGGAATTCGGTACGCTGTTTGCGCGGCGAAGTCGAAGAGCGCGGGCATCAAAAATGAATCCCCCGCATCATCTGCTGCATGGCAATCGCCTCCGCGGACAGTTGCTGCTTCACTGGCTTGTCGCCAGGCTTGGCCCCCTTGGCCGCGGATGAATCGGGGAACATCCGAAAGCTGGTATTCATTGCGATCTGTGCCACCCTTGGCACCAGCGCGTGCAGCAGCTCACCGGTAATGCCGAGCCGGGTGGCGATGCGCACCGGTTTGAAGATGCAGGCCTGGGCGATCATGTCGGCGGCGTCTTCGGGCGCCAGCGTGGGCACGTTGTTGTACAGGCCGGTGGGCGCGATCATCGGTGTGCGCACCAGTGGCATGTTGATGGTCGTGAACGAGATACCCTGGTCGGCGTATTCGCTGGAGGCGCACCGCGTCCAGGCGTCGAGCGCGGCCTTGGAGGCGACGTAGGCCGAGAATCGCGGCGCATTCGTCAACACGCCGATCGAGCTGATGTTGACCACATGACCCTTCTTGTTGGCGACCATCGCCGGCAATACGCCCATGGTCACCCGCAGGCAACCGAAGTAGTTGAGCTGCATGGTGCGTTCGTAGTCGTGGAACCGGTCGTAGCTCGACTCGATGGCACGCCGGATGGAGCGTCCGGCGTTGTTGATGAGAAAGTCCACGCGACCGTGGTTGTCATGCAGCAGCTTGAGGAAGCGGTCGCAGTCGGCCATGTCGGAAATATCGGCCGGATAGGCCACGAAGCTGTAACCCCTGGACTTGGCGTCCTTGCAGGCCTCGTCGAGCTTGTCGACATCCCTTCCGCAGATGATGGTGGTGGCGCCGGCTTCGGCGAACTTGTGCGCCGCCGCCAGACCGATGCCCGATGAACCACCGGTGACCAGCACGACCTTCCCGGCGACCGTGCCGCGCAGGGAACGATCGATGTGCAAGTCGGGGTCGAGATGGCGTTCCCAGTAGTCCCAGATGCGCCAGGCGTAATCCCTCAGGTTGGGGCAGGCGACGCCGCTGCCCTTGAGCGCGGCCAGCGTCTCGCGGCAATCGAACCGGGTCGGGTAGTTGACGAAGGTCAGCATGTCGTCGGGCAGGCCCAGATCCTTCATGATGGCATTGCGCACCCGGCGTACCGGCGCCAATGCCATCAGGCCCTTGGTCACGCTGCGCGGGATGAAGCCCAGCAGCGCGGCGTTGACGAACAGATTCATCTTGGGCGCATGCGCGGCCTTGCTGAAGATGTCCAGCACATCGCCGACGCGGTAACCCACCGGGTCGACCAGGTGGAAGCACTTGCCGGCAATGCCCTCCTTGTGACTGATCACGTCGAGCGCGTCGACAACGAAATCGACCGGCACGATGTTGATGCGGCCGCCCTCGAGCCCGATCGACGGCATCCAGGGCGGCAACAGCTTGCGCATGCGCTGGATCAGCTTGAAAAAATAATAGGGGCCGTCGATCTTGTCCATCTCGCCGGTGGTGCTGTCGCCAACGACCATCGCCGGCCGGTACACCGACCAGGGCCGCTTGCACTCCTGACGCACGATCTTTTCGCTCTCGTGCTTGGTCATGAAATACGGATGGTCGATGTTCTCGGCTTCCGCGAACATATCCTCGCGAAACACGCCTTCGTACAGGCCGGCTGCGGCGATCGAGCTGACATGGTGGAAATGTCCGGCATCGATGGCCTTGGCGAGTTCGACCGTATTGCGGGTGCCGTTGATGTTCACTTCAACCTGCTGCTGCTCGTCCGCCGCCAGGTCGTATACCGCCGCGAGGTGGTAGAAATGGTCGACCGTGCCTTTGAGTGCCTTGATCGCGTCGCTTGAGAGGCCCAGCTTCTTTTCCGTCAGGTCGCCGAACACCGGCACCGCCCGCGCGGCGCTGACGCCCCAGGATTCGCGCAGGGCCTTGACCTTGGATGCGCTTTCCTTGCGAATCAAGAAATGCACGACCGATCCCTTGCGGGCAAGCAACTTGCCAACCAGGCGCTTGCCGATGAAACCGGTCGCGCCGGTCACGAAATAATGCATGTCCAATCCTTCACGGGTTATCAATGGTGCTCCACGCCCTGCATTCTTGCCGAAATTGAGCGCGCTGACAGTGGGCGTTAACCCTTCGTGCGACTTGCCGTGGCGCATAATTTAGTGGCACGCACCTACCTCGCTGGCGCCGGGCTTCGTACAGTCCAGGGGTTTCCATCCCCGGCCGGTTACCACGGCTCCAGCATCCCAAGGAATCCTTCATGGTCAAGAAACTGCACAAATCCGGCCCGGCTCCATCGGACCATGTTCCCTTGAGCGGATCGGTCAAGGATTCCGCCCAACAGATCTGGCAGGCCGGGCTGGGTGCGTTCGCGAAGGCCCAGGCGGAGGGCACCCGTGCCTTCGAGTCCCTGGTCAAGGAAGGGACGGCCTTGCAGCGCAAGACCCAGGCCGCAGCCGAGGAACGTATCTCGGAGGCCACCAACCGCATGACCCACATGGCCACCGACATCAGTTCCAAGGCCTCGGGGCACTGGGACAAACTCGAAAGCATCTTCGAGGATCGCGTGGCCAAGGCGCTCAACAAGCTCGGTGTGCCGTCCGCCAAGGATGTCAATGCCCTTATCGCGCGCATCGACGAACTCAAGCTGAGCGTGCAGAAACTCGCCGGCGAAGCCCCCGCCTCCGCTGGCAAGGCGCCGGCAAAGCGCCGCAAGGCGAAGGCGGCCACAACGCCAAGCCCGGCTGCGGCGCCGTCCACAAGCGCCTCCAAGACTGCTTCCAGGCGCGCTCCAAAGGCCGCAACCCCAAGCGCGAAGAAGTCGCGTGGGGCCGCGGCCAAACACACGCCGGCCGGCAAGCCGGTGACGCGCTGATTTGGCCGCGCCCACGCGCGCCGCAGCGCAAGCAGACCGGCCTTTCCACCGACGCCGTGGTGCGGGCGGCCCCCGCATCGCGCTGGCCCTGGCTGGTGGCGGCCCACTGGGCGCCATCTACGAGATCGGTGCCCTGTGCGCCTTGGAACAGTCGCTGACGGGCCTCGATCTGAACCGGCTGGATCACTATGTCGGCGTATCCGCCGGGGGGTTCATTGCGGCCAGCCTGGCCAATGGCATCACGGCAGGGGCGCTGTGCGCCTCCTTCATTGACGCTGATCCGGACGGCAACGTGGTATTCGATCCGACCTGGTTGCTCCAGCCGGCGACCGATGAATTCATCCGTCGCGGCATCCGCTGGCCGGGTCTGCTGCTCGGTGCGGTCTGGCGCGCCACTGTCGGCGGCCAATCGCTGCTGCACGCCCTCGAACACCTCGGCGCCGCCTTGCCCACCGGCGTCTTCTCGAACCGCAATATCCATACCGAATTGGCGCGGCTGTTTGACGGCGAGGGCTTCACCAACGACTTTCGCAAGCTCGGGAGCCGACTGACCCTGGTGGCCACCAACCTGGACACCGGAGAAGCCGCGCCGTTCGGCAGGCCGGGTTGGGACCACGTCCCGATCTCCAAGGCGGTGCAGGCCAGTTCCGCCTTGCCGGGCCTCTATCCTCCGGTGCGGATCGACGATCGGTATTACGTGGATGGCGCGCTCAAGAAGACCATGCATGCGTCGGTCGCACTCGACGAGGGTGTCGACCTGATGCTGTGCCTCAACCCCTTGGTGCCGTTCGACGCGAGCACGCCCGATGCGCCGCGCGTGATGCAGCGCGACCTGGCGCCGGAGCACCGCCGCATTCCCCGCATCGTCGAAGGTGGCCTGCCGTCGGTGCTGAGCCAGACCTTCCGATCGATGATCCATTCGCGCATGGCGCTGGGAATGAAACACTACGAACGGGCCTACCCGGATACCGACATCGTGCTGATCGAACCCGACCACCGCGACCCGGAGTTGTATCTGGCCAATCTCTTCAGTTACCGCCAGCGCCGGCACCTGGCCGAGCATGCGTTCCAGCAGACGCGCCAGATGCTGCGTTCGCGCAAGACCAGCCTGTCGGCCAAGCTGGCGCGCCATGGCATCCATATCAACCATGCGGCGCTGGACGATACCAGGGCGCGTCTGTGCACCCCCGCCAAAGCACCCACCCGGGTTGGCCGTGCAATTTCCTCGTTGCAGGAAGTGATGGACGACCTGGCGCACATGGTCGAACAACACGCAAAGGCCGCATGACATGACACTGCTCCCGAGACCGCTGGTTGCGCAGCGCCCGATCAGCCTCATCCGAACGGCCAAGCGGGTTTGACATGGTCAAGAAGGCCCCGCGCCGCACCGCCGAGCGCATCCTCGAAGTGACGCTGGAACTGTTCAACCGGTTCGGCGAGCCCAACGTGTCCACCACGCTGATCTCGGCCGAGCTGAACATCAGTCCTGGCAACCTGTACTACCACTACCCGGCCAAGGACGAGCTGATCAACTCCTTGTTCGATCGCTTCGAACGCTCGCTCAATGAATTGCTCAATGCCAGCGACGGTGTGCGCGATGTCGAGGACGCATGGTTCTTCATGCACAGCCTGTTCGAGCGGATCTGGCAATACCGATTCCTGTACCGCGACCTCAACGACCTGCTATCGAAGAACCGGCGGCTCGAAACCCATGTGCAGACCATACTCAAGAACAAGACGCGCTCCATTCGTGCCATGCTGGGCAGCATGAGCCGCGCAGGTTCGGTGAGCATCGACAGCCGCGAAGTCGAGCCTACCGCCACCAGCATGGTGGTGGTGCTGACCTACTGGCTGAGTTTCGAATACGTGCGGGACCCGCGCAAGGCGCTCGAGCCTGAAAGCGCACAGGCCGCCCTGTTGCGCGGCGCGCACCATGTGCTCAACCTGCTCGTGCCTTATCTCGAAAAAGGCCAGCGCATGCATCTGCTGACCCTGGCTGGCGCCTACGACGGCGCACCCTGAAGGGCCGCCTGCCAGGGGTCGCGCCCAGTGTCAGTCGGCCCAGGGCAACATCAGGGTCAGCCAGGACAGCTTGGCAAACTCCGGCGCAAAACCATCGATGATGCTTTGCGGATCGGGGCACAGGTTGGTATCGGAGATGACGCCGAACTGCACGCCTCCACCGTAACTCAGGATTGACACCCCGAGCCCGACAGAACCGTTTTGCGGCACCCAGAACAGGCTTTGTTCGAGCGTCGAGCCCAGCAGCTTGAGCTTTTCGCGTGGACCCGGCACATTCGTCATGACCGCGGTCGTCTTGCGTGAGAACAGCCCCAGCAATGCATCCTGCACAGGCTTGATGACCAGACCGGCCACCGCCAGCAGGCCAAACGCCAGCAGAGGCTGGAAACTGCCCTTGAGCTGCCCCATGCGCCTTCGTACCTCATAGACCCGCTCGACCGGATTTTCCAGACCGATCGGCAATACCACCGGCGCAAGGCCGAAACGGTTACCCAGCTTGTAGGCATCCTCCAGCGGGCGCAGGTTGACCGGAACCATGGCCCGGATCTCCTTGCCCTGGACAGAATCCCCCTGCGCGCGCAGATAGCCCCCGATGGCGCCGGCGACACAGCTGAGCAATACGTCGTTGATCGAGCAGTTCAGCGCCTTGCTGACGGCACGCACCTCCGCCAGCGGGATCGGTGCGCACCAGGCCACGCGCTTGTGACGTCCGGGCGTTCCCTTGAGGCGGGTTGGCGAGTCATCGGGCATCAGGGCCAGCGCCGCAGCGTCGCGCATCAGCTGGTAGACCAGCCTGGCCATGTCGGCGCCGCCGGCCAAACCCTTGTCGACGCCCTTCTGCGGTTCGGCCAGCAGGTCGAATGCGCCAGCAATACCGTCACCCGCACTGCCGATCGCCTTGACCGCCATCCCGGTGATCGGTTTGATGACGCTGGCGGCGATCCAGTCCTGCGCGCCTTCGAGACCCGAGCGCGGATCGGGCTTCTGGCTGCGCTGCGGGGGCGGCGAACCACCGTCGACCAGTGACTGGACGACCGAGATCAGCGCGATGCCGTCGCCGATGCAATGGTGGATCCGCACCATCATGGCCGAACCCCCCTCGTAATGCTCGACCAGATGAAACTTCCACAACGGGTGGCGCATGTCCAGCGGCGTCACCGCCAGTTCGGCCAGCCGGTCCTGCAGCGCTTCCTGCTCCCGGCCCCTGGGTTTGCGCGCCAGCGTCTCCAGCACCACGTGCCGATCGATGTCGAAGTCGGCATCGGGGACCCAGGAAGCTCCGGTCGCGTCCTGTTCCACGCGCTGGCAAAAGCGCGGGTATTGCAGCATCCGTTCGCTGACGCGCTGGCGCAGGTCTGCATACCGGATGGCGGGCTTGAGCACCCAGACACCGACGATGACCATCAGGTTGGAGGCGCAATCCATGCGCAACCATGCGGTGTCGACCCTGCTCATGCGTTCGCCGGTCAGACCCAGGGTGCCCGAAACCGCGGCACCGGGCTTGTCGCGCGCTGTGCCCTCTGTCTTGCCTGCCGTCCTGCGCACCCGTTTCACGGCAGGCCTGACCGCGCGGGAGGCACCATCGGCGGCTTTGCTGGCATTGATGCGGGTCACCATGGATGTCGTCTCCTGTCGCGATCTTGCACAAAACACGGCCCTGGGGCCTGCGACCTATTGTGGCGTCAAAAGCGGGCTTAAGATACCTGCCCAAGCCCGCATCGCGATGCCCGCCGATGCTCACCCTGCAACCGATCCGAAACCGGACACCCCGAGGAGTACCACCCCATGGCCGACCTGAAGCAGCAATTCGAAGCCGCCGCAGCGAACTCGAAGAACCTGACCGAACGACCCGACAACGCCACGCTGCTCACGATCTACGCCCTGTACAAACAAGGCAGCAACGGCGACAACAACGACAAGAAGCCCGGCTTCGGCGACATGGTCGGTCGTGCCAAATGGGACGCCTGGAACGGACTCAAGGGCACCTCGCAAAACGACGCGATGCAGCAATACATCGACCTGATCGCATCGCTCAGCTGAACCGCTGTCCGTGCGCGCAGCATGGCTTGGGCGTGCGGACCCACGGCCAGCGCTTTGCGCCAGGCGTGCGGGGCCATCGGGACCGAACGCGGCATCGCCCCACCGATGACCCGCAAGCCGTCCAACGGCCCTGTCGGCAAACTCATTTCCTGGCGGCCGTCTTGCGGGCCGCGGATTTCCTGGCCACCGGTGGCGACGCTGGCGTCGCGGTTTCGGGCACCAACTGGTTGAGCATCTGCGCGATCTCGGCTTCGATCCGGCCCTTGAATGCGCCGACCAGGAAGCTGAGCTTGGCGTCCAGTTCGAATCGGTCCTTGGTCACCTGCAACTCACCTTGCACGCCCGACCGGCTGAAGCACACCTTGTCGCTGCTTCGCCCCTCTTCGTAGGTGCAGCTCATGCCCAGGTCGTTTTCGACCTGCTCGGCCCAGTTGAACGCGATCTTGCGCGCCGCCGGCAGCCCCAGTGCATGTTTGCGCACGATATGTAGATCAGCCACACCGAACCTCCCCATTCATGGTGTTGTACCAGCGTGCGCCAACGCGGTGCGTCGTTCGTCAGCCGGCAATGCGGCAAGCCGCTTGACCGCATCATAAAACGACGGCCAGTCGCGTCCCTGCCGCACAAAGAGTGCCTCGAACTGCGGCACCAGTTCGTCGTAGGCTGCCTGCGCGCCCAGGCTGGCGTTGTTGGCCTTGGCCACCCAGTCGTCGTAACCGGCATAGCCGCCCCAGGATGCCTTGAGCGTCGCGTAACGCGCATGAAAATCCAGCATCACCGCCTGCTTGCGCGCGCGCACCGCCGCTAGGTCCAGCCCGGCGGCATTGCCATACACCATCTGCAGCTGCGCGCGCGTGTCCAGCACCAGCATCCGGAAGGCGCGCCGCCGCGACTCGTAGGCGGCGTATTCCTGGCGCGCGTGCTCGGATGCGCGCGCTTCCAGCCAGCGGGCCCCGCCCAGGCGTTCCACCGTGGTCGCAAATGATTCGTTGAACATCGTGTCGTCACGCGCGTACAGCACCTGGTGTGCGAGTTCATGAAACAACAGCCGGGCCAATTCGCCTTCCGGATAGTTGATGAAGGTGTTGAGCAGCGGATCACCGCCGACCCAGTTCATCCAGCCCAGCGTGGAGTACGCCGGCACGCCGTAGACCGTCACCTCCAGGCCCTGCGACCGCAGCGCGCGCGCCTCCCGTTGGGCCTGCGCCTGGTCGAAATATCCGCGGTACGACACGCAGCCCAGCACCGCGAAGCACCAGCTGTGCAGGGTCAGCGACAACTCCGGCGCGGCCACGACGTTCCAGACGACGGCCGATCGGTGCAGGTCGGCATAGCTGTGGTAGCTGGGGTTGTCGGGCAAGCCGAGCTGCGCCACCGCGAATGCGCGCATGCGTTGGCTCAGCTGCAACCGCTCCTTGAGTCGCGCCGGCGTACCAGGATCGTCCAGCCACCGCGCCACGGGACGCGCCGCATGCATCAATTGCAGATGGCCACTGACCGATTGCCAGTAGAACTGCGTGTCGGCGCAACCCGCCAGCAGCAGGGCCGCGGCCAATGGCAGCCGTCGCCAGATCCCCGGCTTTGGCCAGAACGAGGATCGGTTGGCAGCGAGCAACGGCGGCATGACGGCATTGTGCGACAAACAATCGGGAGTCGATCGCGCGGCGCCCCATGCCGACCCAGGCGCCGCAGACGGGTATGCTCGGCCCATGCGCCGCCTGACCCAAGCACCCAATCTGGCCATCGCCACCTTGTGGTCCGACGCGCTCAACGCCGAGGGCATCGTGTCCACGGTGCAGCGCCAGTACCTCGCCGGTGTCGCCGGCGAATTGCCGCCCGATCAGTGCCTGCCCGAGGTGTGGATCACCCACCCGCAGCAGGAGTCGCGGGCACGCACACTGCTCTACGATCTGCAACATGTACCCCAGCGCCGCTGGATGTGCAGCTGCGGCGAACTGGTCGAGGGCGGGTTTGAGCAGTGCTGGAACTGCCAGGCGCTGATGCCGCGCTGACGATGCCGTCGCTGCGATCAGCGGCCCAGGTCGCCCGCGTGGTGGGTCAATCCGGTCAGCCCAAGGTGTCGCGGACCCCGAATCGGGGCCGGTAACCGAGCCGGGCGCTGGCCAGCGCATGGCTGATCAGCGATTGCGCGCCTTGCAGTTCCGGCGCAACCGGGATGTCGGGCGCGTAGAAGCGCTGCATCAGTTCGCGTGACGGCAGACCCGTCCAGTTGTCGTTGGCCGTGACAAACATGGCCGCGTGCTGCCCGGTGTGCGCCGACTCGACAGCCAGTCGGTGCGCCTGCGCGCAGTCGCGCGCATCGATCCAGGCCCACAGGTTCCTGTGCCAGTTGCCGTATTGCGCCACCAGCGTGCGGTAGAACGGGCGGTGCGCATCTTCGGGCAACCAGATCCACGGCGCGCGCAGACAGACCGTCGACATGCCATGGCGCGCCGAATAACTCTGGCAGATCTGCTCGCAGACCACCTTGCTCAGGCCATACACATCCTGCGGGCGGGTGGGATGGGACTCGTCGACCGGTACTTGCAACGGCGCCATCGGATGCGCCGCGAAAGCGAAACCCAGCGTCGACTCGCTGGATGTCATCACAACCGTGCGGATGCCGGTCTGCGCGGCAGCCTCCAGCAGGTTGAAGCTGCCATTCACATTGACATCGAACACCCGCTTGGGTGGGTCGTTCAAGGGATGGGGGATGCCGGCGACATGGATGATCGCCTCGTAGTCGGCCACAGCCTGCAACACGGCAGCCAGATCGAGCACGTCAGCCCGGTGGTAACGCGCTGCATCGCTGTGTGGCGGGACCAGATCCAGCACACCGACGGTGTGCCCGGCCAGCAGCAGTTCCTCGACGACATAGCGTCCGACTGCACCGCTGCCGCCGGTGACGAGAATGCGCATCGTGCGGCCCATGGGTCTTGCGTCAGTCGGGCAGTACCGCGGTGACCTCGATCTCGACCTTGGCGCGGTCCTCGACCAGCGCTGCCACCTGAACGCAGGTCATGGCCGGGAAATAGCGGCCGATGACTTCGCGGTAGACCTGGCCGAGTTCCTTCAGGCGCGCGTTGTATTCAACCCGATCGACGATGTACCAGGTCATGCGCACCATATGCGACGGATCGGCGCCCACCTCCTGGAGGATAGCCACGATATTGCGCAGGGCTTGCGCGGTCTGGGCGATGAAATCGTCGGATTCGAACTGCTGCTGCCCATTCCAGCCGATCTGTCCACCAACATATACCTGGGTGCCACGGGCCGCCACGCCATTGGCGTATCCCTTGGCTGGCTTCCAATCGGGGGGTTGCAGGATGTTCATAGGGATTTCAGTCTGAAGCGTTGCAGTTTGCCGGTCTCGGTGCGCGGCAATGCGGTGACAAACGCGATTTCGCGCGGGTATTTGTAGGGGGCGATGCTCGCCTTCACATGGTCCTGCAGCGCCTTGACCAGCGCGCCATCGCCGGTGTAGCCGGGCCGCAGCACGCAAAAGGCCTTCACGCGCATGCCGCGCTCCTCGTCCGGCACGCCGATGACGGCGCATTCGGACACCGCGTCGTGCTTGAGCAAGGCGTCCTCGACCTCAGGCGCGCCGACGTTGTAGCCCGAGGTGATGATCATGTCGTCGGTACGCGCCTGGTAATACAGATACCCGTCGGCGTCCTGCACGAACGCATCACCGGGGAAATTCCAGCCATCGCGCACATACTGCGACTGGCGGGCGTCGTCCAGGTATTTGCACCCGGTCGGTCCCTTGACCGCCAGCTTGCCGACCGTGCCCAGCGGCAGCTCGCGTCCTTCGTCGTCGACCACCTTGGCCACGTAGCCCGGCACCACCTTGCCGATCGCGCCGCGCCGCACCGACTGCGGTGGCGAAGACACGAAAATGTGAAACATCTCGGTGGCACCGATGCCGTCCAGGATCTCGATTCCGGTCGCGTCCTTCCACAGCTGGCGAGTGGCATCGGGCAAGGCTTCGCCGGCACTGACGCACAGGCGCAGCGACACCTTGCCACGCCGCGCCATCTGGGCTTTCAAATGCGGCGCCATCTGGCGGTAGAAAGTGGGGGCCGTATAGCAGATCGTCGCACCCACATCGAGCATCAGCTGCGCCATGCCATCGGGTGTATAGGGCTTGCTGGCGAAATACACCGACGCACCAGCCCACATCGGAAAGATCAGCAGGCCACCCAGGCCGAACGTGAACGCCAGCGGCGGCGAACCCATGACCACGTCGTCGGACCTGGCGCACAGGATGTGGCGCGGCCAGGCCTCGCAGGCTGCCAACACGTCGCGGTGGGTATGCACCGCCGCCTTGGGTTTGCCGGTGGTGCCGGAGGTGAAGGCCAGCAGCGCAATATCGGTGGCGGCCGTCGGGCAGGCGGTGAAGGCACCGTGCTTGTCGGTGGCGCGCGCCTCCAGCGAGTCCGGCTGCCCCTCTCCGACGGTGGCATTGAACGCGATCAGCGTGCGCAGCGACGGATGTTCGGACTGCGCCAGCTGCAGTTCCTTGAGCAAGGCGACATCGCACAAGGCCACCACAGGCTCGGACTTGGCGATGATCTCGCCGAGTTCCTTGGCGCGCAGCAAGGGCATCGTCGCCACGGCGACCAGGCCGGCCTTCATGACTGCGAGCATCGCCAGCGCCATCGCGATGGAATTGCCGCCACGCAACATGACCCGGTTGCCGGCCACCAGCCCCAGATCCTGCACCAGCACATGCGCAATGCGATCCACGCGCACCCGGGCCTGGGCATACGTCAGCGTTTCGGCATCCGAGCGGACCATCGGCAGATTCCCGAAGCCTTTGATCGGCGCCTTGTCCAGCAATTCCTGGACCAGGTTGAGCTGCGCCGGGAACTGCAGTTCCGGCGCATCGAACAGCAGTTCCGGCAGCGCGTGCACCGGCGGCAATCGGTCGTGGACGAACCGATCGGTCTGGGCGGAGATGGTCGCGGGCGGGTTCATGCGGCTCCTTTCAGTACGGCCTTGCCAATGATGAGTTGCTGCACCTCGGTTGCGCCCTCGTAGATGCGCAACGAACGGATGTCACGGTACAGGTGTTCCACCGTGCTGCCGACACGCACGCCCCGGCCACCATGCATCTGCAGCGCCATGTCGATGACGCGCTGCGCGTTCTCGGTCGCTGCCATCTTGGCCATCGCCGCCTGGGCGGTATAGGCCTGCGCCTGCTCTGCACTGGCGGTGCCGACGCAGTCGCGCAACCACGCCGCGCGGTAGGTCAGCAGCGCCGCGGCGTCGATCAGCGCCGCCATGTCACCGAGTTTGGCCTGGGTCAACTGAAAATCAGACAGATGCTGGCCGAACATCGGCCGCTGCCGTGCGTACGCCAGCGCCTCGTGCAAGGCACGCCGTGCCAGGCCCAGCGCAGCGCCCGCCACCGAGGCACGGAAGATGTCCAGCGTCTGCATCGCCAGCTTGAAGCCGCCCTCGCGCGCACCGAGCTGCGCCTGCGGACCGACCCGGCACTGCGTGAACCGCACACTGGCAAGCGGATGCGGCGCCATCACATGGATCTGTTCCGAGTCGTCCAGCCCCGGCGTGTCGGCGTCGACGATGAAAGCGGTGATGCCGCGGCTGCCCCTGGTCGGCTCGGTCTTGGCAAACACACAGTAGTAGTCGGCGATTCCGCCGTTGCTGATCCAGGTCTTGACACCGTCGAGCACGAAACCGTCGCCGTCCGGCCGGGCCGCCGTGGTCATGGCGCCGACGTCGGAGCCGGCATCGGGTTCACTGAGCGCAAACGCGGCAATCTTCTCGCCCCGCGCCACGGCCGTCAGGTAGCGGGTCTGCTGCTGCGCACTGCCGGCCAGCGTGATCGCGCCACTGCCCAGCCCCTGCATCGCGAACGCGAAATCGGCCAGCGGCGAGTGGAACGCCAGTGTCTCGCGCAGGATCACCAGCGAGCGCGAATCGAGCGCCGGCAAGGCGCCCCCAAAGGCCGCCGGCACGCAATACCGCAGCCAGCCGGCGTCGCCGAGCAAGCGCACCCAATGCCGGCACGCGGTGCGGTCATCGGACGCGTCGACTTTCTGCGGCGCGACCCAGGCCGCCAATGCGACCGCCAGGCCGCGGTGCGCGTCGTCGAAGAAGGGCACTGCATAGTGCGTGGTAGTGGCTGGCATGCGTCAGTCTCCGGCAAATACGGGTTTGGCCTTGGCGGCAAATGCTTCGTAGGCGCGGGTGAAGTCCTGCGTCTGCATGCAGATCGCCTGCGCCTGGGCCTCGGCCTCGACCGCCTGCTCGATCGTCATCGCCCACTCCTGCTGCAACATGGTCTTGGTCATGCTGTGGGCAAACGTCGGGCCGGCGGCAAGCTCGGCGGCAAAGGACTGCGCCTTGGGCAACAGTTCGGCGCTCTCGTGCAATGCGTTGAAGAATCCCCAGGACAGCCCCTCCTGCGCGGTCATCGCACGGCCACTGAACAACAATTCGCTGGCCCGGCCGTGGCCGATCACCCGCGGCAGCAAGGCACAGGCACCCATGTCGGCGCCGGCCAGCCCGACGCGGGTGAACAGGAAGGCGGTGCGGGTTGCCGCGGTGCCGTAACGGATATCGCAGGCCAGCGCCATCATGGCGCCGGCGCCGGCGCAGATGCCGTCGATGGCACCGATCACGGGTTGCGGGCAGTTGCGCATGGTCTTGACCAAGTCGCCGGTCATGCGGGTGAACTCGAGCAGCTCGGGCATGGTCATCTTCGTCAGCGGTCCGATGATCTCGTGCACATCACCGCCGGAGCAGAAGTTGCCACCCGCGCCGGTGACAACGACCACCTTGACATCGGTGCTGCGACGCAAGGCATCGAACAGCTGGCACAACTCGGCATAGGAATCGAACGTGAGCGGGTTCTTGCGCTCGGGCCGGTTCAAGGTGATCGTGCCCACCCCATCGGAGCAAGCCCACGAGAAGTGTCGGGCCTCAAAGGCAGCGCTGGCGTCGTAACGGCCTCGCATCGGATTGGAGGGGCCAATAAAGTGTTTCATGCGGTCTCCTTGTTGCTTGCATGGTAGTGTTGCTTGACCTTGCCCAGCAGTCGGTGCAAGGTGTCGATCTCGCGTTCGCTCAGGCCGCTGAACGCCTCGACCACCCAGGCTTCGTGTGCATGCGCCATGGAGGCAAACTGCGTACGGCCGCGCGGTGTCAGCCGGACACGGTAGGCCCGCCGGTCATCGGGCACCGGCACCCGTTCGACCAGGTCCTCGTGCACCAGTTGATCGGTGATGCCGGTGACGTTGCCGCCGGTGACCATCATGCGGCGCGACAGCTCGTTCATCTTGATGCCGTCGGGCGCACGCTCGAGCTGCGCCATCAGGTCAAAGCGCGGCAGCGTCATCTCGAACTGGTCGCGCAAGGCAGCCCGGATGCCCGACTCCACCAGATGGGTGCAGGTCAGCATGCGCAACCACAGGCGCAATTCCCGCGGATGCTCGGCCATGCTGGTGCCAATCAGGCGGGCTTCCTTGTCCATCGCTAGAACCCCTGCGCGCGGGCCTGGGCATCCGCTTGGGCCACGGGGTCGCCGGAGCCAGAAGCCTGCTGCGCCTTGGCGGCCTCGCGGTACAGCTGGTCGCGACCCGGCCAATAGGGCCTGGGCCATTCGACTTGTGGCAAGTGCAGCTGCGCCGTTGCGTGCAGCGTCCAGGCCGGGTCGGCCAGGTGCGGACGGGCAATCGCGCACAGGTCGGCGCGGCCCGCCGCAATGATGCTGTTGACCTGATCGGCCTGGGTGATGGCGCCCACCGCGATGGTGCGGATGCCGGCCTCGTTGCGGATGCGGTCGGCAAACGGTGTCTGGTACATGCGGCCGTAGACGGGCTTGGCGGCACGGGTGGTCTGGCCGGAGGACACGTCGATCAGGTCGCAACCGGCCGCCTTGAACAAGCGGGCAATCTGCACCGCGTCGTCAGCGTCGGTTCCGCCGTCGACCCAGTCATGCGCCGAAATCCGCACGCTCATCGGTTTGTCCCGCGGCCAGACCGCGCGCATCGCGCGAAAAACCTCCAGTGGGAAACGGCAACGGTTTTCCAGTCCCGCCGGCCCCTGGCCGCCATACGCATCGGTGCGGCGATTGGTGAGCGGGCTGATGAAGCTGGCCAGCAGGTAGCCGTGGGCACAGTGCAACTCGAGCCAGTCGAATCCGGCCGCCGCGGCCCTGCGGGTCGACGCCACGAATGCGTCACGAACCTGGTCCATCTGCTGCACGGTCATTGCGGCCGGGGCCTGGTTGCGCGGGCCATAGGGCAGGTCACTGGCTGCCAGCAGCGGCCAGTTGGACCGGCTGTCGGCCAATGGTTCGTCGGCCGCCTCCCAACCGCGCTGGGTCGAACCCTTGGGGCCGCTGTGACCGAGTTGCAGGCCGATCAGCGCCGAGCTCTGCGCGTGGACGAAATCCACGATGCGCGCCAACCCGGCCTGCTGCTGGTCGTTCCACAAGCCCGTGCAGCCAGGCGTGATGCGGCCTTCGGGCGTCGGGCTGGTCATCTCGACCATCACCAGCGCCGCACCACCGAGCGCACGGGCGCCCAGGTGTACCAGGTGGAAGTCCTGCACCAGGCCATCGACGGCGCTGTAGGTAGCCATCGGCGAGACGACGATGCGATTCTTGAGCCGCACGCCGCGCACCTGCAATGGCAGCAACATCGGTGGCAGGGCCGGGGCGCCGCCGGCGCCCGCATCCGCGGACGGCGTGTCCTGCCCATCGGGCGCCGGTTGGTGGCGCGCCATCCACTGCTCGAACCCGCCAACCCACCGTGCATCCCGCAGGCGCAGGTTCTCGTGGCTGATGCGCTGCGAACGCGTCAACAGCGAATACGCAAACTGCTCGATCTGCATGCCGGTATAGCGGCTCACGTTCTCGAACCATTCGGTCGAATTGCGCGCGGCGTTCTGAATCTTGAGCACTTCGACGCTGCGCCGGTCTTCGTAGTGTTGCAAGACGGCATCGCGGTCGATCGAACCGCGTGCCTGCCCAAAGGCCTGCGCCAGGTCGATGGCGTCTTCCAGCGCCAGCTTGGTGCCGCTGCCGATGGAGAAATGCGCGGTATGGGCGGCGTCGCCCATCAGCACCACCGGCACCCGGCCATGCGCCAGTGCGACATGGTGCACCCAGGTCTTGCACATGACGCGCGGGAAGCGGATCCAGTTGGCCGAGCCGCGCAAGTGCGTGGCGTTGTTGATCAGCGGGTGGCCGTCGAGGTATTTGGCGAACAGCTGCTCGCAGAACGCCACCGCCTCGGCCTGGTCCATGTTCTGCAGGCCATGCGCTTGCCAGACCTCTTGCGGCGTCTCGACGATGAAGGTCGAGGTCGTGTCGTCGAACTTGTAGGCATGCGCCTGAAACCATCCGTGCTCGGTCTGCTCGAACGCGAAGGTGAACGCATCGAAGGTCTTGTGCGTGCCCAGCCAGACAAACCGGCAGTGGCGGGTGTCGATATCGGGCTGGTAGACATCCGCATAGCGCGTGCGGATGCGGCTGTTCAGGCCGTCGCTGGCGATCACCAGATCGGCCCGGTAGGTGGTGGCCAGTGCCTGGTCATCCGACACGTCCTGCTCGAACACCAGCTCCACGCCCACTGCAAGGCAGCGGTCCTGCAGGATGTTGAGCAGGTGCTTGCGCCCGATGCCGCAAAAGCCGTGACCGCCCGAGCGAACGCTGCGGCCCTTGAAGAACACCTCGATGTCGTCCCAGTGGTTGAGCGCGTCGCCGATCAGCTGGCCGCTGGGCGGGTCGGCCTGTGCCAGGTTCTCCAGCGTCTGGTCCGACAACACCACGCCCCAGCCAAAGGTGTCGTAGGGCTTGTTGCGCTCCACCACGACGACCCGGTGGGAGGAGTCTTGCAACTTCATCAGCAAGCCGAAATACAGGCCGGCCGGACCACCACCGATGCATAGTATGTTCATGGATGAATAGTTTATGCGTAAACAAATTGGTGTCAAGCGTTTCATGCAGACCCCGGCGCCACGGGCGCCGTCGAACCTGCGGCACCGACACCATCGGCGCGCCCTGCGCCGCAGGCTGTCAGCTGCCGCCCGGCAATTCCCGGCGCTGGCGTGCCGATATTGCGACGGGACAGTTGACGCGAACGGCGATTCTGGCGAAGAATGCTGGTCATGGAGCACTTGATCCAGAGCGCCGAGTCCCAGCTCGCGCGATTGAATGTCCCTTTGACCCTGCGTTTGCCGGGGGGTCGGGTGATCGGGCCCAAGCGCGCCAACGTGACGCTGGAGTTCGCGCGTTGGCCCGCCGTCGGCCTGCTGGCCAGTGGCGAGATCGGCAAGATCGCGGAAGGCTTTGTCGAAGACCGGATCCGCATCGAGGGCACGATGCGCGCCGTGATGGACATTGCAGCAAAGCTGCTGCCCGAATCGCCGGTGCCAAGACACACCGGGTTGTTGAAACGCGCCGCGCGTCATTTGCGTTCGGTCGCCAAACACTCGATCGAGCGGGACTCGGCCCAGATCCAGTTCCACTATGACGTCAGCGACGCGTTCTATGCATTGTGGCTGGACCCGAAAAGGGTCTACTCGTGCGCCTATTTTGCGCAGCCGTCGTTCACGCTGGCACAGGCCCAGGAAGCCAAGCTCGACCATATCTGCCGCAAGCTGATGCTGCAGCAGGGTGAGCGCTTCCTGGACATCGGCTCGGGCTGGGGCGGGCTGCTGTTGTGGGCCGCCGAACACTACGGGGTCGATGCCACCGGCATCACGCTGTCGAAGAACCAGCATGCCCATGTGACGCAACTGATCCGGGACAAGGGGCTGGAGTCCCGCGTACGGGTCTTGCTGTGCGACTACCGCGACTTGAAAGCGACGCAGCCGTTCGACAAGATCGCGTCCGTGGGCATGATCGAACATGTCGGCCAGGCCAACCTTGGCGCCTATTTCAGCACCTTGTTCAGTTTGTTGGCGCCGGGCGGACTGGTGCTCAACCATGGCATCACGGCGGCCAGCCCCCAATCAGGAGAACTCGGCGCCGGCATCGGCGACTTCATCGAAAAGTACATCTTTCCCGGTGGCGAGTTGCTGCATGTGAGCCAGTTGCTGCGCGAAGGCGCGGCCGCCGGCCTGGAAATGCTGGACACGGAGAACCTGCGCCCGCACTACGCACGCACCCTGTGGGCCTGGTCCGACGGACTGGAGGGCCAGCTTGGTCAGGCACTGGTGGCGCTGCGCTCCAATGGCAGCACGCAGGCGCAGGCCGAGCGGGTGCTGCGCGCCTACCGCATGTACCTGGCCGGCAGCGCGATGAGTTTCGAGCGTGGCTGGCTGGCACTGCACCAGATGTTGGCGACCCGGCCGCTGCAAGGGGCCAGCTTCGAAGCCTTGCCAGGTGCGCAGACGCGTTACCCGTTCAATCGCAAATACATGTACCCTTGACGCTTGGCCGCTCGGGTATGGTGCCCGGTCGGTACGCCAACAAGTGGATCGGGCGATCATCGATGTTGTACAAATTCAAATCCAAGGCCGCGGGCGATGTGATCCTGTTGCAGGCCAATGGCGAACAGATCCTGCAGATCATCGGCAAGGAGCCGGCAGCCAAGGGCATCATCCTGCCCGAACAGATGCCGGCAGCGATCGCTGCGCTGGAACAGGCGATCGCGCAAGGTCAGCCCGCGCAGGCGGACAGGCCCGATAGCGCATCGGACGAACCAGACGATGCCGCGCCCGCAGACCGGGTGAGCCTGCGCCAACGCGCCACCCCGTTCATCGACATGCTGTGCCGGTGCCAGAGCGCCGGCCACGAAATCGTCTGGGGCGTCTGACGCATGGGCCGCTGGCGCAGCCACGCGCAAGGCCCTCGATGGGCACACCGACTGCGTCGCACGGCGATCAGGTATAGGTGCGTGCGTCCTCGATCACCTTGCCGTCGTTGGGCAGACTACCGGGCAGCAGCAGCTCGACCTCACCGCGCAGCTTGGTGATCTCGCGCATCGCCGCAGCGAGTTTCTCGATCAGGGCATCCGGTCCGCTGCAGGCCGTTTCCACCTGCAGCGTCATCGTGTCGTTGGCCATCTCGCCGCGCACCACCAACCGTGCCCTGGCCACCTCCGGAAATCGCTTGGCGATCGCCTGGATCTGGCCTGGATGCACAAACATGCCGCGCACCTTGGTCGTCTGGTCGGCCCGTCCCATCCAGCCCTTGATGCGGACATTGGTGCGTCCGGTCGGGCAAGTGCCCGCCATGATGGCACTCAGGTCGCCGGTGCCGAACCGGATCAGCGGATAGATCGGATTGAGGCTGGTAACGACCAATTCACCCACCTCCCCGTCCGGCACCGGGTCGCCCGTGCCAGGACGCACGATCTCGACCAGCACCGACTCGTCCAGCACCAGGCCTTCGCGTGCCGAGGTTTCGTAGGCAATCAGTCCGAGGTCCGCACTCGCATAGCACTGGTAGCCCTGGATACCCCGTTCCAGGAACCAGTCGCGCAGGCTGGGCGGATACGCTTCGGCGCTGAGCAGGGCTTTGGTGACACTGGGCAGCGCAACCCCCATGGCTGCCGCCTTTTCGAGGATGATCTTCAGGAAACTGGGTGTGCCGATATAGCCGGCCGGCCGCAATTGCGCCATCGCCTGCACCTGCTGCTCGGTCTGGCCGGTGCCACCGGCAAACACGGTGCAACCCAGCGCGTGGGCACCGGTCTCCATCATCGAGCCGGCCGGAACAAAGTGGTAGCTGAAGCAGTTGTGGACCAGCTCGCCGGGCCGGAACCCCGCGGCAAACAGCGCGCGCGCCATGCGCCAATAGTCAGCGGCCCGGCCCTCGGGCTCGTAGATCGGCCCGGGGCTGGCGAACACGCGCGGCATCTCGGAGCCGATTCCCACGGTTGCAAAGCCGCCGAACACATCATCTGCAGCCTGCGCCTGCTGGCGCTGCTGCAGTTCGTGCTTGCGCGTGACCGGCACAGCCGCCAGCGCCGCGCGGCTGGTGATGGCTGCAGCGTCCAACCCGCGCAGGAGCTCGGCGAAAGCCGGGCTGTGCGCCTGCGCGTGCGCAATCTGGATCGGCAGCGCGTGCATCAAGGCCGCTTCGCGCTGCGCCGCATCGCGGGTTTCCAGTGAATCGAAATAGGCACGCATGTGTGGGGTCCGGTATCTGAGTTTTGCAGGGATCAGGCGAGCCAGCGTTTGCGTCGCTTGTAGCTCTTGAGGTCCTTGAACGACTTGCGCTCGCCACCGCCCATGCCCAGGTAGAACTCCTTGACGTCTTCGTTGTCACGCAAGTCCCTGGCCATGCCATCCATCACGACGCGCCCGCTCTCCATGATGTAGCCGTAGTCGGCGTATTTCAGCGCCATGTTGGTGTTTTGCTCGGCCAGCAGGAAGGTGACCTTCTCCTTCTGGTTCAGGTCCTGCACGATGTTGAAAACCTCTTCGACGATCTGTGGCGCCAGCCCCATGGAGGGCTCATCGAGCAGCACCATGGTGGGGCTGGCCATGATCGCGCGGCCAATGGCGCACATCTGCTGCTCGCCGCCCGAGGTGTAGGCGGCCTGGGAACCGCGGCGGGTCTTCAGGCGTGGAAAGTAGTTGTAGACCTTTTCCAGATTGGCTGCGATCTCGACCTTGCTGGTGCGCGTGTACGCGCCGGTCAACAGGTTTTCCTCGATCGTCAGATGGGCAAAACAATGCCGCCCTTCCATCACCTGCACCACACCGCGCTGGACCAGGTCGGCGGGCGACAGGTTTTCGATGCGTTCGCCGCGCAGCGCGATGCTGCCCTTGGTGACTGCACCACGCTCGCCCTTGAGCAGGTTGGAGATGGCGCGCAGTGTCGTGGTCTTGCCCGCGCCATTGCCGCCCAGGATGGCAACGATCCGGCCCTCGGGCACCTGCAGCGAAACGCCCTTGAGCACCAGGATCACGTGGTTGTAGATGACCTCGATGCCGTTGACGTTGAGAACGATGTTGGAGTCACTCATGATGTTGCCGGTTTTGACGCTGAACGCAGTTGGAAGGGCAGCGGGCTGCGCTTCCAGCTGGCGGCTCGCGCGAGCCGCCACCCGGCAGCCCGTCGCGGTTCCTGACGCCTGCCATCTGCAGGCACCGGGAGCCACGCTCGGCTGCCTGCGCCTTCAGGACTGACAGTCGGCCGGCGTGCGGCGCGTCATCTTCTTGTCGGCGAGGTACTTGTCCGCGGCGGACTTGACCATCGGCTTGAGGATCTGTTCGTCCGCCTGGTACCAGTCGGTGCCCATGTTCCATTTGGCGCCATCCCAGGTCTGGATGCGCGCCCAGCTCGCACCCATGTGGTCGGCACAGCTGGTGGAGATCGGGCGGATCACCTGGCCGAAACCCAGCGCATCGAGTCGCTTCTGGTCCAGGTTCAGGTTTTCCAGTCCCCAACGCACCTGCTCGCCGGTCATCACCTTGCCCTTGCCAAATCGCTCCTGCGCGCGGCGCACCGCCTCGATGCCCAGCATCTGGATCATCGCGCCACGGGTATACAGCACCGAACCGACCTCGTCCTTGGGTCCGGTTCCCTGGCCCTTGTCGTGCACGAATTTCACGATGTCCTGGTTGACCTTGAGGTCCTTGCCCGAACCGTTCAACGCCAGCGCGTGGTAGCCCTTGGCTCCCATGCCGACGTCGCGCACGTCGGGTTCGGCGCCCGCCCACCAGACGCCATACATCTTGTCACGCGGATAGCCGGTCGCCTGGGCTTCCTTGAGCGCGGTGGAGTTCATCACGCCCCAGCCCCACAGCAGCACGTAGTCGGGCCTGCTCTGGCGCACCTGCAGCCAGGTGGCCTTCTGCTCGATGCCGGGCGCGGTCACGGGCAGCAGCTGGAGTTCGAAGCCATGCATCTTCGCGCGTTCTTCCAGCAAGGGAATGGGCTCCTTGCCAAACGGGCTGTCGTGGTACACGAGGGCGATCTTCTTGCCCTTGAGCTTGTCCAGGCCACCGAGCGACTTTCCGATATGCTGGATCAGGATGTCGGCGCCGGTCCAGTAGCTGCCCATCATCTCGAAGTTCCACTTGAAGGCCATGCCATCGGCCGACATCGACAGACCATAACCGACGGTGAGCAGCGGAATCTTGTCGCCCGGGGCCTTCTCGGTCAACGCAAAGGTGATGCCGGTCGATTGCGGATCAATCAAGGCCGCGCCGGGGCGGACCTTCAGTCGTTCATAGCACTCGACGCCGCGATCGGTGGCGTAGCCGGTTTCGCATTCCTCGAACGTGAGCTTGACGCCATTGACCCCGCCATCGCGGGCATTGACCATCTTCAGGTAGTCCTGCTTGCCGTTGGCCCACGGCGTGCCGTTGGGTGCATAGGGACCGGTGCGATACGACAGCAGCGGGAAGAACTGCTCCTTCGCCTGGGACAGGGCGGCGGGCGCGAACAGCGCGCTCGACACGCCGACACATGCCACCGACACCGAAATTACAAGGTTTCGCAGACTCATTTCATCATCTCCTTCATTGAACTAACACACACGAACCCGTCAGCGGCCCTTGCAGTGAAACCGGTCCGGCGCGGTTGCGCATGCTTGCGCCGGACGGGAATCACCATCAGTGCGGGAAGGGCCAGAGCCGCAACTTCTGTTTGCCAATACTCCACAAACGCGCCAGCCCATGCGGCTCGACGATCAGAAACCAGACGATCAATCCGCCAAAGGTCATCAGTTCGACATGCGACACCGTCGCGGTGGACAACTCGATGCCCACCAGACCACCGAATGCAGGCAGGATGCGGCTCAGGGCAATTGGCAGGATGATGATGAAGAACGCGCCGAAGAAGCTGCCCATGATCGAGCCCATGCCCCCGATGATCACCATGAACAGCAAGCGGAACGACAGCTCGACCGAGAACGCCGCCGGCTCCCAGGATCCCAGGTGAATGAAGGCCCACAACGCGCCGGCCACACCGATGATGAAGGAGCTGACGGCAAATGCGCTGAGCTTGGCGTACATCGGGCGGATGCCGATGACGGCCGCGGCCACGTCCATGTCGCGGATCGCCATCCATTCGCGGCCAATCGCACCGCGCACCAGGTTCTTGACCAGCAGGGCCATCACGGTCAGCAGCGAAAGGCAGAACAGATAGCGCGCCGCCGGCGTATCCAGCGCCATGCCGAGCACCTGCAGGTTGGACGCCGACACCGAGCCCGAAGGTGAATCGTTGGTGAACCACGGAATGCGCAGGAACATCCAGTCGCTGAAGAACTGCGCGGCCAGCGTGGCAACCGCAAGATACAACCCCTTGACGCGCAAGCTCGGCAGGCCAAACAGAATGCCGAACAACATCGCACACAAACCGCCCAGAATGAGTGTCGGAATCAGCGGCATGCCCGGGATACGGGCATGGAAGTTGTAGGCGCCATACGCCCCCACCGCCATGAAGGCAGCCGAGCCCAGCGAGATCTGCCCGCAATAGCCCACCAGCACGTTCACGCCCAACGCGGCGAGCGCCATGATGACGAACGGAATCAGCAGCGAGGTAAAGAAATACTCGCTGGCAAACAAGGGCACGGCGATGAAGGCCACCGCCAGCAGCAGGCCAATGGCAACGCGGTCCTGCGCAATCGGGAAGATCTGCTGGTCGGACCGGTAGCTGGTCTTGAATTGGCCGTTTTCACGGTAGAACATGGCGGGCGTCCAATGCGTGTGCGCGGTTCATGCGCGATCAACCACTTTTAGCTGCGGCATAACTTTGCTGCGCAAAGTGAGCCGTCACTGAAAGATCATTGATCGCGCAGTTCATACGCGATCAATGATCTTTTCGCCAAACAGGCCCTGCGGTCTGAACAGCAGGAACACCAGGGCGAGAACGTAGGCAAACCAGATTTCGATCCCGCCGCCCACGAACGGGCCAAGATAGACCTCGGAGAGCTTTTCGCCCACGCCGATGATCAGGCCGCCGAGGATGGCACCGGGCACCGAGGTGAGACCGCCCAGGATGACCACCGGCAACGCGCGCAGCGCAATCGTCGTCAGGGAAAACTGCACACCCAGCTTGGAGCCCCAGATCATCCCGGCGACCAGCGCCACGGCGCCCGCCACGCACCAGACGATGACCCAGATGCGGCCCAGCGGAATGCCGATCGATTGCGCCGCCTGGTGGTCGTCGGCCACTGCGCGCAAGGCCCGGCCGGTGGTGGTCTTCTGGAAGAACAGCGTCAGCGCAATCACCAGCGCCGCCGCGATGCCCGCGGCAATCACATCTTCCTGGTTCACCAGGATGCCGCCGGTGAACACACTGGCGAGCAGGAACACCGGGTCCTTGGGCATGCCGATGTCGATCGGGTAGATGTCGCTGCCGAACAGGCTCTGGCCCAGTCCTTCGAGAAAGTAGGCGATGCCCAGCGTCGCCATCAGCAGCGTGGCACCCTCCTGATTGACCAGATGGCGCAGCACCAGGCGCTCGATCAGCCAGGCGACGATGAACATCAGCATGCCGGCGACAACGAAGGCCACGGTGTTGGCCAGCACCTTGTTCTCGATGCCGGTCCAGACCGGAAACCATTCGGCCAAGCGCGCCATCGCCAGCGCCGCAAACAGCACCATGGCGCCCTGCGCGAAGTTGAACACGCCCGAGGCCTTGAAGATCAGCACAAAGCCCAGCGCCACCAGCGAATACAACATGCCGACCATCAGGCCGCCGATCAGGGTTTCGAGGAAGAATGCCATGGTGTGTCTCTCGCTGCCTCAATGGCTGGCGCCCAGATAGGCGCTGATGACTTCTTCGTTCTGCCGCACTTCCTGCGGCGTTCCGTCTCCGATCTTCCTGCCATAGTCGAGCACCACGACCCGGTCCGAGATATCCATCACCACGCCCATGTCATGCTCGATCAGCACGATGGTGGTGCCGAACTCGTCATTCACGTCCAGGATGAAGCGGCTCATGTCCTGCTTCTCCTCCAGGTTCATGCCGGCCATCGGTTCGTCGAGCAGCAGCAGCTGCGGCTCCATCGCCAGGGCACGGCCGAGGTCGACTCTTTTCTGCAGGCCGTAGGGCAGCTGGCCCACCGGTGTCTTGCGGTGCGCCTGGATTTCCAGGAAATCGATGATGCGCTCGACGAACGCACGGTGGGCCTCTTCCTCGCGCTGCGCCGGGCCGATGCGCAATGCCTGCAAGAACAGGTTGCTCTTGATGCGCAGATTGCGCCCGGTCATGAGGTTGTCGATCACGCTCATGCCGTTGAACAGCGCCAGATTCTGGAACGTGCGTGCAATTCCCATCTCGGCCACCTGGCGGCTGCTCAGGCCCTTGAATGGCCGACCCCGAAAGCCGATGGAGCCCTGTTGCGGCGTGTACACCCCGTTGATGCAGTTGAGCATCGAACTCTTGCCCGCGCCATTCGGTCCGATGATGGCGCGCAGCTCGTGTTCGCGTACATCGAACGAGATATCGGTGAGCGCATTGACGCCACCGAACGACAGGCTGATGTTCCTGACGTCCAGTATGACGTCTCCAATTTTCTTGCCAGGCGTGTCGTGGCTCATGAAGATGCTTTCATGCCGCCGCCTTGACGGGTGCAAATGTCTTCGCGTCTTCGATGCGCAGTGTCGCGCTGACCTTGCCGCTGCGCCCGTCCTCGAACTTGACCACGGTCTCGATGTACTGCTCGGTCTTGCCACCATACAGGCCATCGATCAGAGGCTGGTATTTGTCGGCAATGAAGCCGCGTCGTACCTTGTTGGTGCGGGTCAGTTCGCCATCGTCGGCGTCGAGCTCCTTGTGCAGCACCAGGAAGCGGCTGATCTGGCTGCCGGCCAGCAACGCATCCGCAGCCAGATCCACATTGACCTTTTCGACGCATTCCTTGATCAGCTGGTAGACCTCGGGCTTTTGCGCCAGGTCGGTGTAGCCGGCATACGCCAGGTTGCGCCGCTCTGCCCAGTTGCCCACCGCATCCATGTCGATGTTGACCATCACGCAGACCTTCTCGCGACCATCGCCATAGGCAACAACCTCCTTGATGTAGGGAAAGAACTTGAGCTTGTTCTCGACGTACTTGGGCGCGAACATGGCGCCGTCGTTGGCGCCGCCCCGGATGCGACCGACATCCTTGACGCGGTCGATGATCTTGAGGTGGCCGTGCGCGTCGATGAAACCGGCGTCGCTGGTGTGGTACCAGCCGTCTGGCGTCAACACCTCGGCGGTGGCCTGCGGGTTCTTGAAATACTCCTTCAGCAACCCGGGCGACTTGACCAGGATCTCGCCGTTGTCGGCGACCCTGATCTCGACGCCGGCGATCGGCAAACCCACCGTGTCGGCGCGCACCGCATTGTCCGGCTGCAGGCAGACAAACACGGCGGTCTCGGTGGATCCATACAACTGCTTGAGGTTGATGCCGATCGAGCGGTAGAACTGGAACAGGTCGGGCCCGATCGCCTCGCCGGCCGTGTAGGCGACACGCACCCGGCTCATGCCCAGGTTGTTGCGCAGTGGCCCGTACACCATGCCGTCGCCCAGCGCATACAGCAGTCTGTCGACAAATCCCACCGGCTTGCCATCCAGCCGGTCAGGGCCGACGCGCCTGGCCAGCTCCATGAAGGCATGGAACATCGTGCGCTTGAGGCGCCCGGCATCCTCCATGCGGATCATCACGCTGGTCAGCAGGCCTTCGAACACCCGCGGCGGCGCAAAGTAGTAGGTGGGCCCGACCTCCTTGAGATCGATCGTCACCGTGGACGCGGACTCCGGGCAGTTGACGACATACCCACACGCCAGCCACTGCGCATAGCTGAAGATGTTCTGCCCGATCCAGGCCGGCGGCAGATAGGCCAGCACCTCTTCGCGCTCGGTCAGCTTGTCGAAGTCGGCGCCGGCGCGCGCGCGGTCGAGCAGGCTGTTGTGCGTGTGCACCACACCCTTGGCATTGCCGGTCGTCCCCGAGGTGAAGAACATCGCTGCCACGTCGTGCGGCTGCGCCTGCGCGATCTGGTCCTGCAGGAAGTTCGCGTGCTGCCGTGCATGCACCTTGCCGGCAGCCATCAGTTCTTCGATCGAGACCAGTCCGGGCTCGTCGTAATTGCGCAAGCCCCGCGGATCGTCAAAATAGATATGTGCCAGTTGCGGACACTGCGCCCGGATCTCCAGCAGTTTGTCGACCTGCTCCTGGTCTTCGGCAAAGGCAAAGCAAACGTCGGCGTTGTTGATCGGGAACACACATTCGGCGGCCGCCGCGTCCTGGTAGAGCGGAATCGGGATGGCGCCCAGCGACTGGATGGCGAGCATGGTCGCATACAGACGCGGCCGGTTTGCGCCGATCACGACCATGTGCTGGTCGCGTCGCAACCCGGCCTGGTGCAATCCGCCGGCGATATCGGCGACCAGTTCCCGCAACGCGGCCCAGCTCAGCGTCTGCCAGATGCCGAATTCCTTCTCGCGCATCGCAGCCGCGGCCGGGCGGTCGGCGGCGTGCTTCAGCAACAATCGGGGAAACGTGGTGTTCACGGTGGCTCCTGGGTCACCATCCACTTGCGCTGGGGCTGGGCTTGTCTGCCCTGGGCGCGCAAGTTCTCTGGTCTGTTCCCAATATAGGATTTAATTTGACGTCATCTTGTCAATCTGACGACAATTGAAGTCCGCATTGCCTAGGGATTTCCCTAGGACTGACCAACCCGGCGCCCTGACAGCCTGCCTTGAATCATGTCGTCCAACGAACTGTCCCTGCACCATCGCCGTCGCCCCCCCACTGCCGCCGAGGTGGCCGCCATTCCCTGGATGGCGGTGTTGAACGATGACCAGCGCGAACGCGTGTTGTCGGAGCTCAAGGTGGGCGATGCGCTGCCGGGCGACTATGTCTGTCGCACCGGGCGCCCGGTCACCTACTGGTTCGGTGTCGTGGACGGTCTGCTCAAGATGAGCGCCGATACCTTCGAGGGCAACACCATGACCTTCACCGGCGTGCCGCCCGGAGGCTGGTTTGGCGAAGGCACCGCGCTCAAGCGCGAAGCCTACAAGTACAACATCCAGGCCTTGCGCAGCAGTACCGTGGCCGGACTGCCGGTCGACACCTTCCATTGGTTGCTCGACCACTCGATCGGATTCAACCGCTTTGTCATGAACCAGATCAACGAGCGGCTGGGCCAGTTCATCGCCGCGCGAGAGATCGACCGCATGACCAACCCGGACGTGCGGGTCGCACGCAGTCTGGCCGCATTGTTCAACCCGGTCCTGTACCCTGGTGTCGGTGAAGTGCTGCGTATCACGCAGCAGGAACTGGCCTACCTGGTCGGCTTGTCGCGCCAGCGGGTCAACGAGGCGCTGCGTGCATTGCAGGCGCAGGAGGTGATCCGGGTCGAGTACGGCGGCCTGCGGGTGCTGAGCCTCGATGCCCTGCGCTCGCGCATTTTTCCCAACCCTGTGTCGACATGAACAAGCCTCCACCCCCCCCAGGTTTCCAGCGCGCGCCGCGCCCACCGACCGCTCAGGCCCACCGCCCAGCGCAGGCGCAAGCTGGCGTCCGTGCGCCCGCGGGTGCCGCCGCCACCAGCAGACTGAACAAGCGCATGGCCGAGCTGGGCATGGCGTCCCGGCGCGAGGCCGACGACTGGATTGCACGCGGCTGGGTCACGGTCAACGGGCAGCCAGCGCAAATGGGCATGCAGGTCACGCCAGGCGACCGGATCGCGATCAGCAGGCAGGCGCAAGGCCAGCAGGCCAACCAGGTCACCATCGTGCTCAACAAGCCGATGGGCATCGTCAGTGGCCAGGCCGAAGACGGCCACCTGCCAGCCATCACGCTGATCCAACCGCAGAACCGCTGGGCCGAGGACAACGCGCGTTTCTTCTTCCACCCCAGGCAGTTGCACAGCCTGGTGCCCGCAGGCCGGCTGGACATCGACTCGATCGGACTGCTGGTGCTCACGCAGGACGGCCGGGTTGCGCGCCAGTTGATCGGTGAAGACGCGGTGATCGACAAGGAATACCTGGTGCGGGTCAGCTACACCGGCCTGCCGGCGAACCCTGCGTTGATCGATCCGGGTGGCGACGCCACACTGCAGGAAATCCACGAGCAGGACCCGGTGACGCAGAACGTGCAAGCGGTCTTTCCGCCCGCGCGGCTGGAGTTGCTGCGCCACGGCCTGTCGCTCGACGGCCAGCCGCTCAGGCCGGCCAGGATCAGCTGGCAGAACCCGGAGCAGCTGCGGGTGGTGCTCACCGAAGGCAGGAAGCGCCAGATCCGGCGCATGTGCGAGCAGGTCGGACTCAAGGTCGTCGGTCTCAAGCGGGTGCGTATCGGCAAGGTGATGCTGGGCAAGCTGCCGCTGGGGCAGTGGCGGTATCTGGCGCCACACGAGCGCTTCTGATGGCCAGACACCTGCGCGCATCGGACCTGCGTGCGGTCGCCCGCCTGGCGACGCAGGCCACGCTGGCCACGACAGGCATCGCCGAAGGTGTGCACCAGTCGGTCTGGCGCACGCTGGGCGCACCCAGCGGCAGGCGGGCGCAGCAGACGCGGGGCCTGACGGCGCTGGTCTATCGCTGCGTGAACGGCATCACGCAGGCCGTGGGCATGGGCCTTGACGCCGCGCTGGCCCGGCTCGAGCCCTTGCTCGAGACCATCGACACCGCGCCGGCCGAGTCTGTGCAACGCCTGGCAGTGCTGGCCGCGCTCAATGGCGTCATGGGCGACCTGTTGCTGGCCGACGGCAATCCGCTGGCCTTGCCGATGACCTTGCATCACGACGGCCGAACCGTTGATCCGGATGCACCCGCCATCGGCGCGGCGGGTGGCAAGATCCTGCTGCTGCTGCACGGCCTGTGCATGAGCGACCTGCAATGGCAGACCTGGCACAAGGCCGCCGATGGCAGCTTGCAACCGGGCCTGGACCATGGGAAGGCGCTGGCGCAGGAGCAGGGTTTCACGCCGCTGTACCTGCGCTACAACACCGGGCGGCATGTGTCTGACAACGCGGTCGACTTGTCCGCGCTGTTGCAACGCCTGGTCGCAGCCTGGCCGGTGCCGATCGACGAGCTGGTGGTCATCGCCCACAGCATGGGCGGGCTGTTGATCCGCAGTGCGATCCACCAGGCGCGGCTGCACGACCAGCATTGGACCGATCGGCTCACCCGTATCGTGTTCCTGGGTACACCGCACCATGGATCGCCGCTGGAGCGCGCCGGCACCTGGGTCCACCATCTGTTGGGCAGCACGCCCTGGTCAGCGCCCTTTGCACGGCTGGCACGGCTGCGCAGCAGCGGCATCACTGACCTGCGCCATGGCAATCTCACCCAAGAGGACTGGTCCGGCGCGGACCGCTTCCAGCGCCGCGGCGACAGCCGCCTCCCTCTGCCGCTGCCGCAGGGCGTGCACTGCCTGGCCGTGGCCGCGACACTGGCCGGGCCGCGCAGCAACGCCGCCGAGCGACTGATCGGCGACGGCCTGGTGCCGCTGCGCAGCGCGCTGGGACAGCACGACGACCCGGCGCGCGCGCTCGCGTTCGGCCGGCACGACCGGTTCGTGGTTTACCGCAGAGGCCACCTGCAGCTGCTCAGCGACGCTGCCCTGGGCCGCCGGGTCCGCGACTGGCTGGCACACCGTCGACCAGCGGACGCTTTCATTCCATCGTCGCAGCGTCGCCGATAACGGGCAATTCCCATTGGCGCCGGCGTTTGCTGCTGCTGCAGCCCGGGCGTCGGCGCGACGATGGCCCACCTCCTACAAGCCACGACGGCGTACAACTACAGCCAGGCGCCGGTCATCGGCAGACACTGCAATCACCCTTCGCCTTGCGTCGTCGACGTCACCGGCACGAAGGACAAGGCCGCCTCTGCAGACGATCAGCCAGCAGAGCGGCATGACAAACAGCAGCAACAGAAGGAGCAAGCATCATGCTGAAATGGGCCCTGATTTTCTTCATCGTATCCGTCATCGCCGGCTTTCTGGGTTTTTCCGGCGTTTCCGCCGCAACAGCGGGTGTCGCCAAGATCTTGTTCTTCATCGCCATCGTGGTCTTCCTGATCTTCCTGGTGCTGGCGCTGATGGGTGGTGCACTGGTGTTGTGACGCGCCAGCGGCCGATGCCGGGCGTTGCGTCATCCGGTGCAACGCGCCGCTGCACCGGGTATTGAAAGCCCTGCCTTCGCCCATAATTGAGGGTTTCCGTTGGGGCGGCCGTGCTGTGAGCATGGCTGTCCCGTGTCTGCGACTGTGCGTTGAAACCCCTATGAGCAAACAAACCCTTTCCTTCCAGGCCGAAGTGGCGCAGCTGCTGCACCTGGTCACCCATTCGCTGTATTCCAACAAGGAGATCTTCCTGCGCGAGCTGATCTCGAACGCGTCGGACGCCTGCGACAAGTTGCGTTTCGAGGCGATCAATGACCCCGGCCTGTTTGAAGACGCACCCAATCTGGACGTGCGGGTCACGATCGACAAGAAGGCCCGCACGCTGACGATCACCGACAACGGCATCGGCATGAGCGAGCAGGAGGCGATCGACAACCTGGGAACGATCGCCAAGAGCGGCACCAAGGATTTCGTCTCCAAACTCACCGGCGACCAGAAAGCGGACTCGCAACTGATCGGCCAATTCGGTGTGGGCTTCTATTCCGGGTTCATCGTGGCCGACAAGATTACCGTCGAATCGCGCCGCGCCGGCATGGAGAAGCAACATGGCGTGCGCTGGGTCAGCGGCGGCGCCGGCGACTTCCAGGTCGAGACCATCGAGCGACCGCAACGTGGCACCAGCGTCACCCTGCACCTGCGCGAAGACGCCGAGGAATACACCAACGCCTGGAAGGTCAAGGGCATCATCGGCAAATACTCCGACCACATCAGCCTGCCGATCCTGATGCAGAAGGAGGTGTGGAAGGAAGGCGAGAAGATCGAAGGTGACGAATCCGGCGCAACCAAGGGCGGCGAGATGGTCGTCACCGACGAGTGGGAGACCGTCAACAAGGCCAATGCCATCTGGACGCGGCCCAAGAAGGACATCTCGCCTGAGCAGTACACCGATTTCTACAAGCAGATCAGCCACGATTTCGAGGAACCGTTGGCCTATACGCACAACCGCGTCGAGGGCAACACCGAATATACGCAGCTGCTCTACATCCCGTCCAAGGCGCCGTTCGACCTGTGGAACCGCGACAAGAAGGGCGGGCTCAAGCTGTACGTGAAGCGTGTGTTCATAATGGACGATGCCGAGGCGCTGCTCCCCACCTACCTGCGCTTCGTCAAGGGTGTGGTCGACTCCGCCGATCTGCCGCTCAACGTCAGCCGCGAACTGCTGCAGGAAAGCCGCGATGTGCGCGCGATCCGGGAAGGCTGCACCAAGCGTGTTCTCAGCATGCTCGAAGACATGGCGCGCCACGACAAGCCGGTGGATGCCGAAAAGCCTGGCGACAGCGCAGCAGGTGTCACCGACGTGGTCAGCGAAGAGGACAAGGCGCAAGCGCAGGCCAATGCCGGCAAATACAGCAAGTTCTACGCCGCGTTCGGCGCCGTGCTCAAGGAGGGCATGGGCGAAGACTTCGCCAACAAGGACCGGCTGGCCAAGCTGCTGCGGTTTGCATCCACCGCCTGCGACAGTGTCAGCGTCGGATTTGCCGATTACAAGGCCCGCATGAAGGAAGGCCAGGCGGCGATCTACTACATCACCGCCGACACCCTGGCCGCCGCCAAGAACAGCCCGCAGCTCGAAGTGTTCAAGAAAAAGGGCATCGAGGTGCTGTTGATGACCGACCGGGTCGACGAGTGGGCGCTGAACTACCTGACCGAGTTCGACGGCACGGCGCTGCAAAGCGTGGCCAAGGGTGCGGTCGACCTGGGCACCTTGCAGGACGAAGCCGAGAAAAAGGCGGCCGAGGAAGCGGCCGAAGCGTTCAAGCCACTACTGGCCAAGCTCAAGGAAGCGCTCAAGGACAAGGCCGAAGACGTGCGCGTGACGACCCGTCTGGTCGACAGCCCGGCGTGTCTGGTGGTGCAGGACCACGGCATGAGCACCCAGCTCGCGCGCATGCTCAAGCAGGCCGGTCAGAGTGCACCCGAGGTCAAGCCGGTGCTCGAGGTGAACGCCGAACACGCGCTGGTCAAGAAGCTGGAGGGCTCGGTGCATTTCAACGACCTGGCCCACATCCTGTTCGACCAGGCCCTGCTGGCCGAAGGCGGCCTGCCGGACGATCCGGCGGCCTATGTGAAACGGGTCAACGCGCTGCTGGTCTGACGCTGCCCGATCGACCCGAGCAAAATGTGCCGCCAGGTGACTGCCGGCACCGTCTCGGACCGTCGGTCAGGCCTTCTTGGTCCAGGCGCTGCACCAGCCGGCGCTGGCAACCTGTTTGCCAGCGAACAACGGGCAACCGCCCGCCTTGTCGGTGGGCTTGCCCTGGAACAGCGAACAGTTGTGACAGCCCTGACCGGCGGCGTACTTCGGGAACTTCTTGGCGTCCGCGCGCTTGGCATCCGCGACGTAACCCAACGTGGTGGCCTGGGCACTCTTCTCGTCAACCATGGTTTGCGCGTGGGCGTGCGCGGTGACCATCAGGGCGGCGCCGGCGGATGCCGATTGGATCAGGAACACGCGGCGATTCGAACTAGACATCTTCTTTTCCTTCGGTTGCATGGTTGAAGCCGCACAGTGTAGATACCTGCGCTACCGCGCAGGCGTCGCAGCGATGCAAACCCATGACGACAGCGCATGAATTCGGGCCACCGACGATCGCGCCCGGCCCATCGCTGACCATCCCGGGTCCACGTTGGCGACGGTGGCTCAGGGCGCGCGCAGCATCCGTGCCGGCACCAGCCCGCGCTTGCCGTTGTCCAGGCTCACGTCATAGGCCAGCTCAGGGCCTGCCCGGCCCTTGACCTGGCGCACCCGGTTTACCTTGGCGCGGACCCACTGGCTGCCGTATTTCGCCATCACGACCTGACCGACCAGGAACGCCGGCTTGAGTGCCGATGGCGCCGGGTCGGGGCGCGCAGTGGGCGCCGCGGCGGCCCTGACCGGCTTGCCTGCCGAGGGACACAACACTTCCCATTGCTGCGATATGCCCAGGCCACCACTGGCGTTGTCACGCCCGACGATCCTGCCCTGCGCATCGCGCCATTTGCTGCGCCCGCCGCCAATGTCACGGTTGTCCCAGACACCTGCCAGCTGATAGGTCTTGCCGTCAACCGGGGTGATGCGCCCGGCCACGCAATCTGCGCTGGCGCGATAGACCTTCCGAAGGTCATGGTCGCGCAGGCCTTGCTGGACACAGGCTGCGTCACCCGGCTGCCAGTTCGCGCACCAGCCCTCGATTTCCGCCCGGGTGATACGCGCCTGCGCGACGGCGTTTGCCGTGTCGGTTCCGGTTTGGGAAAAGATGGTCGGACTGACACACTTGCTGCAGATCGCCAGCTCTTCGGCCGCCATGCTGGCACTGGCGCACAACAATACGGCAGCGCACAGGCCCCTGGCCATGATCGGCATCGCGGGCACTGAGGATGGATGCAATACGGACATGCGAACCTCCTGGATCAGGCACACATTGTGCTGCAGGCGGACGATGACTGCGCGCGATGCGCCCGACACGGCTCCCGCCTTCAGCGGATCTTTCCGAGCATCGCCTCCATGTGCGCCATCATGTGGGACAGGTCGGCCGATGCGCCGGCGGTATCACCCAGGCGCTCACCGAGCTCCTGCTCGATGAAACACACGGTCATCCGCACATAGGCACTGTCCAGCGCCTTGCGTACGGCCGACATCTGCCCTGCGATCGCCATGCAGTCGTCGCCCTCATCGATCATGCGCTGGACGCCGCGCAGCTGACCTTCGGCACGCTTGAGCCGGTGCAACAGGTCGGTACGCGTCTTCTTGTCACTCAGTACGGGCATGGCGCAACTCGCCTGCGGGCGGCGATCAGTCGTGGAACGCGCCATTATCCGGCCACTTCAGCGCACTGCCGCAGACGCCTGCATGCCGACCCCACGCAGGCGGTTGTCGGCTCTGCGTCCGACGCCGGCCACCACTCAGACGCCACAGGTCGAATCGGTCCGCACACCCAGCTTCTTGAGGAAGAAGGCCAGCGGACACAGATTGCTGAAGCCGGACTGGAACAGGTTGAAGCCGACAAAGGTGGTGAACGCGAGCCACCACTGACTGACAAACAGCGGGCTGCCCTGAACGCCCAGCGCCAGCGAAACCAGGATGAACAGTCCGGCCAGTACACGGATATAACGATCGACAGTCATGGGATAACTCCTTGGGGTTGAAAAAAAGAAAGAATAAAGGGGCGGTTCACTTGTCGGCCAGGCGCACGATGCCCAGCGCCTTGAGCACATACTTTTCATAGACCGGCTCGACATTGCCGGTCTTCATCTTGCGCATGAAATATTTCTCGAAGCCGATCTTGGCCAGATGGACCCACTTGCCCTTCTTGAACCAGTTCACGTTGCGCGGCGGGATCTGCGGCAAGGCCACGAAGGCCGCTCCGGTGTCACCCATGTCGGCCAGGCAGATCGCATTCCAGGTAGCCTTGGCCGACGGCTGCCTGCCCGCCAGCTCGTCGGCGATGTTGTGCGCGATCGCCGACACCATGGTCTCGATCATGTAGCCTGTCTTGGGCGCGCCGGTGGGTACCGGCGTCACCTCCACCGGCGGGATCGCGACGCAGACCCCGGCCGAGAAGATATTCTTGAAGGCCTTGCTGCGCTGGAACTCGTCGATCAGCACGAAGCCGCGCGGATTGCACAGGCCGGGCACTGCCGCCACCGGATCGACGCCCTTGAACGCCGGCAACATCATCGCCAGCTTGAACGGCACTTCGTGCTCCTTGTGGACCTGACCCTTGTCGTCGAGTTCGGACACAAACAGCTTGTCGGCCTCGACCTTGGTGGTTTTAGCGTTGGTGATCCACTTGATGTCGTGCCCACGCAGTTCGGACTCCAGCATCGACTTGCTGTCGCCGACGCCGGCCAGTCCCAGGTGGCCGATGTAGGGCTCGCTGGTCACGTAGGTGATCGGCACCTTGTGGCGCAACTTGCGCTTGCGCAGGTCGGCGTCCACGATGAAGGCAAACTCGTACGCGGGCCCGAAGCAGCTTGCGCCGGGCATGGCGCCCACGGCAATCGGGCCCGGGTTCTTCAGGAACTCCTGGTAGTCGGCCCAGAATTGCTCGGCATGCGTCACCGTGCACACCGAGTGGGTATGGCCGCCGTGCGGGCCGGCGCCAGGCACTTCGTCGAACGCCAGCTTGGGGCCGGTGGTGATGATCAGGTAGTCATAGGCCAGTTGTTCACCGCCGTCGAGCGTCACCGTATTGCCGGGCGCATCGATCGCCGTGACCGCCTTGGCGACGAAGGCAATGCCCTTGGCTTGCAGCGCGGGGGCGATCGGCATCGTCACGACCGGGCGTTCGCGCCAGCCCACCGCCACCCAGGGGTTGGACGGCGTGAACTGGAAATAGTCCACCGGGTTGACGACCGTGATCGTGTGCTCCTTGGGCAACAAGGCCCGCATTTCATATGCAGCGGGCATGCCACCGATACCTGCTCCGATGATGACGATATGGGCCATGAATGTCTCCTTGGGTAGTGAATCAGACCGTGGGCACAGCGTCTGCGCGCGCTGCCATGCGACGCCGGAACACGGCGTAATACAGGACCGGAATCACGACCAGCGTCAGCAGGGTCGAGACCAGGATGCCGAAGATGAGCGACACCGCCAGACCGTTGAAGATCGGGTCGTCCAGGATGAAGAAGGCGCCGATCATGGCGGCCACGCCGGTCAGCACGATCGGCTGCGCACGCACCGCGGCGGACTGCACGACCGCCTGCTGGAACGACACGCCTCGGGCCACCTCCAGTTCGATGAAGTCGACCAGCAAAATCGAATTGCGCACGATGATGCCGGCCAGCGCGATCATGCCGATCATCGACGTCGCGGTGTATTGCGCATGCATCAGTGCATGGCCCGGCATCACGCCGATGATGGTCAGCGGAATCGGCGCCATGATGATCAGCGGCGTGATGTAGCTGCGAAACTGCGCCACCACCAGCAGGTAGATCAGGATCAGGCCCACGCCATACGCCGCACCCATGTCGCGGAAGGTTTCGTAGGTGATCTGCCACTCGCCGTCCCACTTGATCGCGTAGCCGCGAAACGGATCGCTGGGCTGGCGGATCCAGTATTGCTCGATGGCACCCGCATTGGGCAGCGCCGCATCCTGCAGGTGGCCGCGGATGCCGAACAGGCCATACAGCGGCGAGTCGACAAAACCCGCCGCTTGTCTGCCATCGGCCAGCGGATGCGCGCCGACATCGCCCATCACATAGGTCAGCGGCAGCAGGTCCTTGGTGTACAGCGTCTTGTCGATCACGCCACGCTCGACATGCACCAGTTCGGACAAGGGCACCAGCGTGCCGTTGGCCGCGCGCATCGGAAGCGCCAGCACCGCATCGAGACCGACCTGGCGCTCTTGCGGCAATGCGATGCGCACCGGCACCGGGTACTTGGACTGGCCATCGTGCAAATAGCTGGTGTCGAGCCCCATCACGGCCGCCTGCACCGT
Organism: uncultured Rhodoferax sp.; assembly: GCA_964558425.1. Classification (GTDB taxonomy): domain Bacteria; phylum Pseudomonadota; class Gammaproteobacteria; order Burkholderiales; family Burkholderiaceae_C; genus CAISIP01. Next base: position 107,832 of record CAZLDV010000001.1, on the reverse strand, counting down.
CTGCGCGACCGCCGCCACCGGGATACCCAGCGTCTCGGCGCGCTGGCGCTGCACACGCAGAAAGTCGCGCGGCGCATCCGCTTGCAGCGTGCTGTCGATACCGACCACATGCGCGGTCGCGCCAAAGGCCTGGACCACCCGCGCCGCCAGTGCCTGCCGACCGGCCTCATCGGGGCCATACACCTCGGCCACCAGCGGGGCCATCACCGGCGGGCCGGGTGGCACTTCAACCACCATGACGCGCGCACCGTGGCGCTGCGCGATGGCCTCCAGCGCCGGGCGCATGCGCTGCGCGATCGCATGGCTCTGCTCGTGGCGATGCGCCTTGTCGACCAGATTCACCTGCAGGTCACCCTGCTCGGCGTCGGCACGCAGGTAATACTGGCGCACCAGGCCGTTGAAGGTGATCGGCGACGACGTCCCGGCATAGGCCTGCAGGTCGCGCACCTCGGGCTGCGCCGACAGATGCGATCCCATCTCCTGCAGCACCGCCGCCGTGCTTTCCAGCGGCGTGCCGGCCGGCATTTCGAGCACCACCTGAAATTCGCTCTTGTTGTCGAACGGCAGCATCTTGAGCACCACCCATTGCACGCCCGCCAGGCCCACCGACAACACCAGCGCAACCAGGATGCCCAGCGCCAGCAGCCAGCGCTTGCGTGCGCTTTGCAGCAAGGGCATCAGGACCGCGTTGAACAGGCGCTGCACGCGCCCGATCGGCGCATCAGCGGCGGCCGCACCTTCAACCTGCACATCGGCGGCAGAGCCGTGTGCGGTGTGCTTCATCAGGCGCAGCGCCAGCCACGGTGTCACCGTGAACGCGATGGCCAGCGACAACGCCATGCCCAGGCTGGAGTTGATCGGGATCGGGCTCATGTAAGGGCCCATCAGGCCGGTCACGAAGGCCATCGGCAACAGCGCAGCGATCACGGTCAGCGTGGCCAGGATGGTCGGTCCGCCAACTTCGTCGACCGCCTGCGGAATGATCTGCAGCAGCGGCTTGCCGGGTTCGAGCTGCTGGTGGCGA
>CAZLDV010000001.1:0-106798 GCA_964558425.1 uncultured Rhodoferax sp. | reverse complement strand
TTCTCGACCACCACGATCGCATCGTCGACCAGGATGCCGATCGAGAAGATCAGTGCAAACAAGGACACCCGGTTCAGCGTGAAACCCCAGGCCCAGGACGCAAACAAGGTCGCGGTCAGCGTCAGGATCACCGCCACACCGACGATGACCGCTTCGCGCCGGCCCAGCGCCAGGCCCACCAGCAGGATCACCGAACCGGTGGCAAACGCCAGTTTCTGGATCAGCTTGTTGGCCTTCTCCGCTGCGGTTTCGCCATAGTCCCGGGTGATCGTTGTCTGTACCCCCGCCGGTATCACGGTGTTGCGCAGTTCATCGAGCCGGTTGCGGGCGGCGCGCGCCACGTCAACGGCATTCTGGCCCGGCTTCTTGGTCACCGTCAGCGTCAAGGCGGGGTAGGACTGGCCCGCCTGCGGCGTTGTCGTCGGCGATGCCGCTGGCGCACTGCCGGTTGCGGCGCCCGGCATGAACGTCACATATTGATGCGGTGTCTGTGCGCCATACTCCACCCGCGCCACTTCCCGCAGGTAGACCGGGCGTCCGTTGCTGACACCCACCACCAGATCGGCCACCTCGTGCGCCGAGGCGATCAGGTTGCCGGTCTCCACGCTGAGCATCCGCGGCACGCCGCTGTCCGGGTCGATGACCGCGCCGGCCGGCAGACCCATATTGGCCGCGCCCAGTGTCTGCTGCAGCCGCAGCAGATCGACACCCCGTTCGCGCATGCGCCCCGGGTCGATCCAGACATTGACCGCCCGCCCCGGGCCACCGATGGTCGTCACCTCGCGCGCGCCCGGCACCCTTTTGAGTTCGGCCTCCAGCGTATGCGCCACGCGTTCGAGGTCGACCGCGGCCTGGGCGTCCTGGCTCCACAAGGTGACACCGAGCACCGGCACGTCGTCGATGCCCTTGGGCCGAACCACCGGCGGCAAGGCACCGAGATTGCGTGGCAACCAGTCCTGGTTGGCGTTGAGCACGTCATACAGGCGCACCAGCGCTTCGGTACGCGGCACCCCGACCTGGAACTGCACCGTCAATACCGCCATGCCCGGGCGCGACACCGAGTAGGTGTGCTCGATCCCGGCGACCTGTCCGAGCAGCTGCTCCGCCGGTCGCGCCACCATGTTCTGCACATTGCTGCTGCTCGCTCCCGGGAAAGCGATCAGCACATTGGCCATGGTCACGTTGATCTGCGGCTCCTCTTCGCGCGGCGTCACCAGCACCGCAAACAGGCCGAGCAGCATGGCAACGATGGCCAGCAAAGGCGTGATCGCATTGTTCTGGAATGCGGCCGCCAGCCGGCCCGCGACGCCGAGCGCCGGCCGTGCCGTTGCGGGTTTGGCGGGCTGCGCGCCCTGCTGGGGTTTGCCCGACATCATTGTGCGATCGCGCCAGGCATGCCGGCGCGCACCGGATCGAGCGCAATCCGCTCACCGGCGCGCAGGCCCGCCAATATCTCGACCGTGTCGGCAGTGCTGGCGCCTACGCGTACCGCGCGCAACACGAAGCCCGTGCTGGTGGCGACATACACCGCCGTCAGTTCGCCTCGGCGCAGCACCGCCGCCTTGGGAACGGCCAGCCGCGCCGCTGCCACCGTGACTGCCGAGTCGCCACTGGCGCGCACCCGCACCATCAATCCCGGGCGCAGGCCACTGGCGGCCGCCGGCAGCGGCAAACGCCATTCGACGGTCTGCGATACCGGGTCGGCGGTGGGCTGCATCTCGCGCGCGGTGGGGGTCAGCAATTGGCCATCGGGCAATACCACCTGCACCTGACTGGATGCGTTCATTTCGGCCACCCGGGATGCCGGCACATACGCCACCGCGCGCAACAGACCGGGCTGGTACACGGTGAGCAAGGCCCGCCCCGGCAAGGCCAGGTCACCCGCCTGCACCTGGGTCTCCAGCACGATCGCGTCGAACGGCGCCAGCACGTCGGTGAAGCCCTGGGCCACGGTGGCCTGGGTGCGCGCAGCCTGCGCCTGAGCCACGGCCGCCTGCGCTGACTTGACCTGGTTCTCGGCGCCGTCGAGCGCAGCGGCGCTGATGAAGCCGCTGTTGCGCAAGTCACGGTTGCGATCGAGCACCTGCTGTGCATTGCGCAACTCGGCTTGCGCTTGCGCCACCGCGGCGTCACCACGGGCGGTATTGGCACGCATCTCGCGGTCGTCCAGCCGCACCAGCACCTGGCCCTTGCGCACCGCATCACCGGCCTTCACGTGCAACGCCAGGATGCTGCCTGCAAGCTGGGCCGTGACGGTGGCCTGGCGCTGGGGCTGCAACACCGCATCGATGTCACGCCCTGCACCTGCACCCGCCTGCCCGACCAGCACGGCAGGAACCCGGATCGCGGCGGAATCGGGCGTGGCCGCCCCGGCCTGTGCAACCAGGAAGCTCAGGGCGATACAGAGATGGCGAATGGCAGACATGGTGTGATGGGGTGCTCCTATACCCTGTGGAGTATATACCCCAAAGGGTATGTACGTCGAGCCAGACTTGACCAAGCCACATTTCATTGCGGCAGATCAATATCCGAACAATGGCGTCCGCGTCGTCGCCTCGACCGCGGTGCAACCGCGGCACGGAAGATGCCGCCTCTTGGGCAGCTCAGGTATCCCAGCAAAGTGCCTGCGCGGCAACCGCAGGCAGCAAACTCAACCGATGGAACGTCCGGTGATCCGCTTGCGCAGGTCGCGCAGCTTGGTCTTGAGTGCGTGGCTGTTGCGCAGTCCCATGCGCAGCAGAATCTTCTGGCCCGCAGGGCGCGCTTCCAGGGAGGGATCGGCGTATTCGTAGCGCAGCCAGGGCCGCTGTTCGGCAATCGGCCCTTTCACCCGTGTCAGGGTCACCTCGATCGGCGCCTCCGGCTCCGGCGTCAACAGCAACTGGTCGATCACCTCGACCAGCCGGTTGTTGAACTGTTTGCCCGGGTATCCCAGGTCTTCATAGGCCTTTTGCAACTGCGGATACAGGCGCACATACAGGGCCACTGCGCTGGCTGTGTCGATCGACGTGGCCATGCGCACGAACGCGTTGTACCGGTCTGCGTTGCCGCCGGCGATGGTGCTTGTGCCGTCCTTCTCGACCACCAGGAAGCGGGCCGGCACCGGCAGCACCGGCCACAGGCGCGATGCCGCATGTTCACGCCCCAGGTTGTCCACCGTGGCCACGAAGCGCCGCGGGAAGTCGCCCAGGTCCAGGAACGACAGCACCTGTTCGCGTCCCAGCAATGCGATCACCGCATCACGCACCGCGTTGTCGTTGTCAGCCAGCGCCGGCAATGCAGCCGAAGCGCCCGGGACAGGCGCGATGGCTTCGATCGGGTAGTTGGCAGGCGCCGAAGCAGCAACCTGCGCAGCCGGCTGCGTCGTATCCGGCGCGGCGACCGACGGCGCAGGCGCCGCCGCGATCGGAACCAGCGCGGCATCGTGCCTTTGCCACCACAGGTACGCGATACCCGTCAACCCGGCAATCAGCAATACGGCGATCAACCAGCGGGAGAAGTGTTGCATGGCGTCAGCTTGCCGTCGCCGTTCCTGTGCCTGAACAGCGGCGCGAGCCCTGGCAGATGGATGACATCACAGGCGCAAAGCGGCTCTACGGCTTGGTTCGTTGATGTGCGTTCGAGTGTACGCCAGTGCCTGCCGCGTTGCACCCGTCCCAAGCGTCCGTTCATGTCGGCACCAATGCCCCGGCTCAAACCACGATTGTGCAAGGGCCGCACGATTGCCCCGAAAATCGCCTTTTGCCCATCGATTGCGACACCATGACCGACACCCGATTCACCGACGCAGCCGCCACCTGGAACAAGCGCTTCGCACAGGCCGATTACCTGTTCGGCACGCATCCCAATAGCTACCTGCAGGCGCAGGCTGCCCACTACCCGGCCCGCGGCACGGCGCTGTGTGTCGCCGATGGCGAGGGGCGCAACAGCGTCTGGCTGGCGCGCCAGGGACTGCAGGTGGACGCGTTCGACATTTCCGATGTCGGCGTGGCGAAGGCGCGCAAGCTGGCGCAGGACGCCGGCGTCAGCGTGCATTACGCTGTCGCCGATTGCGAGACCTGGCCATGGCCTGCGGACCACTACGACATGGTGGCGGCGATCTTCATCCAGTTTGCCGACCCGGCCATGCGCGCGCGGCTATTCGGAAACATGGTCCACACGCTCAAACCTGGCGGCCTGCTGGTGCTGCAGGGCTATACGCCCAAGCAGCTTGAATACAAGACCGGTGGTCCGCCCCACGTGGAACACCTGTACACCGAAGCGCTGCTGCGCGACGCATTTGCCGAGCTGCAACTGCTTGAATTGCGCACCTACGAGGACGAATTGACCGAAGGTGACCACCATCTTGGACGATCGGCGCTGATCGGCATGGTGGCGCGCAAACCGAAGGGCCGATGAATCGACACGGCGGATTTGGCTGTGGCGCTCTCAGCGGCGCGACGACACGACGATCCCCGCCAGGATCAGCCCAAAGGCCACGCCGTGGTACAGCTGGGGCATCTCACCGAGAAAGGCGCTGGACATCAGCGCCGCGAACAGCGGTGTCAGGTTGCTGAAAAATCCCGCGATCGATGCGCCGGCACGTTGCACCCCCAGGCCCCAGCAACGATAGGCCACCACGGCAGGGCCGATCGCGACAAACGCCAGTGCTGCAACCAAGGTACCGCTCCATTGGATGCGTGCACCGGTGAATGCCCATTCCCCGGCGGTGAACATGCCGGACCACATCAGGCCCATCGTCACCTGGGCCAGCAGGAAGGCGGCCCAATCGTTGCGGATCGCGTCGGGCTCGCGGCGCAGCGTCAGCAACCAGGTGTACAGCGCCCAGCAGAACGTGGCAGCGAGCATGAACATGTCGCCGGCCACCAGTCGCAGCGCCAGCAGTTCGCTCCAGTCGCCGCGGGCGAGCACCACCGCCACGCCGGCCATCGACAACGCGGCGCCGACCAGTTGCTGGCGTGACACCCTGGCACCGAAAAACAGCGTACCCAGGGCCAGCATCCACAGCGGCATGCTCGATGCAACCAGCGTGACGTTGACTGCGCTCGAGGTCTGCAATGCCAGGTACTGCAAGGTGTTGTACAAACCCACGCCAAACAGCCCGAGCACGGCAAAGCGCCGCCAATGCGGCCACATCCCGCCCTTGCGTCGCAGCACCCAGGCAGCCAGCGGCAACAGGATCAGGAACCCCAGCACCCAGCGCAGGAAGTTCAGCGTAAACGGGGGAATGGCCTCATGCACCAGGCGCCCGACGACCGCGTTGCCGGCCCATAGCAGGGGAGGGACGGTGAGCAACAAACTGGTGGCGGGTGTCAGGCGTGCGTGCATCGGCGCAAATATAGCCTGCACGCACCCGCACCCGCAGCAGCTCGGTCGACGACGGGGATCAGATCAGGGTCAAACAGAGCGCTGCCATGCCAATGACACGATCGCCCACGCATGCGGATATTGCCAATGTGCCATCATGGAAGGGCCGAACCAGTCTGCCCATTGGACAATGGACGCAACCGGAGCCGTCATGCCCCAAACCACCAGCCATCCACCCGAACTGCAGGTCAGCGAATGGCTCAATACCCCCGAACCCTTGAGCCTGGCTGCGCTGCGCGGTCAGGTGGTGGTGGTGCATGCGTTCCAGATGCTGTGCCCTGGCTGCGTCGCGCATGGCTTGCCGCAGGCCAAGCGCCTGACACAGGTCTTCGCCGGCCGGGACCTGACGGTGATCGGGCTGCACACGGTGTTCGAACACCATGCGGTGATGACCCCTGCGGCGTTGCGGGTCTTCCTGCACGAATACCGCATCGGCTTTCCGGTCGGCATCGACATGCCGGGCGAACCCGGCCCGATGCCCCGCACCATGCAGTCCTACCAGATGGGTGGCACGCCGACTTTGCTGGTGTTCGACCGGCACGGTCAGCTGCAACTCAACCAGCTCGGCCAGATCGACGACATGGCACTGGGCGCGCTGGTGGGTGAACTGCTGGCGCACGCAACCGCCTGACGCGGCACCGCTGCAGCCGCTGCAGCCGCTGGCCCGACCATCGGTGCGACTCAATGCCCTGCTGGCGCTGCGCCGATGCGTCGGCGCAAGCGATGCAAGGTGATTTCCGGCAGGCAATTGAGCCGCACGTCGACCACCGAAGAACCACAGCCGACCGAGGTGTATCCGGTCATGCCACGGTAGCGCCAGGCACCCCGCACGACGGCGCGGGGTGCCGGGGTGTCGGTGAGCACCGGGATGCCGCCGGGCAGGCAGATCTGTCCGCCATGGGTATGGCCACTGAGCATCAGTTGCACACCGGCATCGGCTGCCTGCCGGTACGGCTGCGGCGTATGCGAGAGCAGGACCACACAGGACGGCGCCGGCACGCCATCGAGCGCCCTGGCAATGTCATGGGTACGAAAAAAATGTGCATCGTCGATACCGGCCACGACGAGCGCGTCCGCGCCCCGGCGCAGCGTGATCGACTCGTTCATCAGGACCGCATACCCGCGTGTCTCCATGCCGGGCACCATCCGGATCGTGTCGTGGTTGCCGAGTACCGCCTGCACCTGCGTGCCCAGATGGGGGCGCAGCGCAGCAAGGCCGTCCAGCACCGCGTCCACCGGTCCGAAGCCGTGGAAGCGAAAGTCTCCGGTCAACACGCAGGCATCGAATGCCAGGCCCTGCACGCGCGCGATCAGGTGGCGCAGGAACTCCGCATCCATGTCCAGATGCGGGTCGCTCAGATGCAGCAGTGTGAAGCCCTCGAATGCGGTCGGCAGGCGATCGAGCCAGATGTCGTTGTGGTGCAGCTGGATATCGAGCACATTGCGCCGGCCGCGTGCGCGCAAGCCGCCCAGCGTCAGTCCGGCGCGGATCAGGTGGTGCGACAGGCGTGGGGCGGGCATGCGATGCCCTTCACGCTGCAGGCGCCGGGCCACCAGTGCCGGTCCGATACGCTGGCCCAGGGTGTGCAGCGCGGCGCGTTCGTCGGGTGTGCAGTCAGTCAGGTCCATCGGGATCGGCCAGGTGCTTGCATCGCAGGGCGGCAGCCGCGCCGCGCCACGACAACCAGGCCTGACGATCCGATTGTGACCGACGCCCGGCGCGCGGTGAACAGCGCGTCAGCGGAACACGACGGTCTTGTGGCCATCGAGCAGGATGCGGTGCTCCGCATGCCATTTGACGGCCCGCGCCAGCACGGCGCTTTCGGTGTCGCGCCCCAATGCGGTCAGCGTGGCGACATCCATGCCATGGTTGGCGCGCGCAACGTCCTGTTCGATGATCGGTCCCTCGTCGAGGTCGCCGGTCACATAGTGGGCCGTCGCGCCAATCAGCTTGACGCCACGTTCGTGCGCCTGCTGGTAGGGGCGCGCGCCCTTGAAGCTGGGCAGGAACGAGTGGTGGATGTTGATGGCGCGGCCCGACAGCTTGCGGCACAGGTCGTCCGACAACACCTGCATGTAACGCGCCAGCACCAGCAACTCGCCGCCTTCGGCCTCGAACAGCTCCAGCAGCTTGGCTTCGGCCGCCGGCTTGGTCTCCGCCTTGACCGCAATGTGGTGGAACGGAATGTTGTAGCTGGCCGCCAGCTGGTAGAAGTCGCGGTGGTTCGACACGATCGCCCGCACGTCGATGGGCAACAGCTTGGAGCGCACCCGAAACAGCAGGTCGTGCAGGCAGTGGCCATGTTGCGAGACCATGATGACGGTCGGAATCGGCCGTGCTGCCTCGTGGACCTTGGCCTTCATGTTGAACTCTGCCGCCAGTGGCGCCAGCTTTTCATGCATCTGCGCCGCCGACGTCGCGTCAGCGCACGACAACTCGAAACACACCCGCATGTAGAACACACCGGAGACCGGGTCATCGAACTGCGCCGCCTCCACGATGTTGCCGCCCTGGGCCAGCAGGAAACCACTGACAGCGTGCACGATGCCGGGCCGGTCGGGGCAGGTAAGCGTAAGAATCAGGCGCATGGGTTGGGTCCGTCAAGAGAAAAGTCGGCGCACCGGGAATCGGTTGCGCTATCGATTGCGCCGGTAGTCTATGCCGCCATCCACGCCGCTCATATGCCGATTGCGACCGGAACTAGGCTTGCGGCGCCGCCGCACGGTCCGATGGCGCGTCGGTGCACCGACGTTGCCGCACGACGCTGAGGATGCCGCGCAGTATGTCGATCGGCGGGGGCGGACAACCGGGAACTTCCAGATCCACCGGGATCACGTTCGCCACCTTGCCGCAGCTGGCATAGCTCTGGCCAAAAATGCCGCCGGTACAGCCGCAGTCGCCGATGGCGATCACCAGCTTGGGGGCCGGTGTCGCGTCATAGGTGCGCCGCAGCGCCTCTTCCATGTGGCGCGATACCGGCCCGGTCACGAGCAGCATGTCGGCATGTCGCGGGCTGGCAACGAGCTTGATGCCCAGCCCCTCGATGTTGTAGTAGGGATTGTGGAGTGCATTGATCTCCAGCTCACAGCCGTTGCAGGACCCGGCGTCGACCACCCGGATGGTCAGCGCCTGGCCGAGGATGTCGCGTATGTCCCGGTGCATGCGCTCGATGATCACGTACTCGCTGTCGTCGACGCCGGGCGTCGGCTCGGTGACGATACCGGTGCGGACAATTTGTTTGAGGATGTGCCACATCAGAGGTCGTGCCCGGAATAACTCAGGTTGAAGGACTTGTTGATGAGCGGAAAGTCGGGCACGATGTTGCCCATGATGGCATGCTCAAGCGCCGGCCAGTTCTGCCACGACGGGTCATGGCAGTGGCAGCGCACGATGCGCGCGTCGGCCCCGATCTCCAGCGCCACCAGGACTTCGCCGCGCCAGCCTTCCACCCAGCCGATGCCCAATGTGGGGCCTCCCGTCGCCGGGAGTTCGGCGCGTGTGGAGCCCTGCGGCAATTCGGTGCAGATGGCGCGCACAAGGCGCAGCGATTCCAGCGCTTCATCAAAGCGTACCGCCACGCGGGCCGCGACATCGCCATTGCGCTGCGTCGCCATGGCCACATCGAGCACGTCGTAGGGACTCCAGGCATGGTCGCAGCGCAGGTCCAATGCCTGCGCACTGGCACGACCCGCCAAGCCGATCAGGCCCAGTTGTGCCGCGCGTTGCGGCGCAACAGCGCCGGCAAGCAGAAAGCGATCCTGCAAGCCCGCATGTTCGTCATAGGCAATCCGCAAGGTTCTCAGTTCCCGCTCGATCGCATCGCATTGCTGCGCGATGCGCAGCAGCTGCGCCGGGGTCGGATCGGTGGCCGTGCCACCCGGGACCACCACATCCATCATGAAGCGATGTCCGAACACCTCGCGGGACAGCCGATGCCAGTCTTCGCGCAGACGCGAGAATTGGGAAAAGCCGAAACCCAAGGCCGCATCGTTGGCGATCCCGCCCAGGTCGCCGAGGTGGTTCGCCACCCGCTCGCGCTCGAGCATCAGCGCACGCAGCCAGGTCGCCCGGGCAGGGATCTGGCACCGCCATGCCGATTCCAGCGCCATGCAGTAGGCCCAGGCGTAGGCCACCGTCGAGTCACCCGACACGCGGCCGGCGAGCCGGAAGGCATCCTGCGGTGCCAGTTCGGTGAAGCGCCGCTCGATCCCCTTGTGCGTATAGCCCAGGTGCGCTTCCAGCCGAAGCACCTTCTCGCCGACCACTGAAAAATGCCAGTGACCTGGCTCGATGATGCCCGCGTGCACCGGGCCGACGGCGATCTCGTGCACCCCATCGCCTTCGACACGCACAAAGGGATAGTTGGCAGGCAGCGCAGCCGTAGCGGCAGTCGGTGGCCGGGCTTCCAGTTGCTCAGCCAACGGTGTGGGCGGCCACAGGCCGTGGTCGAGCCAGGGTCGGGTGTCGTGACTGCCCTGGGCCTGCAGCCCCAGCAAGTCGGCCATCGCGCGCTGCATGCGACCGGCACACGGGAACACCGCCGCCAGATCTGGAAAGCTGTGCGTCCCATCGCCCAGTGGCAATTCAACCCAGGCCAGCCCCTCGGCGGTGGCATATGCAGCGCAGGCAACCAGGGCCTGGCCTGCCTGGCGGCGATCGACGCCCCAGACCGAGACCAGGCGCCCGCCCCCCTCGGCGATGCTGCCCGCCACCATGCTCCAGGCGGCGTGATCCACCACTGCGTGCCAGATCGGCAACGGAGCCTGCAGGGGCCTCAGATCGAGCGGAAGATCGGACAATGCCATCGCGCTAATTTCCCAGCATGGCCGCCGCCTGGCGATACCACCCGTCCAGATAGGGCGGGATGTACAGGCCCAGCATCAGTCCAAGACCCAGGTGGATGAATACCGGGACCAGCGCCGGCGGATGCGCCAAGGGCTTGACGTTGGTGTCGCCGAACACCATTGGCTGGACGCGGCTGAAAATCGATGCGAACGCGACGCCCAGCGCCATCAGCAGGATCGGCGTTGCCCAGGGCTGCTCGCGCATGGTGGTCGTGACAATCAGGAACTCGCTGGCGAAAACCCCAAACGGCGGCATGCCCAGGATGGCCAGCGCGCCGAGCATCAGGCCCCAGCCGACCGTCGGGCTGACCTTGAGCAGGCCGCGGATGTTTTCCATGATCTGGGTGCCCGCCTTCTGCGCCGCATGGCCGACGGCAAAAAAGATGGCGGACTTGATCAGCGAATGCACCGTCATGTGCAGCAACCCGGCGAAGTTGGCGATCGGGCCGCCCAATCCAAAGGCAAAGGTCATCAGCCCCATGTGCTCGATGGACGAGTAGGCAAACATGCGCTTGACGTCCTTCTGGCGGACCAGGAAGAACACCCCGGCCACCACCGACAGCAGGCCGAAGCCCATCATCAGCCGCCCGGTCAGATGGTTGTCGTGCAGCGCGCCATCGGTCAGCACCTTGCAGCGCAAGATGGCATAGAGCGCGACATTGAGCAGCAAACCCGACAGCACGGCGGACACCGGTGTCGGCCCCTCGGCGTGCGCGTCGGGCAGCCAGTTGTGCAGCGGCACCAGACCGACCTTGGTGCCGTAGCCGATGAACAGGAAGGCGAAAGCCAGCGTGATGATATTCGGGTTGAGTTGGCCCTTGACTGCGTCCAGGTTGGTCCACAACAGCGCTCCAGCTTCCGGGCCGACGACCTTTTCGGCCGCCATGTAGAGCAGCACCGTGCCGAACAGCGCCTGGGCAATGCCCACGCCGCACAAGATGAAGTATTTCCACGCGGCCTCCAGGCTGGCCGCCGTGCGGTACACACTGACCAGCAGCACGGTGGTCAGCGTGGCAGCCTCCATCGCGACCCAGATGATGCCCATGTTGTTGGTCGTCAGCGCCAGCAGCATCGTGAAGCTGAACAACTGGTACATGCTGTGGTACAGACGCATGCGCGACGGCGTCATCTTGCCATGGTCGCGCTCCACCCGCATGTAGGGTCGCGAGAATATCGCGGTGGTCAAGCCGACGAACGCGGTCAGCGCGACCAGGAAAACGTTCAATGGGTCGACGTAGAACTCGCGGTCCCACATCAGCATCGGGCCTTTGTTGATGATCTGCGCCGTCAATGCACAGGCCGCGACGAAGGTGCCCAGGCTGAAGGCGACATTGATGTCGCGCGCATCGTCACGATGGCCGACCAGAGCCAGCACCATCCCGCCGCTGAGCGGGATCCCGAGCAGGAAGGCGAGCGCGTTCAACTCGAGGTTCAACTCAATCCTCCTTCAATTTCTCAAGATGCCGGATATCGAGGCTGTCGAATTGCTCGCGGATCTGGAACATGAACACGCCCAGGATCAGCACGCCGATCAGCACGTCCAGCGCGATGCCGAGTTCGACCACCATCGGCATGCCGTAGGTGGCCGAGGTGGCGGCGAAGAACAGGCCGTTCTCCATCGACAGGAAGCCGATCACCTGCGGCACCGCCTTGGCGCGCGTGATCATCATCAGGAACGACAGCAGCACGCACGCCAGCGCGATGCCCAGCGTGCCGCTGGCCAGCGCCGACGACAGCTGTGAAATCGGCAGCGCGAGGTTGAAGGCGAAAATCACCACGCCAATGCCGATCAGCAGGGTCGTCGGGATATTGATCAGCGTCTCCACGTCCCAGCGGATGTCGAGCCGGTTGATCGTGCGGTGCAGCAGATAGGGAATCAACAGCACCTTGAGCAACAAGGTCAACCCGGCCGACAGATACAAGTGGTGCTGGTGCGTCGCATAGCCGACCACGGCGGTGACCAGCGCCAGCGTCGCGCCCTGCATCGTGAACAGATTGATCAGCGACAGGATGCGGCGCTGGGAAATCATCGCGAACGCGAGCATCAGCAGCACCGCGCCGAGCAGATTGACAAACTGGGTCAGCAAAATGCCCATGTCAATGGCGCAGCAGCAGTTCCACCAACATGCCGATCACCGCCAGCAGGAAGGCCGTGCCAAGGAATTCGGGCACGCGAAAAATACGCATCTTGGCGCTCAGTGTTTCGAGCAAAGCGAGCAGAAAGCCGCCGATGGCGAGCTTGAACACCAGCGCGGGCAACGCCAGCAGCATGGCCGCGGGCGCCTGGGCATCGGCGATGCCCCAGGGGAAAAACAGCGCCAGACCGATGCACGAGTAGGCAAACAGCTTCAGGCTGGCGGCCCACTCCAGCAGCGCCAGATGGCGGCCCGAGTACTCCAGGATCAGCGCCTCGTGGATCATCGTCAACTCCAGATGCGTGGCCGGATTGTCGATCGGCACGCGGGCGTTCTCCGCCAGCGACACCATCGTAAAGGCGACACCGGCGAACGCCAGCCCCGGGTAGATCGCGAATTCGCGGTGCGACAGCGTCTCGACGATGGTGGCAAGCGAGGTGGACTGGGAGATCAGCGAGGCGGAAAACAGCACCATCAACAGCGCCGGCTCCGCCAGGAAGCCAATCAGCATCTCGCGGCGCGCGCCCATGCTGCCGAAGACGGTGCCGATGTCCATGGCGGCCAACGAGATGAACACGCGTGCCAGGGCGAACAGCCCGACCAGCGCAATCGCATCGGCCGCCGGCGCCAACGGCAGGTCGGTCGACAACGTGGGGATGATCGCGCAAGCCAGAACCATGCAGCCAAACATGACGTATGGCGCGGCGCGAAACAGGCGCGACGCGTGGTCCGCCACCATGGACTCCTTGTTGAACAGCTTGTGCAGCATCCGGTACGGTTGCCACAGCACGGGCGCCGACCGGTTATGCAGCCAGGCGCGGCACTGGTTGACCCAGCCGCTGAGCAGCGGGGCCAGCGCGACCGCTATCACGATCTCGATCAACTGCGACAGGAATCCGGAAAAGCTCACAGCGGCCTCATTGCATCACCACCACCAGTGTCGCAACCAGGGTCACGAAGCTGTACAGCAGGTAGACAGAAATGCGGCCTTGCTGCAGCTTCGCGAAAAGGCGTGCGATGGCGTTGGTCAGATCGACAATCGGCAGGTAGAGCCAATACCAGAAGTGATCCTCGATCGTGACGTGGTAACTCGGATGCTCGTCGAACGCGGTCGGCAGTTCGCGACGCATGCGGAAGAACGAGTCGAAGATCTGGCGAATCGGCTGGCCGAACCCCTCGGCCGTGTCCTGCATGCGCGCCGTAGCCCACGGAAAGCCGCAGGCCCAGGGCAGACCGCGGCGCAGTCGACCGTGATAGAACATGCGCACGAGCAGGTACGCGATGGCAAAGCTCACCAGGATGCCGAGCAGAAAAATCACCGGACCGTAGCTTGCCTGCCCCAGGCGATTGGGCGCCAACAGCCAGCTGCTGCCCGCCACCCTGGCACCCAGGCCTGAGTGGACGAGTTGCTGCATCACCGGATCGATCAATTGGATGAACTGCGTCGGCAGCAGGCCGAGCGCCACGCAGCCAAGCGCCAGCCACACCATGCCCGCGCGCTCCCAGTTGCCGGCATCATGGGCGTGCGCGAGTTTCTCTTCGCGCGGCTGGCCAAGGAAGATCACGCCGAAGAACTTGACCATCGTGTAGCCGGCCAGCGCCGCCACCAGGGCGATCAGCGCGGCCACCACCGGAACGAGCATGGTCAGCAGCGGCACCGGCAGCTCGGGCGCGAACAGGAAACTCTGCAACAGCAGCCACTCCGACACGAAACCGCCCAGCGGCGGCAGGCCCGCACTGGCCAGCACGCCGAGCAGCACGAGCCAGCCGACCCAGGGCATGGTCCTGATCAGACCGCCGAGCTTGCCCAGATTGCGCTCGGATGTCGCGTGCAGCACGCTGCCGGTGCCCAGGAACAGCAGGCTCTTGAAGCAGGCGTGGCTGGCAACATGGTAGAGCGTGGCCGTCAAGGCCAGCGCCGCCATCAGTTGCATGCCATAGGCCGAGAAGATCAGCGTCAGGCCCATGCCGACGAACACCAGCCCCATGTTCTCGATCGACGAATAGGCCAACAGCCGCTTCATGTCGGTCTGCACGGCTGCAAATACCACGCCAACCATCGCGGTGGCCAGTCCAATGGCAAGCAACAATCCGCCCCACCACCACAGCCGCAGGTGCAGCAGATCCAGCGATACACGCAACAGGCCATAGATCGCCGTGTTGAGCATCACGCCGCTCATCATGGCCGAGGCCGGTGACGGTGCGGCCGGGTGCGCCTCGGGCAACCAGACATGCAGCGGCAGGATACCCGCCTTGGCACCGAACCCGAACACCGCGAGCAGGAAACCGACCGAGGCCCAGAACGGTGTCAGCACCTGGGCGCGCATGTTGCCAAAGGTGTAGTCGCCGGTGTTGGACTGCAGCACGCCAAAGCACAGCAGGACCCCGAGCGCGCCGATGTGTGCCATCACGATGTAAAGATAGCCGGCGCTGCGCACCTCCGGGATGCGGTGGTTCGCGGTCACCAGGAAGAACGACGACAGCGCCATCGTCTCCCACATCACCATGAATGCGTAGGCGTCGTCGGCCAGTACGACCCCTGCCATACTGGCCAGGAACAGGTGATATTCGAGACACAGCAGCCCTGGCGGCGTGCCCTCGCCTTTGCGGAAGTAACCTGCTGCAAAGGCGGAAATGCCGGCCCCCGCGCCACCGATCACCATCAGGAAGTAGGCGGAAAGCGGGTCCAGACGCAGATGGAATGGCAACGCGGGCAGACCGATGCGCAGAACGGCGACCTCGGGTGGGCCAGGCAGCGCGCTCAGTGCAAGACCGAACAGCGCCAATCCGAGCAGTCCGCCGATCGGAAACAGCAGCTGGGCCACCAACGCGAACCGGCGCAGGGCAAATACCCCCGCGACGCCCACGAGCATCCATGCCAGCATGACCACAAGCACCCAGTCCAGGCGCAGCCATTGCTCCAAGGGTGCCAAACTGCCCATGGCTCAGATCTCTGTCGGCCCCGTGCGCCGCGTGGCGGATTGGGTGCAGCGCCGATGTGCGCCGGCTACGATCAACAGCTCGTTGGCGATCATGTGGGGCCTTTGCATGCGCCACTAGCATAACGCAGAACGCCGGCGCCACTTTCCGAAGGCAGCGGCACCAGTGCCCCTGCATGCTGGAGCACCATCTGGCACGCCTGCGTGTCGGGCCAATGGGCGATGCCGCTGGCACCGGGGCGCAACGGCAGCGTCGCCGACAGCTGCTGCGCTACGCTCGATCGACCAGTTTGGTTGCCGGACGCCCCAGATGAAATCCCTGCACATGGTCCACGCCCAGTGCGCGCAAGGCATCGAGCGTGGCGGCATCCTCGACACATTCGGCCACCGTCGTCTTGTTCAGGCTGCGCGCGATCTGGATCAGCGAGGAAACCACCAGCTGGTTGCCCGGATCGGAGGTAAGGTCACGGATGAAGCTGCCGTCGATCTTGATGCCATCGACCTCCAGCAACTTGAGGTGGGCAAACGAACTGAAACCACTTCCGAAGTCATCCAGGTGCACCGCGCAGCCCACGCTGCGCAAGGCCGCAATCATCGGCCGCGCAGCGATCAGGTCGCCCATGGCCGCGGTTTCGGTCAGCTCGATATGCAATCGCCCGGGATCCACGTCGCAACGCTGCAGTGCCTCGCGCAAGAAGTCCACGAAGCTCGGGTCATCGAGCGAGCGCGCCGACAGATTGGCGGCGATACACACGGCCGGCGGGCTCGCTACCAGCTTGTCGATGCAGGCCTGGAACACCCAGCGGTCGATCTGGCGAATCTTGCCGCTGCGTTCGGCATATGGCACAAAGGCGGTCGGCCCGATCAGCTGTGAGGCATCGTCCTCGTCGACCATGCGCACCAGCGCCTCGTAATAGACGATGCCCAGATCCGACACCCGGTGCACCGGCTGGAATTGCAGCTTCAGACGCTGGTCCCGCAATGCGCCGTGGATGCGTCCGTTCCATGCCACGCGATCGAACTCGGCCTGCGAATGCGCTGCGTTGTCGTGGTACAGGCAGTAACCGTTCTTGCCACCGACCTTGGCCTGAACCATTGCCCGGTCGGCGCACGCCACCAGTTGGTCTGCACTCTGGGCATCGGTGGGGAAGAACGCCACGCCGGCACTGCATCCGATCCGGATCCGCAGTGCGTCGCGGTCGAAGCGCAAGGCGGAGATCAATTGGACCAGACGGGTTGCAAGACCGCCTGCCTGCTCGGCATTGTTGCCCGGCGCGATGATCGCGAACTCGTCACCGCCCATGCGGGCGGCCACCATGTCCGGTTGCAGCAAGCCGGACAGCGCCTGGGCTACCGCCACCAGAATCTGGTCTCCCACCCGGTGTCCGGCCAGATCGTTGGCATGATTGAAATCGTCCAGATCGATGATGATCAGGGTCAGGCCCGCATCGGTGCGGTCCGCACCGTCGATGGCGGCGTGCAGCGTCTCGAACAAGCCGCTGCGGTTGTACAGATGGGTCAGCGGGTCCAGCAGCGCCAGGCGCGCGCGCTGCTGGGTCTGTCGATCCAGCGTGATGTCCTCGTGCAGCCAGATGCAGCCACCACCGACAGCCGACCCCTCTCTGACCCACTGCAGGCGTTGCGAAACACGTCGTCCATGGGTCAGCGTGATCTCGCAATCGGCGGGTGGCTCGCCGTCGCGCGGAGCCAGCAACGCCGTCACCAAGGCTTCGCAACCGGGCGTCACCTGCCGCAGCAGCGCCGGGAGGATCTGCGCCACCGTCGTACCGGGCGCAATCGCGCCGAGTGACCAGATCCGGGCAAACTGGTCATTGGAATAGAGGACGCGCTGATCGGCATCGACAAACAAGATGCCGCTGCGCAATGCACCCAGCAAGGAGATCAGCCGTGCGCGTTCCTCGCGCGCTGCGACCAGATGCAATTGCTGCTGGTGCCGGCTCTGCTGCAGTGCGGACAGGCGATGCGCGATGGTCGCCGCCATGCGATTGAAGCTGGCCGCCAGCAATCCGACCTCATCGCGCGTCTGCACCGGCACCTGGATGTCGAATTCTCCAGCCGCCACCCTTCGGCTGGCAGCCGACACGGCGGCCAGGTTGCGTGTCACGGCGTGGCAGATCACAGCCATCACGCCGACCGACACCGCCAACGCGAGCGCGGCAATGAACAGACCGGTGGCGCGAAAGGCATCCCGCGCCATGCGCAGCGGCTCCATCGACAGCCCCAACGCCAGCCGTCCGATCGCGTGGCCCTCGGCCTGGATCGGTTCGGCCAGGTGCCGGATGGCGCCATCGCGATCGAGATTGATCGGGCCGGTGTCAACGGGTGGCACGGACCGCGATGGATCCCAGCCAGAGGCTGCAACCGGAGCGCCGAAGTGATCGAACACAACCAGATAGGGAATCGAATGCAGGTCCCGGACCCGGTCCAGCACCTGCTGGACAGTGACGAAATCACGTTGGGCCAAGGGCGTGGCCAGTGCCTGATCGAGCACCGACACGACCTGCCGTGACTGCGCCAAGGCCTGGGTCTGCAGCGCCTCCTGCAACATCCGTGAGCCACCGATCAAGACCATCAGCATCGCGCCGAGTTCGACCAGCACGCATGCCACGATCAGCTTGCGGCGCAGCGACCAATGGCGCGTCGACAACCAGCGCGTCGGCAGCCGACGCAGCGCAGTTTCGGACTGCGCACGGCAGAAGTCATCTTGCGGGAAGCCCTGTGGGCTCATCGTGGGTCCGCCAGCACGCGGGCAAGCGCGACTGACATCAACTCCAGGGGACATATCCGCCTGGATACCGAGCGCGCCATGGTGATCGAGTGTCGGTTCGTGCGATCGTTGGCGTGCCGGCGTGCCGGCAGACCAGTCGACCCTGTGGTGGCTCCCCGGATTCTTGTGCTGCACCACCGGTACGATGCCGGCGTGTCGGCCCCGAGTGTACTGGCGAAAAGTCCAGTTCGACGGCCAAATTGCGGTCCGACGCTTCAAAGCCCCGAATTGGCCTTCCGGCCAGGCTTCAGTTGCTGGTGGCGCCTGCCTGGATCGGCCGCGCGGCCGGTCCGCGCGCGAAGATGGCCAGCACACTGGCCCCGACGATCAACAGGCCGCCCAGCAAGGTCGTCATCGTCAGCTGTGCGCTACCGGCCCACCATGACGACACCGTCGCGACCAGGATCTCGGCCAGCATCAGCACCGACAGGACGTTGGCCCGCAAGCGGGTGGCGCCATACTGCAAGGCGAGGTTGCCCACCAGCACCGCCATGGCAAACAGCAGCAGCACCAGCCAGGCCACGCCCAGCCGCGGTGCAAACTCCGGCACATGACCGGCCAGCGCCAGCAAGCCGATCGCCAGCGGCGCGCAGACCACGGCGCCCGAGAACATGGCCAGGCTGCGTACATCGTCCGGCAGGTGGGCGAACCGGCGCAGGAGCACGTTATTGACGCCAAAGCTCAGGCCAGCGATCAGCGCCAGCCAGTCGGCCGGCGACGCCGGCACCGGCAACGCGAACCGCCCTTCGCCCAGCACCAGCACCGCACCGGCCAGGGCCAGCACGACCCGCGTGATGGCCGATGCCGTCACCGGTTCATGCAGCAACCAGCGAGCCAGCATCACGACCCACATCGGCATCAGGTAGAACAACAACACCGTGCGCACCACATCGCCGTTGGCCAAGGCAAGGTTGAAGCAGACATTGGTCAAGCCCGAGGCCAGCATCAACCACAGCAATTGCGGCAGCGCCAGACTGCGCAGCAGTGCGCCAGGCCGGGCGAGAAGAATGGCCAAGGTACAGGCGCCAAAAATGACCAGCGTCGTCCACAAGGTGCCCACGCCACGGGCCTCCAGCCATTTGAGCGGCATCCACGCCAGCCCCCAGACGGTGGCATTGGTCAGGGCGGCACCGGCGGCCGGCAACAAGGAGGGGCGAGCAGAAGACACGCGGCATTATCAGCGCGCCAGACAGCACGCTTCAGGCGCAGGAGCACCAGGCCCCATGGGTTGTGGCCCGACCCGGGATCAACCTGCCCGGCCTGGACTTTGGTGTAAGTATCAACGGCGCGCCGCTGCGACTACCCGGTCTGGGCGCCTGGCCTTGGCGCTGGTGCAAGTGGCTCTGTCGATGGCCCCGCCATGGAACAGCGCGGTGCGCGCGCGCCTTGGCGTCTGGCGCACCAACCCCGCCTTGCAAGATCAGCTGGCGGCCGGCTGGCGCATCACCGCCACAGGACGAAGCAGTCCTTTCTCGGCCGTCACCAGCCAGATGCCGATGCACACCAGCACCAAGGCCACACCGTTCTTCCCTGTCAAGACGTCTTCGCCAAGAAAGATGGCGGACAAGGCAACGCCGAACACCGGGATCAGGAAGTTGAAGATCGTCACCCGACCGACCGCGTTGTGCTTGAGCAGCGCGCTCCAGATACTGAATGCGAGAGCCGACAGCAAGGCCATGTAGACCATCAGTGCGGCCGACGCCGGCGTGAAGGCCGACATCTGGCCGCCGGCCATCCAACCGCCGGCCAGCAACACTGCGCCGCCGATGGTCATCTGCCAACCCGTCATGACGGCGGCATTCATGCGCTGCGACAGCTTCTTGCCGTAGATGGTCGCCGCCGACAGCACGAAGGCTGCCAGCACAATCGAACCCTCTCCGGCCATCGTGAAATCCGGCTGCAACAGCGTCGGCCCGTAGTTCGCCGCGGCAACACCGACAAACCCAACCAGGCAACCCAGCATGCGGCGGCCCGACAAACGGTCATTGTGGTAGATGAAATGCGCCAGCAATACCGAAAAGAAGGTGCCGGTGGTGTTCATGATCGAGCTCTTGCTGCCCGTGGCGTTGGCCACGCCAATGTAGAAAAAGACGTATTGCAATGCGGTCTGGCTCAGTCCCAGGCCGGTCACGCCGACCCAGTCCTTGCGCTCGATGCGCACACCCCAACCCATGACAACCGCGGCCAGCAACAGCATCGACCCGGCGGCGACGAAACGAACGCCGGCGAACACCATCTGGCTTGCCACATCGTGGCGGGCGATGCCGAACATCGCATAGCCATGCTTGATGGCCGGATAGGCACTGCCCCACAGCAGGCAGCAGAACGTCGCCAGCATCAGCAAGGCAATGGGGCGGGCAAGCAACGACGGATGGGAGTTCGGCATGGTGGGGTAGCGTCATTCTCCATCGGAGGAACCATCAAATCAATGGCATCGAAACTACAATATCAATAAGTAATCTCATATCGATTGGTTTGGTTTGAACTTCCGCCAATTTCGCTACTTTGTTGCCGCCGCCGAGGAACTGCATGTCGGTCGGGCCGCACAACGCCTGGGGATCGCCCAGCCGGCCCTGAGTCAGCACATTCGCGCGCTGGAACACCGACTCGGCGTGCAGCTGTTTCTGCGCGCCCATCGCCGTATCGCGTTGACCGAGGCCGGCGAGGCGTTTCTGGCCGAAGCACGCGCGGCGCTCCATCACGCCGAAAAGGCCGGCAACGCAGCGCAGCGGGCAGCACGCGGCGAAACCGGCCATATCGCGATTGCTTACGTCAGCAGCGCATTGGCCGAGCAAGCCTTCGTCGGCAGTCTGGCCGCATTTCGCGCCAGCCATCCGGATGTGTCGATCGACATGCTGCTGCGCCTGGCCGGCACCATGCTCGAAGCGGTGCAGAACGAGGTCGTCGACATTGCAGTCACGCGCGGCCCGTTGCCAGCGGTTGTCGACGGCTGCGAGTCGTTCGTACTGGCCCGCCAACCGCTGATCGCGGTGTTGCCGGCAAGCCACCGATTGAGTGCGATGGCCAGCATCGCGCTGTCGGAGCTGGCACACGACACCTTTCTCCAGCCCGATGACCCACCCGGCCTCAGTCTGGGCCACACCTTGCAACAACTGATGACCCAGGCCGGTTTCAGACCGCTGCGCACGATGGTGGTCAATGAAATGAGCTCAACCATCGGCCTGGTGGCCGCCGGTCTGGGGGTCGCATTGCTGCCTGCGTCGGCCCGCGTGATGCAGCTGCCGGGCGTGGCCTTTTGCACACTGCAGGACGTTCAGGCCCTATCCGAACTGATCGTCTTGCATCGCCGGTTCGAGCGCTCGGCCGCCGTACGCACGCTGTTGACCCGGCTGCGTCTGGCACCGTGATGCCGACGCCTGTCGGCCTCCAGGTGCCGCTCGCATCGTTCAGCCACCCTTGTTGCCGAACAAGGCATCGAAACCCTGCGCCGCGTCGGGTCCCGCGCCCGCCTTCGTCGCCAGTCCTTTCGGATACTCGTCCGCGATCCGGTCTTCCCAATAGGCCGCGGGGTTCGGCGCTGCACACAGGCGCCGGTACACCTCTTGCGGAACATGCTTGTAAGCAAGCACCCGCTGGTCATCCCAGAGCAGGTCCAGCTGGCGTGACACGGTGTCGTAGTCGGCGCGGCGGATGCGGCCGCTGGTGAAGGTCTTGCTGGGCATCGGGCGTGGCGATCAGCCGTCAGGCGGATGTGGACGCAACCCCGCAATGCGCGTCTACCAGCTTTTGCAGCATCGGGGCATAGTCGGTGAAGGTCTTCGTCGGCGCACCGGCGCGCTTGCCGGTGTCGTCATAGATGCGCACCTTGATGATCGCGTGGTGGTGCGGATTGCCTTCGAAAGCCGCCACGGCCCCGGCATCCATCGGCCCGCCCTGCAGCGCCAACGTGTGCACCGATGCCGGCGACAGCTTCTT
Source organism: uncultured Rhodoferax sp. (assembly GCA_964558425.1). GTDB lineage: Bacteria > Pseudomonadota > Gammaproteobacteria > Burkholderiales > Burkholderiaceae_C > CAISIP01. The sequence continues at coordinate 84,788 of CAZLDV010000001.1, read as the reverse complement.
CAGGTATTCGGGCCGGGTCGCGCACAGATACTGTTTGGCCGCGACATGGTGGCGCACGCAGTCGGTCACCAGTGGCGGAAAAAAAGGCGCCAAAAGGTCGGCGCCCGCGTCTTCGTGGTGCTTGTCCTGAGTGTCTTCGGGCGAATAGGTGCCGAACGCGCTGGTGAAGTGTCCGATGTCATGCAACAGCGCGGCGGCCACGACGGCCGCGGGCTGGCCCGCCGTTTCGGCGCACCGGGCTGCCTGCAGCATGTGTTCGGCCATCGACACCGGCTCGCCGAGGTACTCTTCGGCGCCGCGGCGTGCAAAGATGTCGGCCAGAAACGCGACGATGTTGGTCGGCGCCAAGGTGGCGAAGGCACCGCCGCGCATGGAGCCGGGCGTCGATGTCTGGACGGCTGCGGAGCGCTCGCTCATGCCACGGCCCTCGTGCCCGATGCGCCTTCTTCGAGCGCCGCCAGCGTCGACAGCATGCCGTCCTTGTCTGGGTAGCAACCCTGCAACCAGCGTTTGCCGCTGCCCGAATACCCCTTGCGGGCATGCAGCACCCGGGTGTTGTCGACGATGAAGCATTCACCCGGGCTGAGCTTGAAGGTGACCTCCAACGCCGGGTCGTCGATGATCTCGCCCAGCCGCCGGTAGGCGGCGTAGTAGTCGGCCATGGCGTCAAACGGTACGTCGGTGATGGCGGCGGTGGATCGGTTGTTGAACCGCACGGCCAGCAGTTCGCCATCGGGCGCCAGTTCGATCATCGGGCGGCGCGAACGCAGGCAGACACCGGCCTCGCCGGCATATTCGAAACGCGCGCAATGTTGGCTCAGCAGATCGAACCAAGCCGGGTTCTCGGCCTGCAGCTGCAACGCGGCGCGAAAGCCGTCGACCACCATGTTCTCGCCACCTTCGGCCGAGTTCTCCAGGCAATACAGGATCTGCATCGTCGGGACCGGATCACGGTAGGGGTTGTCGCTGTGCGCCTGCAGACCCAATCCGGTGTAGGCCAGGTTGGTCGGATTGACCTGCGTGCGCACCTCGAAATAGACCCCGTAGTTGGTCTCGCGCACATAGCCGAACAAACCCGCCACCTGCAACAGAGCGCCGGGCTCGATCGGGCCGCCGGTGAGTTTGGCGAACCCGTATTGGCGCAGCTGAAACAGCCAGTCGCGCAGCGCCGACGGTTCGTTCTTGACGGCGTTGAATGCGCCCACCGGCACAGCGGCCATCAAGCCACGGTCCCAGGGAGTGATGGTATCGGCCGTCCAGCCGGCAGACCTGCGCTGCGGGCGGTCATAGGCATGGGCCTGCAACCAATCGACGGCGTATTCGACACTTTTGCCTTCGGGCGCAAAAACCACCGACAGGCGATTGCCGTCGAGCGCCGCCGTCGTGACGCGCGTTCCTGGCGGGATGTCGCGCAGCGCGATCAGCCGCTGGCCGTTGCCGGGCGCCCGGGTCGCGGCGTCCCAGGCGTTGTCGCGCAGCCAGACCGCATGAAAACGCATGGCGGGGGCGTTGCCCGCCTGCAGTGTCAATACGCCGCCATCTTCGGAAACCGTCACACGCGCCATGTCTGATCACCCTTTTGATAGTCTGACTTCGCGGAAAACAGCGAGTGTCCAACAGCCAGTCCATATTGACAACCAATAAATTCTGCGCCTGAGGGGTCGATCTGCTTATGGCTGCAGCCGCAACAATGGCGGACCATCTGCCGCTGGAGCGGATGCGGGTATTTGAAGCTGCAGGGCGCATGGGCAGCTTCACGGCGGCCGCCAACGAGGTCGGACTGACACAGGCAGCTGCCAGCCAGCGCATCCAGAATCTGCAGGCGCGCCTGGGCGCGCGGCTGTTCACCCGGCTGGCGCGCGACGTCAGGCTTACCGTCGAAGACAGGGCCTGGTTGCCGCAGGTGCACAAGGCGCTGCGCGGCCTGGACCGCAGCGCCGACGCCTTGTTCGGCAAACCACTGCAAAAGCTGGTTCTCTCGGCCAGCGCCTCGGCGATCCCGCTGTGGGTCGTGGCGCGGCTGGCGGCGCTGGAACCGGACGCGCAGTTCCAGCTATCGCTGACGACCGTGAACAGCGAGCCCGACTTCGCGAAGTCCCACGCCACCGTCGAGATCCGCGACGGCAACGGTACCGTACCGGGCGTGTTGCCGCTACTTGTAGAACGCCTCGACCGTCCCCTTGACCTTGATCAGCAGCGGGTTTCCCTTGCGGTCGAGCGTCTTGCCGGCAGGTACCTTGACCCAGCCTTCGCTGACGCAGTACTCACCGACATCGAAACGCTCCTTGCCGTTGAGACGGATACCGACCTCGTGTTCGAATACCGCGGCAACATGGTGCGGACTGCGCGGGTCGATCGACAAATGGTCGGGCAAGGGCGGGCGGGCGGGATTGGCGGCATCGGTCATGGGCGTCGATTCTCTCTCACCGACGGCCTCGACGGGACTTGCAGTCCCGGGTACGGGAACCTCCGGCCCGACATGACACTCCATCGGTCAAAGGAGGATTGGACGTGCATGCATGGAAACTGCGGCTGGTGTCGATGACGATCGCATGGATGCTGATCCTGGGCAACTGCCTGGCCCAGCCGCAGGATGGCACCGCTGCACCGACCCCAGCCGATCCGGCCGTGTCCGCTCCGACGCGCGGCGCTGCACCCACGCCGTACCGTACGCCCATCGCCGTGCCGTCGGCTGCAGGCAGCATCGCACCGCTGCAGCTCCCGATGCCCTCCATCGTGGTCACGCCGCCAACACCACCGAGCTTGGCCGGCAGCTGCGACAGCGCCGGATGCTGGGGCACCGACGGAACGCGTTACAACGCGCTCGGCGGCAGCCTGGTGCGACCGGATGGACGCATGTGCCAGAACGTGGGCGGCGCAATGCAGTGCCAGTGAGCGCCGCCACGCTCACGGCGCTGCGGGCAGACTGACGGCGACCTGCAGGCCCGCTTGCGGCGAGGGGTCGAGCGTGACCGTGCCGCCGTATGCGGCCACCAGATCGGCGACGATCGCCAGCCCCAGACCCGAGCCCGGTACCGACTCGTCGATACGCATGCCCCGCGCCAGCACGGCCTCACGCAGTGAGGCGGCAACGCCAGGCCCATCGTCCTGCACCGTGACCACCAGCATGGGCGGCGTGGTGTCAGGCTGCAATCGCGCCTGCACCACCACCGCGGTGCGCGCCCATTTGCAGGCGTTGTCGAGCAGGTTGCCCAGCAGCTCCTGCAGGTCCTGTTCCTCGCCGGCAAACGCCAGCGTCGGATCGATGGCCATGCAATGCAGCTCGAGTCCCCGCGCCGCGTACACCTTGTCCATCACCCGCAACAAGCCGCCGAGCACCGGCGCAAGCAGGACGCGCTGGCCGGGCAATCCCTGGCCACCGGCCGCGCGCGCGCGCGCCAGATGCCAATCGACCTGCTTGCGCGCCAGATCGACCTGTTCCAGTACCAGCCGGGCAAGGTCGCCACTGGATGCCGTGGACGACGGGCCTGGCGTCGGCGCGACGATCGCCTCGGCCGCCTGGCGCATCACCGCAAGCGGTGTCTTGACGGCATGCGCCAGGTTGCCGGCCTGTTGCCGTGCACGCTGCACGATCTGCGCGTTGCGCTCGAGCACGGCATTGAATCCATCCACCAGCGGGCGCACCTCGGCCGGCGCCGGACCGTCGAGCCGCTGGGTCCGACCCTCACGCAAGGCGACCAAGCCGCGCTGCAAGGCGCGCAGCGGCGCCAGACCCAACCCGACCTGCGCCCAGGCGGCCAACAGCAACAGCACCAGCAAGACCAGCAACGACAACGCCAACACGCCGCGAAAGCGCTGCACCGACGCCTGCACCGCCTGCGTGTCGGCGGCCACCAGCACGCGCCATTGCATCGCAGGCTGATCCTGCGGCCGGACCAGCCGCTCGAGCACCAGCAACGGCGCGCCTTGCGGCCCGGTACCGTCATGGGCATGCACCACACCGTCGGCCAAACGATCGGCCGGGTTGGACAGACTTTCATCCCACAGGGAACGCGAGCGCAACTGTGGCACCTGATCGGCATCGTTGATCTGCCAGTACAGCCCGGAATACGGCTTGTGCCAGCGCGGATCGGACAGTCCGGCCGGGTCGACCTGCGGCCGGCCCTGCGCATCGAACTCGACCCGCGCCGTCAACTGGTCGAGTTGCTGCGTCAAGGCCTGCCGGAACTGGCGCATCACTTCGTCCTGAAACAACCCACCGAGCACCAGCCAGGCCAGCACCAGCGCCAGTGCGAGGCCCACGGCCGTGAGCCCGAGCAAGCGCAGCCGCAACGAGGAGGTCCAGCGCCAGGCCATCACGCGCACGCCAGCAGGTAGCCCCGACCGCGCACGGTCTCGATCATTCCCGCCGGCAATTTCTTGCGCAGCCGCCCGACAAACACCTCGATGGTGTTGGAGTCGCGGTCAAAGTCCTGCGCATAGATGTGTTCGGTCAATTCGGTGCGCGAGACCACGGTGCCTTGCCGGTGCATCAGGTAGGCCAGCACCTTGTATTCGTGGCTGGTCATCGCCACCGGATGGCCGTCCAGCGTGACCCGGCCGCTGCGCGTATCCAGGCTCACTGAACCGCACTGCAGCACCGCCGATGCCTGTCCATGCGTGCGCCGGATCAGCGCGCGCACCCGCGCCAGCAGTTCTTCGGTGTGAAACGGTTTGGTCAGGTAGTCGTCGGCGCCGGCGTCGATGCCCGCCACCTTTTCGTGCCACTGGTCGCGCGCGGTCAGTATCAGCACCGGCGCGCGGATGCCCTCTTCGCGCCAGCGCTTGAGCACACTGAGGCCGTCGAGTATCGGCAGGCCGAGGTCGAGCACCATCGCGTCATAGTCTTGCTCACCGCCCATCTGCCATGCGGCACGGCCGTTGTCGGCAAGATCCACCGCATAACCGGCCTCGCTGAGCGTCTGGCGCAACTGCTGCGCCAGACGGGGATCGTCTTCGACCAGCAGGACACGCATCAGCGGCTCTCCGTCTTTTGTTTGATCACGCTGCCGTCGCGGGCATCGACCTTGAGCTTGACCAGCGCGCCACTGTTCTGGATCAGCTTGAGCTCATAGATCCAGCGCTCGTGCTCGCGTTCGAGTTCGACCGCCAGCACCTGGCCGGGTTGCTCCTTGGCGACCCGCTCCAGGATGGTGGCCAGTGGCAACACCTCACCAGCGCGCAAGGCCGCTCGCGCGCGGTCCTGGTCGCGTTGTCCGTCGGCCAGAGCGATCGGTGACTGGGCACACAAGGCCAGCGATACCAGCAGGCAGCAGATGGGTTTGCGCATGACGTATATCCTCGTTGGAACGATTGGCTGCTGCATTGTGGCGCCACGCGTCTGAACGCCAGATGAACGCTGGCTTGCGCCCCTGGGGCAGGCTGGCAGGCATACCATGCGACGCAACCGCGGGCACGACCGCGACCGTCGTCCAGGCGCATGCGTTAACCTTGTCATGCCACACGGGGCAATCACCCCGGCTGCTGCGCAATGGGACGTACGCGAAAGGCCGACGGTCACACGGTGGTCGCTGTTGAATCGGAGGACATATCCTGATGGGACGAATGACGCGGCCAACAATGGAACTTGCCGGATTTTTCAAGTTTGTTTTCAGAAAGCTGCGCAGGTACTGGCTGACCTATGGCCTGCTGTGGGTGGGTGCCGTGCTGGTCGGCCTGGTGGCGGTCCTGTTTGCGCGGGGCGGCGACCTGGCGCAGCAGCAATTCGCCAGCTGGATCTCCGGGCGTGCCTGGCTGAGCCTGCTGATCACGCCGGCACTGACGGCTCTGTGTGTATGGCTCACCCGCCGGTATTTCGTCGGCAGCGAGGGCAGCGGCATTCCGCAAGTGATCGCGGCCATGCATGCACCCACACGCCGAGAGCTGATTCCCGGTCTGTTCGGGCTGCGCATCATCATCGGCAAGATCGGCATCGGGCTGACCGGACTGCTCGCCGGGCTCACGATCGGACGCGAAGGGCCCACCGTGCACATCGGCGCGTCGATCATGTACGAGATGCGTCGCTTCTATCCGCGCGCCAGCCCGCGACTGGAGCGCAGCCTGCTGCTGGCCGGTGCGGCGGCGGGCCTGTCGGGCGCGTTCAACACGCCTTTGGCGGGCATCGTCTTTGCGATCGAGGAAGTCGCGCGCAGCTTCGAATCGCGCACCAACGGTACCTTGATCACCGCGATTGTCTTTTCCGGGCTGGTGTCGATGGCATTGGCGGGCAACTACCTGTATTTTGGGCAGATCAGCGCCCCCGCACAGCTGACGTTGTCGTTTGTACTGCCGGTCGGTTTTGCCGCGCTGTTGTGCGGCGTGGGCGGCGGCTGCTTCAATCTGCTGCTGCTGCGCCAGAAGCGCTGGATTCCGGCCCGCTTGCTGGAAATCCGGGCCCGCAGGCCGCTGGTCTGGGGCGCTGGGCTGGGCCTGTTGATTGCGCTCATCGGGCTGGCAACCGGCGGCGCCATCTGGGGCAGCGGTTACGCGCAGGCGCGCGCCCTGCTGATGGACGAGCCGGAAACCGTGGGCGTGTTCTACCCCTTGTTCAAGATGGCCACGATGGTGCTGACCTATCTGAGCGGAATTCCGGCGGGTCTGTTTTCACCCTCGCTGTCGATCGGAGCCGGTTTTGGCCATGTCGCCGCCACCTTGTTACCGGACGCACCGGTCTCGGCATTGATCGCGGTATGCATGGTCGGCTATCTGGCCGCCGTGACGCAATCGCCCTTGACTGCGTTCATCATCGTGATGGAGATGACCGATGGCGGTTCATTGCTGTTGCCGTTGATGGCCACCGCCCTGGTCAGCAGCCAGGTCGCAAAGCTGTTCACCCCGCCGCTGTACGAAGCCCTGGCGCTGCAGAACTACTCACCCGCGAACGCAGCTGCGCCGCCCAACCGCTGATGGCGCAAACGGCTGGAGTCAGACCACGAGTGGCTCTTCTGCCATGGCTTCACACTGCTCCTCGAGCATCTGCAGCTGGCCTCGCCAATAGTCGCTGGAACCGAACCAGGGGAAGTTGATCGGAAAGATCGGGTCGTCCCAGCGTCGGGCCAGCCAGGCGCTGTAGTGGATCAGGCGCAAGGTGCGCAGCGGCTCGATCAGCGACAGCTCACGCCGATCGAACTCCCGGAACTGCTCGTAACCATCGACCAGTGCGCCGAGCTGGTGCTGACGCTGGTGCCGGTCTCCCGAGAGCAACATCCACAGGTCCTGCACCGCCGGACCGGTGCGTGCGTCGTCCAGATCCACGAAATGCGGTCCGGGCCCGGCGGCCGCGGCTACGTCGGTCGGAGTCCACAGGATGTTGCCGGGATGGCAGTCGCCATGCAGACGCAACAACCGGATCGGCTCCTCACCGCGCGCGGGCGAGCGCGCAGCCAGACAATCATGGCGGTCCACCAGTTCCAGCGCCCGCGCCGACATGTCCGCCCAGGGGCGCTGCACGTCCAGCGGGATTCGGTCGTTGTCGAGCAGCCAGTCACGCGAGGCGGCGCCGAAGGTCTGCAGATTGAGCGCCGGCCGGTGCACAAATGCCGCCGCAGCGCCGACCACGTGGAAGCGGGCCAGGAAACGACCGATCCACTCGAGCACCTCGGCATTGTCCAGCTCCGGGCCTCGGCCGCCACGGCGTGGACTGACGCTGAACATGAAACCGCCGAACTGGTGCAGCGTGGCGCCAACCAGCCGCAGCGGCGCGACGGCGGGCACCTCGGCCAGCGCCAGTTCGAGCGAAAAGTCGTGCTCCTCCTGGATCTGCAGCTGGCTCCAGCGTCCGGGCCGGTAGAACTTGGTCACGACGGCGCTGCCGTCCTCCAGCTGCACCTGGTAGACCCGATTCTCGTAACTGGACAAGGCCGTCAAGCGCCCATCACCGCGCAAACCGACCTCTTCCAGCGCATCGAGCACGCGATCGGGCGTCAGGATTGCAAACGGGTGGGTGCCGGACAGGGGCTCGGATTGCGGAACGGGGGGTGACGCCATGGTGACATTGTCATGGCTGCCGGCAGGCACATGCGCTTGCCAGCCCGAATTGTTTGACCTAAGATAAGTTCAACTAGGAAAGCTAAAGAGACTGCGCAGATGAATTCGAACGCCGGTATGGACAACCCTTTGCTCGGAACCTGGCATCTGGTGCGCTGGGACATCACCTATAGCGACGGTCGCCCGGCGAGCTTGCCGTTTGGTGGAGACGCCACCGGCCTGATCCTGTACACCGGCGACGGCATGATGAGTGCCTGCATTGCACGTGGCACGCGCGGCAGCTTGTCCAGCGACAGCGTGCGCAGCGCACCGCAGGCCGAGCGACTGGCCGCATTGGAAAGCTACTTTCAGTATGCAGGGCCCTATTCCATCCGCGAAGTGCCGGGGCGCCGGCAGGTGGTGCACCGCGTCACCCATGCGCTCAATCCCAATTTTGTCGGCACCGAGCAGATCCGGGACATCGCATTCGCCGACGACGGCAGTTTGACCCTTTCGGCCTCGGACAGCGTTCCGGGAAGCACGGTCGCCCGTCACCACCGCCTGATCTGGCGCCGCTGATTCGCCCTGCGCCGCGGCCCACTGGAGAGTACCCGATGACCCTTGCCCAGGACTGGTTCGACCACCACCGCAGCCGTTTCGAGCGCGCCCAGCAGGCGTGCGCAAAGCGCGACTGCTGGAGCCCGTTTCCGGAACTGCCGGCCAAATACCCCGACGCCGATGCCGCCATGGCCCAAGGCCTGGCCGCATTCCAGGCACAACTGGGCGGCGCGCAACCCCGCGATTTCGCACTGGAGCAACCCGGCATCAGCGGAACGCTGGGTGCTGAAATTTCGCCCTATACGCAGCGGCCACTGGGCATCGTGTATCCGCGCAGCGACATCGACACCTTGTTCGATACGGCGCAGACCGCCATGCCCGGCTGGGCGCAGGCCACGGTGCACGCGCGTATCGGGGTGTTGATGCAGGTGGTCGACGTGCTCTACCGCGAGCACCTGTTCGAATTGACCCATGCGGTGATGCACACGGCGGGCCAGAGCTTCAACATGGCGTATGCCGGGTCGGGCGTGAACGCACTGGACCGCGCGATCGAGGCGCTGGTGTATGCCGAGCAGGCCCAGAGCGCCATACCACCTGGGGCACGCTGGGAGCGTCAGTTCGGTCCCTCGCAGATCGCACTGGACAAGACCTACCGACTGGTGCCGCGGGGCGTCGCCGTGTGTTTTGCCTGCGCCAGCTTTCCGACCTGGAATGCCTGGCCGTCGATGATGGCCAGCCTGGCCACCGGCAACCCGGTGATCGTCAAGCCCCATCCGGCCACCATCCTGCCGATGGCGATCTCGGTGCGGGTGTTCCGCCAGGTGATCGCCGCGGCCGGCTTCGACCCCAATCTGGTCACGATGGCGCTCGACACGATCGACGAACCGATCGGCAAGTTGCTGGTCCAGCACCCGAAGACCGCCATCGTCGACTTCACTGGCAGCGTGGCGTTCGGCCAATGGGTCGAGCGCAACGCCTACCCGGCGCTGGCCTTCACCGAAACGGCCGGCTGCAACACCGTGGTGCTCGAATCGGTTGATGACCTGGACGCTGCTTTGCGCAGCCTGGCCACGACGATGTGCATGTTCAGTGCGCAGATGTGTACCAGCCCGCAGAATATCTACCTGCCGGCCCATGGCGTACGCACACCCGCTGGCCTGGTGCCGCTGGACGAGGTCGCCCGCCGGCTGGCCGCTGCCATGGCCAAACTGGCCGCCGATCCGAAAAGGGCCTCCATGATTCTGGCCGCCATCCAGTCGGCGCAGACGCTGGCCCTGGTGCGCCAGTTGCGCGACGATGGTGCCAAGCGGGGCACGGTGCTGCTCGAACCCGCCCGCTACATGCACCCCGAGTTCCCCGATGCTCGCACCTGCACGCCGCTGATGCTGCAAGTGGGACCTGACGAACGCGATCTGTATGGCGCAGAACGTTTCGGTCCGGTCAGCTTCGTCATCCGCTGTGCCGACGGCGCCGATGCGCTGGCGCAGGCAACGCGCGATGTGGCGGAATTCGGCGGCCTGACCGCGTTCCTGTATTCGACCGACGAAGACTTCATCACACAGGCCGAAGCGGCGTATGCCCGCGCCGGCGCGCAACTGACGATCAACCTGACGGGCGCCATGCCGCTGAACTTCGCCGCCGCCTACAGCGACTACCACGTCACCGGCCTCAATCCGGCCGGCAATGCGTCGCTGACCAGCCTGGCCTTTGTCGCCAGCCGCTTTTGCATCAGCCAGTCACGTCGCCCGGCGCGCGACGCGGCCCGGTCCAACCCGTCCTGAAGGAGGAAGAAATCCATGGGCGCTCATGACATCAATGCTTTCGACGACATACCCGTGCTGCGCGGTGGCTTTGCGCCAGTCCAGAGTGAGATGACGGTCGACCTTACTGACATCGAGGGGGAGATTCCGAAGGACCTGAGCGGCATGTACGTACGCAACGGCCCGAACCGGCGTTTCGAGGCGCCCGGGCGCTACCACTGGTTCGATGGCGACGGCATGCTGCATGCGGTGCGGATCGAGGGCGGCAAGGCGCAGTACCAGAACCGCTGGGTCATGACCGACGGCCTGCAGGAAGAGCTGGCGGCCGGCAGCGCATTGTGGCAGGGCATCAAGGACCCGCCGCGCAAGGACCGGCCCGACATGCCGCTGAAGAACACCTCGAACACCGACGTCAAGTTCTACGCCGGAACGCTGGCGTCAATGTGGTACCTGGGCGGCGCGGTGTACCAGTGCCGGCCCGGCGACCTGTCCACGATCGGCAAGCTCGAGATGGATCCGCGCCTCAATGGCCTGCCGATCTCGGCCCATTCCAAGGTCGACGAGCGTACCGGCGAGTTCCTGTTCTTCGCCTATGGCAAGGAGGCGCCGTACATGCATTACGGCGTGATGGACCGCCACGGCAAGCTGGTCACCTTCATGCCGGTGCAACTGCCCGGCCCGCGCTTGCCGCACGACATGGCGATCACGCCGAACTACAGCATCCTGCAGGATCTGCCGCTGTTCTACGACATGGACGCGTTTGCGGCCGGGCGCCACAAGCTCAAGTTCCACCACCAGCTGCCGTCGCGCTTCGCGGTGATTCCGCGCCACGGCACCCCGCAGCAGATCCGCTGGTTCGAGGCCGATCCGACCTACATGTACCACGTCTCCAACGCCTGGGAAGAGGACGATGGACAGGGCGGCATCGAGATCGTCATGACCGGCACGCCGTTTCGCCTGCCGGCCGACGTGCATGGCCAGGTCGATGTGGAGCGCTTTCCCAAGATGCTGGCCAATCTGGAATCGGACCACCTGTTCAAGGAATGGCGTTTCAACCTGCGCACCGGACAGACGAAGGAACGGGTCATCGACGACATCATCAACCAGGAGTTCCCGGTCATCAACGCGTGGATGCAGGGCTACAAGACGCGGTACGCGTGGAACGTGCTGATGGCCCGCTTGAACCGCGCCGAAGATCCGCGCTTCTGCGGCCTGGTGCGCTATGACCTGGAGCAGGACAGCTGCACCACCTGGCACGCAGGCACGCGCAAATGGTTCAGCGAAGCGCCATTCGCACCAAAGGACAACTGGAAAAGCGAGGATGACGGCTACCTCGTCGGTTACATGTGGGACGACGTGAAACAGTCGTCGTACCTGAGCATCTTCGATGCGCATGACATTGCGCAGGGCCCGGTCTGCAAGATCCGCCTGCCGCAGCGGGTACCCCACGGCTTCCATTCCACCTGGGTCAGCGGCGAGCGGCTGGCCCGCGGTTATTGATGTCCGCATGACAGTCACCGCAAGCCCTTCCAACCCTGGTCAGCCAGCGTCATTTCCCTCAAGGAAATCCATCACGAAAGTCCTGCCATGAAACTCAACGATCTGCCCGTGCACGACATTCCCGCCCTCGACGGCAACAACGCCCCCGTCACCCAGGAATGTTTCTCCGACAGCATGACCGTCATCGGCGAGGTGCCCAAGGACCTCAACGGCATGTATTTCCGCAACGGACCGAATGCCTACTACCCACCCGACTGGCGCTACCACGCCTACGACGGCGACGGCATGGTGCACGCGGTGCAGTTCGACCACGGCAAGGTGAGCTACCGCAACCGCTGGGTGCAGACCCAGGGTCTGCAGGAGGAAAAAGCGGCCGGCCACAGCCTGTGGAAAGGCCTGAAGGAGCCGATGCGCCAGGACCGCCCGGACCAGCCACTCAAGAACACCGCCAACACCGACGTGAAATACCACGCCGGACGTCTGGTCACCATGTGGTACCGATCGGGCATGCCGTATGCGCTGGATCCGGTGACGCTCGAGACGCTGGGCACGGCCGACTACGACGGCGCATTCGAGAAGATATCGGCCCACTCACGGCCCGACGAACACACCGGCGAGCTGATGTTCTTCGACTACAGCCTCACCGCACCATACATGCAATACGGCGTGATCGGCCCGGATCGCAAGCTGCGCAGCAAGATCGAGATCCCGCTGGCGGGACCGCGTCTGCCGCACGACATGGCGGTGACCGAACACTACAGCATCCTGCACGACTTCCCGCTCTGGCCCGACGCCGAAGCGCTGAAGGCCGGTCGCTACAAGGTCCGTTTCCACGCCGACCAGCCGACCCGTTTCGCAGTCGTGCCGCGTCATGGCACGGCCGACCAGATCCGCTGGTTCGAGGCCAAGCCGACCTACATGCTGCACGTGGTCAACGCGTGGGAAGAAGGCGATGAAGTCGTCATGGTGGGCACGCCGTATCGCATCCACCAAACCCCCGAAGGTGAACCCGATGCGCGACGGCTCGAGCGCACCATCAACCAGCGCCAGCGCGACTTCATGCTGTATGAATGGCGCTTCGACCTCAAGACCGGCAAGACCCACGAGCGCGTCATCGACGACGTTCTCAACACCGAGTTTCCGGTCATCAACGGCGCCTACCAGGGACGCAAGAACCAGTTCAGCTACAACGTGCTGTTTCCGCAAGGCGGGCGCGAGGAGCCGCGTTTCCCGGGGCTCGTCAAGTACGACATCACCACCGGTGGTTACGTGGCCTACAGCGCCGGCCCGCAGTATTTCTACAACGAGCCCGGCTTTGCACCGCGCGACAACAGCCAGTCGGAGGACGATGGGTATCTGGTGATGCCGGTGTGGAATCCGGTCGACGCGCGCTCCGAGATCCAGGTGTTCGACTGCAAGGGTGCCCGCCTGGCGCAAGGCCCGGTCGCGCGTATCCTGGTGCCGCAACGCATTCCGCATGGCTTTCACGCTACCTTCGTCAGCGCCAAGACGATGCAGCGCTGGAAATAGACCATGATCCTGGTTTCAAACGAAAAAATCGACGCGTACACCCGCAAGGGCTGGTGGGGAACCACTACCCTGTGGGACTTGTTCCGAAACAATGCGCTGCAGCGCCCGCACGCCGAAGCCGTTGTCGATGCTTTCAATCGCGCCGACTTCGCGCACGGCACGCCGCGGCGGCTGACCTGGGCCCAGCTGAACGAGGCCATCGACCGCTTCTGCCTTCTGCTGCTGGAACTGGGCATCGGCCGCGACGAGGTGCTGCTGATGCAGCTTCCCAACTGCGTCGAGCAGTTCGTCGTCTATATGGGTTGCGCGCGACTGGGCATCGTCATCACGCCGGTGCCGATCCAGTACCGTGAGAACGAACTGGACCATATCCTGGAGACCACCGAGGCGACAGCGGTCGTGACGTTCGCGCATATCGGCAAGGCAGCGGGCGGGCACGAAAGCGCCGCCATGTTCGCCGCGATGCAGCCCCACCATCCGCGCCTGCGCCATGTCCTGGCCTGGGGGGACCGCGTCGCGTCGGAATTCATCGATGTGGGCCAGCGCACGGCGGCGCCCCTGACGGTCGCGCAACAGGATCGGCTGGCGCAGGCCGATCGCGATGCGGCCATCACCGCCAACGACGTATTCACGATCTGCTGGACCTCGGGCACCGAGGCGCAACCCAAGGGCGTTCCGCGCAGCCACAACGAATGGCTGGTGGTGGCGCCATCGATCATCGACGCCGGCCAGATCGTGCCGCGGGCGCGCATCCTCAACCCGTTCCCGCTGGTGAACATGGCAGGCGTGTCGACTGCCATCGCCAGCTGGCTGGTACTGGGCGCCACGGTCGTGCAGCACCACCCGTTCACGCTGCCGCTGTTTCTGCAGCAGATACGCGACGAGAAGATCGACTACACGATTGCGCCGCCCGCCGTGCTGAACATGCTGCTGCAACACGCGCACCTGCTCGAAGGCATCGACTTCCGGCGGCTGTCACGCATCGGCTCAGGCGCAGCGCCGCTCAGCGAGTGGATGGTACGGGGGTTTGCCGAGCAATACGGCGTGCAGATCATCAACTACTTCGGCTCGAACGAAGGCGCCGCACTGGCCGGCAACGATATCGACTTGCCGGACCCGGCGCTGCGCTCCAGATATTTTCCGCGCCCCGACGTCGAAGGCTTCGCCTGGTCGGTCTCCACCACGCGCAAGGTGCGCACCCGGCTGGTCGACCTGGAAACCGGCGCGGACATCCTCGAAGCGGGTCGGGTCGGAGAGCTGCGTTTCGTCGGACCCACTATCTTCAGTGGCTACTATCGGGCGCCAGAGCTCACGGCGCGGGCATTCGACGAAAAGGGCTACTACAAAACCGGCGATCTGTTCGAACTCGGCGGCGACCGATTGCAGTATTACCGCCATGCCGGACGCTCGAAGGATCTGGTGATCCGTGGCGGCATGAACATCTCGGCCGAGGAAATCGAAGGCCTGCTGCTGGCATGTCCGGGCGTGCGGGAAGTGGCCATCGTCGGTGTGCCCGACGCGGTCATGGGCGAAAAGGTCTGCGTCTGCGTGGTGCCCCATGACGGCCACACGCTGGCATTGGGTGACATCGTCCAGTATCTGCGCACGGAAAAACACGTGGCAGCCTTCAAGCTGCCGGAATACCTGCTGTCGTTGCCGATATTGCCGCGTAACCCGGTGGGCAAGGTGCTGAAAACCCAATTGCGTGCACAGGCCAAGGCACTGCATGCAGCCACCGAAGGAGATGCGGCATGAAGCCTGTCGTATTGTTGATTCCCGGCATGCTCAACACGGCCGCCATCTGGGACCGCGTCGTGCCACTGTTGCAGGACGCAGCCGAGGTACGTATTGCCGACGTGATGACCCAGGCCAGCATCGCCGACATGGCGCGCGACGCCTGGGCCTTGTTGGTCGATGTGGCGCCGGCGACACCGGTGGTGATCTGCGGTTTTTCGATGGGCGGGTATGTGGCGATCGACATGGTCGCGCACCCGGCACGCGGCATTGCCGGCCTGGTGCTGCTCGACACCTCGCCACGCCCCGAGTCAGCCGATGGCGAAGTCGCGCGGGGCAAGACCATCGCAGCCTTCGAGCGCAACTTCGCCAAGGTGGTCGAGAACATGCTGCCTTTTTCCACGCATCCCGACCACCACCAGGACGCAGCCCTGTTCGACGCGTTGCGCGCGATCATGCTGCCGGTCGGCGGCGCGACCGCGGTACGCCAGACCCGTGCCGTGGCCGGCCGCTCAGACCATCGTGGGCCATTGGCCGCACTGACGATACCGACACGGGTATTGTGCGGCCGCGAAGACAAGGTGACACCGCCCGCGTTGTCGCAGGAACTGGCCGACCTGATCCCCGGCGCGCAGCTCGAATGGCTGGCGCAATCGGGCCACATGACGCCGGTGGAGCAACCCCGCGAGGTCGCACAGGCGATCCGCGATTTCCTGTAACGCAATCCAACCCGAAAAGAGAATAGACACCATGAAACGCGCCATCCCGGGCTTCCCCTTGCCACTGCCGGTCTTTGCGGCTCCGATGTTCCTGATCTCCGGCCCGCAACTCGTGCTGGCGGCTTGCAAGGCGGGCATCATCGGCGCCTTTCCGACGCCCAATGCACGACCGATCGCCGAGCTCGACACATGGATGCGGCAGATCACCGAAGGTCTTGCGCAGGCGCGCGAGACCCAGGGTGCCGAAACCGTCGGCCCCTGGTGCGCCAACCTGGTCACCCATTCCTCCAATACCCGTCTGCCGGAGGATCTGGAGCTGATCGCCAGGTACAAGCCGCCGATCGTCGTCACCGCGCTGGGCAGCCCGAAGCCGGCCATTCCGATCGTGCAGGCCTATGGCGGACTGGTGTTTGCCGATGTCACCAGCATCGGGCTGGCGCGCAAGGCAGTCGCGGCCGGTGCCGACGGTCTGGCCTGTATCTCCAGCGGCGCGGGCGGGCATACCGGCTCCATTTCGCCCTTTGCCTTCATCAGCGCGGTGCGTGAATTCTTCGACGGTCACATCATCGTGGGCGGCGGCATCAGCGACGGCTGGGGCGTGGCGGGCGCGATCGCCGCGGGCGCGGATTTCGTCTACATGGGCACCCGCTTCATTCCGACCGTCGAAAGCATGGCGCCGGAAGCCTACAAGCAGATGCTGGTGGACAGCAGCGTGGAGGACATCATCGTCAGCGCCGGTGTCACCGGCACGCCGGCCAGCTGGCTCAAACCTTCGCTGCGTGCCAACGGCCTGGATCCGGACAACATGCCCCCCGCGCCGAGCCGTGATTACGATAGCAACCAATCCATCGGATCCAAGAAATGGAAGGACATCTGGGCCGCTGGTCAAGGCGTGGGCGCGGTCAAGAACATTGAGCCGGTAGCCGTCGTGGTCGAGCGCTTGCGCTGCGAATACCGCAGCGCCTGTCAACGTCTGGCCCATCTGCCTCAGCCGGCCGAGAACCGGACGGAGGCCCCCCTTGCAGCTTGACATCGTCAACAACGTCAAATCCACGCTGGTGCCGGACGGCCATCCGTTCATGACGGGTGTGTTCACGCCCAACCACGTGGAATGCAATGCCGGCGACCTGACAGTCATCGGCAAGATCCCCGAGGCGCTCAACGGGGTCTATCTGCGCAACACGCAGACATCGGAATGTGTCGGGCTCGATGCCGGCAACATCGCCGCCGGTCCGGTCGCGCGCATGATGCTGCCGCACCCGATCAGCAGCGGCACCCATTCGTGCTGGGCCGATGCCTGCGAAATACGCTCTGACTGGGCGGGATTCTGATTTTTTTATGCAAGGAACCACCATGCCATCTTCCACCTACATCCTCGGCGGCTACCAGACGGATTTCGCCAAGGCCTGGTCGCGCAACGGCCAGGATATTTCCGACATGACCCGCGAGGGCACGCTGGGCACACTCGAGGCCAGCCAAATCGACGCCGCGCAGATCCAGAGCATCCACGTCGGCAACGCGTTCGGTGAGCTGCAGCGCCAGCAGGCGCACCTGGGATCGATGGTCGCGCAGATGGTGCCCGAGCTGTGGGGCGTGCCGGCGATGCGCCATGAAGGCGCCTGCGCTTCCTCGTCACTGGCCATCCTGAGCGCCATGGCGGAGATCGAGGCCGGGCGCTACGACTGCATCCTGGTGCTGGGTGTGGAGGAATTCAAGAACCTGCCCGGCGACCAGGCCTCCGCGAACCAGAACGCCGCTGCATGGCAAGGCCACGAAGACATCGATTGCAGGTTCATGTGGCCGGCGGCCTTCGGTTTGTTGGCGGCCGAATACGACAAGCGCTACGGGCTGGATCGCAAGTACCTCAACCGCATCGCCGAGCTCAACTACGGCAATGCCAAACGCAATCCGCTGGCGCAGACGCGCAAATGGCAGTTCAACGAATTGAGCTTCACCGACGACGACCAGGCCAACCCGATGATCGAGCCCGGTTCGCGGCGGCAGGACTGCGGCCAGGTCACCGACGGCGCCGCCGGGCTGGTATTGGCATCGGCCGCGTTTGCGCGTGACCATGCGCGGCGCCTGGGCACCTCGCTCGACAAGCTGCCGCGCATCGCAGGATGGGGCCACCGCAATGCCGGCTTGCGCCTGAGGGACAAGATCGAGCGCAGCGCCAACGCCACCTACGTGTTCCCGCATGCGCGCCAGGCGATCGAAGAGGCCTGGGCCCGCGCGGGCGTGTCCGGCATCGAGGCGATGGATGGCGTGGAGACGCACGACTGCTTCACCACCACCGAATACATGGCCATCGACCACCTGGGCCTGACACCGCCCGGCCAGAGCTGGCAGGCCGTCGAAGACGGGACGATCGAGCCCAAGGGCCGCTGCCCGGTCAACATGAGCGGCGGATTGATCGGCTGCGGCCACCCGGTCGGCGCCACCGGCGCGCGCATGCTGCTGGACGCTGCACGCCAGGTCACAGGGCAAGCCGGTGACATGCAGATCGAAGGCGCCAAGAGAATGCAGACGTTCAATGTCGGCGGCTCGTGTGCCACGGTGGTCAGCTTCGTCGTCGCCGTCGATGCCTGACCTG
Organism: uncultured Rhodoferax sp.; assembly: GCA_964558425.1. GTDB lineage: Bacteria > Pseudomonadota > Gammaproteobacteria > Burkholderiales > Burkholderiaceae_C > CAISIP01. The sequence continues at coordinate 66,429 of CAZLDV010000001.1, read as the reverse complement.
ATCCGGCATGCGTCCACCATCGCCCCCGCCCGTGCCGCGGTACCAGCCGGACCTGGACCTGACGCGCGACGCGATCGCCAGCAGCGGGCTCAACCATGCGCTGATGGCGCTGGGCGACAGCTGGACATCGGCGGTGCTGATGGGCGCCTTCACCGGCATCAACCAGTTCGATCTCTGGCATCAGCGGCTCGGAATCCCGCGCGCCACCTTGACCAACCGTCTCACCAAGCTGATTGACCTCGGACTGATGCGCCGGCGCAGCTATGGCGAGCGGCCTACCCGACAGGGCTACAGGCTGACGCACGCCGGCATGCAGCTCTACGACCATGTGCTGATGTTCTGGGTCTGGGAGCGGCGCTGGGGACGCCGCGGCTCGGTCCTGCCGCCCGAACTCTTTCATCGCAGCTGCGGGCACAGTTTCACGCCGGTTCTGGCCTGCGCCGGCTGCCACGTCGAAACCGGTGTGAACGACCTGACACTGTCGCTGCAGGTGAATCCGGTGTTGCTGGAGCGCGCAACGCAGACCCTGCGCAATGGTCGCGTGGCGCGCGATGACCACACCGGCATCGGATTGCGGGTGGACCGCTGGTCGCTGCTGATTGTCAACGCGGTGATTCTGGGCTGCCAGCACTTTGACCAGCTGGTCCATGTGCTGGGCATTTCCAGCAGCGTGCTGGCGCGCCGGCTGGCCGGCATGGAGCAATCCGGAATGCTGTCGTGCCAGCACGAACCGCATGACAACCGGCGCCGCCGATACCGGCTCACACCGGCCAGCCGTGACCTGTTCGCGTACCTGGTGTGCATGTCGAACTGGGCCACGCGCCACTACCTGCACCAAAGCCCGTCGATCCGACCGCTGCACAAGACCTGCGGTCAGGATTTCGTACCCAGCGTGCTGTGCAGTGGCTGCAGCCAACCCGTACGCCCGTGGGACGTGACATTCACGCCCGTGCACGCTTCTCCCAACTCAACCCCAAAGGCCAAGGAGGCTCTATGTCCGTCGAACTGATCCGCACACTGCACAGCAATATCGAACCGGGTGACCATCCCTACCTCAGAGGCGCCTGGACGCCGCTGCACGAAGAGGTCAACGCCACCGACATGCACGTGCTTGAAGGCAGCATCCCGAAAGACATCGATGGTGTCTACCTGCGCAATACGCAAAATCCCGTCTACCAGTCGATCGGGCGTTACCACCCGTTCGATGGCGACGGCATGATCCACATGATTTCGTTCAAGGACGGACAGGCGCGCTACCGCAACCGGTTCGTGCAGACCAAGGGCCTGAGCGCCGAAATCGAAGCCGGCAAGCGGCTGTGGGCCGGTCTGATGGAAGACCCCAAGCTCTCGACGCGACCGGGCTGGGGCGCGCACGGATCGATCAAGGATGCATCCAGTACCGATGTGGTCGTGCACGCCGGCAAGGCCATCACCGCGTACTACCAGTGCGGCGAAGGCTATCGGCTCGATCCGCTGACACTGGAACAGCACGGAATTCCGCCCTGGTCGCCGCTGGACGGCATTTCGGCCCACATGAAGGTCGACGAGGCCACCGGCGAGATGCTGTTCTTCAACTATTCGAAGCACGCACCGTATATGCACTACGGCGTGGTCGACAAGCACGACAAGCTGGTGCATTACGTACCGATCCCGCTGCCGGGCCCGCGCTTGCCGCATGACATGGCATTCAGCGAGAACTACGCGATCCTCAACGACTTCCCGCTGTACTGGGACGAAGAGTTGCTCAAGCAGGGCAAGCATGTGGTGAAGTTCCACGCCGACAAGCCCTCGCGTTTCGCCATCATCCCGCGCCGGGGTCAGCCAGAGGATATCCGCTGGTTCGAGGCGGCGCCCACGTTTGTGCTGCACTGGCTCAACGCCTATGAGGAAGGCGACGAGATCGTGCTCGACGGCTACTTCGAAGAGGAACCCGAACCCAAGAACTTCGACGGTGCGCCCAAAGGCTATGAACGCATGATGTCGTACCTGGACCAGTACAAGATGAAAACCCGGCTGCACCGCTGGCGCTTCAACCTGGCCACCGGAAAAACCACCGAACAACGGCTGGACGATCGCACGCTGGAGTTCGGCATGATCAACCAGCGCTACGCCACCAAGCCCTACCGTTATGCCTACAGCGCGGTCCAGGTTCCCGGCTGGTTCCTGTTCCACGGCTATGTCAAGCACGACCTGAAGACCGGCCAATCCTGGGAGGTGCGGCTGCCCGAGGGCCAGTTCGCCAGCGAGGCACCCTTCGCGCCACGCGTCAACGCCAAGGACGAGGACGACGGCTATCTGGTGACCTTCATCACCAACGAAAGCACCCAGAAGTCCGAGGCCCTGCTGATCGACTGCAAACGGTTCGCGGAGGGGCCGGTGTGCCGCATCGAACTGCCGCACAAACTGTGCAGCGGCACCCACTCGTGCTGGGCCAATGGTGCAGACATGCGTGACGGCGGTCTGCTGAGCGGCACACCCGCATGATCAAGCCGACACTGGTCGCCGCAGCCGCCGTGTTGTGGCTGGTGTGGATGCTGGCCCTGCTGGTGTTCCGGCGTCGGCCGGCGCTGCGGGTGGGAACGCCGCGCGAGTTCGTGATGCCGCTCGCTGCCCTGGCGATCGGCCTGTGGTGGTGGTTCAGCCGCGGTGACTGGCCAGGCAACTACTTCCTGTCGGTCTACCTGAAGGCGGCCGTCATCAATGCGGCGCTGCTCACGGCGGTCTGGCTGATCAGCCTGGCCAGGCGCGACTGCGGCATCATGGACGTGGCCTATTCGATGGCAGCGTCGGTGCCGGTGCTGGTGCTGCTGATTCACCGGGGGACCTGGTCGCCCCATGAGGTGGTCACGGCGGCGCTTGTCAGCCTGTGGTCGGCCCGCATGGCATTGCATATCGGGCTGCGCAACGCAGGCCATGGCGAAGATGCACGCTACGCCGCCTGGCGCAAGCGCTTTGGTGGCCATTGGTGGTGGTGGAGCTACTTCCAGGTGTTTGCGATGCAGGGTGTCATGGTCTGGTTGTGGTCGATTGGATTGATCGCCGCGGTGGCTGTCGGCCCCCAGCCGCTGGGCTGGCAACATGCGCTGGCGCTGGTCCTGTTTGCGATCGGATTCGGCTTTCAGACCCTCAGCGATATCCAGCTGGAACGCTTCAAGCGCCAACGCACCGACCGCAGCCAGGTGCTGGACACCGGGTTGTGGTCCTTGTCCCGCCATCCCAACTACTTCGGCGAATCGCTCGTGTGGTGGAGCTTCGCAGCACTCGGCCTGGTGCATCCCTGGGGCTGGCTGGCTCTGATCTGCCCGCTGTACGTGACCTGGTTCATGAGCGCCGGCTCGGCAACCCCGATGCAGGAGCGCTATCTGCAGAAGGCCAAACCCGCGTATGCCGACTACATGCGCCGGGTCCCCGTCTTTTTTCCATGGACCAAACCGTGAAACCATTGGCACATCTGCGTGGCCGAACCGCCATCGGGACCGGCGCCGGCAAGGGGCTCGGCCACGCCTGCGCATCCGATTCCTTCCCCCGATTCCAGGACGAACTGCCCCCCGCTACCAAGGACAAGACATGACCCATGCCTATATTGCAGACGCGGTACGGACCCCGCGCGGACGCGGCAACGACAAAGGAAGCCTCAAGGGCGTGAAACCCGCCGAACTGCTGGCGCAGACCCTGCGCGCACTGGCCCGGCGCACATCGCTGGACACCTCCCGGGTCAGCGATGCCATCTTCGGCTGCGTGACGCAAACGGCGGACCAGGGCAGCAGCGTGGGCACGATCGCGCTGCCGCTGGCCAACTGGAGCGACTCTGTCAGCGCGGTGACGATCAACCGTTATTGCGCCTCCGGACTGTCGGCCACCAACTTTGCCGCGCTGCAGGCGCTGCATGGCGACACGCTGGCGCTGGGCGGCGGCATTGAAATGATGTCCCGCGTGCCGATGGGCAGCGACCAGGGCCCGCTCACCCATGACCGTGACCTGCAACTGCAGGCGCGCCTGGTGCCGATCGGTATTGCGGCGGACGCCATCGCCACCCAGCGCGGCTACAGCCGCGCCCAACTCGACGCCTTTGCGGCATCCTCGCAACACCGCGCCGCGGCCGCGTCCGCGCGCGGTCACACACCGTCGATGATCGCGGTGACCGATGCGGATGGCACGCTGCTGCTCGATCGGGACGAAAACGTACGCCCGTCGACGACGGCGGAGAAACTGGCGGAACTGCAACCCGCATTTGCGGCCTGGGGCGCCAAGGGCGGCGAGCACGGCTGGGACGCACAACTGTGCCGCCAGTACGGCCTGAACGCGATCGCGCACGTGCACCATGCCGGCAACTCGCCGGCCATGGCCGACGGCGCGGCCGTCGTGCTGGTGGGCAGCGCCGCCGCATTGAAACGCGCCGGCCTGAGGGCGCGTGCCCGCATCGCCGGCATGGCCGACGTCGGCTCTGATCGCACACTGGCGTTGACCGGCACCGTCACCGCCGCGCGGCTGGCGATCGCACGCGCCGGGCTGCAATCGCGCGACATCGACCTGTTCGAGATCAACGAGGGCTTTGCCGCGATGGCCTTGCATTTCATGGACGACATGCAGGTCGCGCCGGAGCGGCTCAACGTCAACGGAGGCGCCATTGCGATCGGCCATGCGATGGGTTGCACCGGCGCCGCGCTGGTCGGTGTGGTGCTGGACGAACTCGATCGGCGGGGCGGCCGTTATGGCTGCATTTCCATTTGCGGTGCGGCCGGCGTGGCCAGCGCGATGGTGATCGAGCGCTTGGCCTGAGGGCGGCATCTCCTCCCGAAGTCGATCCGAGAGCCTGTGCGAACCCGGGCTCTATCACTTTCCTTGCCATACCGGGCGTGCAAGTCCGGGTCCACCATCGCAACACGGTGTAGCCAAGGTGACAGGCTGGATTGGACGATTGGTAGTTACCCTGATTAACATTCTTACTTTCCCAATTAGACTGACTCGCACAACACGAAGGCATGCCGGTGACGACTGGACAGTCGCCCGCTGCTTGCGCCGGCACGCATCAAAAGGGGTCGAACATTGAACGCGGAAATGATCCAGATCCTGCAATTGACCATCAACGGCGTGGCGATCGGTTCGATCTACGCACTGGTGGCTCTGGGCCTGGTATTGACCTACAAGGCCACCGAAGTCCTCAACTTTGCGCACGGCGACATCTTGATGGCCTCGTCCTTCGTCGGATGGGGCCTGATCGTCGGGCTGGGTTGGCCGTTCTGGCTGGCCGCCATTGGCACCATCGTGCTGGCCAGCGCCTTGAGCTGGCTGATCGATGCGCGGGTGATGCGCATGATCGTCGGTCAGCCGCAATTTGCCGGCGTCATGTTGACGATTGCGATCGCATTCATGCTGCGCGGTCTGGTCAGCATGTTGTTCGGTCCCGATTCGCGCAAGTTCCCGACCCCCTGGACCGACAAGACCACGTCGCTCGGCCCGCTGGTGGTCACCGACCTGCACCTGGTCATCATCGCGTCGGCGCTGGTCATCACACTGGTGCTGTTCTGGTTTCTCAAGCGGACGTCGCTGGGGGTGGCGATCCAGGCCTCGTCACAGAACCAGCTGGCTGCCTATCTCAATGGCATCCGCGTCAAACGCGTCACGTCGATGGTCTGGGCCATCGCGGGCGGTATCGCAGCGGTATGCGGCCTGTTGCTGGCCCCGATTGCGCTGGTCGACATCAGCCTGTGGATCGTTGTGCTCAAGGCACTGGCCGCGCTGGTGCTGGGCGGTTTCGGCAGCATTCCCGGCGCCATCCTGGGCGGTCTGCTGCTGGGCATGATCGAACAGTTCTCCGGCGTCTACATGCCGGACGGCTTCAAGGACGCAGCCGCGTACCTGGTGCTGATCGGTGTCCTGATCCTGTGGCCGCGTGGCCTGCTCGGCGAAGCCCACGGGCGACGCGTCTGAACCAACCGGCGCCATCATGCGATTTCCCTACGACACCTCCTACCGCGACGGTCACGCGTTGCTGCGGTATCCGGCCACCCGGATCGCCTACGGCGTCCTGATGCTGGCCCTGTTGCTGGCGCCCTGGATACTGCCTCGCTACTTCGTGGGCGAGATCACCTACGTGTTCATCATGTCCGTGGTCAGCCTCGGACTGATGGTGCTGATCGGCTATACCGGCCAGGTGTCGCTGGGCCATTCCGCGTTCGTCGCCATTGGCGCCTATGCGCACGCCTGGCTGCTCTCCCAGGGTGTGCCGCTGGTGGCATCGCTGGCGCTGGCAGCCTGCATCACCGGTGCGATCGGATTCGTCATCGGCCTGCCCGCCATCCGGGTCTCGGGCCTGTATCTGGCGATGGTCACGCTGGCATTCGCGATGCTGACCGAGATCGTCATCGGACGCTGGAAATCGGTGACCGGTGGCTACAGCGGCATTTCGGTGGCGAGCCCGAACCTGTTCGGCCTGGACCTGTCGAGCCTGCACGCTTTCTATTACCTGTGTCTGGCGGTGCTGCTCATCGTGCTGCTGGGCCTGATCAATCTGATGCGCTCCAAGACCGGTCGGGCGTTCATGGGCGTGCGCGATTCGGAGGCGGCGGCCTACAGCCTGGGCATCTGGGTCAACGGGTACAAGGTGCTGGCCTTCGTCATATCCGCGGCGGTGACCGGCCTGGGTGGCGCGCTGGTGGCGCACCAGACCGGTTACCTGACGCCGGAGGGTTTCGGCCTCATCCTGTCGCTCGAGCTGGTGCTGATGGTGACGATCGGCGGTCTCGGTTCGCTGCGCGGCGCGATCCTCGGTGCGATCCTGATCAGCATGTTGCCAACCCTCATCTCGCGCGTCAAGCCGATGCTGCCCGATTCGATCGCCAAGCAGTTCGGCCTGGAGACTTTCGTCTTTGGCCTGGTACTGGCGCTGTTCGTGTTGTTCGAGCCCAAGGGCCTCAATGGACGCTGGCTCAAGTTCAAGGCCTTCCTGGAGAACTTCCCGATCTACCGCAAGGACATGTTCAAGCGCGGCAAGAGCTACATGAAATCGGAGCGGTATAAATGAGTGTCTTCGAAGTCAGCAACGTATCGCTGCGCTTTGGCGGCGTGCAGGCGATCAACGACGTCAGCTTCAACGTCGAACAAGGCGAAGTGTTTGCCATCATCGGCCCGAACGGTGCCGGCAAGACATCGATGCTCAACGTGATCACACGGGTGTTCGACGCCACCGCGGGCGAGGTGCGCTTCGAAGGCCAGGACGTCACCGCCATGCCGCGCCACAAGGTGGTGCACAGCGGGATAGCGCGCACTTTCCAGAACATCGAGCTGTTCGAAGGCGGCACCGTCCTGGACAACCTGCTGCTGGGGCGGCACCGGTTCCACCACGGGAATTTTTTCTCCCAATGGCTGTGGACACCCGCGGTGCGCGAGGCCGAAGCACGTTCGCGCGCGCACGTGGAAGATGTCATCGAACTGCTCGACCTGATGGCTCACCGGAACAGTCCGGTGGCTGGTTTGCCGTACGGCGTGCGCAAGGTGGTCGAACTGGCGCGCGCACTGGCCACGCAGCCCCGCTTGTTGCTGCTCGACGAACCCGCCTCCGGCCTCAATCCGGAAGAATCCCGCGACCTGGCATTCTGGATCGACGACATCCAGAAGGACCTGGGCGTGACCGTCATCATGGTGGAACACGACATGTCGCTGGTGACGCAGGCGGCTGACCGGGTACTGTGCATGAACATGGGCCAAGTCCTGGCGTTGGGCACGCCACGCGAAGTGCAGAACGACCCGGCGGTCATCATCGCCTACCTGGGGAGCTGAAGATGGGCCCATCTGCACAGCCCGTTCTGGCGGTCAACAATCTGGAGACCTGGTACGGCCCGGTCAATGCCATCAAGGGCATCAATCTGGAAGTGCATGCCGGCGACATCACCGCCGTGCTGGGCGCCAATGGCGCCGGCAAGACCACCTTGCTCAACACCATTGCGGGGGTCATCGACCCCACCAAGGGCTCGGTCGAATTCGAAGGCGCGCCGATTCAGGGACGCGAGCCGGACCAGGTGGCGCGCGGTGGCCTGGTGCTGGTGCCCGAAGGGCGCCAGATCTTTCCGTTCCTGACGGTACGCGAAAACCTCAGCATGGGCACGTTCGCCCGCCGCGACGCCAGCGGCACGCAGGATGACCTGGAGCGGGTGTTCAGCTGGTTCCCGCGTCTGCGCGAGCGACACGACCAGCATGGCGGATTGTTGTCCGGTGGTGAGCAGCAGATGCTGGCGATCGGGCGTGCACTGATGGCCAAACCCACGATGCTGCTGCTCGACGAACCCTCACTGGGTCTGTCGCCGCTGCTGACACAGGAAATCTTCAAGATCATCCAGAAGATCAATGGCGAACTCGGCATGTCCATCCTGGTGGTGGAACAGAACGCATCGATCGCCTTGGCCACCGCGAACCAGGGCTACATCATGGAACTCGGGCGCATCGTGGCGGCCGGCACCACGCGGGAACTCAAGGAGAAGGATGACGTGAAGGAGTTCTATCTCGGTGGCGCCGCCCATGGCGACGATTCCGGCCAGCACCGCCAGCGCTGGAAACGCCGCAAGACCTGGAGGTAAGACCGCACATGCCCACCACCAACCCGCAAGCAGCTTCGCCGGTCATCGCCTACGGCCATGACACACCCCACAAGCTGTTTCGCGCCCGCGCCAGGGAATGGGGACCGCTGCCTGCCCTGCGGCACAAGATGAAGGGCATCTGGTCATCGACCAGCTGGGCGGACTACTACGCCAACGCCCGCGCCATCGGTCTGGCGCTGGCCGACGCCGGCCTGCAACGCGGCGATGCGATCGCCGTCCTGTCAGAGAACCGACCGGAGTGGCTGTACGCCGACATGGGCGCCCAATGCATGGGCATCCTGTGCGCCGGCATCTACCCGACATCGTCGTCGGAACAGGCGCAGTACATCATCAACGATGCCCAGGTGCGGGTGCTGTTCGTCGAGAACCAGGAGCAATACGACAAGGTGACCGCCATCCGCGCGAACTGCCCCTCGCTGGCGCGCATCGTCATCATCAACAACAAGGGCCTGCGCGATCTCGACGATCCGATGACGATCGGATTCGAGTCGTTCATGGCGCATGGGCACGGTCTGGCGCGCGAACGTGCAGCCGCTTTCGACGCCGCGATCGATGCCGGCACCAACGATGGCATCGCGTTCCTGGTGTATACCTCGGGCACCACCGGCGCGCCCAAGGGCGCCATGATCTCGAACCGCAATCTGACGTTCCAGATCGCCCACATCCACGAATACCAGCCGCTCGCTCCGCAGGACCGCTCGCTGTCGTTCCTGCCGCTGTGCCACATCGCCGAGCGCATGGGCACGGTGTACAACCCGTTGGCGCTGGGCCAGATCGTGCACTTCCCGGAAAACGCGAGCACCATCTTCAATGATGTCCGTGAAGTGGCTCCGCAGGCCCTGTTCGGCCCGCCCCGGTTCTGGCAGAAGCTGCACACCCAGGTCACGCTGACCATGCAGGATGCCCTGCCGATGGCGCGCCGCGCGTATGCATCCGTCACTGCGGAAGGAGCCGCGCTGGCCCAGGCCCGGCTGGACGGGCAACCGGTCACCGGCTGGCGTGCGCTGCGCTACCAGTTGCTGCAGAAGGTGGTGTTGACCAATCTGCGCAGCTATCTGGGCCTGCAGAATCTCAAGAGCGCCATGACAGGTGCTGCGCCGGTGCCGCCCGATCTGCTGCGCTGGTACATGGCCATCGGCATCGACCTGCTGGAAGCCTTCGGCATGACCGAGACCACCGGCTTTTGCACCTCGATGCCCCCTGCGCGCATCCGGATCGGATCCGCGGGGGTCGCGTGCAACGGTACCGAGATCCGGATCGGGCAGGACAACGAAATCCTGGTGCGCGGACCGAACGTCTTCGCCGGCTACTGGAAGCTGCCGCAGCAGACCCGGGAAGCCGTCGACGCCGAAGGCTGGCTGCACACCGGTGACTGCGGTGAACTCGATGCGGACGGGTATCTGCACATCAAGGATCGCATCAAGGACATCATCATCACCTCGGGCGGCAAGAACATCACGCCGAGCAACATCGAGAGCCACATCAAGTTCAGCCAATACGTCTCCGATGCGGTTGTCATCGGCGAGGGCCGCCACTACCTGACCTGCCTGATCATGCTCGACCAGGACACGGTGGCCAAGTTCGCACAGGACCGCCAGCTGGTCTACACCGATTTCGCCAGCATGACGCGCGCCGCCGATGTCGTCGACCTGATCGGCGCCGAGATCGAGCAGGTCAACGCCCGGCTTGCGCGGGTCGAGCAGATCAAGAGCTTTCGCATCATCGCGCAGCAGCTCGGCGCAGAAGACGAAGAGCTCACGCCGACGATGAAACTCAAACGCAAGGTGGTGGCTCGCAAGTATGCCGAGCTGATCGAATCCATGTATGCCGGCTAGGCGTGGGCGCCGAGACCTCCCAGCCTGTCTCGACCATTTTTTTGTGTAGGTACGTTCGAAAGGAAACCATGATGAAAAACAGACTTGTACAACTGGGAACGGCCGCGCTGCTCGGCCTGGCTTTGGCCGCCGGGGCCCAGGCCCGCGGCGTGACCGACAAGGAGGTCGTGCTCGGCACCCATCTGGACCTCTCCGGTCCGGTGGCAGCCGGCATGCCGGCGATCCGCAACGGCATGCAGATGCGTATCGACGAGGTCAACGAAGCCGGCGGCATCAACGGCCGCAAGTTCCGCCTGGTGGTGGAAGACAACGCCGGCCAACCGCAGTTGGCGGTGCGCGTCACCGAAAAGCTGCTGCGCAGCGATGATGTGTTTGCCATCATCAATCCGTTCGGCTCCGGCGCCAACGCCGCGGCCGTGAAGAAGGCGGTCGATGCCGACGTCCTGTATTTCGCGCCGTGGGCAGCCTCGTCGGTGATCCAGAAAATCTCCGGCAACAGCCCCCTGTTGTTCACCACCACGCCCAACTACGACGTCGTGATGCACAAGAGCGTCGACTGGATGATCAAGAAATTCGGCGCCAAGAAGGTCGGCTTCATCTACCAGGAAGGCCCGCTGGGTGACCTGATGGCGGCTGGCGTCAAGACGTCCATGGCCGACAACAAGCTGACCCTGGTGGCCGAGGCGGCCTACAAGGTGGGCGACATCGACTTCTCGTCGCAGGTGGCACGCATGAAGGCCGCGGGTGCCGACCTGATCGTCGCCGCATCGCTGACGCGCGAGACCATCGGCATCATGTCCGAAGTCAAGAAGCTCGGCTGGACCGACGTGAAGGTGCTGACCGGCAACCCGGGGCGTACCGGCATCGTGCTCGCACTGGGCAAGGATACCGTCGAGGGTTTGTACGGCGTCGGTCCCTGGAAGGTTGGCACCGACCATGCCGCAGTGCAGGCCTGGAAGGAAAGGTTCAAGAAGCGCTTCAACAACATGGAGCCCGACGAAAACGCGGTGCTGGCGTATGACAACACCGACTGGTTGCTCAAGGGCATCGAAGCCGCCGGCAAGGACGTGACCGTCGAGAAGGTGGCCAAGGCATTGCAGTCCATCACCTATGACGACAAGGGTCTGGTGCTGCTCTCGCCGGTGCGTTTCGTGAAGAACCACATCAGTCCGGAAAGTGTCGAGATCGATCAGGTGCAGAAGGGCAAATGGGTCACGATCAGCAACATCATTCCATGAGCACGGATGCGAAGGCTGCACGACCATCCGAACCCGCCGCATCGGCGGCGGATGACACCCGCATCACGGCGGCACCGCTGGACCCAGCCCGGCTCGGGCCCCGGCCCGGCGCTCGGGTGGTCGTCGCCGGTGGCTGCGGTGGCATGGGCCGCGCGCTGGTGCGCGCCCTGTGCGACACCGGCGTGCAGGTCGCCGTGCTCGACCAGCCCAGCGCGGTGCGCCAGTACCCACCGCCCGACAGTGTGCTGACGATCCCGATGGACGGCAGCGATGCGGCCAGCGTGCAGGACGCTTTCGCGGCGATCGGTGCGCAGTGGCCGAGCATCGACGGTTTTTGCAACCTGATCGGATTCATGAAATCCTGGGTGCGCATCGCCGACATGCCGATCGAGGCTTTCGATGAAGTGGTCGCCGGCAATCTGCGACCGCACTTCCTGTGTGCACGAGCCGTCCTGCCGCTGCTGCACGCTTCAGGTCAAGGCGCGATGGTCAACGTGAGTTCGACGCTGGGACTGGACGTGGGCAAGGGCTATGTGCACTACAGCGCCTGCAAAGCCGGCATCATCGCGCTGACCAAGGGCCTGGCGCGCGAAAATGCGCCACGGGTACGGGTCAACGCGGTTGCGCCGGGCCTCACCGACACCGCGTTCCTGCAAGGCGGTACCGGCAGGCCCGCCGTGTTCGAGGCCATGGACCCGCAGCGCTATGCCGAGCGCGTGCCGCTGGGACGCATTGCGGTGGCCGATGACATGGTCGGCCCGATCCTGTTTCTGCTTGGTGACGCGTCACGGTATGTGAATGGCGAAACCATGATTGTCGACGGTGGGGTCTACACCCAATGACAGTAGCGGCTGCTGGCGCGGCTCGGCCAACGGCCGCCGCGGCCGACCTGCTCGGTTTCGTCGACGGTCGGTTTGTAGCCGCCGATGACGCGCGGCGTCTGCCCGTCATCGATCCGGCAACCGAACTGCAAGTCGGGACGCTGCTGGAATCCGATGCGGCGCAGGTCGACGCGGCGGTGCGCGCGGCCCGCACGGCGTTCGACTCCGGCGTCTGGTCGCGCCAGTCGACCGACCGCCGGCAGGCCTGCATGCTGCGCGTGCGCGACCTGATCATGCGCAACGCGGATGCGCTGGCGGCGAGCGAATGCACCAATACCGGCATTCCCTTGACCCAATTGCGCAAGTTGCACATACCCGGTGCCGCACACGCATTTCAGTTCTATGCGGAGCTGGCCAGCCAGCTCAAGGGAGAACTGCACCAGCAGCGCAGCGGCTACCAGATCCAGGTCTCGCGCGAACCGGTCGGGGTGGCGGCGCTGATCTCGCCATGGAACGGCCCTGTCAACATGTCGAGCGGCAAGATTGCGGCGGCGCTGGCTTTCGGCAACAGTTGCGTGCTCAAACCCTCCGAATACACGCCATTGGCGTTCGTGCGCCTGATGGAGATTCTGCGCGAGGCCGGTGTTCCCGATGGCGTGGTCAACATGGTCAACGGGCGGGGTGCCGTCACCGGCGCCGCGCTGGCCAGCCATCCGGGCGTCGACCTGGTGTCCTTCACCGGCGGCAGCGTGAGCGGGCCGCTGGTGAACGTCGCCGCAGCGCGCAATCTCAAGCGCACCACGATGGAACTGGGCGGCAAGTCGGCCAACATCATCCTGGAGAGCGCCGACCTGGAGCGGGCGCTCGATGGTGCCTTGGCCGCTATCTTCACGACCAACGGGCAGCAGTGCCTGGCAGGGTCCCGCATTCTGGTGCAGCGATCGATCGCGCCCGCGTTCATGCGCCGATTCGTCGAACGCGCCCGTGCGATCCGCATCGGCGATCCGTTCGACCCCCTGACCGAGCTCGGTCCGATGGCCTACCGAGCCCATATGGAGAAGGTTCTGGCGTATGCCGAGGTCGCGCGCGGCGAAGGGGCGGTCGTGCTCCATGGCGGCGCACGCCCTGCCCGGATGTCCAAGGGCTGGTACGTCGAACCGACGGTGGTGCACGCCCCCTCCAACAGCCTGCGCATCTGCCAGGAAGAGGTGTTCGGACCACTGGCCACCTTCATCGAATTCGACACGCTCGACGAGGCCATCACGATCACCAACGCATCCGACTTCGGCCTGGTCGCGTATCTGTGGACAAACGACCTCTCCGCCGTGACCCGCGCCAGCCGCGAGATCCGGGCCGGCACCATCTGGGTCAACACCACCCTGGTCGGCGATCCACGGGCGCCGTTTGGCGGCGTCAAGCAGTCGGGCAGCGGGCGCGAGGGGGGAACCGGATCGGTCGAGTTCTACACCGAGCTCAAGTCCGTCGTCATCCCGAACGGCCCGGCTCCGATTGGCCGCATCGGCCTGGGATAGGACCGGCTGGCCTGGAGCACCTTCGTCCCATGAATCTGATCGTGCTGCGCCAGACCGGTCTTCCCCCACCCCACTCCGACACCGACTACCTGGGCCAGGCGCTGCGCGCCAGCCACCTGGCGCATGCGTTGGACCTGATCACCGATCCCTGGTGCAACATGATCCTGCGCGCAGCATTCCTGGGCACGCGGCAGTTCGAGGCATTCCAGACCCAGGTGTCGGCACCGCGCCAGACCTTGAGCCTGCGCTTGGCCTATCTGGTTCGGATTGGCTTGCTGGCCAAGCAGCGCAAGGAGCCGGACGGCGCGCGACAGGAGTACCGGCTGACACCGCGCGGCAAGGGACTGCATGGCAACGTGCTGGCCAGCTGGTCCTGGGATCGGCGCTGGGGTGTTGCCCGCGACCAAATCCCGACCCGGCTGGTGCACTCGGTTTGCAACCATGCGTTCCGGCCGATTCTGGTATGCGAACACTGTTCGGAACCACTGGCCCTGCATCGCGTCGAGCCCATGCATGTGCGCCTCGAACAACCCTTGCAGGAGCGGATCGTGCGCAATCGACGCTGGCGCAGTCCGAGCAAGGGTCACGAAACGTCTGACCGCGACATCCTGGCCGTCATCGATGATCGCTGGTCGGTGCTGATCGTTGCGGCGCTGATGTTGGGCGCCAGCCGATTCGAACAGCTGATGGTGATGCTGCAGATCAGCAGCGCGGTGCTCGCTCGCAGACTGCAGCGCCTGTGCGCGCTCGAAGTGCTGATCAACTGGCCCGATCCGATTGATGGACGACGCTCGCTGTACCGGCTTGACAAGGCCGGGCAGGATTTGTTCGCCTACATCCTGACCTTGTCGCATTGGGGCGGCCAGGGACAGCATCGCGCCGACACGATCGGATGGATCCATGCGCGTTGCGCCAAAACGGCAACCGGGCGCATGGCATGCAGCCATTGCCAGGTATCGCTGCTGCCAACACAGGTGGTACGCGCCCGTCCGCAGGCTGCCTCTGCCGAACTCAACGCCCCCGCTTGGCCCACTCGGACGTGACCGATTTCAGCCCTTGGTAGCTAGGGTCGGCCGTCATGCACTCAAGCAACTCATCGGCGTTTGCCCACGCGTCATTGAGGCTCGCGTCCTCGGCTGTCCTGCATGCAAGCTTGGTGACCTGGACGGCCTCCTGCCGCATGCCGGCGATCTTGGTTGCCATCGACCGAGCCTCCTCCATCAGCTTGCCGGGCGCGGTGACCCGGTTGGCCAGGCCGATCCGGTAGGCCTCGTTGCCGTCGATGAACTCACCCAGCAGACACAACTCGAGCGCCTTGTTGTAGCCCACGCGCCGGGCCAGTCCGGTCGTCACCGATCCCTTGCCGATGGCGATCTTCAGGTTCTTGACGTGGGAATCAGTGAACTGCGCGGTCTCGGACGCGATGATGATGTCGCAGGCAAGGGCCAGTTCGAGGCCGCCGGCGGTGGCGATCCCGTCGACGGCCGCGATGGTGATCTTCGGTGACCAGAGCAGGTTGGTGTACTTGGGCGAGATGATCCGCGGCCGCTTGAACCAGAGTCGACCGGCGGGCGTATTCGCCTTGAACAGCTTGTCCTCTTTGAGCTGCAAGGGGCCGACATGATCGGGATAGTCCCAGCGGGGAATGCCCTGGGTATCGTCCTTGAGGTCTCCGCCTGCGCTGAAGCAAGGGCGTCCGTCGGGGCGAGGTGCACCCGTGATGATCATGACCTTGACATCGTCGTCCGTCAGGACTGCGTGGATGGCCAGATCCATTTCCTCGTTGAGTTTGCGGCTGAAGGCGTTCAGTCGCTCCGGGCGGTTGAGCGTGACGACGGCATAGCCGTCTTCGGACTTCTCGTATTTCAGTGTTTCGAAATTCGTCATGTTGGATTCTCCTTCGCGCCGCGCAAAAAAGCGGCGCGAGGGGAATACTAGAGCTTGCCGCGCGCCGCCGGAAGGCAACTGTGAGTCACCTCTGATTACCGCCGGTATGGCCACGCGCCGTCGCCCCGGTCGTCCCATGTCGACGCCATCACGGGAACCGTTGCTGTCAGGCGTACCGATGTCGTCAACAGCCACGCCATCGCGCCGAAGACGCCGGCGTTGGCAATGGCTGTGACGTGCGGTGCGCAAGCCGCATGCGCGTGCAGGCTCATTGCGCCGACTCTCCTCCGTCCACCACGAGAATCTGCCCGGTGACATGCCTGGACGCCTCGCTGGCCAAAAAGATGATCGCGCCTTTGAGGTCCTCGTCGCCGCCCAGGCGCAGCAGCGGTGTGCGCGCCCGCACCTGCTCGCGAACATGGCCCAGCACACTGCGCCCCTCCTCCTGGGTCGGAAACAGGCCCGGACACAACGCGTTGACATGGATGCCGTAGCGCCCCCACTCGCAGGCCAGCGTGCGGGTGAGGTTGGCCAACGCTGCCTTCGACGTGTTGTAGGCCACGGTGTGCACACCGGCCTGGGTGCCCTTGAGTCCGGCCACCGAGCCGATGTTGACGATCTTCCCGCTGCCGCGCGGAATCATGCAGCGTCGCGCCACTTCACGCGACAGGAAAAAAGGGGCGTCGACGTTGAGCTGCATCACCTTGTACCAGCCGTCGTCGGGGTACTCCTCGGCAGGTGCCGACCAGATGGTCCCCGCGTTGTTGACCAGCACGTCGATGGTGCCCAGGCGCTGCAGCACCGATTCGACGAGCGCTGGAATGCCAGCAGGACGTCCCAGATCGCAGACGATGCCTACCGCCTCGATGCCGCGCGCGCGCAGCAATGACTCGGCGGCTGCAAGCTCGTCGGCCTTGCGGGCCGCAAGGGCGATCCTGCAACCCGCCTCGCCCAGACCGGCGGCGAGCTGCAGGCCAAGTCCGCGCGAGCCGCCGGTCACCAGCGCGACCTTGCCGTCCAGACTGAACAGATCCATCACGCCCATGCTGCACCCCGTTGGTTGCGGACCCTGCGGTCGTTCTGTTGGTTGCGCATCGGACTGGTTCTCCATGTATCGACGATTGACCGTGGGCGGACGGCGCGGACACCCGCTCGGTGACGATGCGCGCCTTCGCGTCCACCGATCCGGGCGGGAACGGGATGATGACCGCGATCGGCTTGGTCGGCCAGTCCTGTGCCGGCGCGCCCGCCGCCATGCACGCGAATGCAGGCGCCAGTGCCAGTTTGCGATACATGGGGATGCTTCTGTGGTACTCGGCAGCACGCCATCACCGCTGCGGATCGGACGCCAATGGGAGTAGCTGCAGCGCAATGGTCGCCCCGTGCACGGCGCAGGGCCAGACGACTGCGGCGCGTCCTCGATCACCCTTGGTTATCGCCTCAGGCCGACGGTGATGCGTCCAGCGGCCTGCGCAGTACATGTCGGTGAGACAGGTCACGGCACAGGTCGGCGAGCGCTGCGGCGTTCCCTGCAGGTGCAGCATCAGGCCGGTACACCAGGGCGGCTGTCACGCTCGGCAAGTCAGGCGCATCGAGCAGCGCGACGACGCCGAAGGCACGTGCGTTTCGCGACTCAAGATCCGTCTGCAGCGCCAGGCCAACCAGGTCGCTGTCCGCGATCATGTCCCAGTAGGTTGCCGCCGAGTTGCACTCCACCATCCAGCGAAGGGGATTGAGCCCCAGACTGTCGGCCTGTCGATCGATCAGTTCCTTCAACGTTCCCTGACGACGCGGGGTGATCCAGTCGCATGCTTGCAGGTCGGACAGGCTGGCCGCGCCTGCGCAGGGGTGGCCAGCGCGCCCGACCACGATGACACGCGCCTCGAACAGCGGCCGGATGCGCAGGTCCACCAGATGGCCACGCGCCCCGACGGGCATCAGCGCAAAATCACAGATGCCCTGGCGCACATCGGCGACCAGGCGCTCATGGGTGCCTTCGACTATGCGCACCGAAACATCCGGGTCACGCGCACGCAGCAGCTTCACGGCTTCGCCAAGCAGTCCAAAGGCCAGCGATACCGACAGGCCGACGCTGATGCGTGCAGCCGATCGGCCTTGCATGCGCCTGAACTCATCGTTTGTTCGCCGGATTTCGGATTCGATCAGACGTGCATGCTCCAGCAACAACTGGCCGGCGCTGGTCAGCGTCACGCCGTGCGACGTGCGGGAGATGATGGCCATCTCGAGCTGCGCCTCCAATTGGCGCAGGCTCTTGGTCAGCGACGGCTGCGTCAGCCCGAGCTTGCGGGCGGCGGCGCGCAAGCTGCCGGTATCGGCCACCGCAATGAAGTCCCGCAACTGGTGCGGTCGCAACGTGGACCAAGGATCGTCGTCGTTCATTCAGTTGCCTTGAGGAAAGCTGCGGCTCGTCCTTCTGTCAGCCGACAAGGACGCGGAACACCTTGGCCATGATAGTCAACGGCGGCGGCGCCCTTGCCCGCCGCCTACCTGATCGCCTGCGACGGCGATTACTCCGGGTGATCTGCCGTGCGCTGCGTCTGTCTTCCGCGAGGATGATCGCCGAGCCATGATGGCGCAGCGATCGGCCGATGCCGCATGGGATGCGGCCCGAAGGCAGCAGTCAAGAGCACCCCAGCCCTGGCCTGGGCAGGACCCCCGAGAGGGTGCAAGACAACTTGGGGGCGACCCGGCGCCTTCTTGTGAGGTGAAGGCACGAAATCATGCAAAGAGTATTCAATCCGTTCATTGAGCGCATGCCGCGTGAGCAGCTCGACGCGTTGCGTTGGCGCCGTCTGATCGGTACGCTTCGGCGGGTCCATGCCAACAGCCCGTTCTACCGCCAGCGCATGCAGCAAGCGGGGGTGGAACCCGATGCAATCCAGAGCCCGGCTGACTTCCGCCGCCTGGTGCCCACGGTGGCCAAGGCGGATTTATTGGCCGATCAGCGGGAACATCCCCCCCTGGGTAGCGCGATTGCAGTGCCCAGCGAACTGGTCGAGTACTGCTTTCTGACCAGCGGAACATCCGGCCAGGGCCAGGAGGTCCATGCCTACACGGCTGCGGACGTTGGCGAATCGCTCAGCAGCTGGGCTGGTTCGCTCCATTGGGCGGGCATCAATCCCGGAGACACCGCATTTCACATGGTGCCGGTCGGCGTGACTGCGGGCCCGATCACGCTGCTGGCGGCGTTTCAGCATTACGGGCTGCGGACCTTTGCGGTCGGCAACATGGACGGCGAGGCGCGGCTCGCGATGATGCGTCGTTTCCCTGCGCATTTCTTCTCCACCGGCCCGGTCTACCTGCGCCGGTTGACCACCATCTGTCAGGAGCAGGGCATCGATCCGCTGCGGGACTTTCCGGCTCTCAAGGCCATCAAGCTCGGAAGCTTCGGTTTCGACGTGCCGTGGGCACGCGAAATGGAAGCCTTTTGGGGCGCCAAGCTGATCGACACCTACGCATCGACACAAGCCGGAGGCGGCATCGCCAGCACCTGCGAGCACGGCACCTACCTCGCCGACGGGAGGCGATCCATGATGCATTTTCCCGAGCACAAGGTCTACGCGGAAGTGCTGAACCCGGATACCGGTGAACCGGCCCGCGAAGACGAAGAAGGCGAGGTGATTCTCACCAGCTTCGACCGCGAGGCGATGCCCATCCTGCGATTTCGTACCGGCGACAAGGTGGTCTTCAGGTCACACCGCCAATGTGCCTGTGGTCGGCCGTTCGACGGCATCGAGGCCGGTACCGTCTCGCGCTACGACACGATGCTCAAGATCCGTGGCATGAACCTGTGGCCGGAGGCGGTCGATGCGATCGTGTTCGAGCGCCCCGAAGTGGATGAGTACAACGGCCGCGTTCTGGTCGCCGACAACGGCCGCGAGGTGGCCAAGGTGTTGATCGACTTCAGGCCAGGCACTGCGTTGGGCGCGGACCAGCGCGCGGGCGTGCTCTCGCAATTGCGCCTGGCGATCAAGGACCGCACCGGCGTGGCCATGGAAGTGGTCGAGGCCAAGCCGGGCGAACTGGAGCGATTTATCTACAAGGAAAAGAGATGGAAAGACCTTCGAAGACAGTGACGGGAAATCTGGCAGTCGATCCGCCGCAATTGCTGGCCGCGCTGCAGGCACTGCTCGATCAGGTAACGGCGCTGGCCCAACCGTGTGGCAGCGATCTGATCGGCCACGAAATGCAGATCATGGCACGGTCACTGCGTCGCCTGCTGCGCGAACTCGGCGTGCTCGACACCGTCGACGGTCCTCGATGACAGGCCAGGCAACGCTATCGGGTGGCGCTTCACACCTGCAAACCGGGAAAGCACGCATGGACACGAGAATCACCCGGCTGCTGGGGATTCGCTACCCGATCATTCAGGGCGGCTTGCAGGGGCTTGGTCGCGCGGACCTGGCAGCGGCTGTCTCGCAGGCCGGTGGGCTGGGCTTGATCACAGCCGGGTGCTTCGACAACCGCGGAGAACTCGAGGCGGAAATCCTGCATGCACGCTCCCTCACCGATCGGCCCGTCGGGGTGAACATTTCGATCGGCTCGCGCCGCTCGATGGCCGAGTACATGGACTGTGTCTGTGAATTGGACGTCGGCATCGTCTTCACGTCGGGCAACAACCCGGAGCCGTTCGTCGACCAGCTCAAGCGCCAGGGCATTGTCTGGGTGCATGTCGCCCCCGCGCTGCGCTTTGCGCACAAGGCGCAGCGCCTGGGGGCGGACGCAGTCGTGCTGGTGGGTTTCGAGGCTGGCGGGCATCCGGGCATGGACGATATCGCGCTGTCGGTCCTGGTTCGCAAGGCGTCGTGTGAGCTGAACATTCCGGTGATCGCAGCCGGGGGCATCTGCGACGGCGCAAGCCTGGTCGCGGCCCTGGCCTGGGGCGCCGACGGCGTGCAGATGGGAACACGCTTCGTGCTGACCCGGGAGACGGTGCTGCACGCTCAGATGAAGGCCGCCTTGCAGCGTGCCAGCGAGCACGACACGGTCATCATCGAACGCAGCTTGCGCAAGGCACGTCGGGTGCTGCACACGCCGCCGGCCGACGCAGTGCTGGAGCTGGAGCGCCAGGGCGCGGGATTCGAACAACTGCGCCACATCATCGGCGGCGAGGCCTATCTGGACACCATCCTGCGCGGCCACACCGATCGCGGCGTGATTTCAACCGGGCAGTGCATCGGCCTGTTCGACGACATTCCGGCGGCCGGCGACGTGGTCCGTCGCCTGGTCGAAGAAGCAGCGTCGGTGTTGGCGCGGCTGAATCGGATCACGCGCCGTCCCGACATCGCGAACGAGTGACCGGATTTGCACAACCCACAACGGACAGTCATCGATTTACCAGGAGCCGCTACATGACAAACATTTCACGCATCACCCGTCCGATCGGGACCGCCGTCAGCATGCTGGCTGTCAGCTGGGCATTGGTCGCCTGCGCCTTCACCAGCGGCCCGGGGCCGGCAGCCACGAGCGACGCGGTGGTTGACTCGATCCAGGCCATTCCAGCGTTAAGACAGGTTCCATTCGACGCGGGCACGGGCGCCTCTCCGGTGGTCTGCCCAACCACCAGCCATCCCTTCAGCACGATGCTGTGCTCCACCGGCGATGCCAATGGCCCGATCAACCTGATCAAGAACTATGGCTACGTCGAAAAGGAGTTCATTCAGTCCGGCAAGGCCAACGTCTATGACATCGGCGCCGACGATCGCGCGGTGGTCAGCTCTTCCGGCCATCCCTACGCCACGCGGCTGCTGGTGCGCTACCCGAACGATCCTGCCAAGTTCTCCGGCCGCGTGTTCATCGACATCCTGAATGCGTCCAGCGGCGTCGATCTCGAAGACATCTGGCGTCGCAGCTGGAGGCACCTGATGCTGTCAGGTGACGCCTACATCGGCATCACGTCGCAAAGCCTGACCGCCGATGCGCTCAAGAAGTTCGACCCGGTGCGTTACGCCGCTATCAACTGGCAGGTCAACGGCGTCAACGAAGACGGCCTGGTCTGGGACATGCTCAGCCAGCTCGGCTCGCAGCTGCGCCAGCCTGGCACCGGTGGTTTGCTCGCGACGCTGTCGCCCACATGGGTGTACCTGGGCGGTCAGTCGCAGTCCGGGTTCTACATGAACGCCTACCTCAGCGCGTTCGCGGACCGGCTGGAAAAGGCCGGGCCAAACAGCAAGCCCCTGTTTGATGGTTACCTCAACCTGGCCGGACCCGGGACGATGCCGCTGCGCCGTGAGAAGGGCGTGCCGTCGGCCAGCGTGCCGAAGTCGCTGTACAAGGCCACCAGCGTGCCGCAGATCGTGCTGATGTCCGAAGCCGAGAGCCGCTTCTACGACGTCCTGGGCAACGGCGTACCCGGCCGCTACCCTGCCATGGCGCCGTACCAGCGCCGAGCCGATGCCAACAGCGCGAGCGACAAGTTCCGTTTCTACGAAGTGGCGGGCGCCCCGCATTCGGATCCGACCTCACCGATCATTCCAATCAACAGCGAGATCGCCAAGGCCAAGGCGGACGGCGGCAGCCGCGCACCGAAGGCGTATTTCAGCGGCCATGAGGAGCCGGTGTTGCAACTCGACGCGTTCGTGAACGGCGCGCTGGAGAACCTGCATGCCTGGGCCGCAAAAGGCATACCGGCTCCACCCGCCGATAACCACTGGTTGCAATTCGCCACCTCGCTCGATGCCAAGGGCAAGCTGTTGCACGCGCCGGTGCCAGACCAGTTTGGCAATGCCCTGGGCGGATTGCGCTCGCCGCTGATCGAGGCGCCGCTGTACCAGTACCTGGGACGGGGCAAGTCCGCCGATGGCAAGTTTGCCGGCGACTGGGGATCGATGATCAAACTGTCCGATGCGTCGATCAACACGCTGTACGGCGGCAATTGCAATGTCTACCAGGCCAGATTCGATGCCGCGGCTGATGCGCTGGTAACCGGGCGCTACCTCGTCGGGCGTGACGCCCAAGACCTGAAGATGCTGGGCCGTGCGCTGGCTTCGCAGGCGACAACCCTCAACCCGGCGGTGAAATGGACCAGCCAGCCGTGCACATGAAGCCTGCGGGTGCCTTCCCTGTCACCCCGTCCAATACACACCCCTACTGAAAGCGAGGAGCTCAACCATGTCCAATGTCTACATCGTCGGCGCAGGCATGACACCACTGGGCCGGCATCTCGACAAGTCGGTCAAGCAATTGACGGCGCTGGCGGTCGATGCCGCATTGGCGGACGCCAAGTCGTCCCGTGAAGTGATCGGCGCTGCGTGGTTCTCCAACACGCGCCAGGGTGCGCTCGAGGGGCAGCATGGCATCCGCGGCCAATGTGCGCTGCGAGCCTACGGTTTCGAGGAGATCCCGATCTTCAATACGGACAACGCCTGTTGCAGTTCTTCGTCGGGGATGCTGCAGGCTCTTGCGGCGATCAGGGGAGGCTTGTATGACGTCGCCCTGGTCGTCGGAACCGAGAAGATGAATTACCCGGACAAGCGCAAGGAGGCCTTCGCGGCATTCAGGGGAAGCATGGACCTGGACCTGGCCGATGCACAGATGCAAGCCCTGATTGCACTCGGCGAGGGCATCGAGCTGCCGGCGGAAGCGCTGCAGGACAATGGCGAGCGCAGCATTTTCATGGACCTGTATTCGGCCATGGCGCGCATGCACATGCGGCTGTTTGGCACGACACAACGGCAGATCGCCGAGGTGGCGGCAAAGAACCACTGGCACTCCCAGTGGAATCCGATGGCACAGTACCGCAAGCCGATGTCGGTCGAAGAGGTCCTGGCCGACAAGCTGGTCTCCTGGCCGATGACACGCTCGATGTGTGCGCCACAGAGCGATGGCGCAGGTGCGCTGGTGCTGTGCTCGGAAGACGCGCTGGCGCGGTTCGACCGCTCGCGGGCGATCCGGATCGCGGGCTGCGTGCTGGGCAGCGGCACCAACCGGCGTGGTGACGATCTTGAGCGCAGTGCGTCGCGGCTCGCCGCGCTCAAGGCGTACGAGATGGCCTCTATCGGGCCCCAGGACGTGTCGGTCGCGGAGATTCACGACGCGACTGCCTTTGCAGAAATCCTCCAGTCCGAGAGCATGGGCTTTTGCGAGTTCGGCGCTGGTGGCCGGATGGTGGAAAGCGGTAACACGCGGCTCGGTGGCGCTTTGCCCATCAACACGTCTGGCGGATTGTTGTCCAAGGGGCATCCGACAGCCGCCACCGGTGCGATACAGGTGCATGATCTGGTGGGACAGTTGCGTGGCGAAGCAGGCGAGCGGCAGGTCCCGGCAGCGAAGTTCGCGTTGGCTGAAAACGGGGGCGGCTTCTACGGCTGCGAGGAGGCCGCGGTCACGGTCACGATCCTGGCCAGGCAGTAAGCCGGGACAGCATTCACTGCGCGGTCCGCCAACCACAATCGACCGCTGGAAGATCTGCGCGCGGCATCCGTGCATATCCGAGAGCGTCGGACTCTGGCAGCGCCGCGCGCAGGGGCGACATTGGCTGCGGGACGGATGCTGCCTGGCAGCGCATGCAGGGTGGCTAGCATCCGTTATTTAATCTGTCAACAATAGTTTGATTCAACTTTCTGGATTGCACACATGCTCATTTACCAATATACTTGATCCAGTTTAGTCTATTTACGAAAGCAAATGTCCGACATCCACGTCGACGAGAAGATTCACACGCCGCGCGGCGCGGACAAGGAAGCCGGCAGCCTGCACACTGCGCCACCCACCGATCTGCTGGCGGGCAGCTTGCGCGCCTTGCAGCAGCGCGCCGGCCTGGATACCGAAGCGGTCGGTCGCGCCCGCGCGACCGTGTCCGACGGCATTCCATCAATTTGACAAATTCGCGGCCTCACACGGAAAACACTTGCAACACGTCTAACCGAGGTACTTTTCAATGCGCTACAAAGTCGTCCAATGGGCCACGGGCAGTATGGGCAAGACCTGCCTGCGGGCAATCATCGATCACCCCGACCTGGAGCTCGTTGGGCTCTATGTCTACAGCGACAAGAAGGTCGGCATGGACGCGGGAGACATTGCACGTCGCGGCAAGACGGGCGTCATTGCAACCAACAACATTGAAGACATTCTGCGTCTGGATGCGGACGTTGTTTTCCACACCCCATTGGTTCAACCCCCCTATACCCACCACGACGCGGATATCTGCAGATTGCTGGCTTCGGGGAAAAACGTCATTTGCATCAGCGGCCACACCTATCCCCAGTACTGGGGCGACGCCTACACGAAGCCATTCCTGGATGCCTGCAAAAAGGGGAACAGCACCCTGCTCGGTGGTGGTCTGAACCCGGGGTTCATTACCGACAAGATCGCAACGATAGCCGCTGGAATCTGCCTGGAAGTCGAGCATATTGAAGTCACCGAGACGGTTGCATGCAACATGATGCAGGACCCGGTCTATGTCTTCGACATGCTGGGCTTTGGTTGCCCGATGGACAGCATCGACCCCAATGACCCAAGCTGGCATCCGGTGGAAATACACAACGGCATGTTTGCCGAGGTCATCGCGCAACTCGTCCACCGATTGGGTTACAAGCTCGATCGCATAGAAACCGATCACGTCATGTATCCCGCGACCGAGGACATCACCATACCCCCGGGGGTGATCAAGAAGGGAACGATCAGCCACACACAATGGCGCTACCACGGGATCGTCAAAGGCAAGCGGCTGGTGACCCAGACGATCAACTGGATCATGGAAACGGCACATCTGCCAAAGCCCGATTTCACCACCTGGTCGGTCAACATCCGCGGCTTGCCCAGCGTGGACATCACTGTCGACATCACGGTTCCCGACAAGTATCCGTTCAAGACGACGGCAGTCCAGTATGGCGTGGCGGGTTCGCTGATCAACTCGGTGCCCGGGCTGGTCGCAGCGCCGCCTGGCTTCTGGGAAATTCCTCTCACCGAGCCGGCACTCGTGCGTGAACCCTCGGTCTAGAACAAAGGACACCTGCTCTGCGTTGCGGTGGCGTGGAGCGATGATTGGCCGTGTCGATTGGCATTCCTCGACCAAGCACGGCTCTGGCAATTACCGAATCTTGGCGAATCCTCATTGAATCTGAAGGAGTATGTGAATCATGGGCAAATATGAACTCTATAACGAGCTGGTCCTCAGAGCGCACGAAGAAGGCAACGATTACTTGCAGGGAAGCGTGCATGGTCCCGTGGGCAAGGAAATAACCGCGGCCAACCTCGATGTCATCGGGGAGATCCCCAAGGACCTCGATGGCGTGTACATACGCAATGGGCACAACCCGGTCTTTCAGCCGCCCCATGGGCACTATCACTGGTTCGATGGTGACGCGATGGTGCATGCGACAACCTTCAGGAACGGCAAGGCAGAGTACCGCAATCGCATGGTCATGACCGCGGGTCTGCTCAAGGAAATGGAAGCGGGCAAGGGTTTGTACCCCAGCCTGCGCGACGGTTTCGAGGCGGAAGTGGGCCTGAAGAACAACTCAGGCACCGATGTGGTCTTGCACAATGGCGAGTTCAAGACCATGTTCTCCCGCTGCGGCCAACCCTACCGCCTGGACCCCACCGACTTTCACACGATTGGACCGGATGACTTTTCCGGGGCATGGCCCCATGGCGTTTCGGCACACTCGAAGGTCGACGAGCGCACGGGCGAGTTCATATTCTTCAACTACAGCTTCAACTCCAAGCCCTACATGCAATATGGCGTTGTAAGCCCGGACAACAAGCTGGTCTGCTCGACCGAGATCGACCTGCCTGGCCCGCGGCTGCCCCACGATAGCTGGATAACGGAGCACTACACGATTCTGCATGATCTTCCGATGTTCTGGAATCCCGAGCTGCTCAACCAGGGCCGGAAGAAGATGGTGTTCGATCAGTCGATGAAGACCCGTTTTGGCGTCATTCCCCGCTATGGCAGTGGAAAAGAGGTGGTCTGGTTCGAATGCGAACCCACCTACATCCTGCATACGGTCAATGCCTGGGAGGAAGGCGACGAAATCATCGCCTACGCGTACAAGCAGCTGTCACCGGTTCCCGATATTCCGAAGGGAACCCCCAGCGTCAAGGTGCAGAACTATTTTCTTTCATTCAAGTTCATGCAACCGCGTCTGGCGCAGTACCGCTTCAATCTGAAAACCGGCAAGGCCAGCGAGCGATTTGTCGATGATGCCAGCACCGAGATGCCGTGCATCAACTATCGCTATCTGGGCATCAAGAATCGCTACTCCTACAACACCTTTGCGGCGGAGGTGCCGCTGTTTCTGATGAGCGGAATTCAGAAGTTCGACTATCAGGAACTCAAGGAAATTGATCGCTACGAACTGCCCGAGGGCAAATACATGGGACAGCCGGTATTCGCACCCCGCATCGGGTCCCAGGGCGAGGATGATGGTTATCTCATCGCCTATGTAGGCAATCTGGAGCAGACGGAAGTGTGGATCTGGAGAGGCCAGAGTGTCGGCGCCGGCCCGATCGCGCGTGTACAGCTGCCGCTGGTCGTGCCCGCCGGATCGCACGCCACCTGGGGCAGCGGCGAAGACATTCGAGCCGCCCGGGCGCGGCGTCAGCAAGCTGCCTGATGGGAGACAGAGGGCAGCAGATGCAAGCGCAGCCGCCCTTGTATCTCCGCCCTTCCCGCCTGGGCGCGACAACCGATAGCGTAAGCCATCGCATCATGCCGTGCGGCCACCAGGCCGGCCACTACGAGAGGATCATCGGGCGCCTTGGGCTGGCTTGGCCGGAGCGGGCGCAGCGAACACGTCGTATCAAACGCGTTTGACAGCACCCGCTATCTCGGGAACGGACCAGTTGTTGTCAATCTGCTGGCACATGTCCATTTCGGCCTGGGTCTTGCGCTGCGCAAATGCCAGCACCTCGTCAATGCGCTCGCGCGGAACGAAACAAACGCCCGTGTCGTCGGCAACCACCAGGTCACCGGGGTTGACCGCCACACCACAAATGCGCACGGTCGCGTTGATCTCGACGGCTTGCACGCGCCACTTGCCCGTCATCGGCGTTCTGCCCGTTGACCACACAGGGTAGTTGACCGCCTTGAAATCACCGACGTCGCGAATCGAGCCGTCCACAATGGCCCCCTGTTCGCCCTGACGTTTGCCCAATCGCCCGCCAATTCCACCCAAATTGGATGCGCTGGTGACGCCCTGGATCACCAGCACGTCGCCAGGCTTGGACAAGTTGTGGCACTCGATCTCCGCCAGCAGGTTGCTTTTGCTGCGCGCCGCCGCCGTCGGATCACCGAGCCTTGCTTCGTTTCGCATGGTCAACGCCGGGCCGACGAGTCGGGCTCCCGGAATGATTCCGCACAGCGTCGATCCTGCAATCGCCCCTGGCAAACCCATCTCATCAAGCGCATCCGATACGGCGCATGTGGCGTCACCGAGTGCAATGAACGCGTCGATGACCTGTTGCGAGATCCTGGGTATCTCGAGCAACCCGATTTTCTTGCGGTCAATTTTCCCGGTGAGCTGCTTTTCAAGCATCGTGCCTGCAGCGTGGGTTACGGTGTGCTTGTCCATCCTTTTTTCCTCAACCGACAGTGGCAACACCCAGTTCCGGATGACTCTTCAGATGGGCGATGAGAAGCCCGCGCATGCCCCCCTCTTCGATCATCTTTCTCACGCCTTCGGGCAAGCCGCCATAAACCGCCTCGGTGTCTCGAGAGAGATTCCGGACCCGGCCGCAAAGATAGTCGACCTCGATCTCATCACCGTCAGCGACGAGGCTGGTCACACCCACGCAGTTTGTCAAACACGGCAACGCCAGCCCGACAACCCCCTGAAAGGCGCGTATGCCCATCGATTCACACACAATGCGCAATCCCAGCGCCTTCATGGCGAGCAGTCCATTGTTATGCGCCTTGCCTGCAAGAAAATGCTGGCCAGCCACGATGAAGTCGCCAGGTCTGAGTCTTGCCGCAAGCGCAGGATCAACCTGGGCAAACAGCCGGGGAATCAACTCCTGCGGATCCGTGATGCGGGCAAGTACAGCATCAAACGATATGACGCCGCCATCGTGGGGAATATTGTTTCCCAGCACGTGGGCACGTCCAACAGTGGTCCACTGCATCTCTTGTTCTCTAGATCGAAGCGTTGCAAACGGCTTCACGCGGATCGGCAATCACCCCGCTGACGGCGGAGGCCGCCACAGTTGCGGGGCTCCCGAGGTAGCATTCGGCGTCCAAAGCACCCATGCGACCGGCACCATTGGTTGCAGCCGTGGAGATCGATACCTCCCCCGGACCCAGGGGTCCGCCCACGCCGCCCGCGCAAGGTCCGCAGCCCGGAGGAAGCATGAGGGCACCGGCTTCCATGAACAGGTTCGAGAGCCCTTCCGAGGCCAGGCGTTGTGCCGTGGCGACCGTCCCGGGAACGACAAAGAACCGCACATGGTCGGCGACCCGACGCCCTCTGAGGATGTCGGCAACGATCAGAAAGTCTTCGTACATGCCTGAACCGCAAGCTCCCACATAGGCGTGGTCAATTCTGCGACCGACGACCTCCTCGATGCGTACCGCCTTGTCCGGCCCCCCTGGCAACGAGACCTGCGGGGTAACCTCGGCCAGGTCGATGTGAAGACTGCCTTCGTACGTCGCATCCGCATCGCTCTCTACCGCATCGGTGTAGGTACGGTGCGCACCGGCCGGCGGCGGGAACATCACGTTTGCCACTCCGATTTCCGTAAGGGTATTGCACAGGGCAATACGAAACGCCAGAGACATCGACGCTACGGCCGGACCTGCAAACTCGATCACGCGATAGTCATGCTCGACTCCGAGCTTGCCCGAACTCAACTGGCCAGACAGCCAGAATCCAAGGTCACGCGGATGCACACCGGCTGCATAGCTGCCTGCCACATCGATCCTGAGGGTCGAAGGCACGATGGTCCAATGGGTGCCGGTCGCCAACACCGCGGTGATGTCCGGTCCGGCCCGCTGCGCAAAGGCACCCATGGCACCAAAATTGGTGCAATGCATGTCGTAGGCGAACAGAAACATTCCAGGCGTCACCAAGCCCGCTTCCATCGGGTAGAGATGGCCGTGCCCACCCCGCCCGACATCAAAGAAATGCCCTACCTGCCATTCACTGGCAATCCGCCTGTTGGCCCGACCTTGCGCTATGGCTCTTGGCGTGGTGTAGATCACCTGATGATCCGTGATGATCATGACACGCTCGGGATGGGTCAGCCTTTCGTAGCCAATATCTTTCAGCTGCTTGTAAGCGGTTTCAACATAGCCGTCATGAAGAATCACTAGCTCGGGCTGGGGATAGATGACATCCCCGGGACGAACCATGGCCATTCCGGCGGCTCTGGCCAGAATTTTTTCCGCCATGGTCATGCCCATGTCAATCAGCCTTGATCTTGGCCGCTTTCGCGCTGCGGCCCCATTTATCCATTTCAGACTTGATGAACGTCGCGAACTGGGCGGGCGTCCCTGGCCGACCCTCAAAACCCAACTGTGCAAAGCGCACCTTGGTTTCCGGAAGATTCAAGAATTTGACGAGTTCCGCATTCAGCCGGTCCACGATATTCTTTGGGGTACCTGCAGGAACCAACAAGCCGTTCCAGTCCACAACCTCAAAATCCTTGAGCCCCATGGATGCAATGGTCGGTACCCCCGGAAACAACGGACTGGGAGCGAGCCCGGTGACACCAAGGGCCACCAGCTTGCCCGCCTTGACGAACGGCTGGGCCGGCGCCTGCCCGTTGAAGGCAAACGACACCTCACCGGACACCAGTGAAGTCGTTGCGGGCGCTGCGCCCTTATAGGGGATATGGGTCGTCTGGATATGCGCGGTCATATTGAACAACTCGGACGCCATGTGCGCGGCACTTCCGGCTCCCGCTGTGGCGTACGTCAGCTTTCCCGGGTCCGCCTTGGCTTTTGCAATGAGTTCGGCCACCGAGCCGATTCCCACGCTGGGGGCACTCACCAGCACCAGCGGCGTGACGACAGACAGACCGACAGGCTCGAAATCTTTCAGGGTGTCGTACGGGAGCTTCTCGTAGATTGCCGGGTTGATGGTCAGTGCACCGATGTGCCCAATCAGCACGGTATAGCCATCAGGCGCAGCCTTGGCGACAAAATCCGTCCCGATGCCGCCGCCAGCACCCGCCCGGTTCTCGACAACGATCGGCTGTCCCATTTGGAGACTCATGCCATTGGCGACAAGGCGGGCCACTACATCCGTGTTGCCTCCCGGCGCGAAAGGAACGACAAACCGTATCGCCTTGGTGGGATAAGCCTGCGCCTGCGATAGGGAGGGCATCACTGCCAGAGCAGACAGCACCACCAAGCCAGTCGCGTTCAAACATTGCCTAATCGGGTTCATGTTGACTCCGGAAGTTTCAAGAAAAAAAATTGTATTACAAGAGAGCCAAAAGGTCGAGAAAAATGACAAACATTCTTAATCACATGGTTAAAACTTGTAATGTTGTATGACAATCAAGCACCAGAACGGCGAAGCAAGCGTGCAGCCGGAAGGATGCGATGGGCCGGCCAACGCACGCAGTACGGATTTGCCCGCGTTCAGCGGCTCGCAGATGGTGAACCGGCCAAAGCCACGGTCGAGCGAATGGCCTGCAAAGCAGTGCAGCCAACGCTGCGCTTCACCGCTCTTCCATGGGGGACAGACCACAGCGGTGCACATCCGGTCGCCATGACGGTCGATGTCACGCGCCAAGGCGCAGGTTCAAGGCAGCCCTGCAACATTCACGCGAACCTTGTAAATGCTCGTTCTTGCAGCTACATACAAGGTCTTCTTGTCCGCATCTCCGAACACAAGGTTGGCCGTGATCTCCGGAAAGTGGATCACACCCAGGGCCTTGCCCTGTGGCGAGATCACCCATACGCCACCAGGACCCGCTGCCCAAACATTCCCTTTGACGTCGACCTTCATGCCGTCCGTGTTCCCCACCCCTTTCTCGGCACTCATGTCGAAGAACATCTGGGAACCTGAAAGCGAACCGTCCGGTGCCACGGCATAGCGCCGGATATATTTGCCGGTGGAGCCATTGGCATATAGGAACTTCTCGTCGGGGGAGAAGACCAGGCCGTTGACGAGCGGGAGGTCATCGACGACGCGCTCAACGCGTCCGTCGCGGATCATATAGATGGCGTTGATATCGATCTCCTTGGCAGGATCCCTGGCACCCTGCAGCAGACCACCGAAGCCGTCGGTGAAGTAGATGGCTCCATCCTTGCGCACGACGACGTCGTTCGGTCCACCGAATCGCTTGCCCTGATAACGGTCGGCAAGCACGGTACGGCTGCCATCCTTTTCGATACGGTCGATCGTCCTGCCTGCCCACGCGGCAATGACAAGCCGTCCTTGCTGGTCCAGCGCCAAACCGTTGGAGCCGATCATGTTGAACTTCTCGAAAGCCGGGTCGCTCTCCGCCTTGCCGTTGTTGAACAACATGCCCACGCGCCAGACATCGGCCTTCTGATAGCCGGTCTTTTCGCGAAACACGGTCACATTACCATCTGCGGTGTAACGGTAGATGACGTTGGCTGGAATGTCGCTAAACAACAGATGGCTCTGCGTCCCTTGCGATACCCACGTCACTCCTTCGGTGAAGCCAAAGCCACCCGCGACCTTGACGATCGGTGCGTCGCGCGAGACCAAGGCATCGAATTCCGAATCCTTGACAGTCGACGCGTCCTTGATTTGAAGATCGGCTGCAAAGGTGTTCGCTGCAGTAGCGATGGCTAGCGTGGAGACGAGGGTGACGAAGAGCTTCATATTGGGTTTCCTTGAGTCAGATGGCACCTGTTTAAGGCCGATAGCATCGAAGCCAGCAGTGAAAATTATTGTATTACAAGATAAACAATTCTCAGACATTTTCCCTTTAAGCGTCTTGATCATCAATCCTATTTCAATCAATATCGTATGACAATAAAGCAAGGCAAGAAGGCCCTGAACACCGGTGAAGGCAAGGATGGCCCGGGCAACTCCGCAGTGCGCAGTGCTCTTTTGGAGAGGCTTTCATCCGCCATAACCGAAGGTGTATTCAGGCCCGGCGAACGCCTGATTGAACGCGAGCTGTGCGAACGGCTGTCGGTCAGCAGAACCTCTTTGCGAGAAGCGCTGCGGCAGCTGGAAGCGGAGCAGCTGATAGAAATAATTCCTCACAAGGGGCCTGTCGTCAGGCGGATCTTCAGGGAGGAATTCCTGGATCTGTGGGAAGTACGCACGGTGATCGAATGCCTGGCTGCCCGCCGGTTTGCCTCTTTCGGCACGGCAAAGGCCATGCACGACCTCGAGCGATCCATCGAGACACTCGAAGCAGCATTGCTTGCGCGGGATCCGGCGCAGATCAGAACGACGAAGAAGGCATTCTTTGAGTCCTTCGCAGCAGGCGCCAGGAACAAGCCGCTGGAGAGAATTCTCCGGCAACTGAACGCGCGGCTCAGTTTCCTGTGGACGTCATCGTTGATGCGGTCCGGACGTCCAGCCGAAAGCGTCGTCGAACTGCGTACGCTGCTGTCCGCGATCAAGAGCAGGAATCCGGACACTGCGCATGCGGCCACCATCTTGTACAACGAACACGCCAAATTGGTTGCATTGAGCAGGTTCGACGAACTCGAAGAGATGGAAGACGCTAGTCAGAGAATTGAACCGCTTCCAAAATGACCAAGGCCAGGGTGCATGCCACGCATGGGTCAACCCTAGCATCATCTTCACGGGCGACTGCGGCGGCCTGCTCGTGGTGCTGGCGGTGCGGCTCGGGCATAGCCTGGTGCGAAGCGAACCAGACCATGGCACCCGCGGTGAACCCCAGCCCAGGTGGATAGAACGGCGCAAGACTCGCACCGAGGACAACGCCGACGCTGGCGCCAGGCGGCTCAGCCTGTCGACACCAACGTCAAAGAGACGAATTACGCGGACTCCGGGCAGGCCGCACCATGCTGATCGCCGGCACCCGTGCCGTCCGGCTGACGCCAGGGCAGGAGGTAGGGCGCCGTCGAACCACGTTGTCCCTGGCGGGACTTGATCTCCATGCGTGCCACGGAGCGCATATGCACCTCGTCCGGGCCATCCGCGAAGCGCAGGCAGCGCGCCCAGGTCCAATGGTCTGCAAGCGGCGTGTCGGGACTGAGGCCCTCCGCGCCAAACACCTGGATGGCACGATCACACACTGCGGCGTGCATCTGCGGCGTCAAGGCCT
Organism: uncultured Rhodoferax sp.; assembly: GCA_964558425.1. Taxonomy (GTDB): domain Bacteria; phylum Pseudomonadota; class Gammaproteobacteria; order Burkholderiales; family Burkholderiaceae_C; genus CAISIP01. Next base: position 32,333 of record CAZLDV010000001.1, on the reverse strand, counting down.
TGATCATCGCAATTTCCTTGTACGCGCCCTTGGCGCCGAATTTGTCGATCATCCACGCCGCCTTGAGCACCAGCAGCCTGGCCTGATCGATCTCGATCCTGGATCGTGCAATCGAATCCGCCACGACGCCGTGCTGGTACAGATACTGACCGAACGTCTTGCGCTCCTGCGCCCGCTCGATCATGAGTTCGAGCGCCAGCTCGGCCGCGCCGATCGAACGCATGCAATGGTGAATCCGTCCCGGGCCCAGACGGGCCTGTGCCAACGCAAATCCGCTCCCCGGTTGCCCCAGCAGGTTCGCCGCCGGCACCCGGACGTTCTTGAACAGCACTTCGCAGTGCCCTTCCATCGAAAGATGGTTCATCACCGTGATGTTGCGCAGGACTTCGACACCCGGCGCATCGCGCGGCACCAGAATCATGGTCTGCTGCTCGTGCGGCGGCGCCTGTGGATCCGTCTTGCCCATGACGATGAACAGCCGGCAATGGGGATGGGCGGCATTGCTGATGAACCACTTGCGCCCGTTGATGACATAGTCGCCGCCTTCCTTGCGCATCGATGTCGTGATGTTGGTGGCGTCCGACGATGCAATGTCAGGCTCCGTCATGGCATAGGCCGAGCGAATGCGCCCCTCCAGCAGTGGCATGAGCCACTGCTCGCGCTGCTCCGCGGTACCGAACATATGCAGCAGTTCCATGTTGCCCGTATCCGGCGCGCTGCAGTTGAAGACCTCCGACGCCCAGACGACGCGCCCCATGATCTCGGCAAGGGGCGCGTACTCCAGGTTGCTCAGCCGCTTGCCCGGCTCATCGTCCCGGAGATGCGGCAAGAACAGATTCCACAGCCCCTCCTCGCGCGCCAGCGCCTTCAGGTCGTCCATGAACGAGACGGGGAAAACCCCGCGCGCGATCTCCTCGCGATGCTGCCGGATGCGTGGCACGATGTGCGCGTCCATGAAATCCCGCACCTGCGTGCGCAGCGCCTCGACCTTCTCGGAATATGCGAAGTCCATTTGGTTTCCTTTGAATGAAAAAGTGTTCAGGCCACCGACGTTGTCACGTCGAGCGGCCATTCATGCGTTGCCTTGCAGCAACCTGCCTTCGCCGCGACGCCACGTCGGGTGTTGCAACCAGCGGCGGGAACCGCGTGTGTGTCACGAGGCGCCACACGCACGAACGGCATCCAGACCCGCCTGCGACAGCAGCTGGACCGCCGGCCCCATCTCCAGCGCCCGGGCGTTGGACGCGTTGCCGTCCAGCGCGCGCTTGTAGACACCCTGCACGATCGCGGCCATGCGAAAGAGGCTGAATGCGATGTAGAAATCCCAGTCCTGGATCGATGCAATGCCACGCAGCTCGCAGTACCTCGCGACGACCTCGTCCTCCGGCGGGATGCCCAGCGCCTGCCGATCAACGCCACCGAGTCCCTGCACAAGCCCAACCGCAGGCAGGCGCGGCAGTGCGCAGAAATAAGCCAGGTCGGCCAATGGGTGTCCCAGCGTCGACAGCTCCCAATCGAGGAGCGCACGGGCCCGCTGCGTCTCCGGCTCGAAGATCAGGTTGTCGAGGCGATAGTCTCCATGAATCAGGCTGCATTGCCCGTCGTCCGGCGGCACACGCTGGGCGAGCCACTCCATGAGTGTCTCGGCTGCGGCGATTCGCTGCGTCTGCGAGGCCCGATACTGCTTGATCCAGAGCGCCAGCTGACGCTCGAAGTAGTTCGATCGCCGACCGAAGTCCCCGAGCCCGATCGTGTCGACGTCCAGATCGTGCAGCGCGGCCAGTACACGGATCAGCTCGGAATAGACGCGCCCGCGCTGATCGGGTGTCAGCTCCGGCAGAGCCGGGTCCCAGTAGGTCTGGCCGGGCTCGTGGCTCATGAGGTAGAACATGCTGCCGATCACGCTGGTGTCTTCGCACAGGAGATGCGATCGGGGCACCGGAACTGCCGTTTGCTGCAGCGCCGTCAGTACGCGGAACTCGCGATCCACCGCGTGGGCAGACTTGAGCAAGGTGCCGAACGGCTGGCGCCTGAGCACGTAACTGGAGATCGGCGTCTCCAGCAGATAAGTGGGATTGGACTGCCCGCCAGCGAACTTGCGCAGCGTTATGGGCCCTGCAAAACCGATCAGTCGGTCTGCGAGATAGTCTGTCAATCGCGCCAGGTCGATTGTGTCGGCGGTCAAGCTCATCAGGCATCCTCCATGCTGCGCATTGCGGAATTCGCCCTTGGGAACGGCCCTGCGGTGCTCATGCCTGTCCTCCTATGTCGCCATCGGTTGCGGTGCGGGCGAGGTCTCCTCGCGCGCATGGCAGTCGTGTGACCGCTCTGCGTGCGGGTCCCGGGTTGCGACGCGCGTGTTGCCCAGATGGACCAGACCCCCGCAGTGCTGGCACAGCAAATCCGCCACGAGCGGCTGGCCGCACAGGCTGTGGGTCGCGAACGGTTGCCGTTCCTGCGTCAGCCAGCGCTCTGCCCATCGATAGAGCTGCAGCGTCACCGCCAGCAAGTCCCACCCGGAGGGACTGGGCAAGTATTCGTACCGATCCGGCCGCTGTTGATACAGGCGTGAGTGGATCAGACCCATGACTTGCAGCTTCTTCAGCCGCTGCGCCACGGTTGCAGGAGACAGTCCGGTCCAGGTCTCGATCTCTTCGAACTTCTGGTGACCCCGCATCAATGCCGCCATCACGGTCGTGGCGCAGCGATCACCCAACACCTCCACGACCCGCGGTGGCTGCATTCCCGTGGAGCGGCTGTCGGTCCCGATCAGACTCGACAATCTGCGCGGCTGCGGCTGTGTGCCGGTTTCACGCAGCAACACGGAACGTTCAACAAACTGGATCTCGCCAGGCTGGGGCTCCTTGCCGCAGGCATGGCACACTGTTTTGCAGCGCAGCGCTGCTCCGCATTCGTGCACCCAGGGCGTCACGAACGCGCCCCCACGCGGGTGCCAGCGCAACTGCCACTCCCGCGCAGCCATCTGAAACGCAAACCGATCCACGCCCTTTTCCGTCAATTGGTAGGTCGCCCCCGTCGAACCGGCGACGCTGTGTTTGGCGACACAACCGGTCTCGACGAGTTGCTTCAGGCGTTGATTGAGCGTGGCTGGCGGGATATTCAGCCAGGCCGTGAAATCCGACCACTGGCGGGCGCCGATGTACAACTCACGCAGCACCAGCAGTGTCCACTGGTCCGCGGCGATGTCGAGGGCGGCACGGATCAGGCTCCGGCCCTTGCGAGGTTCAACCGGCATCAGGGGTTCCCGGACAAGCTTTGGCTATTGCTGCGAGCCGGGACCAGGACCCATGTCCAAACTGCATGCGTGTCCCCTTGTTTCTGTCGATCCATCGGTAGACCTGTTGCGGCTGCCATTGCGTCCGCCTACGCGGTGGGCAGTCGGAGCCGGTTGGCGATGTTGTTGCGCTGCATTTCGGACGAACCGCCGATCACGGGCAGCACGAGCAGATCCCGCACATAGCGCTCCATGTCGTACTCCTCGGCGCAGCCGTATGCGCCCATGATGCGCTGGCACGCAATGCCAATCCTCTGGGCCGATTCGGTAACAAAGAGCTTTGCCATCGAAGTCTCCACGCTGCAGGGTCGGCCGCGATCCGCCAGCCAGGCTGCGTGGTACAGCATCAAGCGCGAGGCATGCAGCGCAGTGCGCTGTTCAGCCAGGGAATGTCGGATGGCCTGATGGCCGCAGATGGGCTTTCCGAACTGCCTTCGCTGCTGAGAATATTGCCAGGCGTCCTCCAGCGCGGCACTGGCGATGCCTAGCGCGACCGCGGCCACCTCGAGCTTCTCGATGTCGAGAGCGGGACCCGCGAGCATGCTCCATCCCTGCTGCCAGCCAGCGAGTCCGCCGAGGATGTTGGTTGCCGGCACGCGCACCTCATCGAACATGACGTCACATGTTTCGGCATAGCGCAACCCGATGTGCTCGATATCCGTGATCGAGACTCCCGGCGCGTCCGGTGGCACGAGCACGAACGAGAGATTGTGGTATTTCGGCGCCTGCGCATCTGATTTGACCAGGCACAGAATGTAGTCGGCGAAACGTGCGCCCGTGCACCAGCGCTTTGCGCCGTTGAGCACCACGCTGTCGCCGTCCAGCCTGGCGCGGGTCGTCACGTTGGCGAGGTCGCCACCGACGTCGGGCTCCGACAGTCCGTAGGCGAACAGCAGTTCGCCGCGCAGCAAAGGCTCGAGCAGCGTCTGCTTTTGCTGCGCGGAGCCGTTGTGCTCGATATTGAGTGCGCCGTAGAAAGCGCAGTGGATGTAGGGCCCGCCCAGCGAGGTGCCACGCCGGCAAAGTTCCTCGATGACCATGACTGCCGCAACGAGGTCACGGTTGCCACCGTACTCCTCGGAAACGGTCAGGCCACACACCCCGAGCTCTGCCAGGCGGCCGAAGGCGTCTCGATCGAACGTCTTGGCCTTGTCGAGCTGGCGCGCCTTGTCGCGGGGCAGCTCGGCATCGACGAGCCGGCGTATGGAGTCTCTCAGCGTCTCGAAGTGGTCGGGCTCATCAGCGAAGTACATGTAGAAATTCCCCCAGTTGGAACCAGCGCGCCTTGGGCGTGGTGTTGCTGCATCGTTCGTTACTTTTTTAATTGTAGCCACAGATCTGATCGATTGGGGAGCGCAGCGTTCGCCGAAAAACAGGAAAAAATGATATTTTTTGCGACTAATCATGTCGAAAAGGGCTTGACAGTCTAGAAACTTTTGAAAGTGGCTTTACACCCTGAAATCAGCATGACATACTCACTTCACTTATAGAAGTTACCCCCCCCCCGGAGATCGAGCGCGACCCTGCAAGAGAGCGCATCGAACCCCGAATCAACCTGAACTTTTTAGGAGAGAACGATGCAAGACTGGGAACGAGAGAAGCTGGCGCAGTGGGGCAAGGCACCTCCGTGGGGTCCGCTGGACCAGAATCGCCCGAACGAGGACCGGCCGCCGCTCGTGCGCCCGGTCCGCGGCCCGTCGCAGTTCTATGCGAAGGTATTCAATGACAAGCCGATCGATCCATCGCGCTTTCGCCAGGAAAAGCTCGAATGGCGGGTGCTGCCGGCCGAACAAAAGCACCGCGCTGCCGGGCGGAGAGGCGCGCTGGAGGTCGGCATGTTCCGTTCTCTGGTGGTCGAGGTCTATGGCGATCAGGGCTACTCGATCATCGATGCGGTCTACTCGAGCTTCGCCGAAGACGATTACAGGAAGGGCAGAAAGAGGGGTCTGATTCCCGAGCCCGACAAGTGCAATCCGATCCAGGCAGCCAACTTCATCTGCACCATCTACGACGTGGAATATCTGCAGCCTTTCGTCGTTGCCGAGGCCACCAATGAGCGGGTGCGGCTGCAGGGCTACTTCGCCAGCGGCGGTTGCGACCTCTGCCACTACGGCGTCCATCAGGGCGATCACCGCATGTGCGAGATGACCGGCGGTTGGGAAAGGGCGATCGTCAAGATGATGAACCCGAAACTGCGCAGCCGTGTGACCAAGACCCGCGGAGTGGGCGACTATGCCTGCGAGGTCTGCATCGAGTGGGAAGACAACGATGACTTCTCCCAGACAGATCCGGCCGTGCGGCCGGCGCCGGTGCGCCCACCGCTGGAACACTCGGAGGTCTACAAGAAGGTGATGCTGGACCAGCCCGTGGACTCGTCGGTCTGGACCCGGCGCGTCGCGGCAAAACCCATGCATTGGGAGGCAAAGCACCTCACGTGCACGAAGAAGTTTTCGGCCGAAGCAGGTGCGTTGCGCACGATGATCGGCGAGCTCTATGGCGATGAAGGCTACGACCTGATCGAGAAGGCGTACGGGGGCCTGGCGCAATCCGAATACGAGCTTGGCCGCAAACGCGGGCACATCAAGCCACCGCAAGAGATGACGCCGCTCGATGCCGCGCGCTACATCTGCTTCCTGTACGACGTGAACGGGCGCGGTCCTCTCCTGCTGCCCGAGGTCTCGGAGGGGCGGGTGGCCATTCAGCATTCGCTCGGCATTCCTGCGACCTGCAACTACTGCACACGCCAGGGCGACTGGAAGATGTGCAACGTCGAGACGGCGTTCGAGCGCAACCTGGTCAAGCTCATGAATCCGAACATCCGCGCCCGGCGCACCAAGGGCAAGGTCTACGGCGACTATGGCTGCGAGCTCGTTGTCGAATGGGACCGCTGAGCCATTTCACTCTTAGCCTGCAGGAGTCTTGAGTCATGAAACAACGCCCTATCGCACCCGACTTGTTCGAGCAGACCGACCAGGGGCCCCGCCTCGTGGGCGGGCGGTGCAAATCCGATGGACGCATCGTCTTTCCCTTGCCCGGCGGGACCGAGCAAGACCAATACGAGCGCGTCCTTCTGGGCTCCAAGGGTCGCCTGTGGGGCTGGACCGTGCAGCGATTCCAGCCCGGTGCTCCGCCGTACAAGGGCGCAAGCAACGAAGACTTCCGGCCGTTCGTGGTCGGATTCGTCGAAATCCCGGGCGAGGTGATCGCGCAGGGATATATCGACGCCGATCCGTCGACGCTCGCGGTCGGGCAGCCGATGGAGACCACCGTACAACCATTCGCAACCGACTCCGACGGAACCGTAGTGACGATCTATGCGTTCCGGCCGGAATCCGCCGCCGCCAGGGCGCAGGAGAGCTGAACCATGAGTGACGTATACATCATCGGCGCGGGGATTCACCCGTTTGGCCGCAACGATTCGACGGGGCTGGAACAAGGTGTGTTCGCGGTGCGCAAGGCACTGGAGGATGCCGGGACAGCATGGAACGACATGCAGTTCGGCTACGGAGGCTCGTGGGACGGCGGCAATGCGGATGCGGTGCTCCCCAGAATGGGCCTGACGGGAATGCAGTTCATCAACGTCCAGACCGGATGCGCCACGGGAGTGTCCTCACTGCACTCAGGCTATATGGCGATCAAGTCCGGCGAGTTCGACCTCGGCGTGGTGCTCGGGTTCGACAAGCATCCGCGGGGTGCCTTCATCACGCAGGCCTCGAAGTGGGGGTTGCCCGAATGGTACGCAGAAGCCGGATTCCTGCTCACCACCCAGTACTTCGGCACCAAGATCCAGCGCTACATGCAGCTGCACGGCATCACGCCCAAGACGCTGGCGCGCGTGGCGGAAAAGGCGTATCACAACGGCTCGCTGGCCGACCATGCCTGGCGGCGCACGCCGGTGGACCTGGACACGATCCTGCACTCGCAGATGATCAATGACCCGCTGACGAAGTACATGTTCTGTTCACCCTCCGATGGCGGAGCGGCCGTGGTGCTGGCAAGTGGCCGGCGGGCGCGCCAGCTCGGCAAGCGGGGCGTGCAGGTGCGCGCAGTCACCGTCCGGACCCGGGTCCGCGGGTCTTACGAGGTGTACGCGCCGTCCATCGACATCGAGCCGGGCCCGAGCGCCACCGTCCTCGCCGCACAGGCGGCATTCGAGCACAGCGGCATCGGTCCCGAAGATGTTGGCGTGGCGCAGATCCAGGACACCGAGTCGGGCTCCGAGATCATGCACATGGCCGAGAACGGCTTTTGCGAGCCCGGCGAGCAGGAGTCGATGCTCGAGAAAGGCGAAACGCTGTTGAGCGGACGGCTGCCGATCAACACCGACGGCGGCTGCCTCGCCTGCGGCGAGCCCATCGGGGCTTCCGGCTTGCGCCAGGTCTACGAGAACTACATCCAGTTGACCGGTCGCGGCGGCCAGCGTCAGGTGGCCAACAGGCCTTCGATCGGCTACAGCCAGGTCTACGGTGCACCGGGCATCGGTACGGCCACGATATTGGGGCGATGACATGGTGACGCACGACCGACGAACCGAGGGCGCGCCATGCACCGCGCGCCGCAATCACAACCATCCTGGGGCTCATCGATGAATATCACCAATGTACGGTCACTGGTGCAAGACCTGCACGAACGGGGACAGATCATCCGCAGCGACCGCGAGATCGACCCCCGATTCGAAATCACCGGCGCCCTCAAGGCGCTCGAGGGCGGCGCGGCGTTGCTGTTCGAGAACATCAAGGGCTATCCCGGCCAGCGCGTGTTCTGCAATCCGTTCTCGAACGACGCACGTGTGTGCGACATCTTCGGCTCCAGCGATGTTGCCGGTCTCAAGCACGTGGGCCTGGCGGCGATGCGCAATCCGATCGCCGCGCGGCAAGTGGACTCGGCGCCGTCGCAGGAGGTCGTCATCAGCGGCGACGACGTCGACGTGCTGGGCACGATACCGATTCCGACCTACACGGAAACCGACCCTGGGCGCATCCTGGGCGGCGTGGTGCTGCTGTCCGGGGAGGGCGTGGGCAGCTGCATCTCCTACAAGCGCTTCCACATCCAGGGCAAGAACTGGGCGAGCATTGCCTTCATCCCCGGCAGTCACTTCGAGCACTGGGTACTCGCCCGGCGCAAGGTCGGACAGAACCTGCCGCTGACCATCAATATCTCACCGCCACCGGCGGTGATGGCCATCGCCGCCGGTGGCGGCATTCCTGCCGTCATTCCGGTGGGCAGCGACGAGCTCGGCGTGGCCGGCGCGCTTCAGGGCAGCGGCATCGGCATCACCAAGGCCAAGACCGTCGATGCGATGTCGATCGCCGAGGCCGAGTGGGTCATCGAGGGCTATGTCGACACCAGCGCCCGGATCGCCGAGAGCGCCCAGCGTGCGAAGGACCCCGGGGGTTATGCACCCTTCTTTCCCGAGTGGCACGGCCACGAGGGCGAGGCCGAGATGAGCTACAAGATGGTTGTCACGGGAATCACGCGGCGACGCGACAACCCGATCTTCGATCTCTGGCTGGCGCACTCGCTGCAGTTGCCCAACATCATCCGCCTGGTCAACGACGGCCCGCTGCTGGACTACCTCGATCGCCTGTCGCCCGGCCTCATCCGGGACGTCAATGCCCTGGACAGCATGAAGCAGATGGGCCTGGTCATCCAGGTGAGAAAGCGCTTCCGCCGCGACGACGCGGTGGTGCGCAACCTGATCCTGGCTGCATTCGGACTGAGCATGATGCTCAGGATGGTCATCGTCGTGGACGATGACGTCGATATCTACAGTGCCGAGGAAATCATGTGGGCCCTGCACACGCGGCTGGACGCGCAAAGCAACATGATGGTCATTCCCGATCCGGGAAAGAGCGGTCGCGCCAGCGGGCCACTGCAGCCCGTGGCAAGGATCGGCCTGGACCTGACGGCGCCCAAGGCCGACCAGCAGCACTACTGGCGTGGGGAATACCCCCAGGTCGAGCTGCGTCGATGGTTCTCAGGCGATCAGATTGCCAGCGCCGTGGCCGAGCAAAGCGAATATGCCCGCCTGCTGGCGCGCCGGCGGGTATGACGATGCAGCGCCGGCCGGGCTGATCTTCGGGGGCAAGACGCAGCCCGCCGATGCGTGCGCCATGCGGTCCGATCGTGGCCTGCGCATGGGCCACTCAGGCAAAGCGTATCGTCTCGCGTGTCGTGACCTGCTGGCAATGTCCGCAATACCATCGTGCATCCAGCGGTTGGCCGCATGGCAGATGACGCAGACGCACGGCCTGCTCTGGCGGCAACAACCAGCGGTTGCCCCAGCGCATCAGTTCGAGCGTGATCGGGAACAGCGCCAGCCCGGCCTCGGTCAACCGGTACGCATGGCGCGTGCCGGCGTAGACGTCCGAGCGCAGGATGCCAAGCTGCTGCAATTCAAGCAGGCGCTCGCTCAACTGGGCGGGCCCGATGGACAGCTCGCTCTGGAAGCGCGCAAACGTGCGGGTGCCTTGGAACGCGGCACCGACCACGGCGCTGTTCCAGCGATCGCCGATCACCCGGTACAGCCGCGGGCTTTTCACCGCTGTAGCGCCTGCGCCGGCGCGGCGGAAAGCCGACTCGGTCATCGCATTGGGTGCCGCCATCGGGGGCGCGGCGCCGGCCAGCGGCAACGCGGCTGGCATGGGCGCCGTTTGCTGCGGGATCAATGCCACCTGGCAGTGGATGCAGCGCAATTGCGGGCGCATCACCTGTCCGCAGCCCACATGCAACACCGCCGAGCGGGGCAGGTCCGGCGCCCAGGTGTCCGGATCCTTGGCCGCACCCCAGTCGTGTTCCCACAGCCAGATGGCCAGGAACAAGGACCACAGGTCCAGGCCGCTTTCGCTCAAGCGGTATTGCGGGTGCCCCCCATCGGGCGCATGGCGCAGCAAGACACCGTTGTCGACCAGCTTGCCCAGGCGGTCGGTGAGAACGGCGCGCGAGACACCCAACTCGGCCACGAAATCTCGATAACGGCGTTTGCCACGGTAGATGGTGCGCAAGATGCGCAGCGTCCATACATCGCCCAGTACCGCTATCGTGCGCCGCGCCGCGGACACGCCTGCTTGCATCTGATGGCTCGCCGGCGGGTACGCCACGGGCGCTTCGGAGTGATTGCCGGCATGGTCGTTAGCATCCATTATTTACTCTGTCAACAATAGTTTATTTCAGCGCACTTGGTTGCATACAGAATCGTTTCTTAATATACTCGACCCAGTTTAGTCTATTTACGAAAGCAAATGCCCGACATTCACGTCATCGAAGCGATCCGCACGCCGCGCGGCGCGGCCAAGGAAACCGGCAGCCTGCACACTGTGGCACCCACCGAGCTGCTGGCGGGCATCCTGCGCGCCTTGCAGCAGCGCACCGGTCTGGAAACCGAAGCGGTCGGCGACGCGGTGTTTGGCTGCGTGACCCAGACTGGCGAACAAGGCGGCAATATCGGCAAGAGCGCCAGTCTGCTGGCCGGCTGGAGCCCGCACATGAGCGCCGTCACGATCAATCGTTTCTGCGCATCGGGCCTGAGCGCGGTCAACTTTGCAGCCCTGCAGGCGCGCAACAGCGACATGCTGGCCGTCGGTGGGGGGGTGGAGATGATGTCGCGGGTGCCGATGTTTGGCGACCAACCCGCCTATGTCAGCGACAAGGCGCTGGCAAGCGCCGTCGGATTCGTGCCGCCCCCATGGTCATCCGATCTGGTGGCAACCCGGCACGGCTTCAGTCGCACCGACTGCGACACCTATGCTGCCTTGTCCCAGTCGCGCGCGCTGGCCGCGCGCACCGCCGGCGCTGCGCGCTCGATGGTGCCGGTGGTGGATGGACAGGGTCAGACGCTGCTGGACCACGATGAGAACGTCCGCGCCAACAACACGCTCGAAAAGCTGGCCTCGCTGCGCACGGTCTACGAAGACGGCGCCAACGGCCTGGACGCCTGGGGCCTGGCCCGCGAGCCCGGGCTGGGCGCGATCCACCATGTGCACACCGCCGGCAACGCCCCGTGCATGGCCGATGGCGCGGCCGCCGTGTTGCTTGGAACCGAGGCAACTGCACGGCGACTGGGCCTGCCCACGCGCGCGCGCATCCTGTCCTTCGCCGATGCCTGCGTTCCGCTGACGCAAACCGGCGCCGTGGATGCAAGCCGCAAGGCGCTGAGCAAGGCGGGCCTGAGCGTGGCCGACATCGACCTGTGGGAGGTGCGCGATTCGTTTGCCGCCATCACCTTGCACTACATCCGCACCCTTGGCATCGAGCTGGAGAAATTCAACGTCAATGGCAGTTCAATTGCACTGGGACACCCGATGGGAGCCACCGGTGCCATGCTGGTGAGTTGCCTGCTCGACGAAATGGAGCGCCGTGACCTGCGCTATGGCCTGGCCGCTCTGCCCGGTGCGTTCGGCGTTGCCACCGCCACCGTATTCGAACGCATTACTTCAACCTGACACCCTTTATTTGACAACCAGGAGCAGACATGCAAAGACGCCAATTCACCCACCATGCCCTGAAACTTGCCACGATCGCAACGCTTGCGCCAGCGGCGACGGCCGCCCGCGCACAAGATGGGTTCCCAAGCAAGCCGATCACGATCCTGGTGGCGTTCGCCGCAGGCGGACCAGCCGACACACTGGCACGGGCAGTAGCGCAACAGGCCTCCGGCATGCTCGGACAACCGGTGCTGGTGGACAACCGGCCGGGCGCCAGTGGCAAGATCGCCATGCAGGCCTTGCTCAAGGCGCCGCGCGACGGCTACACCATCGCCTATATCTCGCCGTCCATGATGTCGATCGCGCCCTTGATGGACCCGAACCTGGGGTACGACACCACCAAGGACATACTGCCACTCACGACCGCCCTGCGCGGCGCCAACGCCGTCGCGGTCAACGCCGCATTGCCGGTGCGCAGCCTGCGCGAGCTGGTGGCCTACGCGAAGGCCAACCCGGGCAAGCTCAATTACGGCAGCATTGGCAATGGCAGCTGGCACCACCTGGCCATGGAACAGTTGCTGGTGGGCTTGGGCATTGAGGCCGCGCATATCCCGTACAAGGGCGAATCACCGGCACTCACCGACCTTGCGGCAGGCGTGACACAGTTGATGCTCGTGTCCGGTTCCGCCAAGGCGTTCATCGACGAAGGGAGAATTGTCGCCATTGCGTCGACTGGCATCAAGCCGGCCACGGTCGCACCCAAGGCTCCGCTGATGCGCGACAGCGGCATCCCAGGTGTCGCCAATTACAACGAAATGCCCTGGATCGGCTTTGGCATGGCGGCAGGCGCGCCTCCCGCAGTAGTGGATAGGATCCATGACACGCTGGTCAAGGCGCTCAAGACAGACGAGGTACGCAAGCGCATGGCGTTGCTGGGCGAAATCGACACATGCACACCGGCAGAGTTGCAGACCATCATTCGCAATGAGCTGACCGCCAACCGACGGCTGATCGACAGTGGCCGGGTCAAGCTGAGCTGACGCAGATGGCGCATTCCGCAAACTCCTCCCCTTCGCTCGACGGCCGCGTGGCGATCATCACCGGCGCCGGCAAGGGTCTGGGCCGGGCCTATGCATTGGAACTCGCCGCCCGTGGCGCGCGGGTCGTCGTGAACAACCGCAGGCATCCCGGCGAGCAGGACAACGACACCTCTGCGCAACAGACCGTGCAAGCGATCGCGGCCGCGGGCGGAACGGCGGTTGCCAATTTTGAAGCCGCGGATGCACCAGGCGCTGGCAGCCGCATGGTCCAGCAGGCAGTGGAGCATTTCGGCCGCATCGATATCGTCATCGCGAATGCCGCGCTGTCGCAGGCGTCCACGTTCGGCAAGCAATCGCTGGACGAATTCATGCGCATCTTCAATGTCGGCTTTCTCGGCACGCTCAACCTGGTCCACGCGGCCTGGCCATTGATGCGCGCGCAACGCCATGGTCGTGTGATTGCGACAACATCGAGCGCCGGTCGTTATGGCAACCACGGGCTCGGCGCCTACGCCGCGTCCAAGGGCGCGATCGAAATGCTGATGCGCTCACTCGCGGCGGAAGGCGCACCTGGTGGCATCCGCGTCAACGCCATATCGCCGTATGCCGCAACCCAGATGACAGCGGCACACCTCGGCCCGGACGTGGCGGCTTGCCTGACGCCCGAGGCGGTCGCACCCATGGTGGCCTGGTTGTCCAGCGATGCCTGCACCGCGAACGGGCAGGTTTTCGTGGCCGGTGGCGGGCGCTTCCGACGCGGCTTCAGCGTGGAGACCGACAGCGTGGCCGGGTCGGACATGGAGCAGGTTGCGCAGGCGCTGGCCGATCTGCCGGGCCGCCCGCATCCCAACTCCAACCAGGCATTCGCAACCCTGGTGGAAGAACTGCGCGCGGGTGGTCAGATTCCCCAGGACCACCACTGAGACAAGGAATGGGCATGTCGATTCAAACACCCAACCCGGGACTCGCTGCGGCAGCCATCGGATGGTTGTTGCTGGCCGTCATCTGGCTGCTGGCACTCGAGAAGACCGCCAAGGCCCAATGGATGCACCGCCTGCACGCGGTGCTGCCCGTGTGCGTGCTGGCGGTTGCGATGCTCGCGCCGGCAGGCTCGGACCTCGCGCAGCTGAGCCTGCACTGGCTGCTGGCGGGCGCCATGATGCTGGCGATCCTCACGCCGGTCTGGGTGTGGAGTCTGGTCACGCGCAATGCCGGCACCATGGATGTCGTGTACTCGCTCACCGCATCGTTGACGGCGGTGGGACTGGTGCTCGTCGACGGGAACTACTCCCCGCGCCAGATGGTGTTCCTGCTGCTGGTCGTCATCTGGTCTGCCCGCCTGGTCTCGCATGCATCGCGCACCAATCTCGGGCAATCGCAGGAGCAGCAACCCTACGCCAGCTGGCGCAAGAAGAATGGAGAACGCTGGTGGTGGTGGAGCTATTTCCAGGTGTTTCTGCTGCAAGGCGGGTTGATCTGGATCTGGGCACTGCCGATGGTGATGGCCATCGGCGCGCCGCCGGGGCCGCTGATGCCACGCGATTTCCTAGCGCTGGCGATCTGGTTGACCGGGTTCGTGTTTCAGGCGGGCGGGGATTGGCAACTCAAGCGCTTCAAGGCGAATCCGGCCAACAAAGGCACGGTGCTGCAGAGCGGACTGTGGTCAGTCACGCGCCATCCGAACTATTTCGGCGAAGCCATCATGTGGTGGGCCTACTTCGTTTTCGGCCTGGCGCACCCGCTGGGCTGGATCGCCATCGTCGGGCCGCTGTACGTCACCTGGTTCATGAGCAAAGGGTCGGCCGCCGCCATGCTCGATCGTCACATGCTGCGTACGAAGCCCGATTACGCAGCCTACGTGGAGCGTGTTGCTGGTTTCTGTCCCTGGTTCAAGTCCTCTTCCGACACGCTGTTGCTTGAGCGCCATCGCAGCCGACAGCGCTCCTGACATCGCATCGGCGGCGCGGTCAATCCCCATGCGCGGCTCCCTGACGGGAGCCCGCGTCAACGCCTTCACCTGAAGTCCCATATGCCCATTATTCACAGCAAATGCACCACCACCCGCCTGATCACGGAGAACCCCGACCTGCACGCAGCGCAGGTCGCACAGGGCCGCTCCCAAGGGCGAATGTTCGCAATCTGCAGCATGGAGCATGGCTTATGAGCGCCTCCAGCCCTGGCTCCGCCAAGCCCCCCGAGGGGGTGCAAGAAAACTTGGGGGCAGCCCCGCATTTTCTTGTGAGCACCAACGCCGTTGCACTTCCCGACTACGCCATCCATCACCCGGTGGTCGCCGCCAATGGCACCACTGTCTTTCTGTTGCATGGCGCGTTCGGCGCCAAGGAGTACTGGCGCCCCCAGTTGCAGGCGCTGGTCGGTGCCGGCTACCGGGTGGTGTCGTGGGACGCGCCGGGTTACGGCCTGTCCGCGCTGCCGGTACCGCTGACGATTGACCATTGCGCGCGCGTGCTGGCGTTGCTGCTGGCACGTGAAGGCGGCAAGCGCAACGTGGTGATGGGTCACAGCATGGGCGGCATGATCGCCCAGCAGGCCTGGCGCCATGCCCGCGAGAACATCCACGGCTATGTGCTGTCGGCCACCAGCGCGTCGTTCGGCAAGGCCGATGGCGAATGGCAACAGGGATTCGTGCGCGAGCGCGTGGCACCATTGGACGCCGGCAAGACGATTCCCGAGTACGCGCCCGTGATGCTGCGCAGCATGATGTCGGCTGACGCACACGGCCCGGCCGTCGACCTGGTGATCGAAACGGTGAGCCAGATGCGCGAAGAAACCTTCCGCGCCGCCGTTGCCGCCATCGTCGGCTTCGAAGGCCGCGACCTGCTGCCGACGCTCGACGTGCCGGTGCTGTGCATCGCAGGCGAGCTGGATGCAACGGCGCCAGCCTCGGTGATGCAGAAGATGGCCAGCAAGATCGCTGGCGCCGAGTTCGTCAGCCTGACCGGTCTTGGGCATTTCGGCTGGGCCGAGAGCCCCGAACGCTTCAACGCCAGCGTGCTCGACTTTCTGTCCCGTCGCTTCCCCCAACCACCCCTTTGACCTGTAACTTTCCACTGAAGTAGGAGACTCCATGAAATTGATTCCACGCGCGCTGTTTGCCATGGGTTGTACGTTGGCCGTCGGGCTGGCTGCTGCCCAGAGCGGCTACCCCGACAAGCCAATCACCGTGATCGTGCCATTCCCGCCCGGCGTGATCGACGGCTATGCGCGTCTGGTCGCCAGCAAGGCCAGCGCGATTCTTGGGCAACCCTTGATCATCAAGAACCAGGCTGGCGCCGGACAACGCATCGGCACCAACGCGCTGGCCAAATCCGCGCCCGACGGCTACACCATCGGCGTGATCACCAATGCAGGAGTCGTCACAGGCCCGGCGCTGAGCAAGAATACGCCCTACGACCCGATCAAGGACCTGTCTTATCTGACCATGAGCCTGGAGTCCCACTATCTGATCGTGACACAGCCCCAATCCGGCATCAAGACGGTGGCGCAGTTGCAGGCACAGGCCAAGGCGGCACCCGGCAAACTGACGTTCGGTTCCACCGGCTTGGGAACCGGGTATCACCTGGCCATCGAGAGTTTCGTGAACGCGGCCGGCGTGTCGATGCTGCACGTCCCCTACAAGGGCGAAAGCCCGATGACCACCGACCTGATCGGTGGCCAGATCACGATCGGCATTTCTGCGCTGGCCAACCGGGCCATGGTGGAAACCGGCAAGTTGGTGGCGCTGGCCTACACCGGCGAGAAGCGCTCGCCCCTGATGCCCAACGTGCCCACGGTGAAGGAACAAGGCGTTCCGTACGTCAGCTCGGGCTGGGTCGGCTTTGCCGCGCCAGCCGGTTTGCCCTCCGACGTGCGCGCCAGACTCATTGCCGCATTTGTCGCTGCCAGCAAGGACCCCGAGGTTGTCGCGAACTTTACCAAGGCCGGGTTGGAGCCGCGCGCAATGGCTGGCGACGCACTGGCCACGCGCGTCGCCAGTGAGTTGGCGGAAACCCGCGAACTCAACAAGAAGCTCAAGATTGAACTGGATTGATCATGGCCATACTCGACGGCGTGCGCGTACTTGACCTCACCCGGGTCATCGCCGGACCCTGGTGTACCCAGGTGCTGGCCGATCTGGGCGCCGACGTGATCAAGATCGAGCGACCTGACGGCGGCGACGACACGCGCCGCGTCAAGCCGTTTGTCGTGGGCGCGGATGGCAAGAGCACCAACGACTCGGCCTTCTTCATGGGCAGCAATCGCGGCAAACGATCGGTCACGGTCGACATTGCCCAGCCCGAGGGGGCGCAACTGATTCGCGACCTGGCCGCGCAATGCGATGTGTTCATCGAAAACTACAAGGTCGGCGCGCTCAAGCGCTACGGACTCGACTACGACAGCATCAAGGCCGTGCGGCCGGACATCGTCTATTGCAGCGTCACCGGGTTCGGCCAGGAGGGACCGTACGCGGCGCGCCCTGCCTACGATTCGGTGCTGCAAGCGATGGGCGGCCTGATGAGCACCTGCGGTCTGCCCGATGGCGAACCGGGCGCCGGACCCGTGCGCGCGGGGGTGCCGATCACCGACATCTTCGCCGGCCTGTATGCCGCCATCGGCATCCTGGCTGCGCTGCTGCACCAGCGCAAGACCGGCGAGGGCCAATTCATCGATACCGCGATGATCGATACCACCACCGCGATCAATGGCCATCTGGCGCTGAGCTACCTGATGACGGGCGAGGCGCCGCAACGCCAGGGCAACAACAATCCGATCACCGCGCCGTCGGAGGTGTTCAAGGCCGCCGACGGCTACTTCACCATGAGTGCCGGCAACAATGGCCAGTTCGCGCAGATGCTGCCGGCGCTCGGGCTGGAGCTGTCCATCGCGCAGGAGCCGCGCTTCATCACCAACATCGCGCGGATCGCACACCGCGCCGAACTGCACGGCATCCTGGAAGCGGCGACGCTGCAGCATCCGGTGGCCTACTGGATCGAACGCCTGTCCGCCGTCAACGTCCCCTGCGCGCCGATCTACGACATGCGCCAGCTGTTCGACGACCCGCATGTACAAGGTCGCGGCCTGACGATGCGGTTGCCGCATGCCAGTGGCGTCGACGTGCCGGCATTGCGCAGTCCGCTGCGCCTGTCGGCATCGCCGGTGACCCATCGCGCGCCGCCGATGCTCGGACAACACACGGACGAGGTGCTCGGCGGCACATTGGGCAAATCGGCCGCGCAGATCGAGCAGCTCAGGGCCAGCGGGGTGATCGGCAGCCCACCGGGCTGACGGCCGCGGGCGCGCGGCCCGCAGGGGCATATCGCCGGCGCCCGCAACGCGTGCGCCTACCCTGCGCCCACTTGACCGGGGCCCAACAAACCCCGTTGGAGCGCCAGCGCGGCAGTCAATGGCTGGACTGCTCCGGGTCCTGCCCGCTGGCCTTTCCCCACGTGCCCGCGAGCATGTCAGCCATCCAGCGCTGCGGAGCGAACATGCAGCGCAGCGCGAATCGGCCGTTGCGCAGCCCGATCTGCTGACTGGCGACCAACAGATCCCATGGCGTGCGTGACTGCCGCAGCGCGCGCGCATTGACGCGTGCCAGGTCGACTGCATCGAGCGTCAGCGTGCCGCCGGCCTCGACCGCCTGCTCGAATGACGCGCGTGCCGCCGCTTTCAGTCGCCGCGCCGCGGCGCTGCTCGCGCGGGCCGGTTTGCCGCCATGACCGGCGATCTCGGTGACCGGGGTATCCAGTCGGCCTGCCAACAACGGATACCGCTTGTGCATCTGCCCGGGTGAAGCCAAAGGGTCTTCCATCGACGCCAGCCGCATCAGGTCGGCCCAGTCAGACGGTGCCAGCTCGTCTTCGGCATGCCGGTAGAACACGTCTTCCTCGCGGCGGATATGCGCGCGGGCGTGCGCCACGTGTTTGCGCAATCGCCGCGCAAGCTGCCGCCCGCGCGGGCCCTCCAAGGCGCGCGGGCTGGCGCTGGCCAGGTCCGCTGCGATCCGCACATCGTGCAACCGGCCCTGGGCATGCTCGTGCATCAGCGTCTGCGTGTCTTTCTCCCATTGCGGCAGGCGCAGCGCGATGCGCTCGAACAGATGGTCCTCGCGGGCATGGTGGAAGCCGTCCTGGTACTGCAGCAGGTAGTCCATGGCCTCCAGCAACACTGCCCGCGCCTGCCGTGCGTTCGATTGCAGGACCGCCTGCTGCAGGTCGATCTCGCGGAACACACGGGACAGGCGGGCATGGTCCATACGCAAGGCGCGCATGAAGGCTTCCTTGGGTGTCGCTCTGGTCTTGTTGGCAGTCATCTGGCTCCCTCGGTTCTCAAGGCTTGCTTCATTGTCATACCGGCCCGGGCAAAACGACGGTCCGCCAGCCGACGCCGGATGTCATGGACAACATTCGCGGACGAAATCGGCAATCCGTTCGATCGCACGGCTGGACTCCGGCAGATACGTCATGCCTTGCCAGCCGTGCGGCATGTCCGGCCAGACCTCCACGTCCGCTCGGACTGCGGCAGCGCGGGCCTTCTCGCCGCAGCGGATACTCTGATCGAGCAGGATCTCGGTGCTGCCGACCTGGAAATACAGCGGCGGCAAACCCGTGAAATCGCCCAAGGCCGGCGAAACGTAGGGATGCGCGCGCCGTTCGGGCTTCGCACCCACATACATCGCGCACATGTTCTCGCTGCTGCCCACCGCGATGACCGCATCGCGCCGGGCGTTGGACTTGCTCGAACCGGTACCTTCGGTCAACGCCACCAGATCGGCTACCGGCGAGAGCGCGACGCCGCCGGCGGGCATCGGCAGCCCGGCATCGCGCAAGGCCATCAGCACACCCAGCACCATGCCGCCTCCGGCGGAAATGCCCGACAGGACGATCCGGTCGGGCGCAATGCCCAGACCCAGCAATTGGCGATAGGCGAGGACACAGTCATCATGGCCGGCCGGAAACGGATGCTCCGGCGCCAGCCGATAGTGCACCATGCGCGCCTGCGCATTGGCAGCGCGGCAGATGCCCGTTGCCATGGCCCGCTCCATGCGCGGCATCCGCATGAAATACGCCCCACCCGGGAAATGCAGCAGGACCCGGTCGGTTCGCACGCCGGTCTGGCGTATCCATTCGGCGTCGCAATGCGGCAACGGATTTTCGTGGGTGTAACTGAACCCGACGGGATATTCGGGATACAGGGATTCCATTGCCGCGACGCCGGCGCGCATCTTGGCAACCGAGACACCCCGGTCGGTCAAGGGTTTGACGAGGAACCGATGAAACAGGTTGGAGGTAGATGCTTGCCAACTGATCATGCAGATGCCACGGTTGCGAAAGGTTCATCGGGCGCGATGGGCGGGCGGCTGGCGGGTGCGCCATGGGCGGCCAGGAAACGGCCGATCTCGCCCAGTGCGTCGCGCGCCTCGGTGAGCTCGGGGTTGAAGATCTGCCAGACATGCATGACATGCTCCCAGGTCTGCAAGCGCACGGGTGACCCGGCTGCCTGGGCGCGGTTCACATAGCGCCTGGCGTCGTCGCGCAGCATCTCCTGCGCGCCGACCTGGACCAGTATCGGCGGCAAGCCCGCCAGCTTGCCGTACACGGGCGATACCAGCGGGTTGCGCGGATTGATGCGGTTCTGGAACAGGCTCACCCACAGCAGCAGGTAGCGCGGCACCTTGGCCATGGCGCCGAACAAGGGCCCGAGCAACGCATCGCTGGCCAGGTTGGATTTGAAACTGGGACTGACCAGGGTGGAGTCCGTCAACGGCGACAAGGCCACGCCGGCGTCCGGCGCCCGCAAGCCGTGATCGCGCGTCCAGGCGATCAAGGTCAGTGTCAGGTTGCCACCGGCCGAGTCCCCCGCGACAAAAACCGTCTGCGCGGTGGCGGGACCATCGGGGCCGTTGACGAGCATCCACCGGTAGGCACTGCGGCAATCATCGATACCCGCCTGGCGTCGGTGCTCGGGCATCAATCGATAGTCCACCGCCAGCACGGCTCCGCCGGTCATCGCGGCAATCCGGGTCGTGATGGTGCGGTGGCTCAGCGGACTGCCCATGGTAAACGCGCCGCCATGGATATAGAGTGTGCGCCGCCTGCCATCGGACCCGGGTGCCAGCACCCATTCAGCGGATACGCCATCGCAGCGCGCCGGCACAAACACGCAACCGGCAAAGTCGCGGTCGGCGAACAGGCCGTCCATGTACGCACGCAAGGCACGGACCCGTTGGCGCAGCGGCACGCCCTTCAACACCGCTTGGATGCCGGAGAACGAGGCGACCACCGCCTGGACCTCGGCGCTGGCCTGGTCGCCCCGGGAGAAATGGTCACCAACCGGCTGGTCGTACTGCGTCAGGTCCGGGCCGGTGAGCCACAGCCTGGCACCGAGCCAGGCGAGCAGATTGACGATCAGCAGGAACAGGGCCGTGCCCAGCAAAAAATGCACCATGGTGTCAGGCAACGCTTGTCCGGGTGCGTGCCGCCCTCGGTCTGGCCGCGCCGGAGGCGCTCGTGCGCGCTGCGGTCTTGGCTGCACCGGTCTTGGCTGCACCGGTCTTGGCTGCACCGGTCTTGGCTGCAGGGGATTTGCGCGTTGCCTTCTTGCGGGACGGCTTTGCCAACGCTGGCCGAGGCGCTGCATCCGCCACCACGGCGGACAACAACTCCGCGAAGCTGGCCAGCAGATCATCTGCAAAATCATCGACATCGGGCATCGATTGGCGGCAGCCCAGCACGCCCCACTCCATCGAGCCCGCATAGGAATGGGTTGCCAGCCCCAGACCCATGCCATGCATCAGAATGAGGACCGGCCAATAGCTGTCCATCCGGGCACCGGCGATATACAGCGGCTTGGGTGACAGGGCCACATTGGTGACGACGACGTTGGCGATCGGCGGCAGGCGATCGGCCAGGTGCAGCTTGCCAACCAGTGCCACCATCGCCGGCAACAGCCACGGCACGCCGATCGAAGGGAAATCAGTCGGCATGCCCTTGCGGGTGTTCTCCAGGTTGCGCTTGATATCGGCGGTCGACCCGCAGATGGCCGTCAATCGCGCGATCGGATCCGCGATGTGGGTATGCAGGTCGCACCGCGCCGCGCTGACCCGGTTGCTCATTTCCATGTCGCCGGGTGCACGCACCGAGATCGGCATCAACGCCAGCAAGGCCCGATCCGGTAGATCACCACGACGCAACAGATAGCGCCGCAAGGCACCGGCGGCCACCGCCATCACGACATCGTTCAGCGTGCACTCCCGCGCCTGGGTGATCACCTTCATGTCGGCGATCGGCATGCTGCAGCCCGCAAACAGGCGCTGGTTGGTGACGGTGGTATTGAAACTCACGCGCGGCGGTCCGATCGACCATCGCCGCTTCTTCTTGGGCGCAGGCTGCCCGCCGGTTTCGGCACGCATGCCCTGCAACATGCCCATCACCATCCGGGTGGTACCGGGCAGATTGCGCAGCAGGCGCAAGGTCTGCAGCGCGGCATTGCCCACGCTGGCAACGAACAACGATCGGGTGCTGGTCGAGGGCTCAGGCAGCTCCTCCTGCGGCGGCTCCACCGTGCGCGGCACTGGCGTCACGTCATACAAGGCTTCGACCAGCCGCTGGCCGGCCAGGCCATCCAGCCCGGCATGGTGCAGCTTGAGGTACATCGCGTAGCCCCCACCCTGCAGCCCTTCGATCAGCGCGATTTCCCACAAGGGCCGGCTGCGGTCCATGATGATCGAATGCAGCCGGCCGACCACGGCCATCAGCTGGGCATGGGTTCCCGGCGAGGGCAAGGACAGGCGCCGCACGTGGTAATCGATGTCGATCGCGTCGTCATGGACCCATACCGGGTTGGCCAGATCGAGCGGCATCGTGACCAGCTTGCGTGTGAGCAAGGGCGCCAGATGCAGGCGGCTCTGGATGTGGCGCTTGAACGCCTCGGGAAAATCGCCCTGGTATCCCGGCGGCAGTGCAAGCATGTGCACCGATGCCAGGTGCATCGGCGTCTGCGCGGTCTCCATTTGCAGGAAGCCGGCATCGATGGCGGTGAGATGGTGCACGGTGTCACTCTTTCTGTGTCTGGGCGTCGGCCAGAGACTGGATCTGTTCGCGCAGCTTGCGCTTGAGCACCTTGCCAACCGGATTGCGCGGCAATGCATCGACCAGCACCATGCGTTCGGGCAACTTGAAGGAGGCCACGCGCTTCTCGTCGCGCAGGTACGCCACCAGTTCCTCCAGGGTCAGCGCTTCGCCCGGTTGGGGCGCCACGCACACGCACACCAATTCGCCGAGGCGCGCATCCGGCCACGCGACGACAGACACCTCACGCACCTTGGGGTGCCCTTGCAACAAGGACTCGATCTCGTCGGGCGAGATGTTCATGCCGCCTCGGATCACCAAGTCCTTGGAACGACCGGCAAACCTGTAGTACTGATGGCGATCGCCGGCGATCTCGAACGTGTCGCCGGTCTTGTAGTAGCCCTGCGCGTCGAACGACCTGGCTGTCTGCTCCGGCGCACGCCAATAGCCACTGATGACGGTCGGACCCCTGACCCGCATCTCGCCGGGCACGCCCGGTGTGGTGATCTCCTGTTCGGTTATCGGATCCACCAGACGGGTCTGCATGATCTTGCCGCAAGGGGCGTCCCAATCGAACCCCTCCACGCCCAGGCGCGGGAAATAGGCCGCGCGCAGCGCCGGGTCCGGGACGTCGCGGTCCGTGCCCGGCAAGCACATGCCTTCGCTCGAACCGAACAAGTTGTGCACCTTCACGCCGTAACGCTGGTCGAATTCACGGATCATCCACTCCGACAGCGGCGCCGAACCCGATCCCAGATAGCGCAGCTTGTCAAACCGAATGCCTTCGAGCAGCTGTGGCTGCTGCAGCAGCATGTTGAGAATGGCGGGCGGCGCCACCGAGTACTCGATGACTTCGCGGCGGATCTGATCCAGGAATACCGTGAGATCGAACGGATGGTGCTGCACCACAGTCAACCCGGCGTCCAGCCAGGCCACGAAGGCGCTCGAGAGGCCGGCATGGTTGACCATCGGGAACGGGTTGAGCGAACGTTGACCCGCCTTGAGCTGCGGCGCATGCACCACGGCCCGCCCGAATATCCACCAGTCGTTGGCACTGCGCGGCACGCCCTTGGGGTTGGACTCGGTGCCAGATGTCCATGTCAGCGAAAAAATGTCGTTGGCGGTGATACCCGCCGTCCGCGCATACGCCTGCGCCTGGTCGGCGAAGGTATCCTGCGCCAGCGCATCGTCCAGTGCCATTGCGCCGTCGGGCACGGCCTCACCGAAACACAGCACATGCTGCAGACTCTCGCATCGGCCCTGCAGGTCCAGCAGCATCCGCGCGTGTTCGAACCTGCCGATACGGGCGGTGCAGATCGCCGCCTTGGCCTGCGCCTGACTCAGCACGTACAGCAGCTCATGGTCGCGGTACTGGGCCGGCACCGGTGACACGATGATGCCCAGCCGTGCGCACGCCAGATAGGTGATGTATTGCTCGACACAGTTGGGCAGCTGCATCAGCACCGCGTCGTCCTTGCGCAGCCCCAGACCGTACAGCACACCCGCCATGCGCCCGACTTCCGCGGCCAGCGCATTCCAGCTCAGACGGCGCGGCGTGCCGCCAAAGACCAGCTCGCGGTTGGCGGGGTCGATCACCGCCTCGGTGTCGCCGAGTTCGGCCACCCGTTGGCGAAACACATCGTCGAAGGTCGAATGCCCCCACCATCCCTGGGCCGTGAACCTCTCGATCTGCTCTGGCTTGGCCAAAATCATGCTTGCCTCCTTGAAAGTCCTGTTGCCGCAGCCGGCACGCGCAGCCTGGCATGCCAATGCAAGGATACGCGCCGACGCCCGACCGTGGGCAGCCGCTGCAGATGCGTAACCGCATAGTCTTGACCACCCGGGATCAAATGGCAAGCACCGGCAGGCACATGCGCGACCTTCGAGTCGCGTTGACTTCGACACCGGCCTGCCGTATCGCGTCCCGGTTCCGGGTTGCCATCCCACGGCCCGCGCCTGACGCATTGCCAGCTTGCGGTGATCGGCTGCGCAATGATGCCGATCAAGCCCGATGCGGGAAGTCGGTACTAGACTGCCCTCACGCGCGTTGATCCCTGCTGCTCCATCGACTGTCGCGGTCAACCAACACTTGCCCGTCTTGTTCGTCCCGAGGTGCCCATGAACCAACCATCCGACACCCGAGACACCATGCCGGCGATGCTGCAGGCCGGCAGCTGCGCGCTGCAACAGGACAAGGAACTGTATGCCGGGCTGGCAACCGCCAACATCGAGAGATACATCGGCACCGCGCGCATCCCGATCGGCCTGGCCGGCCCGGTGACGGTGCTGGGTGAACATGCCCAGGGCAGCTTCCACATTCCGATGGCCACCACCGAGGGCACGCTGGTCGCATCGACGACACGCGGCATGAAGGTCATCAATGCCTGCGGCGGCGTGAAAGTGCGGGTGGTGCGCAATGGCGGCATCCAGCGCGCACCGGTGTTCGAGTTCCCTACGATCGACGACGCCCTCGCGTTCACACAGTCACTCAGCGCCGATTGGTCGTGGCTGCGGCCCGTCATGGAATCGACCACCCGGCACGGCAAGCTGATGGACATCCGATGCTGGCAAATGGCGCGCATGGTCTGCGTGCGCATGACGATGGACCCGGGCGACGCGTCGGGCCAGAACATGGTCAGCATCGCATCGCAAGCGGGCGTCGAGGCGCTGCTGCAGCGCTTTCCTGCAATTCACCGCTTTCGCATGGGCGGCGGGCTGAGCGGTGAAAAAGTGGCCTGCAGCGCCAACGCCCTGCTGGGCCGAGGCAAGGCCGTCACCGCCAGCGTCAGCATTCCGGCGGACGTGATGCGCAGCATCACCCGTGCCCATATCGCCGACATGCCGCGCCTGCACCAGAGCTACTCCAATTTCGCGCAATGGGCTGGCAACAGCAACTCCCACCTCTGCCTGACCAATACCCTGACCGCCATGTTCATCGCCGCCGGACAGGACGTGGCGACGCTGCCGGAAAGCAACTCGGCACAGAACATCCTGGACCACGACGCGGCAAACGGCGTATTGCACTGGGATGTGCATATTCCGAACATCAACGCAGGCACCGTGGGTGGCGGAACCGGACTGCCGACCCAGCGCGAATGCCTCGAACTGATGGATTGCCACGGCAGCGGCAAGGTCAACAAGTTCGTCGAGTTGTGCGCTGTCGCCTCACTGGCCAACGAGATCTCGTTCTGGGGTGCCATGTGCGCCCAGGAATGGATCAGCGCCCACGCCGGGCTCAGGACACGCTGAGCTTCGCTGGCCATGACAACGACCGCGCCCGCGTACGCCATCGTTGATACCCTTCGCAGGTTCCGGGGTCAGCCGCTCGTCGCCGGTTTTATCGCTACAAGTCGCGTTGGATCAAACAGTTGTCTTGCGGGATTCCTAAGATCGGTCTCTCTTCAATGGAACGTCAATGCGGGACTGCGTGGCTGTACCGCCCAACGCACGCAAGAGTGCAGCAAGGACCAAGCATGTCGCAACAGATAGTCTGGAATATCACGCTGGTGCTGATGGCATTGGTGACGATCGGGTTTCTCTTCGTCGCCGTCAACTCGGGGCGGCGTGAAGAAGACTATGCGCCGCTGCAGAAGCGCGCGTACCGCATTCGGGCCGGGTTGTTTGTCGTGCTGGCGATCGTCTTCGGGACGGCGATGCTGTTGACCCTGCGGGGACTGCCCTATGACGCAGCCAGAACCTCAGACAACGCAGCCCCGCAGATCATCCAGGCGACCGGCCAGATGTGGAACTGGCAACTGAGCCAGAACCAGGTCATGGTCAACAAGCCGGTCGAGTTTCACGTCACCAGTTTGGATGTCAACCACGGTTTTGGCATCTACGACCCGGACATGATCCTGGTCGGGCAGACACAGGCCATGCCTGGCTATACCAATACCTTGCGCCACACCTTCACCCGACCCGGTACATACAAGGTGCTCTGTCTGGAGTATTGCGGGCTGGCTCACCACAACATGGCGTCGGAATTCACGGTCGTCGGGCAATAAAGGAAGGCATCACCATGGCAAGTTACACCTATACCCCCGTGCCGGATCATGGAGCCACGCTTGTCGTGCGCATCTATCTGGTGGTGGCGGCCGCCGTCTTGTTGTTGATGATGGTGCTTGGCTTGTTGTTGCGCCTGGAACAGGCGAAATACATCGAGATGGGCCCGCTGTGGTTCTATGAACTGATGACCGTGCACGGCGCGGGAATGGTGGGTATTGCCGCCCTCGCCGGGGCCGCCATCATGTGGCATTTCCTGCGCCAGTATGTGGCGCTCACCACCTGGGTTTTCGTGCTCAACCTGGTGTTGTTCCTGCTGGGCGTGGTCATGATCCTGGGAGGCGTTCTGGTCGGAAACTTCCACGGCGCCTGGACCTTTCTCTATCCCTTGCCATCCCATTCGATGGGCATGTGGAGCAGGGAAGCGGCTGCCGCATTCATGGGAGGTTTGCTCATCATCGGGGTCGGCTTCCTGTTGATGCACCTGGATATCGGCCGCGCAGTGATCGTGCGCTATGGCAGCTTTGCACGCGCACTCGGTTGGCCGCAGCTGTTCGGACCGGACGACGGCCATGCGCCGCCACCGACCGTTGTCGCCAGCACCATGGTGACGATCGTCAATATCGCCGGACTGGTGGGCGGCGCCAGCATTCTGATCATGATGCTGATCAATCTGTACGCGCCGGGCTTTCACATCGATGCATTGCTGGCCAAGGGATTGACCTACTTTTTTGGCCATGTCTTCATCAATGCCACCATCTACATGGCCGTGATTGCGGTGTACGAGATATTGCCCCGCTATACCCAGCGACCCTGGAAGTCCAATCGGGTCTTTCTGGCATCGTGGACCGCATCCACCCTCATGGTCCTGTTCATTTTTCCGCACCATTTGCTGATGGACTTCGCGTTTCCGAAGTGGATGCTGATCATGGGCCACATCATCGGCTATCTCAATACCTTTCCGATCCTGATCGTGACGGCGTACGGCGGTTTGATGATCGTCTACCATTCGGGCATTCGTTGGGACATGGCCAGCAAATTGCTGTTTCTGTCGCTGCTGGGTTGGGCTGCCGGTGTGATGCCGGCGTTCATCGACGGCACGATCGGGGTCAACTATCTGATGCACAACACCTTGTGGGTGCCCGGGCATTTCCACACCTATCTGTTGCTGGGCATGGTGGCGATGGTGTACGGATTCATGTATTACCTGGGCAAGCCGAACCAGCAGTCCAAAGATGGCTGGCTCAGTCGCCTGGCCTTCTGGGGCTATGCGTTTGGCGGCATAGGTCTGGTGCTGTGTTTTCTCTATGGCGGCAAGCAGAGCGTGGCACGGCGCTATGCCGACCACTTGCCGCAATGGATGCCTTATGACCAAATCGCCTCGGTCTTCGCCTTGCTGGTGATCGCGTCGACACTGGTATTCATCTTCACCTTCTTCGGCCGCCTGGGCCTGGCCGGTGGTGACCGGCAACGGGCGTCTCTGGCGCGTACCGCAACGGCATGAATGCAGGCCGTCGTGGCGCCATCGTCACGACCCTTGTCATCCTGTTGGGGATCGGCGTCTTCTGGTACGGCACGGATGGCTTCACCGCATGGACGGCCGAGGCGGCGCGACGGGTCGACATTGTGCGAGCACCCCGGCCGCTGCCACCAGTGACGCTGCAAGACCAGGATGGTCGCCTTTTCAAGCTGCAGGACTACCACGGGCAGTTGCTGGCCATTGAATTCATCTACACCCGATGCCAGACAATCTGCCGCGTGCAGGGGATGGTGTTCAAGCAGATACGCGATCAGATTCCGGCCTCGATGCTGGGGCGCGGCTTTTCACTGCTGAGCATCAGCTTCGATCCGCAGCACGACGACCCGCCCAGCCTGAGGGCGTACGCTGATCGTTTTGGCGCTGACGGTACCTACTGGCGCATTGCTCGGGTAGAGAATCCGGCAGAACTGGCCACGCTGCTGAAGGCCTTTGGCATTGTTGTCATCGACGATGGCATGGGCGGCTTCGAACACAACGCCGCCATGCATCTGCTCGATCGCGATGGCAGGCTGCGCTGGATCAGCGATATCGATACCCCCGCACCATTGCTTGCGCAGGTGTTGGCGTCCCAATGAGATGCCTGTCAACCCACAGGCGCCATCGGCTTGTTGCGCTCGCCCTGTGCTATCTGCTGCTCGCCACGCCTGTGGCGCGTCATGGGCTGGAAGCCAACATGAGCGCGCATGTGCTGATACAAATGCCGCTGCTGGTGGCAATCGGTGCGGGCGCCGGGCAGTTGCTGGCATGGCGCTGGCAAAGCAGGCTGTTGGCCGGCGCCGGCGGCCCGGTACCGCTGACGACACTGGCGCTGATGGTCTCCGGCTATTGGATGCTGCCGCGCGCCATGGACGCCGCGCTGACCGGGCCGGCCATGGAAATCGCCAAGTTCGTCAGCCTTCCACTGCTGGTGGGCTTGCCGCTCGTGCTGGCCTGGAGACCACTGACCTTGATCGGGCGAGGTTTTGTCCTGACCAACCTGATGAGCATGCTGGCTGTACTCGGCTGGCTGTATATCGTGGCCCCGGTGCGGGTGTGCAACAACTACCTGGTGGACGCGCAAGCCAGCGCCGGCTGGTGGATGGTGCGGCTGGCGATACTGTCATTTCTCTGTTGGATGGGCAGCTGGTTCATCGGACCAGACCGGTCCACCACCGCAGACGCAGCATGCGGCGCAGTCCCTGGGTCACCGACTGATGGGCACTGACCAGCACGATACCGAGCAACACCGGCACCGCGCCCAGGACAAACCGCAGCGAGATCGGCTCGTCCAGCAACCACGCGCCGAACACGACTCCGAGCAGCGGGGTCAGGAATGAGAACGCACCCAGACGCGACGCCAGGTAGCGTCGCAGCAAGGCAAACCACAGCAGAAAGCTGGCGAACGACACGACGACGATCTGCAGCAGCAGGCTGGCCCACACCAGCGCAGTCGGACGGAAATGCGCCTGGCCGCTGAGCACGGCCACGCTGGTCAGCAAGACAAATGCGACTACCAGCTGGTAGAGCAAGGTCCGCGTCGCCGAGACGGAGGACAAACGCGAGCAACGCACGACGACGGTGGTCGCGCCCCACACCAGTCCCCCCATCAGCCCGAGGAAGTCGCCCCACAACATGCTGGCCGACCCTGCCAGCACCGGGCCACGGCCGAGAAAAGCGCTGGCAATGCCGCCAAAGGCCAAGGCGATGCCCAGCCACTGCAGCGGCACCAGCCGCTCCGCCGGCAGGCGCAGATGCAGCCCCAAGGCCGCGAAAACCGGCGCGGTGTAGAGGAACACCACCATGTGCGAGGCCGTGGTGTGGCGCAGGCCTTCACCGACCAGCAGGAACTCCAGAGCGAACAACAAGCCTACCAGCAGCCCCGCCGGCAGGCTGCCGTCACGCACGGTGATGGATTCGCCGCGCCAGAGCATCAACAGGACGACCAGCACCGCAGCGCCACCGGAACGCAGACCGAGTTGAAAGATCGGCGTGAAGTCATCCGCTGTTGCCTTGAGCACGATCTGCTGCATGGCCCAGATGAAACACACCAGCAACATGCACCAGACGGCTTTGGAATCGAGCGCTTTGCGCATGAAGGGGTCTTTCAGGTCGAACGCGGGACATCCCAGGATGGAGATCCGTTGACAGGCATTGTGACCCTGGCCTTCCCGAACGATATAGTTCCAACAAGACAATCGATCCACGCCAATGGACATCGGACTGTCCCACGCCCCCGCCCATGCCCATCCTGCCGCCCAAACTCGAGATCCCGCTGGACAGCCAGGGACTGCCTGCGCCCATCATGTTTCGCAGCGCCCACGTGCCGGCCGACGGCCTGTACCCGCGCCATCGCCACGCCTGGGGCGAATTCGTCTATGCCTTCAGCGGCGTGATGGAGATCAAGCTGGCGCACCAGCATCTCCTGGCGCCGCCGCAATACGGCATCTGGCTGCCACCGGACGTCGAACATGTGGGAATGAACCGGCGCGCAGCGCACCACTGTTCGCTGTATGTGGCGCCAACCCATTGCGGCGACATGCCCCAGCGCGCCTGTGCGCTGACCGTCAGCCCGCTGGTGCGCTCGCTGTTGGACCATCTGCATCAGCACGGTCCAAACCCGGTGACCACGGCGCAGGACGCGCGGCTGATGCAGGTGCTGGTGGACCAACTCGCCCGCGCGACCCATGCGAACAGCTATCTGCCGAACTCGCAAGACCCCTTGCTGGCACCGGTGCTGGACGCATTGCGCGCGGACCCGGCCGACAAGCGCAGCCTGGCCGCGTTCGCCCAGGCCAGTCACACCACGCAGCGCACGCTGGTGCGCCGATGCCAGCGCGACCTGGGCATGTCGCTGGCCGACTGGCGCCAACGGCTGCGCGTGGTGCGCGCCTTGCCGCGGCTGGAGGCCGGCGAGAAGGTCGAAGCAATCGCACTGGACCTGGGCTACGGCAGCGCATCGGCCTTCATCGCGATGTTCCGCCGGCTGATGGAGGTCACACCCGACGAATACCGCCGATCGGTCGCGGGACGCTCGCGCGGCCCGCTGACCTGAGAGCGTGAGAGCGTGACAGGCACCAACGCAGTCCAGCCGGGATTCCATCGCCAGTGGCTTACCCTGCAGTGCAAGAAAGGCAGATGACCGATGCGACCTGGCCCCTCCGCCGAACCAACGCCCGGCGCTTCGAACGACCATCCGGACTTCGTCCATGCATTGGCCAAGGGACTCGAGATCCTGTCGGCGTTCTCGGGCGGCGCATTGCTGGGCAACCAGCAACTCGTCCAGCTCACCGGACTGCCCAAGGCGACCGTGTCACGCCTGACCACGACCCTGGTTCTGCTCGGCTACCTGCAGCTCGACTCGCAATCGCGCAAACTGCGCATGGGCACCCGGGTGTTGGGCATGGGGGTCACGGTGCAGCGCGAGATCGGCCTGCAACGCATCGCACGGCCGTTCATGGAGGCACTGTGCAAGGACATCGACCTGACGGTCTCGTTCGGCACCCGCGATCGTCTGGGGCTGGTGTTCCTCGAAGTCGTGCGGCCCCACACGCGCACCCGGTTGGTGACGAACACCGATGTCGGCTCGGTGTTGCCGCTGGCATCGACGTCCATCGGTCTGGCCTACATCGTCGCCGCACCGGTCAAGGAACGTTCGCAGATCCTGCAGAGCCTGGCGCGACGCCACGGGGCTGAATGGCCGCGGCTGCGCCAGAACATCGAGCAAGCGCACCTTGAATACGAACGCCAGGGATTTGTCATCTCCCAGCGCTCCTGGGGTCGGGATGTCAATGGTGTCGGCGTTCCGATGCGATTGCCCGAACGCCATGCGTTGTATGCCTTTCATTGCGCGGGGCCGGCCAGCCAATTGCCCATGCAGCGGATTCGGCGTGAGATCGGACCCAAGTTGCTGGCAATGATCGGCAATATCCGCGCGGCCATGGGCGAGCCATCACTGACGGTGTTGGTCGAACCGCACATCCACCA